>CAXSFV010000041.1:0-28106 GCA_964236795.1 uncultured Armatimonadales bacterium | reverse complement strand
TCGGCCAGCTCTAGATCGCCGGTGACGATAAAACGCGCCTGCCCGGCAGTCATCTCGCGCAGGCGCAGAGCGACGGCGTACAAGCCGAGATCGTCGGCGCTGGAATGGCGAACCCGGAGCTGGACGATGTTGACGCCGCCGGCGACGGCGGCTTCGACCAGGGAAAGCGGGTCCGCTTTCTCGCCCGCACGGGTCCGGTACAGCGCACGTCCGGTCACAAGGGTCAAGCTGGGCTGGGGAATATCTATCACGCGAACTATTGTACCCAATCAGGACGAAACTTGCAAACCCGTAGACGCCCCCCATCCCCTAATGATGGGGGGGAGTCAGAGCAGAAGCAGGCAACAGCTTCTCTGTGTTGCTCCCCCATCATTGGGGGCTGGGGGGCGAGTTCTTAACTGAGACCTGCCTTGCGCCAGATGTCGTCCATCGCCGCGCCGACACGCTCCAGCCGGGCGGCATCCGACGGCAGCCCGCTGAGATCTACAAACGGCTCCGGGATAACCGGGGCGTCGCAGCCGATGGCCGCGAGGCTTTGCAGGAAGCCCGCGATGTCAATCACCCCCGTTGCGCCGGGCAAATCCCGAACCCCGTCCATCTGGTCGTCTATGGCGACCCCGATGGGGCCGTCGTTGACATGGACGACGACGACTTCGGCAGGCGTCAGCGCTCGGAGCTGCTCTAGGGTGCCGTGGGACGTGTACCAGTGCCAGCAGTCGAGAAGCAGGCCGACATTTGGGCCGATCTCCCGGCCTATTTCGAGCATTCCCTTCATCGTGTGAATGAACGGGTATTTCTGCGTATCCCGCAGCGTCTTCGGCCCGATAAACTCCAAGCCGAGCGACAGGCCGTGATCAGCCAAAATCTTTGCGACCGGCGTAAAGCGCGTGATGTGGAATGCTTTGTTTTCGTCAAACTGACGCTCATCCGAGCAGGGCATGATCCAAGTCATTGTCCGGGTCACGCCGATGGCCGCCGCCGCTTCCACCAGGCGCGGCAAGTCATTCAGGCTCGCCCGCCAGGCGTCTTCGCCGCCGCGCCACTCCACCGGCAGGCCGAACGCCGCCGGCTTGATGCCCGCCTCGGCAAATTTGGCCGTGACGTCGCTGCGCCCTTCCATTTCCACTAAACTTGCGATCTCCGACGGGTTGATCTCCACGCCGCCGAAGCCGCCGGCCTTTGCGGCGGCCAATGCCGCGTCCAAATTAGGCGCCGACACGCCGACCGCGCCGGGGCTGAGTGCTTTGTACATGAGTTTCTCCTTCTGTGTGTCACTAGTCAAATGGGCCGCGCAGAAACGACAAAATCAAGTACCACAAGGCCAAATACCAGACGCGGCGACCAACGCCCGGCGCGGCGCTTGCGGCCAGCGAGGCCGCGCTGTGCAGTACCCCGGCAGGCGGCAGAGCGATCTTGTTCTTGGAACACGGACGGCAGCGTGTTCCGGCAGGCGTGTAAACCGTGCATTTCGGGCAGATGGGCGACTCGCACCGCCCGCACCGCAGCCGCGTCACGGCTTTCGTGTGCTTCGCGCAGGGGAGTTCGCTGTCGCCGCCGGGAACGAGGGCCGCTTCCATCTTCGCGAGTTCACTGCCGCATTCGCCGCAGAACTTTTTGCTGTCGGGGTTCGCGGCTTTGCACTGGGGGCAGTTCATCGCGAGCTTCCTTTCTTTGTGAAACTGTCCGAAGAAGCCCCGTCGGATAAGAACCCCTCCCGCTCGTTCCTCGCTCCCTCCCCTGTTAGGGAAGGGCAACACAGAACTCGCAGCGGAGGCTTTCGCCAAATTCCTCCAAACTTCTCTTGGCCCTTCCCTAACAGGGGAGGGAGCGAGGAACGAGCGGGAGGGGTTCTACTCCGCCTCCAAAAGCTGCAACTGAGTGTCTGGGGTCACGGCTTGGGCTTTTCGCAGCACTTCCAGGCTCATCGGGATTTCGAGCCGCTTGTCGGCTTCAATGACTTCTTGAATCGTCACAATCTGGATTTTGTCGTAGCAGCGCTGCATGAGGGCATGGGAATACAGGCCGACGGCTTTGGCTTCGCCCTGCATCGCCTTTGTCGGCGGCTCCAGGGTCAGAAAGACGGCAAGGGCCGCGCCTTCGCGGAGCATGTCGCTGTGGAGCTTGGCGATGTCGCCGCGCTCGACTTTGCCGGATTTGACTTGGAAAATGATTTTCGCGTTGTCGTCATGCCCGGTCTGGAAAAAGGCGATGCCGTCTACGCCCGCGTCCGCGCCTTTCTTCTGGTTGATGATGGCCCGGTTGCTGCTGTAAGTGAGAATGGCCCACTTTTCAAATTCTTTGCGGACCCGGTCGTCTTTTTTGTGCGCCAGCGCGTAGGCCGAGGCCATGTCGCGCGGGATGCCGTTGAGGCTGACGTGGTCTTTGTCCACGGCGACCTTGCCGAACTGGGCCTCTAATCGCCGCAGGATGAGCGAGATGGACTGGTAGGTAATGTCAATGCCGATCCAGTTCCGGTCTAACCTTTGGGCGACGGCAATGGTGGTGCCGCACCCGCAGTAAGCGTCCAAAACGACATCGCCGGGGTTCGTGGACGCTTGAATGATTCGTTCCAGCAGCGCCTCCGGCTTCTGGGTCGGGTAGCCGAGCCGCTCCGCCGACATCGCGCCGAGCGCGGGCAGGTCGTCCCATACTGATTGGGTAGACACGCCTTGTCCCTCGTCAAGATACTGCTTCCGAACCGGCACTGTTCCAGGAGTTGTTTGCAATACTACACCTTGATCAACCATCTCTTGCATCTTTTTTTGGGAGTATCGCCAATAGCGGGTTACGCCCATGACTTCATACTGTGGGTTTCCTTTAGCAGCACCGCCTGGGCCAATCATACTGATCAGCCTGTAGCGCCTTTCAGTATCCGGTTCCACATACTTGTAGGTTTTGGAAAGATAGTCGTCTGTATACGCGCTAAATTGGGGATGGAAAATGTTCAAGTCACTCTTGACATAGAAAAAGACAATGTCGTGATTGCCGTCGAATCTTTTGCTACCCTGCCCAAAGTTACCTTTAACTGTGTGAGCGCGTTTCCAAACAATCTCATTGCGGTAGTCGCCGCCTTGTGGAACGAAAATGCTGTCCAAGACCAGCTTTAAATAGTGGCTGGCCGTCGGGTCGCAGTGCAGGTAGAACGAGCCAGTGGGCTTCAAGACCCGGTGGATTTCCGTGACCCGGAGCGTCATGCTCACCAGGTACGCCAGCAGGCTGCCTTTACCGAGAACCGCGTTGAGACCCTTGATCAGCTCCACCGTCTGCGGCGTAAACCGTGCGCCCTCGTTTGCCAGCAGTTCCGTGAAGCCCGCGCTCGCATGGTCGTCCCACGTCCAGGTATCCACAAACGCCTGCGCCTGCGCCCGGTCCTCCGTGCCGATGTTGTTGTAAATCTGATTGTAATTGCGCTTGGAGTTGAACGGGGGATCAATGTAGCAGAGGTCTACCGTTTCGTCCTTGACATAACGCCGCAGCACGTCCAGATTGTCGCCGTAGTAGAGCCGTTGCATGGGAACATTGTAGCAGAGAACCGGCGAGGGCGCAAGAGGGGAGACCTGCGCCCGGCAGGGCGAACACGACTGGGTAAGGGCGAACACAAGGTTCGCCCCTACGGCGCAGGAAAACCACTGTATATTCGCTATCCGTCTGCAAAATCCTGTGCAGGAATTCGGGCGGCTCGCGCCGTACCACTTTGTACGAGGACACTGAGATGCTGCGACAATCCTATTGCGGATGGATCTTTGCCGGGCGCGGCGTCTCTGACGAGGAACTGCTTCGGCAGGCAAAAGCCATCGGCTACGAAGGGGTGGAGCTGATCGGTGAGGCGCTTTGGAGCCAGGCGCAGGATTTAGGGCTAAAGATCGTGTCTCATCAAGGTCAGCCGGACATCCATTTGGGCTGGAACGACCCCGCACTGCATTCCGCCCTCGAAGCGGAAACACACCGCAGACTGGCATTGGCGCAGAAGCACGGCATCGCAAATCTCATCGTGTTCAGCGGCAACCGCCGCGAAGGGCTGCCCGACGAAGCGGGGCTGGAAAATACGGCGCTTGGACTGTCGCGGGTCGCGCCCGCCGCCGAAGAAGCCGGCGTCTCGCTGCTGCTGGAACTGCTGTCGCAGCGGGACCATGCCGGGTACCAGTGCGACCGGACCGCGTGGGGCGCGGCCCTCTGCCGCCGGGTCGGCTCGCCGCGCGTCAAGCTTCTGTACGATATTTACCATATGCAGATTATGGAGGGCGATTTGATCCGCACGATGGAAGCGCATCACGGCGAGATCGGTCACTACCACACGGCAGGCAATCCGGGACGCCGGGACTTGGACCAGGCGCAGGAAATCAATTATCCGGCAGTGTTTCGGGCCATCGCCGCCACCGGCTACACAGGGTTTGTCGGCCACGAGTTTGTGCCGAAAGGCGACCCCGTGGCGGCGTTGCAGTCTGCTTACGATCTTTGCCGCTTCTCGCTGTCACAATTTGGAGGAGATATTGATGACCTTGGCTAACCCGACCGTTACCCCCGTGGAACCCGTGTTCCTGCTCACGCGCCGCCCGTCCGGCGCACTGCCGCCGACCCGGTTCGGTGAGCTGGTAGGGACGTTCGACCATGCGACACTTGTTGCCGAGGGCAACACCCGGCCTGATGACAACCATGTGTACCTGTAGGTGCGCGTGGCCGAGGACCAATATGCGGGCTTGTACGAATGCGCGTTCAATATCCATTCCACCGACCAGACCAATGTCTCGTTCACCGACTGGCCCGAAGACTTGACCGGGAAGACGCTACCCACGCCGGGCTTTACAGAGCCTACGCTGAGTCATAAGACGCTTGGCCTCAAAGACGCCGACTTTGCACCGGTCCAGCAGGGCGACTTGCAGACACTGGTAACTCATTACGCGGAGACGTGTACGCTGATGGCGGCTTACGGCACGACCTATTCTGAAGGAACGGGGCTGCACGACATTCACCTGAACGCCGGCGAACCGCCCGGCAGCGCCCACGCCGACCGGACGGGGCAGGACGGGGCGCTGGTTTTCTATTTCGGCGGCACGACCTCCCCGACGGCGCATTGGATTTTCGTCAAGTTCAGCACACAGACTTTATCCTAACCGTTTGCCGAACGCCAAGCAATATGCTATAATAACTTACACAGCATTTTTGCTTGAGGAGCGTTAGGTTCGGCTATGGATACCAGTGATTTCCGCAACGGCATTTCCATCATCATGGACAATGACATTTATACGATTACCGATTTTCAGCATGTCAAGCCCGGCAAAGGCGGGGCGTTTGTCCGCTCGACCTTGAAGAACATCAAAAACGGGCGCACGATTGAAAAGACGTGGCGCGGCGGGGAGCGCATGGAACAAGCGTTTTTGGAACGCAAGACCATGCAATACCTGTATAACGACGGGGCGGACTACTTTGTGATGGACCCGGAAACGTTCGAGCAGATATCTGTCAAGAAAGACCAGATCGGCGACACCGTCAAGTACCTGAAAGAGAACATGGAGCTGCAAGTTCTTAATCACAAAGATTCGATCATCGGCATTGAAGTCCCTTCCTTCGTCGAGCTGGTCGTGACCGAGACCGCCGGCAGCGAAAAAGGCGACACGGCTTCCGGCGGCGGCAAGCCCGCGACAGTCGAAACCGGCGCGGTTGTCAGTGTGCCGTTCTTTGTCAAGGTCGGCGACAAGATTAAAATTGACACCCGGAGCGACCAGTATCTGGAGCGTGTCAAGTAGTTTTCCCAATAGGAACTCTTATTTATGGCTGAACGAGTCGATCTGACCGAAGCGCCGCTGCCGCGTGCGCCCCGCGCCAAGCGGCCCAAAGGCAACCAGCGCGGAACCGGCGTCGCCAAGCTGGACGAAATCGCCGTCAAGGTGCTGGGCGGCGCGGCGATTGTCGCCGGCCTGATGCTGCTGTATCTCCTGTGGGGACTGCTGAGCGGCGCGTGGTCGCACGAAGTCGTTGGGCACATGACTCATGTGCAAAAATCCCTTCAACTGGCAAATATCGCGCTTGTGTTCCAGATTCTGGACGCGGCGAGCTTTCTGCTGATTGTTTCCCTGCTGGTCTCCTGCGCCCGCGCGGAAGGGGTCGGCTACTGGCTGCTCGGCGGGGCGGCGTTCTTCAGCGTCGGCACGTCGTTTTTGGCCGCGCAGGTCTACGGCTACTCGCATCACACGGCGAGTCATGCGTCCCAGCTTGTGCTGACCGACTTCGGCTCGCTGGCCTGGATGTTCGGCGTCCCCGGCATTTTGTGGACTGTCGTAGACATCTACCGGCGCCTTGCGTCCGCCGCCGACATCGCCGCCGTCCAGCGGGCGAATGCCAAGTACGGCCACGGCGTCCCGAAGCAGAAAGCGACCGCCCAGCGCCAGGTCTTTTTAGGCCGCTGCTGGGAAGGTCCGTTCTGTAAAGACGGCATCCGCCAGAAATGCCCGGTCTTTCTAGAGAAGAAAGGTCCGTGCTGGAAGCGCAAAGAAGGCTGTATGTGCGAGGAGCGGATTGTCCTTCAAGCCATGATCTCCCCAGACTGGAAAGACCAGATGAGCCGCGCCAATCAGGCCCTGACAATGGGAACCGGAGCGCGGAAGGTCCTGACCCCGGCCATGAAGCGTGAGCGCTGCCGGAACTGCACCATTTACAACGAGCATCAGCGCCAGAAGCACAAAGCGCTGACGGCGGTAACACTGGTGGCGATCCCAGTTCTGCTGGTCCTGAACTTCCCGACTATGCAAGGCTGGGTCGGCAGTTTCCTAAAGATGATGGACTCCGCCGCCATGCGCTTCCAGTTCGGCGGGACCGGCACGGGGATCGCCCTTCTGCACGGCGACTCCTACGCCATTTTCGCCTGGGTGATGGTCTTCGTCTTCGCCGTCGTCCTGCTGTCCCAGGCATTAAAGCTCGTCGAATACGTCTGCTTCACGCTGAAGATTTAGCTCACTCTGTTGCGGACACTGCACCTCTGGGGGCAACAAAATATTGGTAGACCAAACTGAACAGAGTCAGCTCAAGGCGTCAGTCGGGCGCTTCTATGCCCCTATCTACGTTGTTTGTCTCTGCGGCTGTGTCTGTGCCGGCCTCAAACTCACGCAACGGTGGCATTGGTCAACTTGGCTGGTTGCTTTTATCGGCGTTCCAGTTAGTTTTGTCATTGGATTTGTTCTGTCAATCTTGTTGCCAATGCTCGTAATTGTTCCATTCACTTTGTATCACGACAACCGGCATCGCTAAGCAATCTTTCGCTATCCAAAGACCGACAAGGGAACACCTGCCCCCCCCGCAGGTCGCAACATAACATGAACTTAGAACTGGCTGAGAAACTTGTCAGACTGCTGGGCGAATATCCCGTATCCGAGATCACTGTGGAAACTGAAACAAGCCGGGTGCATGTCGTGAAGCCGCTGGGCAGCGTTCCCGCAGCCCCGGCAGCGACGGCTGATGCCGCCGCCGCGCCGCCCGAAGAAGCCGAAACGCTTGCGGCAGCCGACGCCGCGCCGGAGCCGATCCGGCTTTGGTCGCCGATGGTCGGCGTCTTCTATCACGCCGAGCCGCCTCTGCCGTTTGGGGCCGAGATCAAGCCGGGGCAGGTTGTCGGCAGCATCGAGTCCATGAAGCTGATGAACGATGTCCGCGCCGAGCAGGCCGGACTCCTGACGGACATCCTCATTGAAGACGGCGCTCCGGTCGAGTACGGCCAGACCCTGTTCCGTCTTGCCGATTTGTAGCTTAGAGGAATTCGCAGATTAGAGGGAGAGGCTTATCCATGCAAAACACGCAGCGCACGTTGAAGTATCAGCGCGGGCAATGGTCTTTGGTCGGTCTTCTCGTCTCGCTGGCGGTCATCGCCATTCTGTCGGCGTGGTACTACGCTAAAATCTTGAAGCCGCAGGCTGGATCGCACAACGGAACGCCCGCCGCCGAGCAGAAAGCTTACGGCTCGGTGTGCAGCGTTTACCAGTCACAGATCAATCAAGCCGTGATGATGTATAAAGGCGATCACAACGACCACAACCCCCAGAGCTTTGAACCACTCAAGAAGTACGGCGCGACCGATGACATTGTGAAAGCTCAGGGCTGCCAGTTCCAGCTCGACGCTTCCACGGGCGCCGTGACCGACATCGGTCACGGCGAAGCCGCCCCGAATGCTCAGCCGGTCGTCGTGGGCGGCGCATCGGCTGCCCCTGCCGCGAACGCCCCTGGACCGTATTGGCAGTCTGCCCCGCAGGCCCAGCCCGGCGCTTCTAATCCGCAGTCTGCGCCTGCAACCGGCCCCGGCGGAATTCGTCTGCCGCCCGGTGCCAGCACCGTCCCCGCCGATGGCGGCGGGGGCGAGTAATTACCATAGCGCATCGGAACCGGCACTAGGAGTGCCGGTCTACTTTTGCATCAAAGTCGCTTCGACTTTCACTCAACAGTAGACCGGCACTCCTAGTGCCGGTTCCAGTTCAAGTCCCAATTATGTTCAAAAAAATCCTCATCGCCAATCGCGGCGACATTGCCGTGCGCGTTATCCGCGCCGCCCGCGAGCTGAAAATCTCGACCGTCGCCGTCTACTCCCAGGCCGACGCCGACTCGCTCCATGTCCGCCTCGCCGACGAAGCCGTCTGCATCGGGCCGCCGGAGCGCAAAGGCTCTTATCTCAACGCTCCGAACATTCTCAGCGCCGCTGTCATCACCGGCTGCGACGCCGTCCATCCGGGCATCGGTTTCTTGGCGGAAGTCGCCTCGTTTGCTGAGATGTGCGACGCCATCGGCCTCAAATACATCGGCCCGCCGGTGAAAGCCATTGAGCTGATGGGTGACAAGATCGAGGCCCGCGCGACCATGGAAAAAGCGGGCGTCCCAATTGTCCCCGGCACGAACACCGCTCTGCGTGATCCCTTAGAAGCCGCGAAAGTTGCCGCCAAAATCGGCTTTCCCGTGATGATCAAAGCGGCGGGCGGCGGCGGCGGGCGTGGCATTCGGGTGGTCCAGAACGAGGAAGAGTTCCCGAAAATCCTCAAAACCGCCCAGGTTGAAGCCGAATCTTCCTTCGGCAACGCGGACGTGTACATTGAAAAGTTCATCGAGCATTTCCGCCATATTGAAGTCCAAATACTCGCCGACGAACACGGAAACGTTCTGCACCTCGGCGAGCGTGACTGCTCCTTGCAGACCCAGCGCTACCAGAAGATGGTAGAGGAAGCGCCCGCGCCCAATTTAGACCCGAATGTCCGCCGCCGCATCTGCGACGCCGCCGTCAAAGCCGCCCGCGCTGCGAACTACACCAACGCCGGCACGGTCGAGTTCATCGCCGCACCTGACGGCACGTTCTACTTTATGGAAATGAACACGCGGCTCCAGATCGAGCATCCCATTACCGAAATGGTCACGGGCATGGACCTGGTCAAATGGCAGATCAAGATCGCGGCGGGCGAAAAGCTGCCGTTCCGTCAGGGGGACATCCACTGGAACGGCCACGCGATTGAAGTCCGCCTGACCGCCCGCGACCCCGCCCGCGACTTCGCGCCGTCCGCTGGCAAGATTACCAGCCTGCGTCTCCCCGGCGGCCTCGGCGTCCGCATAGACACCCACGTTTTCGCCGGCTACGAAGTCCCGCCGTATTACGACTCCATGATCGCCAAAATCATCGTCTGGGACGATACCCGCGACGCCGCCATCAACCGGATGCAGCGGGCATTGGATGAAGTCGAGATCGGCGGCGTCAAGACCGATTTGGAGTACCACAAAAAGATACTCGCAAATGCCGCCTTCCGCAAAGGTGACCTCAACACCAAGTTCCTCGCCACCCATGTGACAGAGTAGGAAGCAGTCATGTATGACAAAGTCAAAATCCGGGCGACCAAACTGCAAATGCGTCGGGTTTTGCTGGAAGAATGGGACCCCATTGGGGTGCGGGATGAGCCGGCGGCCCAAGACGAGTATGACGCTTACTTAGGTGGCCTCTACGGTTTGCTGTCGCGGGATGCGTCTGATTCGCAGATTGCCCAGCATCTGAACAAAATTGAGACGGTGAACATAGGGGGAAGTGCGTGGTCAACCGAAAAGTTACTCTCTGCCGCGCAGTTTTTGAAGCGCATCTCTCTGTGATCAATGGCATTTAGTCGCTTCGACTTTCATTCAACAGTAGCCTGGCATTTCAATGCCGGGTGCTTGTGCCATGTGTTTTAACACATGATCCGAAACATGAAAATCACTGACCCGAACACAGTTTGCGATGAGCTTTTGCCGAAGTATCGGTTTGATTACAGCAAGGCGCGGCCCAACCGCTTTGCCCTTTCCGAAGTCGCGCCGCCCAAAGTCAGTATGCCGCCCAAAGTCAGAGCAAAATCCCGACGGAAGCCGCCGCGTGTCGTGTCCCTGCCGCGCCTCATTGTTCCCGTTGGCCTGAGTCTCATTCTGGCATTAAGCGCCGTCGGCTTTGTGTATTACACCAAAATTACGCTCTACCAGCAGGCGCATTTTGCGCCCGACTCGGCGCATCCGTGGGACGGCTACGCGGCGCTGTGCTTGTTTTCTGCAATGGCCGCGACTGCCCTGCTCCTGCTCAACAAGCGCGACCCGCCGCCGATGCGCTGGCGGCGCGGGCGAGTCACAAACCCGCAGCGAAGGCAGGCAAAACGGCGGCGAGCGGGTACAATACTCTTACCATGACACCTGATTCGCATTCCCATCCCCATTCGCATGGCGGAGCAAACTCGCACGGCGACCCGCGCTCCACGCGCCGGGAGGCCCGCGAGCTGGCTCTGCGGATGCTGTTCCAGCTTGATCTCGGCCATCAGCCGGTGGACGAAGTGGTCGAGGCGGCCTTCGCCCAGTCGCCGCTGGAAGGGTCAAACCGCGAGTACGCGGAGATTTTGGTCCGCGAAACGCTGAACCACCTCACGGAAATTGATCCGCGTATCGCCGCGCTGACCCCGGACTGGAACTCCGACCGGCAGGCGGTCGTGGACCGAAATATCCTGCGGCTGGCCGGGTATGAGCTTTTGTACCGGCCCGACGCCCCGGTCGCCGCCGTCGTCAACGAAGCCGTGGAGCTGGCAAAAAAGTACAGTACCGCCGAGTCAGGCCGATTCGTCAACGGCGTCCTTGGGGCGCTCGCCCGCCAGCCGCGCGGGGACAGCGCGAGCGAGACGGCATCCGAAAGCGACGAAGGAGACGCGCGTGAGGTTTGAGCTGCGGCCTCTGGCCCTGCCGGAAGCGGAGACCGTCGCGGCCTGGGCGGCGACTCCCGAAGAGGCTCGCTTTCTGACAGGCACGGAAAGCTTTCCTCTTACTGCCGATGATGTGGCGGCTTGGACCTATGAATGCGACTACGCATTGACCCTGCGGCGGGGCGGCGACCTCGCGGCCTACGCCGAGATTATCGAAGATGTGGTCGAGCAGGACGTTGAAATTCAGCATCTTCTCGTCGCTCCCGACCTGCGCTCGGCAGGCGTCGGACGGGCCATGCTGGAGCGTGTCTGCGCGTTTTTGGCCGAAGCGCGGCCCTATCCCGAAGTCTGGCTGCGGGTCAGCCGGGGCAATGCCCCCGCCGCCGCCTGCGCGTCCACCGCTGGCTTTGAAGCCGTGGAAAAGATGTCCGGCCCGCGCTATCAATGGTACAAGAAGCCGCTTGTGAAGTCTGATACACTATGATCCTTTCCGACCGCAGCATCAAAGAGGGTATTGCCGCCGGGCGCATTGTGATGACGCCTTACGATGAAAGCCTGGTCCAGCCGGCCTCCATCGACATCCGCCTCGATGGGCGCTTTCGGGTCTTTCGGAACTACCGCTATTCGTGCATTGACCCCAAAGCTTTGCAGGAAGACCTAACCGAGCTGATAGAAGTCGGCCCCGACGAGCCGTTTATTGTCCACCCCGGCGAGTTCATCCTCGGCAACACCGTCGAACGAATCAAATTAGGCGATGATCTGGTCGCGAGGCTTGAAGGGAAAAGCTCATTGGGACGCTTAGGCCTCATCGTTCATGCCACAGCGGGTTATGTGGACCCCGGCTTCGAGGGCAATATTACACTGGAACTCTCTAACGTTGCTAATCTGCCGATCCGGCTGTATCCGGGCATGAAAGTGGGACAGATTTCATTCTTTGCCATGAGTACCCCCGCAGACCGGCCTTATGGTCACCCCGCTCTCGGCAGCAAATACAAGGGGCAGTCTGCGCCGACGGCCAGCCGAATGCACTTGAACTTCCCCGATGAGACCAAAAAGGACACCGAATGACGATTTCTGATGATCAAGTGCTTCAGCGCGACGCCGACGGCAAAGCCCGTGTGACCCTCGACAATGGCGAGACAATCGAGCTTGTGACCGGCGGGCCGTACCAAGTCGGCGGGGCAAAAAACATCCTGGTCGGCGATCTCTGGGTGCTGGCTGGGCAGAGCAACATGGAAGGGGTAGGGGATTTGGTAGATGTCGAAACCCCGCACCCGCTGGTCCACTCCTTCCAGTCCCGCGAAGCATGGACCGTGGCCGAAGAGCCGCTGCACTGGCTGGGGGAGTCGCCTCGTCCGATCCACCACGCCATTTGGGGCTTGCCCATGCCGGAAACGCCCGCGCTGCGCGATGCCAGCCGCACCAAAGGCACGGGTCTGGGCCTGACGTTCGCCAAGACGCTGGCAAACGCGACCGGTGTTCCCATTGGCTTAATCCCGTCCGCCCACGGCGGAACCTCCATGCAGCAGTGGGAGCCGTCCCGCAAAGGCATGGGCGGCGGCTCTCTGTACGGCGCGACTTTGGCGCGAGTGGCTGCGTGCGGCGGCAAAGTGGCGGGCATTCTGTGGTATCAAGGCGAGTCCGACGCAACCCCTGCTGACGCGCCGCTGTACGAGCAGCGCATGGCCGAGCTGGTTCAGTCGTTCCGCGATGACTTTGGGCAGCCCAATCTACCCTTTTTGTTTGTCCAACTTGGTGGCTTCGTCACTGCCGCCGAACCCGGCCTTGTCACTTCCTGGAATGCAGTCCGTGAATCACAGCGCAAGCTCGCCGCCTCACTGCCGAATGTCGGCATGGTCTCGGCGGTGGACTGCGGCCTCGACGACGGCATTCACATTGACACGCCCGGCCTCAAAACGCTAGGCCGCCGCCTCGCCGCCGTCGCCCTCGGTACGCCCGTGCCTTCGCTCAAGTCCGTTTCTCACGATGCCGCCAACCACCAAATCCGCGTGTCGTTTGACGGCGTTCAAGGAGCGCTCACGGCGGCGGGTCGCCCGGCGGGCTTCAGCCTGCGCGACGCCGAGGGCAGCGAAATCCCGCTGATCTACAAGATTGTGCTGGACGGCACGGACGCCGTCCTGAAGCTCAACGAAGACCCATCGCCTATTGGATTGCACCTCTGGTACGGCTACGGCCTCTACCCCTACTGCAATATCACCGATACTATCGGTGCGTCCGTTCCTGCCTTTGGCCCCGTGAGGCTGGACTAAGAAGTATCAGCGGGTACAATAATGCCACAGCAGAGGGGAAGGGCCGCCCCGAAAGGGGTTTTAGAGGAAGCAATTCTGACCGCGCCTAGGAACTTGGGCGCCGTTTGCGAGAACAGGCTAGGCGCAGACTATGCCTCTGCTGTATTGACCCATAAGCGGACTGGGCGGGAGCATCCTTGACGCAAAAATCGCTGATTACTCATTTAGGAAGAGCATGACGACACCATTACTTTTAGATGGGACGGCGACGGCAAAGACGATACGCGCGGAGGTTGCGGCAGGAGTGAAGGCGCTGACGGCGGAAACCGGCATTGTCCCGGTGCTGGCGGCAATTCTTGCGGGCGACGATCCGGCCTCGCAGACCTATGTCGCTATGAAGGAGCGGGCCTGCGCCCGCGCGGGGATCGGCTCGCGGACCTACCCGTTCGGCCCGGACGCTTCGGAGGCGGAAGTGGCGGACTGTCTGGCGATGCTGAACGCCGACCCCGCCGTGCATGGCATCTTGGTTCAACACCCGCTGCCCAAGCATATTGACGAGCCTGCCGTGCTGTCGCTGATGGACCCGGCAAAAGATGTGGACGGGATCGCGCCGATTTCGCTGGGGCGGCTGGTCGCCGGTCTGCCTGCGTTTCAGTCGTGTACCCCAGCGGGCATGATTGAGCTGATGCGCCGTTACCATCTGCCAAGGGCGGGGAAATATGCGGTCGTCGTGGGCCGAAGCGTTATCTTAGGCAAGCCGCTGGCCCTGATGCTGTTGCAGGAAAATGCGACGGTAACCATCTGCCATTCGCGGACTCCCAATTTAAGCGAAATAACCCGTCAGGCAGACATTTTGTGCGCCTGCGTCGGTAAAGCCGAGATGATCACGCAAGACATGGTCAAGCCCGGCGCGGTGGTTTTAGACGCCGGGTACAACCGCGTTTTCGGTAGAAATCGCGATGTCGGCGATGTAGATTTCGACGGCGTCTCCGCCCTCGTGTCAGCCATCACGCCTGTTCCCGGCGGGGTGGGGCCGATGACCATTGCTATGCTGCTCCAAAACACGCTGCGGGCCGCACAGTCTGCGGTAGAAAAATCTTAATCACGGAATGACTGACCTTGCTCACTACCTTGCCGAGCGCCGCGCCCTGACTGACCGCGCTCTGGATGCGTACTTACCGGAAGCTGATGCCCTGCCGCCGCGCCTGCACGATGCCATGCGCTACTCGCTCTTTTGCGGCGGCAAGCGCCTCCGGCCCATTTTAGTCTTCGCCGGGGCCGAAGCTGTCGGCGGCGAATTGGAATGGGTGAAGCCTCTCGCCTGCGCCGTCGAGTGCATCCACACCTTCTCGCTCATCCACGACGACCTGCCCGCGATTGACGATGACGATTTGCGCCGGGGCAACCCGACCTCCCATGTCGTCTACGGCGAAGCAATGGCGATACTCGCGGGCGACGCTCTGTTAGCCCTCGCCTTTGATCTCATCGCTGAATGCCGTGTCCATGCCCCCGCCGAGCGCGTTTTGGATGCCGTCGCGATGGTCGCCCGCGCCTCCGGCACACGCGGCATGGTCGGCGGCCAAGTGTCCGACATTGAAAGCGAAGGCCGCAGCGACCTCGACGAAGCCACGGTCGCCTCCATCCACGCCCGCAAGACCGGCGCTCTGCTTCTCGCCTCTCTCCTGTCCGGGGCGCGTCTTTGCGGCGCGACCCCAGCCCAGGAGCGGGCGCTGCACGTTTACGGCGCTCAGACCGGCCTCGCCTTCCAGATCACCGACGACATTTTAGATTTGGAAGGCGACGCCGAAAAGCTCGGCAAGCCTCTCGGCAGCGACCTCAAGCAAGACAAAGCCACCTACCCCAAAGTCCTCGGCATCCCCGCCTCCCGCGCCCTTGCCCGTACCGCCTGCGACACCGCCCTCGCCGCCCTGCACGACTTCGGGCCGTCCGCCGATCCCCTCCGCGCCCTCGCCCACTACATCGTCGAGCGCGAAAGCTGATTTTCCTATCTCTGTTTGTGGTATCGTCCCCGCATGGCAATTTTAGAAATTGAGCTTCAGCCCGCCGAACAGGCCCGGCTGGAACAGGAAGCGCAGCGTACAGGACTCTCCGTGCAGGATTGGGTCCGGCAGCGCCTCGCCGGTGACAAGTCCGCACCGCCTTCTGTCCAGGCTGGGCAAGCCACCGAAGAAGCAGGCGCCGACCAGGAAGCAAAGCCGCTCTGGAAGATTATTGCGGCTCTGGACGCAATTCCCGTTGCGGCGGC
The DNA here is from genome assembly GCA_964236795.1 of uncultured Armatimonadales bacterium. Taxonomy (GTDB): domain Bacteria; phylum Armatimonadota; class Armatimonadia; order Armatimonadales; family Capsulimonadaceae; genus JANXMY01. The sequence goes on along the minus strand of CAXSFV010000041.1, from coordinate 12,426 downwards.
AGATCGCGCGAGTGTCCCGCACGACGGCTCCATTAACTACAAGCACTACTTGTATGGCGGCCCGAAAATAGACGTGCCGGATAACCTTCCATGAACACAGCCTTTGCGGATGCCGGCTACTGGATCGTTACGGTAGATGAAGACGATACACTTCATCTTAGAGCGGTCGCGTTAGCGCGTTCTATCCCCGGCTGGAAAATCGTCACGACCGAAATGGTCTTGACGGAACTGCTTAATTATGTCGCTGATTTTGGGCCGGTCTATCGTCAAAAATCCGCTTCGCTCGTTCGCGCACTGCGGCAAAACTCAACGGTTCGTGTGCTTCCCCTTACGGAAGACTTATTTGAAGCCGCTCTCATTAGCGATGAGCGCTTCCGGGACAAGCAGTGGGGCCTCACCGACGCCCTCGCCTACGATCACCACTTCCAGCAGGCCGGATTTCGCGCCCTCCTGCGCGAAAAATAGTTTTACTCTTCACTTTCAGTTCAACTGCCCGTAATCAATTTCCCATAAGGTTGACCAGTTTACAAGAATTCGTGGATAAAAATGAACCCTCAGACTCGCTACCGCCGAGGAATAAGCCGGACGCAAGTTGATGCCAAAATCGCCGACTAACATATTATTGCCGTTTTTATCTTGGCGAATTCGAAGCGAGATAGCTCCTTCCTGGCAAACGGAGACAAGCAACTGATCCGCTACATATAGATCCGTTTGTACTGACCGCTGAACAGTGCTAAATGAGAGCCGCAGCAATGTCCGGCTTGGGTCTTGGAAGTCATACCAGAAAAGGTTATCTTCCGGCTCAACGCGGCTCGAAACCACCGGAAGCAGTTCCAGCATCTCTAGTTCGTCAGGAAATTCCAACGGTTTGTCTCCATGCCCCGAAAGATCAATTTGGCTGCGACAGGGTGTTAATGTACGGCTGCGTGATGCTGACAATTTTGTCTTTGGGATTGCTGGGATACTCCAATGCCGACCCGACCAACTGGAAGTTGACCGTTACTTTGAAGTACAGGCAGCCGCGATAAAGATAGGTCTGGCTATCACTTTGGTGAAAACCGCCCTCTCCAATAAACACTTTTTCTAAATCGCCGCGCGTCATGCCCGGCTTGATTGTCTGCATCTCCTCAAAGCTATGCCTCACCCATTCTTGATGCTCTTGCTGCTGCTGTGCACTGCTGGATTTCAGCGCATTCGCTTGCGGCGAGTCCAGCCGCCGGACGCCGTCCATTGCGGCCAGCGCCAGGACGCGGGGCTTGATAAGGGCGGCCCACACTTTGTAGCCGTCGGCGTTGAAGTGCAGGCCGTCGGAGCGCAGGAGGCGGGGCTGCGGCTGGTCATCGGCGGTCAAAAGCTGGGCGTGCGGGTCAATGAAGTTCAGCTTCTCCGCCGGGGAATTGGTCTCCACGGTGAACTTCTCGATAAGATAGTTCGTTTCCAGGTTTCGGGATTCTTGTTTCCAGCGGGCCACCGTGGGGTTGATCGCAAGGTACACAAGGCGCGTATCCGGCAGGGCCGCGTGGAGGGTTGCGACAAAGTTCTTGTAGTCTTGAAGCACCTGCTGCGGGTCTTTGCCGCCGTAAGCCAGGTCGTTTGTCCCGGCGCACAAGATGATCAGCTTGGGTTTGTAGGGGATCGCGATGCGGCCCGCGTAGCGCGTGCTGTCCTGAATGAGCGAGCCGCCGAAGCCTCGGTTGATGACCGGGATTTCCGGGAAGTCCTGCGACAGCGTCGTCCAGTACCGGATACTGGAGCTGCCGATAAACAGCACTGCCCCCGTCGGCGGCATCTGCTTCCGGTCCGCCGCCCCGAACGCATTAATCTCCGACGCATACGGCGCGTTGGACGGCAGAGGCGCCAGCACGGGCGGGGCAGTCTGAGCGGATACCGGAGGCAAGCTATCAGCAAAGAAAACAATCGCTGCTAGCACGAAGACGGCGAAACAAGGGCACGCAAAATGGAGTTTCATACGCCCTCAGTTCTGCGCTCGCGTTCTAATTTCCTGCCGGGCTGTCCGTCTTACCGGCCCGCCGCCATCTCCGGCCCAGTCTGCGCGAACAACTCCGCATACCCGATACGCAGCTTCAAGGCCCCCGGCGCAAAGTAGGCGCTGTTGCCCCCGCGCAGCCGCTTCATCTTCTTGCGCTTCCTGCCGAGAACCCCTTTGCTTTCGTAGTATCCATACCGGCGCTTGCACCAGGAACGCCCGTATTCTTCCTGAACCAGCTCGCGCAGCTCACACAAAGCTTGGCCGATGTCTTGACCTTCGCCGACTTCCACTTGAATGGACAAAATAAAGCGTCTTAACGGCTGACGCAACGCCGATTTGGGCTGGCCGACTTAATTCAGCCCGTCGCCGAAAACACCTGGCAGGTGACACTGGGTGTAGCTCATTGTTGGACCGCAAACGGTTTGGTCTTCGTAGGCTAGAGTTACCGACACCTACCAGTAATCCTTGCGCGACGACTCTTTGGCCTGTTCCAATAGTTCCTGGGTTATCCGATCACCTAACTGCGCTTCGGATAATGCCGACCTTCTCGGACGAAGATTGACGATCATATCCCACACGAGCACAGCCACGCATACCGGCACACCATAGCCGACATGAAATCCCAGCCAGGAGCGATGCCCTCCATGACCGCCTGACCAAAGGTTCACCGGATTGTCGAGCGGGTCACTGTAGCTGGCCCACCCCAGGATGACTTGCATAAATAAATACAGGATGATTGCTGCTAAATACGACACCCGCCGGGCCTGATTGCGCCGGTTGGCGATGATGATTGGAACCCAAGCTGCCAAGAACGCGACAGCCGCCGTCAGGTACAGGATTTTTGCCAAAGGAGTCATTAGTGCGACCTCAGTATTACTCATGCAATTTGCTTTATCTCCTCGGACACGCGCCGCAGTAAAAAGTTGCGATATAATACGCAGGGGATCACTTTTATCTACAAAGGCCAGCCAGTCCCGGTCGGCTGCTACCTGCCATTATATCACAACCTCAACTTCATCACACCGAGCGGCATCACAAAAACGAACATAAGACTCTTCTTACCCTTCTTTGCCTGCGAAGGCGGGGCTTGCACTTTAAAGCCTAGGGGTTCAGCTCTTTCCTGTATGGGGCATCTCACGCAGGAAACCGCGCCTTTTTTCACGAACTAAGAAGCATGACTGATTTAGACCAAGAACGGCAGCGGATGGAGGATGCGCGGAACCGAAGGCCCGGTGCGGACTGGCGGCGGTGGGGGCCGTATGTGTCGGCGCGGGCGTGGGGGACGGTGCGGGAGGATTATTCGACGGATGGCGCGGCGTGGGATTATCTGCCGCATGACCAGGCCCGGTCGAAGGCGTACCGCTGGAATGAGGACGGGCTGGCGGCGATCTGCGACAGTTCGCAAGAGCTGTGCTTTGGGCTGGCGCTTTGGAACGGCAAGGACGCGATCCTGAAAGAGCGGCCGTTTGGGCTGTCCGGGCCGCAGGGGAACCACGGGGAGGATGTCAAAGAGTATTATTTCTTTTTGGACAACCTGCCGTCGCACGCCTACATGAAGACGCTGTACAAGTACCCGCAGGCGGCGTTTCCCTACGAAGATTTAGTCAAAACAAACGCCGCCCGGACCAAGAATGACCCGGAGTATGAGCTGCTGGACACGGGCGTTTTTGACGAAAGCCGCTACTGGGATGTGACGGTCGAGTACGCCAAAGCGTCGCCCGATGATATTCTCATCCAGATCACGGCGGCAAATCGCGGGCCGGAGGCGGCGACGCTGGACATCCTGCCGACCCTGTGGTTCCGTAATGTCTGGACTTGGGGCTGGGCCAATCCCACGCCGAGCCTCAAAAAAGCCGCTGTTCAGCCCGCCGGCATGGCGGCCGTGGAAGTCAGTCACCAGTCCCTGGGCCTGCGGTCGCTCCTGTGTTCCGGCAGCCCGGACCTGCTGTTCACCGAAAACAACACCAACGAAAAGCGGATGTACGGCGCGGCGAACAACCCGTCGCCCTATGTCAAAGATGCGTTCCATGAGTACGTCGTGAACGGCATTGAAGGCGCGATCAACCCCGCCGAGACTGGAACTAAAGCCTGCGCCCGCTATACCGTTACGGTTGAAGCCGGGCAGTCGGCGACTCTGAAGCTGCGCCTGACCGACGACCCGCTGGCTCCCGACCCGTTCGGCGCGGGCTTCGACCAGGTGTTTGGGTCGCGCATCGCCGAGGCCGATGTGTTCTACAACGCCCTTGGCTCGCCGGAGCTGTCGGACGACGTGCGGAGCGTTATGCGGCAGGCGTTCGCCGGGCTGCTTTGGTCCAAGCAGTTCTACAAATATGATGTCCTGCACTGGCTCGAAGGCGATCCCGCCGAGCCGAAGCCGCCGCCGGTGCGGCTGAAGGAGCGCAATCACGATTGGACGCATCTTAACGCCAAAGACATCATTTCCATGCCGGACACCTGGGAATATCCCTGGTTTGCTGCATGGGACCTCGCGTTCCACTGCATTCCGCTGGCTGTCATTGACCCGGAGTTCGCCAAAGAACAGCTTCTTCTTTTAGGCCACGAATGGTTTCAGCACCCGAACGGCCAGCTTCCGGCCTATGAATGGGCGTTCGGCGATGTCAACCCGCCGGTGCAGGCATGGGCGGCCCTGCGTGTCTACCAGATTGAATCGCGTGTCACCGGGCAGCCGGGCGACTTCTACTTCTTAGAAAAGATTTTTCACAAGCTGCTGATGAACTTTACCTGGTGGGTGAACCGCAAGGACGCCGAGGGCAACAACGTCTTTCAAGGCGGCTTTCTGGGCCTCGACAACATCGGTCTGTTTGACCGCAGCCAGCCGCTGCCGACTGGGGGGCATTTGGAGCAGTCCGACGGCACTTCCTGGATGGCGATGTTTTGCTTGAACATGCTGGCGATTGCCCTAGAGCTGACTCGCACCGACCCCAGCTACGAGAGCATGGCCACGAAATTCTTCGAGCATTTCGTCTACATCGCCCATGCGATGAACAGCATGGGAACAAGCATCGGGACGCCCGGCGTGGACTTGTTCGACGACCAGGACGGTTTTTACTACGATGTCCTGCGCTACAACGACGGCGCGGGCCAGTTCATGCGGATCCGCTCGATGGTCGGCCTCATCCCGCTGCTGGCCGTAGACACAATTGACGAGGACCAGATGGCATCGCTGTCTGATTTTCAGCACCGCATTGACTGGTTTATCGAAAACCGCCCGAACTTAGTGAAAAGCGTCGCCGATTTGTGCGATACCGGCCATCATGACCGTCGCCTGCTGTCCATTGTCAGCCCGGACCGGCTGCGGATTATTCTGGCGAAGATGCTCGACGAGACCGAGTTTTTGTCCCCGCACGGCCTGCGCTCCGTGTCCCGGTTCCACAAAGACCACCCGGTCGTCATGGATGTCAACGGGGTCGAGTACCGCTTGGACTACGAGCCTGCCGAATCCACGGTCGGCCTGTTCGGCGGCAATTCCAACTGGCGCGGCCCCGTCTGGTTCCCGCTCAACTACCTGCTGATCGAAGCCCTGCAAAAGTTCGACTACTACTTAGGCGCGGAGTTCACCGTCCCGTTCCCCACCGGCTCCGGCCAGAACCTGACGCTCGCCCAAGTGGCTGCCGAGCTGTCGCGCCGCCTCACCCGGACCTTCCTGCGGGATGAGAATGCCCGCCGCCCGGTCTACGGCGGCACGGAAGTCTTCCAAACCGACCCGCACTGGAAAGACCACCTGCTGTTCTTCGAATACTTCCACGGCGACAACGGCGCCGGCATCGGCGCCAGCCATCAAACCGGCTGGACCGGCCTCGTCGCCAAGCTGATTGAGCAGAGCGGGGAGTAAAGCCCAACAAAATAGAGAACCATGTGCTGAAGCACACGGCTATCGGGCGCAAACGGCGCAAACCCACTGGCAGCACTGACTGCCCGGAGGGCAGACCTGAAAAGCGCGGGGCTAGGAAAAGATCGAATTGTTCCCAGTGCGCCGAAGGCGTAGTTTACGGCGTCTGCGCCCAGTAGCCGTGTGCTTCAGCACATGGTTCCTAAGTTCAAGAAAGAAGCAACTTATGAAGTCAACAAAATTACTTTATGCCCTCGCGCTCTTGCCTTTATTGGCAGGCTGCGGCCCGAAGCCTGCCGCAACGGACACGCCCGCGCCGGGTGGAACCTCTGCGCCCGCAACGTCGCCGATCGCAAACACGCTCGTGCCGATGACGACGATTATTGACGGCAAGACGGTCCCGCTGAAGTTCATGCCGGGCGGCCTCAAGTATTATGACATAGTCGTTGGGACCGGCGCGACCCCGAAGGCCGGGCAGACCGCCTCGATGCGGTACACGGGGACGCTGCTCGACGGCACCAAGTTCGACTCGTCGTATGACCGAGGCCAAGCGCCATTTGATTTCGTGCTGGGCCAGGGCAAGGTCATCAAAGGCTGGGACGAAGGAGTCGCAACCATGAAAGTCGGCGGCAAGCGCCGCCTTGTGATTCCGGGATCACTGGCCTACGGCGCAAACTCGCCGACACCGACCATTCCGCCGGACGCGACGCTGGTGTTTGATGTGGAATTGGTGGGAGCGAAGTAGGGTTGGAGAAAGAGGTGGGCTTAAGTTCTGCTCCCTAGAATAGAGGCGCAGAATAATTAGGCCAAAATGCTGAGGTGGTCAGTCATGTATGCCCTGATGAACTCTGCGAATGAGGACGCGATTTTCCGGTTGTGTCCTTTGCCCGCGATGCAGTAGACCGCGCCGCCAGTATGAGAGCTGCTTCCCATCTCAACGGCATAACCCCACGACCAAATGAAATAATCTGCAAACACAAAGCAGCCGGGGAAATCGAAGCGATCGGAATGAATATCACTCAGCTCCTCGCTTACGGGCTTGACTTCCGACAAAGGCCAGAAACGAAACAGATTGCTGCCCATGTCCTCGCCCTGTCCGTCCATGTTCTCGAAGTAGGCGCGAACGTCGGCAGGCATGGTAACTTGATACCGCTGCTCAAACTCTGCAATGGCGAGAGCCGTCACACCAGAACTGGCAGCACAATCATTTTCTCGCCAATACTGAGCGAGTTCCAGCCATGGTGCTGCGTCACTCATTGTCAATCCCTGTTCCAAAAAAGTGGGACAACCGACAGCAAAACCCCCCTCAGCAGACCTGCCGAGAGGGGTTTTTGACGGGAACCGCCCTTAATGCGACATCATGCCGCCGTGCATCATGGGGCGGCCTGTGGTCATGCCACGGCTGCCGCCGGCGGCGTGGTAGCCGGCGGCCTGGGCGGCGGCGACGCTGGAAAAGTAGACGCGGTTCTGAGGCGCGGGCAGAGCGCCGTGGTCACCGGCCATGTGGAAGACATGGCTGTTCTTGTTGCCAATGATCTGCCCGCCCATCATCGCGTGGCTGCCCATCATTGAATGGGTTCCCATCGTGCTGTAAGAATGAGCGCCCATCGTGGTGCCGGGACGCATCGGCATACTGCCGTAGTGGTTCGGGGTCATGCCGGGATGCATTTGGTTGATAGCCGGCTTGGGCTTCGGGTGGAACAGGCGGCTGAGAATGCCCGGCTTGGGCTGGGCCGGCGGCGTGGCTGGGTTCTGAGCAAAGGCCGCGCCTGCGGTCAGTGCGAGAGCCGCAGCGGCGGCGAGGGTCTTGACGACGTTGTTCATAAAGGTCTCCTGTGAAGTGGAATAGGTTCTGAGAGAAGGAGCGTTTGGAAGACGCTGGAAGTTCCCATCACTCAGCTTTGCTAGGTTTCATGCCCGCACTTTCAGAAATTTCTTCAGCAAAACCCGCCCAGTCGCGATCTTCATGGCCTTTGGCGACCATTGCCGTCAGACGGTCGTGAACCAGGCTCGCCAGCGGCATGGGGACGGCCGCGTTCTGGGCCTCCGCCAAAATTAAGCCGAAGTCTTTGCGAATGAGCGATGGGATCGCCCCGATGGGCTGGTAATGCTCCTCAGAGATCAGCTTGCCGTAGTTCTTGTAGACCGGGCAGGCGAACAGCGTTTGCGTGAAGAAGTCATACACAGCAGTCCGCGAGATGCCGTTCTTCTGGGCCAGCGTGAACGCCTCTCCCATCGCTTCAATCGCCGCGCCGAACATGAAGTTGCCGGTGAGCTTGACGACATTGGCCGAGCCGGGGGCGTCGCCGAAGTCGTAGACGCCCTGGCTCATGGCGCCCAAGAGCGGCTGCACCCGCACTTTGGCCTCCGCCGGGCCGGAGGTCGCAATCCAAAGCTTCTGCGCGGCAGCGGCATCAGGTTTGCCGAAGACCGGCGCGGTAACATAGTACGACTGCTGCTCGTTGTGCAGAGTTGCTAGGTGCCGCGATGTTTCCGGCGCAATGGTGCTCATGGAGAGATGGATGCCGCCGGTACCGAGCTTGTGTCCAAACCCCGTGTCCCCGAATGCCACATTCTGGACGGCGACATCGTTTGTCAGCATCGTAATGACAATCCCGCCTTCGTCCACGGCGTCCTCCAGCGAATGCACTTGGGCTGCGCCGAGGTCTACCAGAGCCTTTGCCCGCTCCGAGGTTCGATTGTAAACTTTGAGCGCAAAGCCCGCTTTCAGCAGGTTCGCGGCCATCGCCGACCCCATCCCGCCGAGGCCGATAAATCCGATTGTCTCACTCATAGGTCATTCCTCTTTCTGATCAAAGAGGTATACCCAAGAGTGGTACAAATGCGCTGACCTATTGCGTCGCATCGTCTCTGTATTCAAGGCGCAGTAGGTCTCACCACGTCAGGCCGCCGGACACGCTTCGGATGACTGTTCCCACCGCAGCTTCTGGGCAACCAGACGCATTCCTAACCGCTGCATATTGTGCTGGCTTGTACTCTCGCAAGCGGCGTGGCTGAAAACAAGGTCACAGTCAAAACCCGCAGCATCCGCCATGCGCCGTCTTAAAAGAGCCGTCTGACATCCTCTCCGTCTCAGATGTGGAAGTGTTGCGGAGGAAATCAATGAAGCTACACCATTTTTCACTCGCATTGCCCCGAAGGCCGCGACTTCTCCCGCGAGGAGGGCCAAGTAGCAATGCCAACCGGGCTGAGAATACTGCGCTTTTAGACAGGTTCTCACAAACGGCTCGGCAGATGGCTCGCTGTGATAGACGGCCAGAAAAGCGGAGGCAAACTCATCGAGATTATCCGGCGCGAGCTTGCATACCTCTATATCATCCATCGGCAGAGGAGACCGAAATGGCGCTGAACACAGAAAGGATTCGACGGCGCGGGAAGAGAACCCACGATGAGCAAGAGCTTCCTCCGCCCTTTGGCTCGATGTGTCGGAAATGATCTCGAACCGGCAAGGGGTATTTCGCCGCGTGTGCCAATCTATGATCACATCCAGATACTGTACACTGCTTACGTCAAAGCCCAGAACTCGGTTAAGCATCGGATCACTGTTTGCCGGTATATGAAAAACAACGGCTTCCGCAAACTGGGCTATTTCTATCCCGCCGAAAGCCGAATGTATTGGACTAAACAATGACCTCATGTATTCGATCTCAGCCGCAATTAATCGTCTGATCGGCATCTGAACTACCTCTACAGTGATCGCTAGATCGGGAACGTGCGGTAGCCGGCGTGGCCGGAGGCGAGGAAGTAGAGCGCCCAGAGGCCGGAAATGCCGTAGTCGCCCAGCACCAGTCCGATAAAGAACGGCAGGGCCTGGCGGTACATTTTGACGCCGCCGTAGCGCAAAATGAGTGATTTGAAGAGCCAGCCGAGAAGCACCGGGAACCAAATCCAGGTCATCGTGTCCGTGCTGCCGATAGCATAGCCGATGGGGTGCAGCGGCCACCAGGTGAAGCGCGTCCGCAGGAAGCCCAGCAGAATGACGACGACCAGCCCGACCGTCGCTGCGCTGATACGCCCGTGATCAACCGGGTGCGGCGTGTTCAGCCAGCCTTGCAGCTCATCAAAACTGAAGTGTCCCTGGTCAGTCCGCCAAACATCCAGCTTGGCATTGCCCGCGCCGTAATGGTAGTAAATCGCAAGGCAGGAAACCCAGGCGGCCAATGTCCCGACGAGAATGGCGACAAACACGGCAGCCGTTAAGTGGCGTGGGTTCATCGGGCGGGGCGTCGCCGAATCCGCGATCTTCATAGCTTCCATCTGGGCGGGCTGGCCCAGGCAGCGCCAGTCGGTATCAAACCAGCGGGTGAACGAGAAGCCGGTCAGCTCGCGCGGCGTGAACGCTTCCGTGCCGCCGAAGTTGACCATTGTGCCGTGTGCCAGCCCCCACGGCGCCTGCCCCCACGGCAGGCCCGCTTCCGCCCGAATGCGCGTGAAGGTCAGCGCCATCAGCAAAAAGAGCGCCCAAAAAATCAGCGCGACAGGCAGGGATAGGCCGAGGGCGACCGTAAATCCGATCAGCATCGCCAGCGAGACGAACAGGCCGAGATAGGCCACGCGGTAAGGAAGCGGCTCGGCGGAGTCGTCCACCGAGTTATCGCCTCGGAACGCCTTCCGCCAGGCTTCGGCAAGCTGAGGACGGGCTAGGTTCAGCGAGAACAGGGCGAGGCCGAGGAACGCGCCAACCCCCTGCTCGGCAATGTACGGCATGTGGGCGAGGGTTGGCCCTGCACCGGGATCGCGGAACCCAAACGCGGTCGCGCCGACGCTTTGCAGCTTCGTAAAGAGGTAAAAGAACCAGCAGGAGAACGAAACGTCCAGCGACAGCAGGTAGGTAAGGCCGATGACCAGCGGGTAAAAGGCCAGCGGCGTGTACCCGATGGCGTTCCAGGGCGGCGACGTGATGTTCGTCTCAAGCTGCAAGCTGTATTCGGGCTTGATGGGAATGTAGGGGAAGGTCGGGATCAGCGTAAAATGGATTGCCGCCATACTTTCCAGCACGATGGGAATCCCCGCGCCAAGCCACAGCAGCCGGTTTTTCCACAGCGGCGTGCTGCCGCCGTCGCGGGTAATCTCCAGCGGGATAATGACAATCGGAAAGATAAGGCGCTCCCGGTCCACCCACTGCTTGCGGAGAAGCGCGGCGATGCAGTAAAAGCAGAACAAGAGCGTCAGAATGAAGCCGGTCCAAATCGCGATCGGCTGCGCCCAGCCGGCCAGAGTTTCCGGCGCAAAGAACGTCGTCCGGCCCGCGTAATAGCCCGGCACGACCGACGGGTCGGGAACAGCCCAGCGCGGCACGAAATGCGCCCATGCATCCCACTTGTTCTGCGGCGTTTGGAAGTGCTTCCAGCCAACCAGCGTGGGCGTCAGAAACTGCATCATGCCAATGCCGCCGACGTAGATGGCGACCGTGTTCATTGTGTAAACAAACAGCAGCTCCGCCTGCGAAAGCGCCCATTTCGGGTTCAGCCGTTTGACCAGCAGGTTGATCCCGACAATAACAAGGAGCGCGAACATCACGGCCATCGGCAGGGACATGGCGGCGAGGTCGGGACCTTCCGCGACAATCTCGGTGTATTGCAGCCAGAAGTCGAGGATCGGGATCAGCAGCAAGCCGATAATCCAGGCGCGGACCGTGATCCCGCTCCAGCGCGGGCCGGATAAGTGCTCGGCAAGAGGAGAAGCCGAGGAGCGTTCAGACGTGGGTTTTTCTATCAAAGCGATGACCGTTCCAGAGGGAAATTTCCAAGAGTGATAATCGCCATGATAACATAAATTCGTGTCATCTGTCAACAAAAAACCTCATCCCGCAACAAGTTGCGACCCTCTCCTTCTTAAGGAGAGGGTGGACACTTGTGTCCGGGTAAGGTCTTCAAAGCGAGCGCAGCACAAGCCGCCCGCGCACGTCATCCGCTGTCAACAAATCCGCTGACTTCGGCAGGCTCAGCGTTTTAGTTTCGCCAGGGCGCAGGTGGAAAAAGTTGTCGGAAATCGCCGCCAGCGGTCCGTTGTCGGAGCGCCGCAACCAGACATAGGGCGCGAACCGCTGCGCCGTGACCGTCAGGACAAAGCCGCCGCCTTCTTCGGCGACCGTGAGGGCCAATGCAGGATTGGCAGCATGCAGGTCCTTCGGCTCGGCCAGCAGCAGCAAATTATCGGCGGTTGCACTGCCGTCAGCCGCCGTAAACTGCGCGTAGATATACACCTCGCGCTCCCGGCTTGCAGCGGCAGACAGCGAAAACACCGCGACTTCTGCCGCGCTGTTGGCATCAACGCCGACTTCTACTGTTTCCATCGCCAGCATTCCACCGTCCAGCGTCGCCAGCGTCCAAGTAAGCTGGCCCGAAAGCGGCGAAAGCAAGTCACTGACCAGATGCGCCGTCGCCGCCGCGCCGTCCCGGACCAGCGACAGCAGGACCGGGGAGTAGAACTTCTTGCAGGCAAAATAGGCTGCCCTCGGCTCGCCGACCGAGTCAATGACCGCCCAAGACTGCACGGGCCAGCAGTCGTTGAGCTGCCAAAAGAGCGTCCCCCAGTTCCGGCCCTTGCGCCGCCGGTAATGCTC
>CAXSFV010000040.1:0-29466 GCA_964236795.1 uncultured Armatimonadales bacterium | reverse complement strand
TCTCTTCCGAGGAACCGCTTGTGAATTTCCTCACAGCTATTATACTGCCAACACCAAGTAGCGTCAAGTCCGAACATCTTAAGTCCGAATGTCCGCTGTTGCCGACCACCAGGTATTCGTGAACGCTGCTGCCGCATCTGCCGGCGGACTGGGCGCGGCAGAGACCGACGCTTGCAGCGCGTCGCGCGATGCATCTCCGACAAACACCAGCGCTGCTGTGCTGCCCGAAGCCGGAAGGAGAAAGCAGCGGGCCGTGAACGTATCCGCCGCTTGACCTGCCGCCGCCTCCTGCAATATATGCATCGCGTACAAAGAAATCTGTGTCTGCGTCATGCCCGGCGCGGCCGGCACACCGAACGTTACCGTCATGCGGCTGACGCGCGGGTCTACCTGCACATCATACACCGCAACCCCCTGCCGGCTCAAATCCTGCGCCCCTTGCAGCACCGTCAAAAGCGCCGCCTCCGACGGGTCATGCGCCGGTGTCCCGTCCGGGTCGGCAGGCAGGGTTCCGGCCACCGGCGGCACAACTACCGGCTTTGAGCTGACCACGGCATCGCCGCCTAGTCCCAGCGCCCGCAGCGATCCGCCAGGATGCACGACCCGGTACGCGCACAGCACGACCAGCATCAGGCCGAGCGCCGCAAAAGCCGCGCCGAGCCGCAGGGCAAGCTCCGGGTCCCGACGCAGCCGGTGCAGCAGGCCAGGAGCAATAGGCTTCGCAGAGGACTCCGGCAGAACAGGTTGAACCAGCGAAGCGTCCCCATGCCGCGCATCCTCGCGGCGGCGCAGGCGATCCAGCTTCAAGCGGTCTGCGGGACTGTCTGGGTTCGCGTCAAGCGCCATCCGGTACCACTGGGCGGCATCATCATAGCGGCCCTGGTTTTCGTAGATGTCGCCAAGCAGGCTGTTCGCCGAAGCGCTGTCCGGAGCCAGGCGCAAGGCCGCCATGCACTTCTCGGCGGCGGCATCCCACTGCCCGCGCATTCGGTGCAAGTTAGCTTGCGCCAGCAGCGCGTAGGCTCCTTGCGGCAGCGCTGCGTCTTCGCGCAGCCCCGCTTCCATTCCGGCTTTACTTTCCCGTAGATCCAAATCCACCTTCTCCCCGGCCTTCGGCTGCCGCCAGTTCACCGGACGACTCCGCCCAGACCACCCGCGCGACCGGCGCCACGATTAGCTGCGCGATCCGGTCGCCCCGCTGCACCGTCACCGCTTCCTGGCCTAAATTCGCGAGAATGACTTTAACGACGCCCCGATAATCACTGTCAATCGTCCCCGGTGCATTCAGCAAGGTTAAGCCCTGACGCCATGCCAGCCCGCTCCGAGGCCGAACTTGGCCTTCATACCCGTCCGGCAGGATTAGGCGCAGGCCCGCAGAAACTAAAGCCCGTTCTCCCGGCGCAAGCATCAGATCGGCCTCAACCGCCGCCCGCAGATCAAGCCCCGCCGCGCCCACCGTCGCGTATTCCGGCAAGGGCAAATCCAGGGCGTCCGGCTCACGCTGCACAGCCACCTGCACCGGCGTCATTCGGACAGCTCTGCGGACCGGCGGACCGGCAAAACAACAATAAACGTCGTCCCCTTGCCTAGCTCGCTTTCCGGCGTCGGCACCGTGCCGCCATGTCCTTCAGTCAGCGCTTTCACCAACGCCAGACCAATTCCCGTGCCGCCAATTTCCCGGTTGTCCCGGTTATCCACGCGGTAGAAGTTCTCCCAAATCTTGGAAAGGTTCTCGCGCGAAATGCCCATCCCCTCGTCGGAGATGCGGAGGACGACCGACCCCGCCTCATCGCCGCTTCCGGCCATCCGCCCCGATACGCGCACCGTGCCGCCCTGCGGGGAGTATTTAATTGCGTTGTTGACGAGGTTGGTCAAGACTTGGTCTATTTTGTCGGGGTCAGCTTCAATTAAAGGAAAATCAGCGGGGAAATCCAGCGCCAAAATGTGGTTTTTCGCATACGCCCTTTGTGCCGCCAGCACTTTCTCGGTCAGCGCCATGACATCCACCGGCTGCCAGTTGATCTGCATGGCGCCGCCCTGCTCAATGCGCGAGATGTCAAGCAAATCGGAGATCAGCCGGTTCAGGCGGTCACACTCGGAGTCAATAATGCCGTAAAACTCGCGCCGGGTCGCTTCATCAAAGTAGCCTTCTTCGTCGGTCAGCAGCGTTGAGATGAAGCCTTTAATGCTCGTGAGCGGTGTCCGAAGCTCATGGGAGACCGTCGAGATAAACGCCGTTTTCATCTGCTCGACGCCGCGAATCTCGGTGATGTCGTTAAAGACCGCGACAATCCCTGCCGGCTCCCCGTCGTCGTCCCGCACCATCGCGCACTGTACCTGGTAGATGCGCTCGTGAAACTGCGCTTCCGGCGGGGCATCGTCAATCTTGAATGACACTTCTTCGGCGACTTCGGCATGCCTGGAGCTTAAAGCACGGTTCAATATCGCACGGATACGGGGGTCGGCGACGACTCGCTCGAACGGCAGGTCAACGACGGGAAGCGCCGGGGAAATACCGAGAATAGCGCGGGCCGAGGGGTTAATCTGCACCAGACGCCCATTGTTGCCGACCATCAAAAGGCCGGCATACAGGCTGTCAATCGTGTGCAGCAGCTCTTGTTTTTCCTGCACTACTTCGCGGTAGATCTGGGCGGACGCAATGACCGCCGCGCCCTGCCGCGCAAGCTGCTCCAAAAGCCGAACATCTTCGTCAGCGAATACGCCGCCGTACTTCTTGTTGAAGACGTGCAGAACACCAACCGTCGTTCGGTCCACAACGCGGTTGTCCTCGTCCCGCTTCTCCACAATCAGCGGGACGGAAACGGCGTTTCGAATGCCGAAGCGGGCCAGCCCTTCAGAGGCGGCACGCGGGTCGAGTGCGGCGTCAAATGTGATGGAAGAGGTTGTCGTTTGGAAGACGTTGTTGGAGACGCCTTCTTCCGCTACGGGGCGCTCCAACGACAGCAACTCTTCCCGGCTGAACCCCAGCGCCGGCGGCGCAGCGTACAGCAGGGCTGAGTCCAAGTCGTGGAGCAGAAAAACACACTTCTCGGCTTGCAGAATTTTCGCAATTCGGTCCACGAGCCGCTTTAAAATATGCTCAAACTCGCCCGGCGACGGCATAGGCATCGTGGGAATGGGCGGCGGGGTCATGCCGGAACCGGCAGGATCAGTCTGGGGCGGCGTTGTATGCTGGGGCGGCAGTGTGTGCGGCATGGCGGGAGCAGCGAACCTCAACTGATTATAGCACGGCGCTCGGCGCGGCGTCAATGCACGCTCCGCTCTAAATGAGCAGCAGACGGCCGCAGTTTTCGCAGGTTTGGATCTGCGCCTGCTCTTTAACGGTCTTGATCAGCGTAGACGACAGCTTCATGTGGCAGCCGCCGCAAGTGTCGCCTTCAATCTTGGCGATCCCAACGCCTCCGGCTTTCGCCCGGATGCCGTCGTAGCGCTTCAAAGCCGCTTGATCTGCGACTAAAGCCGCCGCACTCTCCCGCCGCTGGGCCAGGCTGGAAAGCTCCAGCGTGAGGGCCTCATAGCGCGACCGATACGCGGCGATAACCTCTGCCCGATGTCCTTCCGCCGTATGCGCCGCCGCGTCCGCTGCGCCCGATGCAACTTGCGCCTGCTCGACTTCATCCATCAGCGCCAAAATGCGCCCGTCGAGATCGGACTGCTGACGCCCCAGCGCTTCAATCTCTTTTTCGATATTGGCAAGTTCTTTGGCATTCGTCACGCTGCCCTGGTACAGCTTCTGCTGGTAAGTTTTGCGCTTGGTTTCAACCGTTGAAAGCTTCAGCTCGTTGTCTTTCAGGTCCCCGGCCAGTTTGTGCAGATCGGTCTTCTTCCCCTGCGCCGCCGCATTCGCCGCTTCCGCCGCTTCCGCCGCCGCCGTGCCGTTATCTAAGTTGACCTGCGTGCGCTTGGCACGCTGAATAAGTATATCTATCTGCTGAACGGCATACAACGCCGTGAGTGTTTCCGGGACGCTTGGCATGATTCGCTCCTTACCCGTGATTTTAGCAGAAACGGCGAGACGTGTCAAATCTGGCCGCCGGCCCAAATCAGGTACAATAACGCTATGCCGAAAGCGCAAACCAAATATGTCTGCCGCCAGTGCGGCCACGAAAGCGCCAAATGGCTCGGCAAATGCCCCGCCTGCGACGAGTGGGGAACCCTGGAAGAAACCCTCAGCGCTTTGCCGTCCAAAGCCCCCGGCGCCCGGACCGCCTTGCCTTCGTTTGTCGGCGCAAGCAAGCCGCAGCGCCTCGGCGATGTCCCCTCGCCCGCCCAGGAAGGACGCATCCAAAGCGGCATCGGCGAGTTTGACCGCGTCCTCGGCGGAGGCATCGTGCGCGGCGCTTTAACCCTCATCGGCGGCGATCCAGGTGTCGGCAAGAGCACTCTGCTTACGCAGGTAGCAGGCTACTCGGCAATGCGCGGCGGCAAAACGCTGTATGTGTCCGGCGAAGAGTCGGCGACCCAGATCAAGCTGCGGGCCGAACGCCTCGGCATTACCGGCGGCGAGTTGCTGCTCCATAACGAAACCGATGTCATGCAGGTCGCGGCGGCAATCAGCGCCGAGCGACCCGCGTTTGCGATCATTGACAGTATCCAAACAATGCAGCACCCGGATATCGAGTCCGCCGCCGGCTCGGTCTCTCAGGTCCGGGCCGCTACCGCGCATCTGGCCCAGGTCGCCAAAGGCGAGGGCATTCCAATTTTCCTGGTCGGCCATGTCACGAAAGAAGGCACGCTCGCCGGGCCGCGCGTGCTGGAACACATGGTAGATACCGTGCTGACGTTTGAAGGCGATAAGAACTATACCTACCGGATACTGCGGGCCGTCAAGAACCGCTTCGGCTCGACCGATGAGCTGGGGCTGTTTGAGATGCACGAGGAAGGGCTAGTCGAAGTCCCGAACCCGTCGGAAATGCTGCTGGCGGAGCGCACCCAGAACACCGCCGGGTCGGCAATATTAGCAACGGTCGAGGGAACGCGCCCGATGCTGATTGAAGTGCAGGCATTGGTCGCGCCGTCGTTTCTCGCGAACCCACGCCGAACCGTTTCGGGCGTGGACCAGAACCGGGTCAGCCTCATTCTCGCCGTGCTGGAAAAGCGCGTCGGCATGGGGCTTGCCTCACAAGATGTATTCGTCAATCTCGCCGGCGGCGTCCGGGCTGACGAGCCTGCCGCCGACCTTGCCGTCGCCGTCGCCGCCGCGTCCAGTTTTCAGGAGCGGCCCGTGGACCCTACTACTATTTTTGCCGGAGAAGTCGGCCTCGGCGGCGAAGTCCGCGCAGTCGGTCATGTCGAGCTGCGCCTGCGGGAAGCGGCCCGCATGGGCTTCAAGCAGGCCATTGTCTGCGCCCGCAACAAAGCGGGCCTGCGCCGGATGCCGGAGCTGAACGTCATCGGCGTTGATACGGTCCGGCAGGCGCTCGATGCCGCCTTGTTCCGCGCATGAAACTTATTTTTGTGCTGTTGTGCCTGCTGTGCGTTCTTCCAATCCCTGTTCTTCCCTGCTGCGCGGCTCCGCCCGCCGCCGTCGTGGTCGTGCTGCTGCCTCCTGCCACGCTCCGCGACTGGCAGAACGCCGATGCCCCGACCCTGCACCGCTTGATGCAGACCGGCGCACTCGGCGTCTTGAACACGCGCACCGCGCATCGGGCAGGCCGGGAAGAGCAGGAAACGGTGCAGGGTGCTCTGCTGACACTTGCCGCCGGGGCGCGAGCCGCCGGCACTCCCCCCACCTGCTTTCTGCCCGCGTCTTCGCCTGCACCCGGCACCCGCGTCAGCGCCGCCGCGCTGTTTGAGCGCCGAACGGGAACACGGACCGGGCCGGGCCACTCGGTCTGCCTGGACTGGCCTGCCGTTCTCACCGCAAACCAACTCGGCTACGATCTGCGCCTCGGCAGTCTCGCCGACACGCTGGCCGCACACGGCGTTTGCATCGCTTCCGGCGGCGGGCCAAACGCCGACTGGCTCGCAGTGGGCAGCGACGGCGCCGTGCAGCATGTCCCTACCCTTCGGGCCGCGCCGGGCTTGTGCCTTGTTTGGGACGCCGGGCCGGATACGGCTTCCGCCGACAAGGTTCTCACCAATGCCTCTGCACAGGTCGCCGCATTGCAGGGCTGCTTAGTTGTCCTTTCGCCCCTTGCCGGCGACGCCGCAGGGAGGCAGCTTGCGCCGGTACTGGTTTGGGGAGCAGGCATCCCCACCGGACTGCTCCATTCACCGTCAACGCACAGGCCCGGACTTGTCACCAACACGGATTTCGCGCCGTCGGTGGCCGCACTGTTCGGCATTCCCCGCACGCAGTTCCAGCCTGAGCCGTTTGGGTTCGCTTGGTTTTACGACCCCGCAACAAACGCCGCTGCTGCTTGCAGCCGCATCAACATAGAGGCTGTCGGGCAGGCACAGGGAATGCGCCTGCTGCCTTATGCCGCCGCCGGGCTGGGCCTGTGGATCGCCTGCGTAACCCTGCTGACAGCACGTTTCGCGGTTCCGGCTACCGTGCTTCTTGTGCCTCCAGCCGTGCTGTCTGCCGCGCTGTTCGCTGCGTCTGCCGCGGGGTTCGGCCTGCTCCTCGCTGCCCTGCTTGCCGCGCTGGCTTTGTCTTCGCGCTTCTTTGCCATCTCTTATGTGCTGACACTCACCAGTGTCTTTCTCGTCCTGGCCGTGTGCGCCGACACCGTCACCGGAAACATGCTCATGCACCGGGGGCTGCTCGGCTACTCGGCGCTGGAAGGCGCCCGCTACTACGGCCTCGGCAATGAAGCGATGGGCCTGCTGCTCGGCGCGGCGCTTGTCGCGGTCGCTTGTCTCTGGCAGCCGAACAAGCCGTCGCGGTTTGTGCTGCTCGGCGCGATGGCCGGGAGTGTAATTTTGCTGGGAACAGCGGGGGCAAAAGCAGGCGGCGTTTTAGTCTCACTCGCCGTCTTCGGCACGTTTTTAGTTGTTGCCGGAGGCCGGCGCTGGACGGCAAAGACGATCCTGCTGCTTGCCGCTGTGGTTGTCGCCGGAATGGCTGCCGCTGCGCTTGGTGATGCATTTCTTCATGCGAGGACACATTCGCATATTGGCGAGGCAGCACGGCGGGTCGCAGCGGGAGGAGCGGGAGAAGCCTGGGACATCGTCCGTCGCAAGCTGGCTGTGGAAGGGCGGCTGGCCTATCGCAGCGCCTGGGCGATACTGCTGTGGCTGGGCTTGCTGTCTACGGTTTGGCTGTGGCGCAAGCCAGCGGCGGCCCCTCGCGAAAGAGCCTTGCGCCTGGCAGGCGGCGGCGGGGTTGCCGCCTGCCTTCTGCTGAACGATGCCGGAGTTGTCGCGGGTGCGATTTTTACCGCGCTGCTGTGGAGCGCGGCGATGACGCAAAAAAGCCTCCCGGCTCTGGAAGTATCCAGAACCGAGAGGCCAAAGACATAACCTAGCGTTTACTGGCCCGGAGTGGCCGGGGCAGCCGTCGTGCCGGGCGTCGCAGGCGTTGCGTCGGGCGCGGTAGGAGTCGCCGGCGCGGCGGGCGGTGTCGCATCCGTGGTTCCCGGTGTCGCGGGGGCGGCAGGCGGCGTCGCGTCGGTGGTTCCCGGCGTTGTAGGCGCAGCGGGCGGGGTCGCATCCATCGGCGCGGCCGGCGGCGTGGTCGTCGTAGGCGGCGTCGTGGTATCAGTCGTCGCGGGCGGCGTTGCCGTCGTGTCGGTCGTCGGCGGCATCAGCACCGTGTCAATGATATGGATGGTGCCGTTGCTGGCCTTGATGTCGGCCTTCGTCACGGTCGCGTCGTTGACCTTCAGCTTGCCTTTTTTGCCTTTGGTCACTTGCAGGGTCGCGCCTTCCACCGTAGGAGGCGAAGTCGGCGAGGTCATTGCCATCGCGTCGGCTGCCATGATGTTTGCCGGAATGACATGGTAGGTCAGCACAGCCTTCAGCTTGGCAGGATCAGCTTCCAAAGCATCCAAAGCGCCGGCGGGCAATTTAGCAAAGGCTTTGTCACTCGGCGCAAAGACCGTGAATGGGCCGGCGCCTTGCAGCGTCTCCGTCAAGCCGGCAATCTGGACGGCTTTGACAAATGTCGTCAGGTTCTTAGCCGCACTCGCCGTTTGGATGATGTTAAGCTGGCTGGCACCGGGCGACGCGGAAGTTGTCGTGTCAGTCGGGGTCATGGGCGGCGTTGACGGCGACATCGGCGGGGTCATGGTGGACGAGCTGCTCATCGGCATGGAGCTCATGCTGCTGTCGCTTTTGCCTAACGACATCGCGTACTTGTTGAGCGCATCGAAGTCGGAAACTTCCTGCTTCTCTTTGTCAACGCTGTAAACATCGCTCAGCTTCAGGTTGTATGCAGTCGCAATCGCCGGGAACGTTTCCCCACGCTCGACCATGCCGCTGACTTCCTTGAAGGGCAGTGCCGTCTCTTTGCTAATTTTGACAATCGTTGCAATCTGCGGGTCAGACAAGCCGCGTGCACGCGCCTGCTCCAGGTCCGTACCATCGAAAATGCGGTTGTTCAGGACTTTGTAGTCCGTTGGCAGGTTCATCGGCGGCGTCGGAACGTTGGGCGTAGACATTCCCGCCATCGGTGCGGGCGTTCCCGGCGTGCTGCCGGACATCGGCGCAGGCGCTGTTGAATCTGTGCTGGGTGCCGGGGTAGGAGGCGTCGAAGGCAGATTTGCAGAATCCGCTGTTGGGGCTGTCGGGTCCGGCGGGGTTGCCGTCGGAGCGGCCGGAGCCGCCGGCACGGTCGGCGTGGTCGGAGAATCAGGCGTCTGTGCAAAAGCGCTGGGCGCGGCGGCAAGCATCGCAGCAACGGCGCTGGCAAGCGCCCAGCGGTGCAAAGTGTTTCGAGTGGACATGGGTGAGGGAGCTCCTTTTACTAAACCGTCTCAAGCATTACTAAGGCCGTCTCAGGCGCCTGCAAACGTGTTAGGCAGACGAACCAAGCGGGTTTCGGTCAAGTTCTGATTTGTTATACCTGCGAACTGCCGAAAATAAAACACTCTCAGCACAATTGCCGGTATAATTTCTTTCAAGAAGCTGAAAAATTTATGGCTGGACGCACTTACTTGAAACAATATCTCGGCGAAAATGGCGCACTCAAACGCGCCCTGCCGGGTTTTATTCCTCGCCCGCAGCAGCAGGCCGTCGCGGCGGCGATTGACGCTGCCATGTCTAAACCCGGCGGCATTGCCTTGATCGAAGCCGGAACCGGCGTCGGCAAAACGCTTGCTTACCTGCTGCCCGCGCTCAAACATGCAAAGCCGAACTGCCGGATTGTCGTCTCCACACACACGCTGGCCTTGCAGTCTCAGCTTGCGGGTAAAGATGTCCCGCTCGCCCAGTCCGTCTGGCCCATGCCGGGCGAGGCCGCCGTCGTCAAAGGCCGAGGCAACTATCTCTGCTTGCAGGACTTAGACGCCGCACGCGGCGATCTGTGGACCGTCGGTGATCCGCAGTTCCTGCAAGTATCAAATTGGAGCTGCACTACGGGCACGGGCGACAGCGCCGAGCTTGACTTTTCTTACCCCGGCTGGGCCGAAATTCGGGCCAACGCCGACACCTGCAAAGGGCAGGAATGCCGGTTCTTCGACCGCTGCTTTTACTACCGAATGCGCCGGGAAGCGTCGGAAGCCGAAATACTCTTGGTCAACCACGCGCTGTTTCTGAGCGATTTGGCAGTCAGGCGAAGCGGTGAACCCGATGCCAAGTTGCTTCCCGACTATGACTTTGTCGTCTTTGACGAAGCCCATCATCTCGAAACCGCCGCCGCTGCCGCGTTCGGCATCGCGTTCTCATCCCAGCGTCTGCCCGGCCTGATGGACAAGCTGCGCCGGACGGCGCGGGTACTGGACATGAACACCGACCGCCTCAAAGCCATTGAAAACAGCTCGCAGGCGCTGTTCGACCCGTTCCTGCACGGTGGCCGCCCAGAGTTCATCGTGTCGGACATCCTGCGCGGCGAGCCGGCCTTAGAGTCCGTCCGCGCCCAGGCCGCCGCCATCGGCGTACTGCTCGACTCGACGGCGACCGAGCTGCTGAAGCAGGACACCGGCGGCCAGCCTGCCCTCAAAGACCGCGTGGATGGCCTGCGCCGGCAGTGCGTCCGGGCCAAAGAAGAGCTGACGCTGGCCTTCGGCGGCGACGACTCCAACTTCGTTCGCTGGGGGTCGCTGGGCCGGGCCGGGCGGCGCGGGCCGTCGGCGACCATTAACTGGACTCCTGTGTCCGTCGCACCGATCCTCTCCGCCGCGCTGTGGAAACAGCCACGCTCGGTCGGGGCGGCGCTCATCTCGGCGACGCTTTCCACTGACGGCGGCTTCGGCTACGTCCGCCACCGTCTCGGCCTCTCGCCGACCGACCCGAACGTCACCGAAACGGTTGTCGGATCGCCATTTGACTATGCGCGAAACTGCCTCCTGTACCTGCCGCGCCACCTGCCGATGCCGTCGGATGACCCCGGCTATGCTTATGATGCCGCAAACGAAATGATCGCCTTGATCGAAGCCTCTAAAGGCGGGGCGTTCCTGCTGTTCACGTCCTACCGGGCGATGAACGCGGCCTATGACCATCTCACGCAGTCCGACCTGCCCTATCCGCTTCTCCGTCAGGGCGAGATGCCGAACCCGAAGCTCATCCAAACCTTCAAGAACGAGAAAAACGCCGTTCTCTTCGGCACCCAGTCGTTTTGGGAGGGCGTGGACATTCCCGGCGCCGATCTGCGCCTTGTCATCATTGACCGCCTGCCGTTCGCCGTTCCCGACAGCCCGCTCCACAAGGCCCGCGTGGACGAGATTACGGCGTCCGGCGGCGACTGGTTCAACGACTTCGCGCTGCCCCAGGCCCAGCTCCGCCTCAAACAAGGCTTCGGGCGGCTCATCCGAACGTCACAAGACCGGGGCGTCGTCGCCATTTTAGACACCCGGCTCGTCCGCAAAACCTACGGCCAGCGTTTTTTGCAGTTCCTGCCCCCCGCCCGCCGGGTTTACGACCTGGCCGAAGTGGAAACATTCTTTGCAGACACAACTGCCGAGAAGGACAAACCCGCCGCCGTCGCGAAATAAGCCAAACACAACCGAAGAAGGAGTCACACCCCATGGCCTTTGAAGTCCCCGCACTGCCCTATGCCTACGACGCATTGGAGCCGCACATTGACGAAGCAACGATGCACCTGCACCATGACAAGCACCACCAGGCGTATGTCACCAATTTGAACGCCGCTTTAGACAAGCACCCGGAATT
Organism: uncultured Armatimonadales bacterium; assembly: GCA_964236795.1. Classification (GTDB taxonomy): domain Bacteria; phylum Armatimonadota; class Armatimonadia; order Armatimonadales; family Capsulimonadaceae; genus JANXMY01. Next base: position 18,231 of record CAXSFV010000040.1, on the reverse strand, counting down.
AGCCGGCAAGTCCCCGGAAGAGCTGATTAAGGACTTAAACGCGATCCCCGAAGACATCAAAGCTGCCGTCCGCAACAACGGCGGCGGCCATGTCAACCACACCATGTTTTGGGAAATTATGGGGCCAGGCGGCGGCGAGCCGACCGGCCCTCTGCTGGATGCCATCAACTCCACGTTCGGCAGCGTGGACGCCCTGAAAACTGCCGTGAACGATGCCGGGGTCAAGCGCTTCGGTTCCGGCTGGACCTGGCTCGTCAAAAGCGCTGACGGCTCGCTTGCCGTCGTTTCCACGGCGAATCAAGACAACCCGATGACCGACGGCCATACGCCGCTCCTCGGCAACGATGTCTGGGAACACGCTTACTACCTGAAATACAACAACCGCCGCCCGGAATATCTGGCCGCCTGGTGGAACACCGTCAACTGGGACGCTGTCTCTAAGCGCTTCGCAGGGTAGGAAACCTCACCCAGCTCGTTCCTCGCCACCCTCTCCTTGTCAAGGAGAGGGTCGCCATTCCGATGGCGGGGTGAGGTTCTTCGGGGTGAGGTCTCTTACGTTCCCGGCGCGAACACTTCGACGCTGAACAGCGAGTAGCCGAACTTCGTCCCCCGCTTTGTCCCGTAAATCCGCACATACCGCGCCGCGACCGGCGCAAACTTGATTGTTTCCGGGTCTCCTATGCCGCTCTCCGTATGGTACACATCCGTCCAGGTCTTGCCGTCCTCGCTGACCTGCACCGAATAGGCGCTGGCGTAAGCATCTTCCCACAACAGATGGACATGGTCAATCGTCACCGACTTCCCTAGATCTATCGCGACCCACTGCGGATCAGAGAAGGTGGAACTCCAGCGCGTGCTGTCGTCGCCGTCGGTGACGCTCGCCGCCGGCGTATCAGCCTCCTGCACGGAAGACGCCGTCACCGGGCGCTTGTAGGCCAGGTCATGCCTATTGCGCGTCGGCGCTGCCGGTGCGCCTATGTGCGGAATTGCCTGCGTGTAATCCGCCCCCAGCAGCAGAACCGTTTGACTGCGGATGTCCCGCGAAGACGCGCCGACTTGAATGTCGTAAACCCCTGCGTCCGCTTTCCATTGTTTGCCCCGGACATCGCAGTAGGCCAGATCGCGGGGGCGCACAGTCATGGTGACGGTTTTGGTCTGCTCCGGCATCAGGTCCACTTTCCCGAAGCCTTTCAGCTCGCGCACGGCTTTGTCTATTCTCGGCGACGGGTCATGCACATACAGCTCAACCACTTCCGCGCCTTCCCGCTTGCCGGTGTTGGTCACAGGAACACTAACCGTGACAGTGCCATTCGGCGAGAGCGCAGGCTGCGAGAGCTGCAATGGGCCGTAGTGGAAGGTCGTGTATGACAAGCCGTAGCCAAACGGGAACAGCGGCGCGACCCGTGCTTTGTCGAAATGCCGGTAGCCGACATAAATCCCCTCAGCATACGTCACCTGGCCGCCGACGCCGGGGAAGTGGCCGAAGTCGGGATAATCTTCGCGGCGTGCGCCAAGCGTCGTCGGCAGCTTGCCGCTGGGGTTGACATCGCCGAACAGCATTGACGCCAGCGCATGGCCCCCTTCGTCGCCGGGGAACCAGGATTCCACCAGCCCCGGCACCTGTGCCAGCCAGGGCATCAGGGTCGGCGTTCCGTTGTTCAAGACAACAATCGTTTTTGGGTTCGCGGCGACCACGGCCTTAATCAGTGCATCCTGATCGCCCGGCAGCTCCATCGAAGGCCGGTCCTGCCCCTCGCCTTCCGTGCCTGCCGTGGTGACGACGACCACCGCGACATCGGAAGATTCGGCGGCATCCGTCGCATCGGTAAACGAAGAGCGACCGGGCAAAATCCAGTTGAAGCGCAGGGACGCCGCCCCGCCTGCCTGGAAATACTCGATTCGCAGGCTATGCCGGGAGTTTGCGCTGAAATCGGCGTCTACCGTCTGCGTCGAGACGCCGCCCTCAAACCAGTGGTCTATGACCTGCTTGCCGTCCAAAAACAGCCGGTAGCCGTCGTCCCCCGACAGCGACAGTGCATAATGCCCGGCGGCCTGCGCCGTCAGCGTTCCCGTCCAGCGCACGCTAAACTCGGTGCGCGGGAACCCCGCCGCCGGGGCATTCTGTGACCAGTCAAACTGAAGCGCGGGATCAGCGCGAACAAACGCCGGCTGCCCGGCGAGATTGCGGTTCGCAAAATACTCGCCCCGCAGGCCGCTCTCCGCTCCAACTTCCGGGTGCAGCGCAGACGGCGGGACAGGCAGTCCGACCCGAAGGCCCGCCGCGTAGTTGACGGTGACGCCGCTGCCGACGCGCGTCTTGATGCCATCCAGCGGCTCAATAGAGTAGAAAGGCTGAACACTAGGGCTGCCCTGCGAGCCGAACTGCATCCCCTTCGCGCCCGGCCCGATCACGGCGATGGAACGGATTTTCGCGGCGTCGAGCGGCAAAATGCCGTTTTGGTTCTTTAGCAGCACGATGCCCCCGCAGGCGGCGTCATACGCGAGTTTTTGATGCGCGGGCGAGTTGACGACGCTGTGGTCAACCGTGTGCGGCCCGTCCAGCAGGCCGACCCGGATGATTGCCCGCAGGATGCGCTTGACTGAGCCGTCAATCTCCGCCTGCGTGATGCACCCGCTTTTCAGCGCCCGCGCCACTTTGTCGTGCGTCAGAAACGCCCCGCCGGGCATTTCTAAATCATTTCCCGCCGTGATGACGCCTGCTGTTTCATGCACCGCGCCCCAGTCGGACATGACCAGGCCGTCCCAGCGCCAATCGTCTTTCAGAATATCTGTGAGCAGATATTTGTTTGCCGTGGCATAGAAGCCGCCGACTCGGTTGTACGAGGCCATCACCGACCACGCATGACCTTCTTCCGTTGCCGCCTCAAATGCGGGCAGATAAATCTCGCGCAGTGTCCGCTCGTCTACCGTGACATTGACCGTGTTTCGATCCACTTCTTCATTGTTGGCGGCGAAATGCTTGACGCAGGCCGCGCAGCCGGTGCTTTGCATCCCGTCAATATAATAAACCGCGAGCTTCCCGGCCAGAAACGGATCTTCACTGAAATACTCCGAGTTCCGCCCGCCGAGCGGCGAGCGCTGAATGTTGACCGCCGGGCCAAGCAGCACCTGCACTCCCGTGCCTTTGTTCAGCGCTTCTTCTCCAATAGCCTTGCCGATGCGCCCCACGAGCAGCGGGTCCCACGACGATGCCATCGTCACCCCCGACGGGAACTGCGTCGCCGGCCCCTGCGTGCTGTCCTCTCCGCCGCGTACCCCCTGCCCCGCGTCCGCCATTGCCATCGCCGGGACGCCGAGCCGAGGCAGAGGCTGGGTCGTGAACCCCGTTCCCGTGAGAAAACCCAGCTTTTCATCTTGGGTCATCCGCCCGAACAGGTCGGAGACCCGCGCTTCCAGCGGCGCGTGTGCGTCTTTGTAGACAGGCAGAGTTTGTGCATAAAGCGGCGTGAAGGTAAACAGAAGCGCAATGATTGCAAATGCAAGACGAGTTTGGGTGGTTGTTCGTGGGTTCATAATTAGTGAAAGAAAGCCCGGCATTGAAATGCCGGGCTGATGAGCCAAAGAAAGTCGCTCCGCAATTGAAGATCTTCCAGTGCCGGAGGCACTTTCCATGCTGCGTTAGCCCGGCACTTCCAGTGCCGGGTCTTCTGCATTAACGCGCGGACGCCAGCTTCTTCTGGCCGACCTCGAAGGTATGCTCCCAGGGCTGCTGGGCCAGCTCTTCATAACGCCCGGAATACGGCTCCATCTTCCAGCCCATGAAAGCCCAGCCGATATAGTTGCCAACATCCCACATCTTCTCTGACGGCAACTGACCCCTGAACTGCGGCATCGCACTTCCCGGAATGCCCTCAACAAGCACTCCATAGATGTCGCCATTGGAAATCGAAGACACTTCGTTCTTGCGGTAATTATAATGGTAGCCGGGCTGACCGCCCTGCGTGCTTGCCCCGGACGCTTGAATCAGCGTAAAGTCCATAGGCGGTGGGTTCAGATACGGCTTCGACGGGCCGCGCCCATCGCCATGCTCGCCGTGACAGCCCGCGCAGTAAGCGACATACAAGACACGTCCGCGCTCAACTGATCCTTCCGTGACGGGTTCCATGTTCGGCATATCAAGCCATTGAGTTGAGATGGTCGAGTTCAGGTACGCGACGTTCTCGCCCGGTCCTTTCTGGTAATACTTAACCAGATCAACTTTGAGGTCACGCTGCTGCTGCGCCCGCTTGACTCCCATCTTGCCGCCGAGGCACTGAATGTACGCGATGAGATTGGTCCGGTCCTGCCCCCGGATATAGCTGTAGGACGGCATGAACGACTGCGGACGGGTGTAGCGCGGGTTCTCAAAGTGCGCCCAGTGCCAGTCGTCCGTGTGATAACCGGCATCATGCGAGAGGTCCGGGCCATTGCGATGCTCCCCAACACTGTGCGGCGAGTCATAGGCGTAATCGCCCGGCTGCGAGGCCAGCCCGCTGCCTTCACCCCAGTCCATCGGGCGCACGTCCTGGGAATGGCAGTAAACGCAGCCGTTTTGCAGATAAATCTCGCGCCCCTTCAGCTCCTGCGTGGTATACATACGCGCGTTCGGGGACGGATTGGGATGGAAAACCTGTGTCGGCAGGATCGCCATGACGACGACCCAGCTAAACATCACAAAGAGAGAGCCGAACAAAATGGTCAGCGGTGTCATTTTCATGGACGAACAGTTTCTAATACGTTATGGATGACGAGGGAGTAAACCCCCTCGCTGAAAGGCAATCGAAATTGCCGCGCGTCTTCCAGATCTGCTTGTGCAGTCCAGGGGACGCAATACAGATCTTGGTCGGCTTCTCTCTTGTGTCCTGCACAGGCGGCGTTTCTGAACGCCTTACAGCGCGGACGTTCACGTCCGCGTCTTTGGCCGCGTTCTATTGGCCGCGCTCTAATCCACAACCGCCACGCGGTCGTCGAACTCTGTCGCTGGCGCACCGATCTCCTGCAAATCGGCAATGCCTAAGTTGCGCTTCTCGGCGGCACTCGGCATCTTCTGCTTGACCGTCATGTAGAGGTTGACGAACTGCATGATGACCGCGATCATAAACATCCCGCCGAACACTGTGCGGAGCAGGAAGTACGGCTTGACGACCGGATAGGCTTTAATGACATGCTCGCCGAGCGTCACCCAGGCGCTGGCCTGCGCGAGACCGGCCGCCGTCAGCGCCCAGAAGTAGCCGTTCACGCCGATCAGCATCAGCCAGAACTGGAAATCCGCGAGGTTGCGGCTCCACAGCGGCTTGCGGACAATTTGCGGCACCATGTACAGCATGGACGCCGACGAGATAAACGCAAACGCACCGAGAAACGCCAGATGCGAATGGGCAATGACCCACTGCGTGAAGTGAACATAGCGGTTCACGCTCATCAGCGCCTGCACCGAACCCTGGAAGGAAACGGCCAGGTAAAAGAAGGAGCCGGTCATCACAAACCGCAGGGGGATGTTCTCCAGCATCTGCCCCCACTGCCCCCGCATGGTCATAAAGATATTCACGCTGAACGAGAATACCGGAATAATCAGCCCGACCGAGCCGATCATAGAGATCACTTTCAGCCAGTTCGGGATCGGCGCTTGCAGCAGGTGATGCTGGCCGGTGTTGGAATACAGCAGCGCAATGGACCAGAAGCCGACCAGCGACATCAGGTGCGAATAGAGCGGCCGGCGGGACAGCTTCGGCACGAGGTAGTAGACCAAAGCAATGCCGCCGGTCGTGATGAACAGGCCGAACAGGTTATGCCCGTAGAACCAGTTCCAGACGGCGTCGTTCAGGCCGATCAAGGAAGATGTCCGCTGATACTGCGTGACATTGTCCGGAAGAAATGCCGCGCTGTTGTTCCACAGAACATGCTTCTGGCCGTCCGGCGTCAGGTACGTTGTGAATGGGTGCCACAGCACATGCCCGATAAACCACATCATCGCGACCCAAACAATGGAGCCGCCGATGTACCACAGCGACACATAAATCTTCGGCTCGCGCCGCGCCGCAATCGTCTGGAAGATAATCACTCCGTTGACTGCCATCAACGCAAAAACCGGCCATGCTACCCACCAGGGGAACTCCGCATACTCCTTGCCGGTCGTGTCCCCGTTCAGGATCGCCCCGACGCCGAGCAGCACAAAGAGGTTCCAGAAAAACAGCAGGATGTTCGCCGCACGGTTCGAGCGCAGCGGCGTCTTGCACAGGCGCGGCACAATAAAGTACCAGCCGCCGAACATGCCCGCCGAGAAGATGCCGAACAGCCCCATGGAAATGTGCGCGGGCCGCAGGCGGCTGAACACAAGCTGCGGGATGCCGGCAAAGATATCCGGCGTCGTGAGCTGATTGGACATGATGAACCCAAAGAGGGTCGTCATCACAATCCAGACCGCGCCTGAAAACAGCCCGTGCAGCGCCGCCGAGTCCGGCTTATCCAGATTTTCCCAGAACGCGGTCAGCTTCGACGAGCTTGTCCGCGTCCGTGGCGGCCCGGAGCCGTTGTGATCCGAAGGCAGGAGTGAAGTAATGGACATAGCGGAGGCTTTCTAAAAAGCAAAGAGAAAGTCACAGGGAGAAAGTGAAAAAAGAGCGTCACAAAAATCTCTGCCCTTATTATACTCAATGTCCGCACAAAACAAAAGCCTTATCGGCTTAGGTATGATAAAGAAATGAGTTTAATTCGCCTGCACAACGTCACGATGAAGTACAAGGCTTGTTCGGGCTAAACTGTTGACTTGGCTGCTGTAACCTGCCATCATAAATAGAAGAAGGGAAAATGAACAATGCCAGGAAATAATGGATCAGGCAATCCTTATATCACATGGCTGGTCATCGGCGGCGTCCTGCTGGCCTATGGCGTGATCGGCCTGCTGTTCACCATTCTTGGGCACGGCTATTACCCACCGAGCGATTAGGTAATTTAGCGTACCATGATAAAAAAGAAAGTGAGGGAGAACAATGCCGCCTACCGTGATTGAAGGAACGTGGGAAGAAATTGAGCACCGCAAGGCTGAACTCATCGGGCGGCACTTGCGGGTGACAATCCATCCGAAAAGTTCCTCCGGCGTCCCGGTCGGCGCGACTTCAAAGAAGAACACTTCTGCACTCGGCAAATACGCCTTTGTTTCCGGCGGCTCGGAAGAATTCGCAAAAGATAAGCAATCCGAGATTGAGCGCGAAGATAGAGAACGCCTATGAATCATGCTCTTGATGCGTGTGCGATGATCGCCTACCTGCGCGGCGAACCCGGCGGCACTGTTGTAGACGGCTTCTTGACCACCGCCGGAGATCGGTGCTACGCCCATACAATCAACTTGCTGGAAGTTTATTACGATTTTATCCGCAAACACGATGAGCCGACAGCACGGCAGGCACTTGAAGATTTAGCCGCCGCAGGCGTCATTGAACGCCGAACAATGAGCAAAAGTTTCACGCGCCGCGTTGGACAGCTTAAAGCTCGCGGACGCATTTCCCTGGCTGATTGCTTCTGTATTGTGCTGGCACAGGACCTTCAAGGCCAAGTCGTTTCCAGTGATCACCACGAGTATGATCCCCTCGTCTTCCTCGGAATCGTTCCCATTTTATTTATTCGCTGACTTCAGATAATTCTATGAGTTTAATTCGCCTGCACAACGTGACGATGAAGTACGAGGACCATCTTGTCCTGCGCTCCGTCTTCTTCAAGCTCCAGCCCGGCGAGCGGGTTGGGCTGATCGGCAAGAACGGCACCGGCAAGACAACCATCCTGAAACTTATCTTGAGAGAAACCGCACCGACCGAAGGCAAGGTTGAGTTTGAGCTGGGCCTTAAAATCGGCTACTTTTCGCAGTTCTCGTCGCTTGACGGGCGCTTATCAGTGCAGCAAACACTGGAAGCGATATTCGCGGACCTCAAAGCAACGGAAGCGGAGCTTGACCAAATCGCTGCGGCCCTGGTACTTGTCGAAGACGCGGAGCCGATGGAGCGGCTGCTTTCCCGGCAAACGCAATTGCTGGACGAGATGAACCACAAAGGCGGCTGGGACTATAGCCGGCAGATTGACACGGTGCTGACCAAACTCGGCTTTAGCGCAGAACATCGGGAGCGCCCCATTGAACAGCTTTCGGGCGGCTGGCGGAACCGGGCGGCTTTAGCAAAGATTTTGCTGGAACAGCCCGATGTGCTTCTGCTGGATGAACCGACGAACTACTTGGACGTAGCCGGGCTGGCCTGGCTGGAAGGCTGGCTGTCCCAGTTCAAGGGCGGCCTGCTGCTGATCTCCCACGATCGGCAGTTTTTAGATGGCGTCGTCACGCGCATTGTCGAAGTGGAAAACTACGGCTTGCAGGAGTACGCCGGCTCTTTCAGCGCCTATGTCCGCGAAAAGCAGTTCCGGCTCAAAACGCTGGAGCGTCAGTTCCTGCACGAAGAAGAGCTGCTGACGTTTGAAGCTGAGGCCGTCACCGACCGAGACGAAGCCCGGCGTAATCCAACGTCCGCCTTGCAGCGCAAGCTGGCAGATCTCAAAAAACGCAAAGAGCCGCGCCCGGTAGACGTTCTGGTTACGTCTCTTTATAGCAGCCTGCGTGTTCCCGACAAGCTGGCCCGCGCCGAGCATCTCGCCAAAGCCTATGGCGACCAAATGCTGTTCCATGACCTCTCGTTTGAGGTTGAAAAAGGCGAGCGGCTGGCGATTGTCGGGGCGAACGGCAGCGGAAAGTCGTCGCTCCTCCGGCTGCTGACCCGGCAGGAAGCGCCGGATAGCGGCGAGATGGTTTGGGAGCGCGGCGTCACCTTCGCTGACTTCAACCAGACCTATACAGACTTAGATCTGACCGACACCGTGACCCATGCGGTCAACACCAGCGGCGGCGCGGGATCGTTGGCATTCAACGCCGCACGCAAGCAGATCGCGAAGTTCCTGACGCTGCTTCAACTCTCGGAAGCCGATTTAGGCCGCAAAATCGGCACGCTGTCGGGCGGCCAGCGGGCGCGGGTCGCGCTTGCGATGTGCCTGCTGTCCGAAGCCCAGGTGCTGATTTTAGACGAGCCGACAAACCATCTAGACCTTACCAGCACTCAGGTCATGGAGCGGGCTTTAGTTCACTTCCCCGGCGCGATTGTTGTCGTCAGTCACGACCGCTTCTTTTTGGACAAAGTCGCCACACGCTTGTTAGTCTTTGAGGCCGAAGGCCGGGTTTCATCGTTCAGCGGCAACTGGACCCAGTGGCAGGCGGCAGAAACGCGGATGTAAAGAAAGACGCGGACGTGAACGTCCGCGCTGAAAGGCGCTCGGAAGCGCCGCGCGTCCAGCGGATGCAAGAAAAGATGGCGCGTTCGGGTTCTTCTGTCCCCTGGACAGGCGGTGTTTCCGAACACCTTCCAGCGAGGGAGTTCACCCCCTTGCAATCTTCGAGAACAATTTCTTGAAAATTGTGCAGGACATTCGGGAAGGCATCGGGAAACTACTTCTCAGAGACAAAACTCAGGAGGCATTTTAGCTAGTGGAAGAAACAATTCGAATTGGCATTATCGGGACCGGCGGCATCGCAAAGGGCAAGCATATGCCTGCCCTCGCTCAAATCGAAGGCGTCGAAATGGTCGCGTTTTGCGACCTTGAACTCGACAAAGCACAGGCCGCAGCGGCGAAATACGGCACGCCAGACGCGAAAGTCTATGTAGACTACCCGGAGCTGCTCCAAGACCCGAAGATTGACGTTGTTCATGTCCTGACCCCGAATGACTCCCATGCCGTCATTACCATCGCCGCCCTAGAAGCCGGCAAGCATGTCATGTGCGAAAAGCCGATGGCGAAGAAAGCCGCCGACGCCCGCCGGATGCTTGAAGCCGCCAAGAGGTCCGGCAAAAAGCTGACCATCGGCTACCAGACTCGTCACACCGCCGAAAGCAAGTACCTGAAAAGCCTGTGCGTCGCCGGTGAGCTGGGCGACATCTACTACACCAAAGCGCTCGCCATCCGCCGCCGTGCTGTCCCGACCTGGGGCGTCTTCCTCGACGGTGACAAGCAGGGCGGCGGCCCGCTCATTGACATCGGCACCCACTCGCTCGACCTTTCGCTCTGGATGATGGACAACTACAAGCCGAAATCGGTCACAGGAAGCGTTTTTCACAAGCTATCCAGCACCAAAAATGCCGCGAACGCCTGGGGACCGTGGGACCCAGACAAGTTCATGGTGGAAGACTCGGCGTTCGGCTTTATCGTGATGGAGAACGGCGCGACTATTAACCTCGAAACCGCCTGGGCGATTAACCTAGTCGAGAACGCCGAAGCCCAGTGCATCCTCGCCGGAACGAAAGCAGGCGCGGACTTCAAGGGCGGCCTGCGGATCAACGGCGAAAGCCAGTCCGCACTCTATTTGAACAAAATCGAGATCGGCGGCGGCGGCGTCGCCTACTTTGACAGCAAGGGGACTGATCCCGCACTCGAAGAAGCTAAAGCTTGGATAAACGCCATTCGCACGGACACGCCTCCGGTTGTCCTGCCTGAGCAGGCTTTAGTTGTGTCCGAGATTTTAGAAGCGGTCTATGAGTCGGCTGCCACCGGCAAAGCCGTCTACTTCGATAACTAGGTTCGCTGCACCTTAACTAGGTTCGCTGCACCTTCGTCCGCAGGACGTTTACAAAGGAGCGAGAGAGTGAAGTTCTCTCGCTCCTCTCCCACCTCTCGCTATGAACTCATTCAAGCCTCTCGCGCCAATTCTGTTTGCCTTTTGCCTATTTTGTACTTCCGCCGGCAGCGTTCACGCTGCCGGCTGGCCGAACAACAACGACAACATCTTTCCGGCGCTGCCTGCTGCACGTCCGTACATCAGCTTCGACGGGCGGGGCTTTGTTGTTCATGGCAAGCGAACTTTCATTGTTGCGGGTGAATTGCAGTACCCCCGCACCCCGCGTGCGCTTTGGCGCGACCGGCTGCTGCGGATCAAACGCGCGGGCTACAATACCATTCAAACTTATACATTCTGGAACTACCATGAGCCGAAAGAAGGCCACTTTGAGTTTTCCGGCGAAAAAGACCTCAACGCCTACTTGCAGCTTATCCACTCCATGGGAATGTACGCGATTGTCCGCATGGGGCCGTATGTCAATGCCGAATGGGATACCGGCGGCCTGCCGGTCTGGCTGCGCTTCAAGCCCGGCCTGCGGCCCATGAGCGACAACGCTCCGTTTTACCATGCCGTCACGCCCTACTTCAACAAGCTCGTGCCGATTTTAGTCAAAAATCAAATTACGCGCGGCGGGCCGATCTTGATGGTGCAGATGGAGAACGAGCATGTCCTGCCCGGCGGAGCCGGCGGCGGGACAGACATCCCAAACCCGTATTACAAATGGTACTACACGAAGATGCGGGCGATGGGCCTCAGCGTGCCGCTGTTTTTCAGCGGCTTGAACCACAATGATGACCCCGCCGGCGACGCGCCGTTTGACACGTCCCAGCGCACCTCGCCCTGGTACAGCACCGAGTTTTGGACCGGCTGGGTGGGCCGTTACGGCACCAATCCTGATCGGGAAAAGGAACTGGAACGAGCCACCTGGAAAGTGATTGCCTACGGCGGCGCGGGCTATACGCATTACATAATGGCGGGCGGCACGGACTTCGGCACCTGGAACAACAACCAGCAGGCCGCTTCCTACGATTTCGGCGCCCCTATCGGCCAGGCAGGCGATTTGCGGCCCGGGTACTACTACTGCAAAAAAGCGGCGATGTTTGCAACCAGTTTTCAGGACTTGCTGGCAAGCTCGGTCGCCAAAGATGGCGGCGGCGGCGTGGTTCCGACGGCAGGCAACGTGCAGGTCTCAAACCGCGAAGGCCCGGCAGGCGAAGCACTGTTCTTGTACAACCGCACCGGCTCACCTGTTCCAACCCAGATCAAAATCGGCATAAACACCTATCCTACCACCGGGCCGATCAGCATAGATTCCGGCGAGATCATGCCGATTATCCGCAACTATCCGCTTGCGCCGGGCGTGAAGATGACGCTGGCGGCGGCACGCATCCTCGGCATCGCACGGCAGGGCAATTTGACGACGCTGGTTGTTTACGGCAATCCAAACGAGCCGGCTGAACTGCATTTTGCAACAGCGCACCTGCCGTTGTACCGGGCGCAGCCGGGCTTGAATGGGTCTTCCGCCGGAGTTGCCCTCCGAACGGCAATTCCCGACGCGGCGCCGCGCGATTTTGCCTTTCGATCCGGGAAGCAGACGGTGCGTATTCTTATGATGCCGACGGCGCTGGCTGAACGCACCTGGTTCCTAAAAGGCGGCAGTTTGATCGTCTGCGGCCCGGATTACGTCAGCGATGTGCAAACCCTGCCGAACGGCACGGTACGTTTAGCCACCGAGCGCAGTGATTTGGGGCCTAAGCCCACGCATTCCCTGCCCTTTCTGCTGTATACCTCTGATGTCGAGCAGCCGCCCCTGACGCTAGCTCCCCTTGCGCTGCCGGATGAAGAAACCGCGTCTGCCGACCCGCCTGCATTGGAAGCCTGGACAGCGGATCCTGCCGTGCCGCAGGCCCAGCCCGGCTATGACGACAGCCTCTGGAAAGCAAGTGCCGAAGCGCTGCCGATGGGTGCAGACGGCGATTACAGCGCGTATGCCTGGTATCGCACCGCCATCAATGTGCCCGCCGCCGGGACGTACCAGATTAACCTTAGTGCCGGCGGAGACTGGGTCGCCTGCTTTGTCAACGGCAAGCACGCAACGAGCTACCTGACGCCCGCAGCCCGGAGTTTATCCGTCGACCTCCAGGCCGGGCCTAACAAAGTTGCGTTTCTCTCCGCGCATTACGGCCGTGACAAGCTCTTCAACTACTACGGTCTGATGGATGTCATAGATGCCAAAGGCATTGCCGGGCCGGTGACGCTCACCAAGAACGCCGGTACGACCACGGAGCTGAATGCATTCCGCTGGCAGGCCGACGATCAGGCGCCCGGCGACGCGGCAAAACAAGCCGCGCCGGGCCTTGACACCTCCGGCCCGGCCTGGGCGGACGCCAGCACGACTACGAATGTTTTCGGCGGCGGGCGGATCGGCTGGGCCTGGTTCCGGGCTGTTCTGCCGGATGTCCCCGGTCCGCACCGGCGAATCTACTTCCACAGCATTGATGACTTCGGCACCGTTTATCTCAATGGCCGCCAACTTGGCGATCCCATCGGGCTGAACTCGGATAAAACACTTTCTCTCGATCCCGCCTGGCGCGACGGCGGGCCGAATGTCCTAGCGGTCGCCGTTCAGAACACCGGCGGCCCCGGCGGCCTGACCGGGGAAGTTCGTTTGGAAGCGGGTCTGGAAGACGGCACGCCGATTACGGGGTGGAAAATGCACGGCGGGGTCGTGTACCCTACCTACTCGTCGCCTGAGTGGCAGCCATTAACCGGCGGCGGCACGGGCATCCCGACGTTCTATCACTCTGTTTTCAGCGTGACCCTGCCGGGCGTGACTGGGCCGCATCCAGTGCTTCGGGCGTCAATGGATGGCCTTTCGCGCGGCTTCATGTGGCTGAACGGCAGGAACATAGGCCGCTACCCGGAAAAGTCGCCGGTCAACGGCCTGTACCTGCCGGATTCCCTGCTGCGTCCCGGCGCTAATGATCTTGTGATTTTCGATGAAGACGGGAACACCCCCGCAAACGTCAAAATCTTTGTGGAAAATGCCGCCAGCCGCACCGGGGAAGTGCTGACGGCTAATCCCCATTGATCTCAGTCGGGGCCAGCTTTCGCGCCTCAAAGCCGGACGGCGGGGTGAACGTCTCGGAAACCCCCTCGCCCGCTTCCGGGGCGGGCTTGTGGACACATGGGAAGTCTTTCTCAACGTAGTAGCGCAGCGTCGTCGGCTGGTCCATTTGAAAATAGACGCCCTCCGTTTCCGGGTCAGCTAGCGCCGCACAGTCCGCCTTCGATACAAACAAGTAGATGCCGTGCTGGTCCGATGCCAGCGTTGTTTCACTCTCGCTTGGCCGCAGCGTGACGTTCCAAGACTGCATTCCAGGGAACGCAATTCGCTCACGCACCGCTTTTCCATTCGTGATAGCGGTAAACTCCGACGGCGTGATCCGCAGCCGGATACTGTCGCGGTTCCAGCGTACTTTCACAGATTGCCGCCTTTCGGGCCAGTCGCAAGCCGCGCATCGTCCGGGTTGTCCGCCGAGGGCTTGCCGGCAGCAACAAATGCTGAGCGCAGCGCAAATCCGCCGACGAGGCTGATTAAGCTCGCCGCAACGGACAAGCCGCGCTTGCTTTTCTGCGGCGCCGGCAGGCGGTTGAGAATTTCCGGCAGAACAATCGCCATGCCCAGTGCGCCTCCGACATAATCCCGCTTCAGCTTGCCGTGCAACAGCGGCTTTGCGAGTGTCCCCGCACGCGACAAAAATCCGGCATGGGCGGCGGCTTCCGTGACACGCGCCAGCGTCTCGACCTTGCCGAGCGCTTCGGTCGCGTGTCCTTCCTGCCCAGCGACTTCCAGCGCCAGACGGATCGCGCTTGCGCCCGCGCTCACAGCGCTTGCACTGAACAACGGCCCGATCCAGACGTTCCGGCTCCAGATCGGCGTGGACGTGGTGCTGAGGAGAATGCTGGTGTAGCCCGCCAGCAGCAGCCCCAGCGGCACTCCTGCGACGTCAGCAATAATCCCTGCTGTCTCGTCCACGATCTTCGCCCCGCCTGTCAGCGGTGCCTCGCGTCGCAGAACACGCAAAAACTCGCGCAGGGCCGCGATCCCGCCCATCAGCGTGTAGACAGTCAGCGTCCAGCTACCCAGGTTCATCGGCGACGCAGGCTTCCAAATCCGCAGCATATGATGAAAGCGGGAGCGGTCGCCTAAATCCCAGATCAAGAGCGGCGCACACGGCAGCGCAGCCAGCGCGGCAATCAGTGTTCCAGACTGCGTCACCGGCCTCAGCCTGCCGCCGCCAAACCGATCCGCCATGCGGGCGATGGAGAACGCGCTTGACGACAGGCCGCCCAGAAAGAAATAAATGCCGACTTCTTTGGTCCAAACCGGCGACTGCAAGGGCGTAATATCATAATACGCCGGGCTGCCGTCGTCTTTATCCCCCGTGCTTTTCTTCGTAAAGCCTTCCGTGAACGGCGCCTGCTTCAGCGTAAAGCCATTTTTGGTATCGCCCGGCATGATTTCCGGCAGGCGGTCCATCCCCTTCGGATCCGGCACGATGCCTTTGGCATTATCCCAGCGACCGCGCACTTCTGCTTCCCCGGTTTCAGGCATTCGAGCCCCCTTTGGTCAAAAACAGGCCCGCGAGTGCCGTCAGCGCAAGGCCCGTCAACAGGCTGGCGGCGTACCGATGGCCCTGATGGTGCAGCGGCTGCGGCGGGTTCTCCGGCAGGTTGTAGCGGTTCGGATGGTCTTCTAAGAGAAAGAACGAGTTCAGCTTACCGAAGTCGCCCAGATCGTCCGCGCCGTACAGGAACGCCGACGTGTTCCCCTGCGCGTGGAGCGTCTCGACCCGCTCTTTGGCATGCTCGCGCAGCTTATCCACCGGCCCGAACTGAATAGAAGCCGTCGGGCAGGACTTCGCGCAGGCCGGGGTCTCGCCGACCGTCTGCCGGTCGTAGCAGAGCGTGCATTTGTGGGCATGGCCGTCCTCCGCGCTCCGAGCAATGACCCCAAACGGACACGCAGCAACGCAGTAACCGCAGCCGTTACAGATGTCGGCCTGCACATAGACATTGCCGTATTCGTTGTAGATGAGCGACCCCGTCGGGCAGGACTGAACGCACGGCGCGTCAACGCAGTGCTTGCAGACATCGCTCATCATCAGCCACCGGCTGCTGGTTTCGCCGATCTGCTCCTGAAACGCGACATGCCGCCAGGTCGTCGCCGACAGATGTTCCGTGTTGTCATAACTTTTGGCCGTAAAGTTGTAGCCGTCTGACGGGAGCTGGTTCCACTGCTTGCAGGCGACTTCGCAGGCTTTGCAGCCGATGCACAGGCTGGTGTCGGTAAAAAACCCGTACTGGTCTTCCCCTTCGGGTCCGGGACTGGAAACTTCGGTGCGCTGCGGCGGGAAGGCATTGGTCAGACTTTGTACTGCCTCCGCACGAAGCATTTCAAGTTGTATCATGGTGTTGCTTTCAAGAAAGATTTTAGAACCTACCCCCGCTCGTTCCTCGCGACCCCTCCCTAAGAAGGAAGGGTGAGAGACAGACACGGAAGGCTTAGTTTACAACTCCTACCCTTCCTTCTTAGGGAGGGGTCGCGAGGAACGAGCGGGGGTAGGTTCTTATCTCTTCGGCCCATCCTTCCGAATGGCCCGCTCTAGATGCCCTTCCGGCTGTGCGCCCGCTTCCGTGTTCGGGACCGGCTCACGGTTTGCCCACCGATGCTCCGCCTTTGTCGCCATCTTCGGCTGGTTTGCTAAACGCCCCGCACGGACCCGGCAGGCAAAGACTTTCGCCTCGTGCATGGTCACGTTCGGGTCGGCGACAAGTGAGGTCAGGTCATTGGCGCTGCTGCCGACAACTTCCCCCGCAAAGCCCCACTGGAATGGGATACCGACTTGATGGATGGTTTTGCCGTCAATGATCATCGGCTTCTGGCGCTTTGTCACAAGCGCCCGCGCTTCAATTCCAGCCCGCTTCGACTCGCAGACCATCCAGCCGCCGTTTTCAATGCCGTGCAGCGACGCGAGTTCCGGGCTGATCTCAATGAACATGGACGGCATCAGCTCGTTGAGCCACGAGTTGAACCGGGACATCGGACCGCTCAGGTAATGCTCGGTCAGCCGGAACGTGCAGCCGACCACCGGGAAATCGTCTTCCGGGTAACGGGCAAGCTGGTTGCCCGGCTGGTTCTCAAAGTACCGCGTTGTCGGGTTGTCCTGCGTTTTGTTGTAAAGCAGGTTCCGCACCGGCGACTCGACCGGCTCATAATGCGCCGGCAGCGGCGCATCTTTCGTGCCGCCCGGCGCAAACAGCCAGGCCAGGCCGTCCGGGTGCATGATAAAAGGCTGGTCACCGCCAATGGCCTTCATACCGACCGCGTCTAGCGGAGCGCGGTAGGATGGGTCTTTGTCTACCTCAAAGTCCGGCTCATCGTCGCCATCCCACTTCTGCTCCTCTTTGTTCCAGAAGATCAGCTTCTTGCGCTCCGACCACGGGTTGCCTTCCGGGTCCGCAGACGCTCGGTTGTAGAGAATGCGCCGGTTGTGCGGCCAGGCATAGCCCCATTTCGGGTCGAGCGGGTTGTCTGGGGTGCGGACCCGGTCGCGGGCGCGGTTGACGCCCGGCGCAGGCGTGACGCCACTGTAAATCCAGCCGCCGCAGGCGGTCGTGCCGTCGTCTTTGCAGTCGCTAAAGCCCGACAGCAGCTTGAACTTCCCCGTCGCCGAGTCCACTTCGTCAGTGTGGTAGCCGTTGATCTCTTGCAGGACTTTCAGCGCGTCGGGTTCGCCTACGATCCGGCTCAGCGTACCGTCCGGCAACCGCTCCGGCTCGTCCTGGTCGTAATCCCAGGTCAAATGGCGGATCGGCTGGTCCTTCGGCTGAACAGAGTCCGCGTACATCTCTTTGAGGCGCTTACCCAAGTTGTACAGGAACCAGAGGTCCGAGCGGCAGTCGCCGGGTGGGTCAATCGCCTTGTCGTGCCACTGGATCAAACGCTGGGTATTGGTCAGCGTCCCTTCTTTCTCCGGCGACGAGGCTGCCGGGATAAAGAAAACTTCCGTGCCGACTTCTTCCGGGGGAGGCCCGGTCGGGTCATTCTTCCAAAAGACCGCGCTTTCGGTTTCAAACCAATCGGCGACCACCAGCCACTTCAAATTCCGCAGACCCTCACGGACGACTTTGGCATTGACCGACCCTGCCGCCGGGTTCTGCCCGAACAGGAAGTAGCCGTCGAAATCACCCTTCGCCATCCGCTGGAATGCCAGGATCATGGAATAATCGTCGTCCAAACGCGGCAGCCAGTTGTAGCAGAAGTCGTTCGCCTTTGTCGCTGCCTCTCCGTAGTAGGCTTTGAGCAGGCTGACCATGAACTCCTTGAAATGGACCCAGTAGCCAGTCGGCAGGCCCTCGTATTTGACATACTCGTCCAGCGTGTCATGCGTCGGGTCGGAAGTCGGCTGGGGCAGATAGCCGGGCAGCAGGTCATAGAGCGTCGGGATGTCGGTGGACCCCTGAATGCTGGCGTGGCCGCGCAGGGCCATGATCCCGCCGCCGGGCCGGCCCATGTTGCCGAGCAG
>CAXSFV010000039.1:0-31564 GCA_964236795.1 uncultured Armatimonadales bacterium | reverse complement strand
AGCAGGCGGTTTGAGGGGCCGAAGAGCGCGTACTGCACGCCCAAAAACGGCAGGAAGACGATAGTGGCCATTGCGAAGATTGCGAGGACATGGCGGACGCGCAAGGCACAGAAGTCAAATTGGCGGTTCCTGGCTGTTCTCCTTTAAGTGCCACGCGGCGGAACCCCTGGGCTTTGAAGAGCAAGTCCCCGTGGGTAAGGGCATCGGACTCATATATTTCCTTGCCCGCGCAGGCGGGCGCTTGCACTTCAAAGCTCTGCCGTTTAGGGCAGGGTACAGCATAAACGCAAAGCAATGCAGAACGTTTCGTCCCCCATTCCAGCTCCCTACAGCGGCTTGCCGTTCACCGTCGCCGTGACCGAAACCGCTTGCTCGCGGGTCAAGCGCCACCCGCCGGTGCGCTTGACCCAGACATCTTGATACTCGCCGTTTAGGACCACCGTGCGCGAAGCGCGGGTCTGCGCGTCGGTCAGCGTCAGTGTCCCGCGCCGGTGCAGGGTCACGTTGGCCTCCGTTCCGGCTTTTGCCAGCGTGAGCTTTTCAATCGTGGACTGCGTGACGCCCGGCTGTGCGGGCAGGGCGAACGTGTTGAGGAAATCCGCCCGCTCTTCCGGCAAGCCGTGCGCCTTGCCGGTGCGGCTCACGCCCACAAAATCCGGCGCGTATTCGGCCAGCGTCGCCGTGATGTCCCGCCGGGCGACCGCCTTGTCCCGGCTGTCATAGTCCGCTTGCAGCGTTTTCTGCACCGAGGGTGCCGTGTCTGCGGCCAGCGTCGGCATCCCAAGTGCCAGCAAAGCCGTCAAAGTCAATAATGTTCGCATCGTTCGTTTCCTTTCCATTCGGAAGGTGGATAACAGTAGGATTCGCGATGAAAGCAGAATGTTCCTGCTACCTGCTTGCAGGAGACCTACCACCTTGCTTCGCTGTGGTCCTTCCTAAAGGAAGGATTAGGACAAGAAAAGCAAGCCCTCTGCCACCTCATCCTAATCCTTCCTTTAGGAAGGACCCTGCGAAGCAAGGTGGTAGGTCTCTTGACAAATCTCAAGGAGGTACAAGGCATTGGCTTCACGAACTTAACTTTAAAGGAACAATTTATGGACATCAACGAGGAAACGATTACGCAGTTTAAGGGCGAATTTGCGCGGGTGCGGGCCGAGTGCGGCAAAGTCATTGTCGGCAACACGGATATTGTGGATGGGGTGCTGATTTGCCTCTTGTCCGGCGGCCATGCCCTGCTGGAAGGGGTGCCGGGGCTGGGAAAAACACTACTCGTTAGGACGCTGTCGCGGGTGCTGGACTTGTCGTTTAACCGAGTGCAGTTCACGCCCGATTTAATGCCGGCCGACATCACCGGCACGAACATTCTCATGGAAGACGACAGCGGGCGGAAGATTTTCCAGTTCCAGCCGGGTCCCATCTTCGCCAATATCGTGCTGGCGGACGAAATCAACCGGGCGACCCCGAAAACCCAGTCGGCGATGCTCGAAGCGATGCAGGAGCATTCGGTGACGGTCTCCGGCAAGATGTACCAGCTCCAGGAGCCGTTTTTCGTGCTGGCGACCCAGAACCCGATTGAGATGGAAGGCACCTACCCCCTGCCGGAAGCCCAGCTCGACCGATTTTTGTTTAAGCTGATCGTGCCGTCGCCGACGCTGGCCGAGCTGTCCACGATTGTCGAGCGGACGACGGGGGCGGAGACGCCGCAGGTCCATAAAGTCTTGGACGGGAGCCAAATACTCGCAATGCGGCAGGTCGCCCGCGAAGTCCCGATTGCGTCCCATGTCCGCGACTTCGCCGTGCGGGTGATCCTAGCCACGCATCCGCGCTCGGAAGTCGCGACGCCGATGGTGAATCAGTTCGTGCGCTTCGGGGCGTCCCCGCGCGGCGCTCAGGCGCTGGTGCTGGCGGCAAAGATTCGGGCGCTGCTGGATGGCCGCTACAATGTCGCTTACGACGACATTTCAGCGGTCGCCCCAGCAGCGCTGCGGCACCGGCTGATTTTGAACTTTGAGGGCGAAGCGGAAGGCATCGGCGCGGATGCAGTTGTGCGCGATGTTCTGACCCGGCTTTCGCAGTCGGCGGCGGGAGTGAAGGTGGGGGTGTAAGAAAGCACCGGCTCCAGAAACCTCACCCCGGCGCAAGCGCCGACCCTCTCCTTCGGAAGGAGAGGGTGCCGAGGAACGAGGCGGGTGAGGTTTCGGAGGCCGTGTGTTGGCTTACGCCGCCACCGCCTCCCGCGCATGGGGCAGCGCGTAATCGTCATGCCAGAGCATTCGCAGCTTGTTGGAGCCGTTCAGCGCGGCCACTTTATAGCATTCGGCGAGCGTGGGATAATTGAAGACCGTGTTGATAAAGTAGTCAACTGTTCCGTTAAAGGTCATCACGGCCTGACCGATGTGGATCAGCTCAGTCGCGCCGGTGCCAATCACATGGACGCCTAAAATTGCGCGGGTTTCCTCGTGGATGAGCAGCTTCAGCATTCCGACTTCGTCGCCGAGAAGCTGACCTCGCGCGATTTCCCGGTACTGGGCCACGCCCGCTTCATAAGGAATGCCGTCGGCGGTGAGCTGGGCTTCGGTCTTGCCGACCATGCTGATTTCGGGAATTGCATAGATGCCGAGCGGGAATAATTCGGGAATGGACGTGGTCGGCTCGCCGTACATATGGCACGATGCCCGCCGGCCCTGCTCCATCGAGGTAGACGCCAGCGCCGGAAAGCCGACCACATCGCCGACCGCGTAGATATGCGGGACATCGGTCTGGTAGTTTTCGTTGACTTTGAGCCGCCCCCGGTTGTCTGGGACAATGCCGACTTTCTCTAAACCCAGCGTGTCGGTCGTGCCTTGACGCCCGATGCAGTACAGCAGCGTGTCCGCTCGCAGGTGCTTGCCGGACTGCAAAGTCGCCTGCACCAAGCCGTCGGGCTGGACCTGAATGTCGTCCACGCGCTCGCCGAGCCTGAGCGTAACGCCCATTGCCCGCATCCGGTACTGCAAGGCTTCGCTGATCTCCGAGTCCACGAAGTCCAAAAGCGACGGACGGGCTTCCGTGAGTATGACACGGACGCCTAAAGTCGCCATCATGCAGGCGTATTCCGTGCCGATGACCCCGCCGCCGACAATGATCATGCTTTTGGGCAGGTGCGACAACTCTAAAAGATTGTCGCTGTCCAGAACATGGTCGCGGTCAAACGGGACTGACGGCGGACGCGCCGGAACCGTTCCCGTCGCGATGACCACATGGTCGAATTCCAGCATCTCAGTCGCGTTCTGCCGGGTGATGGAAAGAACGTGCGGGTCTTCAAACTTCGCTTCGCCGCAAATAATTTCCACTTCGTTGCGGACCATGTGCTCCCGGATCACTTCCATCTCGGTCCGAATGACCTGCTGGCCGCGTGCGATCAAATCCTCAATCGTGATCTCCGGCTTGCCGCGCCCACCCCCGTCCCGGTCCCCGTAGAACCCCTTTTGCTGAATGCCCGACAGGTGCAGCACGGCCTCGCGCAGCGCTTTCGAGGGGATCGTCCCCGTGTGGGTGCAGGCCCCGCCGAGTATTCGATTGCGCTCAATCAGCGTGACCGATTTGCCGAGCTTGGCGGCCTGAATAGCGGCCTTCTGCCCCGCCGGGCCGCTGCCGATGACAACGAGGTCCACGTGTTTCATGCTGGCTCCTGTGCGATTTGAACGATCTATCGGTTTATCTTGTGCCGTGTCAATTAAACGAAGAGTCATAATAACTCTATCCTCGGCAAAGTACCGGGGAAACAAAAGAGTGAACGCCTAAGGGCAGACACAAAAAAGCCTCTTTCAGGCTTCCAAGCGCCGCCGGGCCGCTGAGAAGGAGAAAGAGACGCCGTTGCCTCCGCCTGCCTGCCGACGCTCTATCATATCTTATTTCGCGGCGGCTTGTCAAGAAAACTCTTGTGAAGCGATTGACAAGCATTGTCAGTTTGAAGTACAATCGGCTATCGTTAGCAAAAGGGCAGGCTTCATGGAAGAAACGACAGCGCCGAATGGAATGGCCTGCACGAAATGCGGCGAGTACCGCCTGCTGTCCGTATTCCGTGTTCGCGGCGGAAAACTTAAGCAGCCCTGCAAGAAATGCTACTTGGAGTATGGTAGGCGTCACTACCAGAACAACAAGCAGTATTATCTTGACAAGGCCAAGCGTTATAACGACGTGCTTTGGGAAAAGACGCGGATGCTGGTCTGGGAGTATCTCCGGCAGCACCCGTGTGTAGACTGCGGAATAGCAGACCCGCGTGTGCTTGACTTTGATCATGTTCGTGGGGTAAAAAAGCACAACGTCAGCGACTTGAAAAGTATGCATTTCTGCTGGGAAACGATCCAGACAGAGATCGAAAAATGTGAGGTGCGCTGCTCGAACTGCCACCGCATCAAGAACTATAACCATCTTTCGTGGCGAACATACGACGGGGCTTCGTAGCTCAGTGGATTAGAGCGTCTCCCTCCGAAGGAGAAGGCCATGGGTCCGAATCCCATCGAGGCCTGTCATTAAATGTCAATAGCTATCGAAAAACAGCCCACCGCGCCTTGCGGCGGGCTTTCTTTTTGTCTCGGAATTCGAAGGGAAATAGGAACAAATTATGTCTGATGCGTCTGTGTTGATTGTCGGCTCGATGGCCCTGGATTCGGTGAAGACGCCGACGGGGGAAGTCAAGGATACGCTGGGCGGGGCGGCCGATTATTCCGGCGTCGCGGCCTCGTTCTTCGCCCCCGTCCAGCTTGTCGGCGTGGTCGGCGACGACTTCCCGGCGGAGCATCTTGACTTCCTCAAATCGCGCGGCATCAATTTGGACGGCGTGCAGATCGTGCCGGGCGGCAAGACGTTCCGCTGGGCGGGCTACTACGACTTTGACCTCAACATCGCCCACACGCTCGATACCCAGCTTAATGTCTTCGCCGACTTCCAGCCGTCCCTGCCGGAAAGCTACAAGAAGGCCAAGTATGTCTTTCTCGCGAACATTGACCCGACCCTGCAATTAGAAGTCTTGATGCAGGTGGAAAACCCAACCCTCACCGTCTGCGACACGATGAACTTCTGGATTGAGGGCAAGCGGGATGCGCTGCTGGAAGTCTTGAAGCGCGTAGACATCGCGTTTATGAACGACGCCGAAGCGCGGCAGCTTACGGGCGAGCTGTCGGTCATCAAGGCCGCCAAAGCGCTGATGGCGCTGGGACCCAAAACCGTCATCATCAAGAAGGGCGAGCATGGCGCTTTGCTGTTCAGCGGTGACCGCCACTTCGCCGCCCCTTCCTATCCGCTGGAAGAGATCGCCGACCCGACCGGCGCAGGCGATTCGTTTGCCGGCGGCTTCATCGGCTACGTCGCCTCCCAAAACGACATGTCATTTGCGACGCTTCGGAAAGCCGTCATCTACGGCAGCGTCATGGCCTCCTACAACGTCGAAGACTTCTCCCTGAACCGCCTCCGCACCCTGACCGACGCTGACATCGCCGCCCGCTACCGCGCCTTCCAGGAAATCGCCTACTTCGAGGCATTGGACGACGCGAAGGCATAGCACCAACAATGCTTCACGAAGGCTATCTGCACTCGCTGTTGACAGACCGCTGCCTGGTAGACGTGCGCCATGACGCGGCCCGCAAGTCAGACTGGAAGATTGTCAAATATGTCATCAACCGGCGGCCTCACTCAGCATATGCAAAGTTCAAGCACCGAACCGAGTTCAAGAGCTATCCGCTGACCAAGCGGGTTAAGCACACGCTCAGTTTACGTAGGCCGGGACGAGTGCCGCCATAACAACCTTAACCAGCGAGTGGAGTTTACTCCCTCGCTCTTTTTTCGTCGCGTTACCGATTGAGGTACAATAAGCGAAAGACAGCGCGAAGGACACACCATGATTGACCCGACGATTTACCGCGAGATGGGGCTGAACGACTCGGAGTACGCGCTGATTTTAGAGGCGCTGGGGCGGGAGCCGAGCATCACCGAGCTTGGCATGTACGCCGTCATGTGGTCGGAGCATTGCGGCTACAAGTATTCCAAGCCCGTGCTGCGGCTGTTTAAGAAGTACAAAGAGGCGATGGATACGGGGGCGGTGGAAAACGCCGGGGTCATTGACATCGGCGGCAATATCGGGGTCGTGATGAAGATGGAGTCACATAACCATCCATCCGCCGTTGAGCCGTTCCAGGGCGCGGCCACGGGGGTCGGCGGCATTCTGCGGGACATCTTCACGATGGGGGCGCGGCCTATCGCCATTCTCAACTCCCTGCGCTTTGGGCCAATTGAAGGGGCGGAGAATGCCCACACGCGGTATCTATTTGAGCATGTCATCGGCGGTATCAGTCATTACGGAAATTGCGTGGGCGTTCCCACAATTGGCGGGGAGATTTATTTCCATCCGTCGTATACGGGCAATCCGTTGGTCAATGCGATGGCGGTGGGCGTGGTGCCGCTGGACCAAATCGCGTCGGCGGAGTCACGGGGGATTGGGAACCCGGTGCTGTATGTCGGGTCGGCGACGGGCAAAGACGGTATTCATGGGGCGACTTTCGCGTCGGTAGAGCTGGGGCCGGACTCGGAAAGCAAGCGGCCCAATGTGCAGATGGGCGATCCGTTCGCCGAAAAGCTACTGATTGAGGCGACTTTGGAAGCGTTAGCCACGGGATATGTCGTCGGCATTCAGGACATGGGCGCGGCGGGGCTGACCTGCTCGACGTGCGAGATGTCTGCCAAAGGCTCCGTCGGCATGGACGTGGACGTTCGCCAAGTCCCCCAGCGCGAGGCGGGCATGACTCCGTATGAGATCATGCTGTCCGAGTCGCAGGAGCGGATGCTGGCCGTGATTAAAGCCGGCCATGAAGCCGAAGTCGCGGCGGTCTTCCATAAGTGGGGTCTGAACGCGGTGGTCATCGGCACGGTCACGGACACCGGGCGGGTTGTGCTGAAAGACAACGGCATCGTGGTTGCCGATGTCCCGGCGAAGTCACTGACCGATGACTGTCCGACGTATTCTCTGGCAGCGTCGGAACCGGCTTATATTCAAGAAGTCCAGTCAGCGGACCTCTCGAACCTGCCGGAGCCGGACGACTACAACGCGGTCTTACTGAAGCTGCTGGCGTCGCCGTCTATTGCGTCCAAGCGCTGGGTGTATGACCAGTACGACTCAATGGTGCAGACGCAGACAACCGTGCTGCCCGGCGCTGCCGACGCTGCTGTTCTGCGCCTGCGGGACTCCGGCAACAAAGCGCTGGCGCTGACCACCGACTGCAACCCGCGTTACTGCTACCTAGACCCCTATCTCGGCGCACAGATCGCCGTCGCCGAAGCCGCCCGCAATTTAAGCTGCGTTGGCGCGACTCCGCTGGCCGTCACCGACTGCCTGAACTTCGCGTCCCCGGAAAAGCCCGAAGGCTTCTGGCAGTTCGAGCGGGCCGTCGCCGGGCTGGCCGACGCCTGCGAGGCATTCGGCACCCCAGTCATCTCCGGCAACGTCTCGTTCTACAACGAAACCCCCGAACAGGCCATCCATCCGACGCCCACCGTCGGTATGGTCGGCCTGCTGCCCGACGCCGACAAGCGCGTCACGCTGGGCTTCAAGAATACCGGGGATTTTGTGTATTTGGTCGGCGATGGCAAGCCGTCCCTCGGCGGCTCCGAGTATCTTTCGCTCATTCACGGCCTAGAGGCTGGTGCGCCGCCCGCGCTCGACATGGAGGCCGAAAAGAATCTGCAAGCGTTCCTGCGCGAAGCCATTGATCAAGGCTTGCTGCAATCCGCCCACGACGTTTCCGACGGCGGCCTGGCCGTCGCGCTGGCCGAGTGCTGCATCGCGGGAGATATAGGCGTTTGCGTTCCTCTCGAACCTTTCTCGGCCCTCAATCTTTACGGGGAGCGCATGGCAACTGCTGTTGTCAGCGTCTCTCCTGAGCGTGATGCGGAGTTAGAAGCACTGCTGGAGAAATATGAAGTTGAGTATTTACATTGCGGCGAAGTGTGGACAGACAAGTTTTACATCTTCCCGGAGCTGACCGAAGCTGACATTGACCTTCCTATCGCTGACTTGCGGGCGGCGTATGAAGGGGCGATCCCGGCGGCGATGGGATGATTAGGAAGAGCATGGGCGTGGAAGAAGCGTGGGATTAAAATCCTGCGCTGTGGGGCGCGGACGCCTAATGTCCGCCTGCGCGGACAAAGATTAGGACTCCGTCGCTGTCTTTTCCTTGTCCATGAAGATGGACATTAGGCGTCTTCGCCCCACAGCGTAAGATTTTAATCCCACGCAAATCATTGGAGCCGCCTCTGTCCTTACCCTCGGACAATCGCTTGGCAGAAGACCTGGATTGAAAGTCCGGGTTTTTCAGCTCAACGTTTAGCCGAAACGTATGTTAAATTACAACCAGCCCCGTTTCTGTATCTTCGGCTACTTCTCATCAGTGTTATTGCCCGCTTTCATAAAATAAATTTCTAAACCCCGTATGTTTGCCTGCTTTTGGCATGAAATGTGCAGAGTGCTTAGGGGATTGAGACGCACGGCCGGCCTCATTTTTATCCAGCAAAATCCAACCATTTCCGTCGGAGCAGGGAGGCTATTCATGCCGCATTTACAGAGTCGGGACGCCGCGCTTTTTGTGTATTTGGCTTGGGAGACGCGGGGCGGCCTGCCCGTGCTTGCCTCCGAAGAGCTGCGGCAGGCGGCGTACCTTGCGATCACGACCCGCACCCGCAGCCGCTTCTGCCATGTTCTCGCTATCGGTGGCACCGCCGGACGCATCCAGCTTGTCGCTCAAATTCCCCCCTCCCTTTCTGTATCCGATGTCGCCCGCATGGCCCAGGATGCGTCCGGTCTCGCCATCGCTCACCAATCC
The DNA here is from genome assembly GCA_964236795.1 of uncultured Armatimonadales bacterium. Lineage (GTDB taxonomy): Bacteria > Armatimonadota > Armatimonadia > Armatimonadales > Capsulimonadaceae > JANXMY01. The sequence goes on along the minus strand of CAXSFV010000039.1, from coordinate 22,712 downwards.
GAGACGTTTCATGGCCGTCCGATCTCGCGCGATCACCTCTGGGACCGCGGCTTCCTCACGCACACCCTCCAAAAAACTGATGCCGCCGATGCCGAGATTTACCTCCGGCAGCAGATCGGGCAGATTATGGCGAAGAACGACCAGCTCGCGCTGAACTTCGTTGAGGGCGCTTAGGCAGGCAGCGTTTGGCAGAGGCGGTGTTTGGCAGAGGCGATGTTCGGCAGGGCCATTGCGCGGCGCAATCAGGTATACTACGGCTAGAATGTTCGATGAAGAAACACTAGCGAAGACAGCGCTTTGGGATGAAGACGACGCGCCGCGCGAAGAATGCGGGGTCTTCGGCATCTTTGCGCCCGGCGAACATGTCGCCAAGCTGACTTTCTACGGCCTGTTTGCGTTGCAGCACCGCGGCCAGGAGTCGGCGGGGATTATGGTCTCCGACGGTTCGCAAATCAAGTGGTACAAAGAAATGGGGCTGGTGACCCAGATCTTCGACGAGCAGACACTGTCTCAGCTTCAAGGACACATCGCCATCGGTCATACCCGCTACTCCACCACCGGGTCGAGTGTGCTTCGGAACGCCCAGCCGCTCCACTGCGCTTGGGGCGACGGCACGGTCGCGGTCGCGCACAACGGCAATCTCATCAACACGGAAGAACTGCGGGCCGAGATGGAGGCCGCAGGAGTGCCGTTCGGCACGACCAACGACAGCGAAGTGATCGCCCGAATGATTGCAACCCAGCAGGACAAAACGCTGGAAGATGCGGTCGCCCACACAATGACCCGCCTGCGCGGGGCGTATTCCGTCGCGATTTTAACCGAAGACGCGCTCATCGGCATCCGGGACCCCTACGGCGTTCGCCCCCTCTGTTTGGGGCTTTTAGACAACAAGCATTATGTGCTGGCGTCAGAGACCTGCGCGTTAGAGACTATCGGCGCGGTGTATGTGCGCGAAATCGAGCCAGGCGAGATGGTGGTGATTGATAAAAACGGCCTGCGCGAGCGCCAAGCCATGCCGCTGGAACGCCATGCCACCTGCCTGTTTGAGTTTATTTATTTCGCCCGCCCGGACAGCGCCATGTACGGACGCGGCCTCCACGACTGCCGCCGCCGGATGGGCCAGGAGCTGGCGCGGGAGCATCCTGCCGACGGGTGCCACCTGGTCATGCCGATCCCCGACGCCGCCACGCCCGCCGCCATCGGCTACGCCGAAGCGTCCGGCATTCCCTACGGCGAAGGCGTGGTCAAGAACCGCTACATTCAGCGCACGTTTATTCAGCCCGACCAGCGGATGCGCGAGGCGGGCGTCCGCATGAAGCTGATGCCGATCAAAGAAGCGCTGGCCGGCAAGCGCATCGTCATGGTAGACGACAGCATCGTGCGCGGCACGACAACGGGCCAGGTCGTCAAGCGCTTGTTCGATGCCGGGGCCGCCGAGGTTCACGTTCGCATCACCGCCCCACCGGTCCAGTACCCCTGCTTTTACGGCATTGACATGGCAAACCAAGAAGATTTGGTCGCCGCTCGGCACACGATTGAAGAAATCCGGCAGATGATCGGCGCGACTTCGCTGGGCTACCTGAGCTTGAACGGCGTCGCCCGCGCCATCGGCATCGGCAAAGACAAGTTCTGCCGCGCCTGCTTCGACGGCATTTATCCTATCGAAATCCCCCCGCACGTCCGCGTCTCCAAGTTCGCCTTAGAGATGCCCGTCAACGCCAAGTAAAACGCCAAGTAAGAAGCCGCCCGGCGAAATACCTTTACACGTCTCTCCTGCCTGCCGAGCCACAGGACTGGTGGGACACTTCCTGTCCGCGCGTCCGGCGCTTCGGCTAGGAGACAGTCTACAATCGGCATCCCTTTCCGCCTCTGACTTTGCCTGTCCACGCGGATTCGCTGAAAGCCGGGTTTTTGCCGAATTCTGCTGTATAATGAAGCACACGGGCGTAATTTATCCCCACTTATCCGAAGAAGCTTCTATGACACTTTCACATTCTTTGCTGCTTCTGCTGCTGGCGTACCTGTTCGGCTCCCTGCCCATCGGCCTCCTCGTGGGCCGGATGGTCAAAGGCATTGACGTCCGGGACTACGGCAGCGGCAATATCGGGGCGTCGAATGTCTGGCGCACGATGGGGCCGCTCTGGGGAACCGCCGTTTTTTTGTTTGACTTCTGCAAAGGCTATTTCCCGACCGTGCTGACGACGCGCCTGCATGGACATCAGCCGGAGGTCTCTGCCTGGCTGCCGGTGGCGGTCGGCCTCGCCGCCATCCTCGGCCATAACTTCAGCCCGTTCCTGCGCTTCAAGGGCGGCAAAGGGGTGGCGACTTCGCTGGGCGTCGTGTTCGGCCTGTCGCCGGTTGCGGCAGGGGTCGGCTTTGCGGTCTGGGGCGTCTGCCTCTTTTGGACCCGCTACATTTCCGTGTCTTCGATGGTTGCCGCCGTGGTCACGTCCGGCGTCTTAATTGCCCTGTTTCCCGACCTGCCGCACGCCATGTTTGCCGCGCTGGTCGCACTGTTTGTCGTTGTCAAGCACCGCCCGAACATTGCCCGGCTGCGGGCCGGCACGGAGCCGAAGGTGAAGCGGGGCTTAAAGCCGGGCGCGGGGGCCAGCGCGCGATGACTCAAATTGTGCTTGCGTCCACGTCTCCCCGCCGCCGCGAGCTGCTCGGTCTGCTTGGTCTGCCCTTTAAAGTCGCCGGCAGCGGGTATGACGAGGCGCAGATTGACCCGACGGCGTTTGCCCCGCCGGATTACGTGACGCGGCTTGCGTCGGGCAAAGCGGCGGAAGTCGCGGGGCGATTGGGGACAGACACGCTGGTCATCGGCGCAGATACAACAGTCGTTCTGGACGGCGCGTACCTGAACAAACCCCAAGACGCCGCCGACGCCCGCCGGATGCTGCGTCTTCTGAGCGGCCGCACCCACGCGGTCTACACCGGCCTGTGCCTCCTGCGCGGCCCGAAAGTGCAGACGGAGTATGCCGTTACCGAAGTTACCTTCGACACGCTCACGGACTTCGTTATCGAAGCTTACGTCGCCACCGGCGAGCCTTTGGACAAAGCCGGCGCTTACGGCATTCAGGGCAAAGCGCTCTCGTTCATCCCCGGCATCCACGGCGACTACTTCAACGTCGTCGGCCTGCCGCTGTTTCTGCTGAGTAAGATGCTGACCGAGTTTGGCGTCTTGCTCTGGTAACGGCGGTACATTAGGTATAATGTCGGCATGAGCGCACTGGCAGACGCGGCACTTGAGCAGCGGGTCGCAGAACTGACGCACGCCGCGCTGACCGGCTTTCGGCCTGCATCGGGCGGCTACACGGCAGCGAAGCGCGGCGTCGTCACGTTCGAGAACGGCCAATCGGCCTTTCTGAAAGCCGCTGTTTCGGAGCAGACGGCGGAATGGCTGCGGGCTGAGTACGCTGTTTACCGCTACTTGAGCGCAGCCGACGCCGACTTCCTGCCGCAGGTGCTGGCTTGGGACGATAACGGTACGCGGCCCTTTCTGCTGCTGGAAGACCTAAGCGCCGCGCATTGGCCGCCCCCCTGGGAGCCGGCGCTTGCCGCGCGGGTGGCCGAAACACTGTCGCGCCTGCGCCGCGTGCCGCCGATGCCGGGCATGGCTTTGCTGGAAACTTACCGCGATGATTTTTCCGGCTGGGGGAAAGTCGCTGCCGACCCCAGGCCGTTTCTGTCGCTCGGCCTCTGCACCGAGGCCTGGCTCCAGACAGCCCTGCCGGATCTGCAAGCGGCGGAAGGCGCACTTCGGCTGGACGGTGGGGACTTTCTGCACCTGGATGTTCGCAGCGATAACATCTGCTTCACCCCGGACCGGACCATTTTGGTAGACTGGAACTGGGCCTGCACCGGCAACGGCTTGGTGGATTTGGCGGCGTGGCTGCCGAGCCTTCAGGCCGAGGGCGGCCCCGCGCCGGAGACGTTTCTGCCGGATGCCCCGGAGATGGCAGCGGCGCTCAGCGGGTTCTGGGCCGCGCAGGCTGGTCTTCCGGACCGCGACCCCCGGATGCGGAGCCTCAACTTGATGCAGCTCCGCACCGTCCTGCCCTGGGCGGCGAGAGCTATCGGATTGGATTTTTTGGTTTCTTGAAAGGAATGAACAGTGATGGATAAGGTAAAAGTCGCCGTGATCGGCTGCGGCATCGGCATTGAGCATTTGGAATGCTACGATACCCTAAAGTCGTCGGTAGAGATTGTCGCAATCTGTGATTTAGTGCAGGAACGCGCCCAGAAACAGGCGGATCGTTTCGGGGTCGGCACGATCTACACCGATTATCAGCACCTGCTGGCGGACCCGGACGTGGACGCGGTCTCGGTCTGCGTCCCAAACGACCTCCACGCCCGGCTTGCGGTGGACGCACTGGCTGCCGGCAAGCATGTTCTGTGCGAAAAGCCGATGACCGATACGCTGGCCCATGCGGAGGAGATTGTCGCGGCGGCGGACAAAAGTCCGAAAAAGTTTATGATGGCGATGAACAACCGCTTTTCCGGCGAGACCCAGCTCCTGAAAGCGCTGATTGACGAAGGGAAGCTCGGCGAGATTTACTTCGCCAAGACCGGCTGGACCCGGCGCAACGGCATCCCCGGCCTCGGCGGCTGGTTCACGACCAAAGAGCGCTCCGGCGGCGGGCCGCTGCTCGACATCGGGGTCCATGCCCTCGACCGAACGGTGTATCTCATGGGCAATCCCGCGCCGGTCTCGGCGTCGGGCTGTACCTATGCCAAGTTCGGCCCGCGCGGCAAAGGCGGCTCGTCCTACGGCGTCAAGCCGGACCCAAACACGCCGGTTGCGTTTGATGTGGAAGATCTCGCGGCAGGCTTCATCAAGTTCGACAACGGGGCGACTCTGTTTCTCGAAGCGTCCTGGGCATCGTACACCCAGAGCGACAATTTTTATACATCGGTACTTGGCACCGAAGGCGGGGCGGATATTCCCGACTTCGGCCAGTTAAAAGTCTACACAGACATGGGCGGCTCGCCGGCGGACATCTCGCCCAAAGTGCCGAACATTTCGGGCCGCCAGGGCGAGATCAATCACTTTGTGGACTGCATCGCCAACGACAAAAAGCCGATCTCGACCGCCGCGCAGGGCCTGCACATGCTGCAAATCCTGGACGCGCTGTACCAGTCGGCGGAAACAGGCCGGGAAGTGGTCATTAAGCGCTGATGCTCCTTGAGCCAAACAGCAAGCTGGTGATGATTGGCGACTCGATCACCGACGCCGGCCGGGCGCAGCCGGTCGGCGAGGGGTTATTTGACGCGCTAGGCCGGGGCTACGTCAGCCAAATAGACGCCCTGCTCGGCGCAGTCTATCCCGTCGGCATTCGGGTCGTCAACATGGGAACCGGCGGCCACACCGTCCGCGATCTAGCCCGCCGCTGGCAGACGGACGTTTTAGATCTCAAACCCGACTGGCTTTCGGTGATGATCGGCACCAACGATGTCTGGCGGCAGTTCGACTCCCCGCGTCAGCCTGAAACCCATGTCCTGCCGGACGAGTACGCCCAAACGCTCGACGCGCTGATCTCTCGCACCCTGCCCCTTGTTCCGAATATCGTTTTGATGACGCCGTTCTACCTGGAGCCGAACCCAGCCGACCCGATGCGCCGCCGGATGGACGAGTACGGTGCGATTGTCAAGCGAACTGCGGAGAAGCATAGTACGCTTTTTGTGGATACGCAGGCCGCATTCGACAGAGTTTTGACCGCCTACTACCCGGCAACTATCGCCTGGGATCGGGTGCATCCCAGCCAGACCGGCCACATGGTCATTGCCCGCGCGTTCTTAGAAGCCGTTGAGTTTCAGTGGTAACTCCAGCAGAAGCAAAGCCTACACCGCCCTGCCGCCTGTACGTCATTCTCGCCCGCGCGGCTCCCGTCGGCGTCATTTTCCGGCGCGGCCCCAGCAAGCGGGTTCAGATTGTTCATTGGAACACGGACACCGACACGTTCATGCCAGGGCAGTGGTTCCACGGGCGCATTTATGAGAGACGCAGCGACCTGTCGCCCAGCGGCGAACTGCTGATTTACGCCGCGAGGAAAGAAAAGGGATATGGTCTTAAGGACAGAGAGTATATGCCAACTTGGACAGCCATCAGCAGGCCGCCCTACTTGACGGCGCTGGCCCTCTGGCCCTGCTCTTCTTCCCTCGGCGGGGGTTTGTTTTTCAGTGACACAAAGGTCTGGCTCAATCATTTCGGACACCCGGAGCCGCATCCCAGCCATCTGCCGCAAGGGGTATATGCCTACAACAGCGCCGGTGATGTCTCAGAAGAAGTTCTGCTTGTTCGCCGCTTGGAGCGCGATGGCTGGCAGCACATCCAGGAACGACAGGAAGAGCATACGCTAAGCATCCACGAAAAGCCGCACCCCGCTGAAAGCCTCACACTTGTGCTGGCGATAACTTTGAGCGGGTTCCAGGAGCAGTATCGTTACAGTGTCCGGCACGGTGACGGCAAAACTACATCCCTCGGTGGCGCGGAGTGGGCGGATTGGGATATGCACGGGCGGCTTGTCTTGGCCCAAAACGGCGGGGTTTTCGCGCAGGACGCGGCGGCTGTCGGGCAGGAGCCACCAGTAGAATTGACCAACCTCAACGGCAGTACGCCGGAGCCGATGGTCGCGCCGGAGTGGGCGAAAGTCTGGTAGGCTACCAAGCGCTCAGCAGATGCCGGGTGATGCGGTAGGACAGGGCGAGGATGGTCAGAACGGGGTTGAAGCCGCCGTTGGTGACGTGCAGGGAGCTGTCGGCGACGAACAAGTTATCGTGGCCGTGAACCCGGCCAAAAGAGTCGGTGACGGACGTTTCCGGGTCGTGGCCCATGCGGCAGGTTCCCGCCTGGTGCTGGCCCGCGCTCAGTTCCCGCTTGGCGAGGCCGGCTCCGTACAGAATGTCCTGTGCGCCGGATGCTTCCACCCAGTCATGGCAGCGAGCGTTGAGGAATTGGTGGGTCCGCAAAGTCTCCGGGTGGGTCCTGCCGGACAAACGCGCGGCGGGGATACCCCATTTGTCCCGGATGTCCGGGTCGAGCGTGACGCGGGCGTCCGGGCTGGGGATCTCCTGCACCGGGCCGCAGACCCGGAGCATTCGCGTGTAGTGACGACGCATCCACTGCTTGTGCGCGAGGCCCCAGCGCGGCGCGTCCGGGACAAACCGCTTGGCGAAATTGATCGGCTGCTCGATAAAGTCGTCGGCCAGCATTCCGCCGCCGATAATCCCTGCATTTCCGTGATTGAAGTGGATCGTCGCCGTGGTCGCGCCCGGCCCGATGCCGTCCCAGACCGGCTCCGGCATCCAGCCGAGAGCGCTTGCGTAGTAATGGCCCTGCAAATGGCGTCCGACTTGGTCTGAGGCGTTGCCAAGCCCGGCGGGGTGCACCGCCGAGCGCGAATTCAGCAGCAAACGAGCGGTTTCAATCGCGCCTGCCGAGACAATGACGACTTCACTTTGCGCCGAGACACGCTCCCCGGCGGCGTTCCAGTAGGAAACGCCGGCAACGCGGCCTGCGCTGTCGGTATCTATGCGCTCGGCCATTGCCCCCGTTTCGACCCGGCAGCGGCCCGTCGCGAGGGCGCGGACAATGAGCGTGTTCTGCGTGCCGTTTTTAGCATCGGTCGGGCAGGCAAAGCCCACACACTGCTGGCAGTGGATGCAGGCTTCGCGCCCGTTGTACGGCACGCTGTTGATGAGAAGCGGCACGCGCTGCGTGTCCCAGCCGAGACGCGCCGCGCCCGCTTGCAACACGCGCCCCTGCGTGTTCAGCGGCAGCGGCGGCATGGGGTAGGCTTTGTGGCGGGGCCGGTTGCGTCCCGCTTCGGCTTCGTCGCCGGAAACCCCCATTTCCCATTCAACCTGCTCGTAGTAAGGCGTTAGCTCATCATAAGTCAGCGGCCAGTTTGCCAGGCTGCTGCCGGCGGGGACGCCGTAGCGAGACGCCATCTCGAAGTCGGCGGGCAGGTAGCGCCACGCCTGCGCTCCGTAGACCTGTGTCCCGCTGCCGACACACGCCGCGTTGTTTTGGTAGCTGCCGTCGGTCGGCCCAGCCACGCGGACGCCGCCTCCGGGGCTGACGACGACGCGCGGGTTGCCGGCAAGCTCCGGCCCAGCGTTGACCCCGTACCGGGACAGACGCTGGTTCCGCAGGTGGTCCCGACCGACCTCTTCAAACGACAGCCAGCGGCCCCGTTCCAGCAGCAGAACGGTTTTCCCCGCTTCCGCCAGCAATCCGGCAGCGACCCCGCCGCCCGCGCCTGCCCCGACAACAATGGCATCATATTTTGCGTTAGTCATAGTTTGCGCTGTTCATGCCGTGATCTTGTATCCAATCATGTCCCAGCCGACGCCGTTTCGATTGCCGCCGTTGCCTGGGTCAGCGTAGTAGCTTTCCAGCGTTTGCTCCACCAACAGGTGAAAGAACGCCGCCGACGCTTCGGCGGCCTCAAACCGGCACAGGAGTTCGTCCTGCATTTCGGGAGCGAGCGCGTGAAATGCGGCTCCGGCGTCTTGAAGCGACGCGGCCTCCAGAGCCTCCAGCCCGGCTTGATATGTGGGCAGAAAGCGCGGCTCTCGCTCAAACAATCGCTGGAAGAATCCGCCTGCCCCGGCGTCCCAGGCATTGGGAGAGTCGTCGGCGGGAACGATCCGATTGACGGCGGCTTGCAGGGTTTGCGTTTGAGGTTCGGTAAGCATGATATTTATGGAGAGGGTGTGGACAAGGAACAGGTCGTCACGCGGGTCTTATTCTTTGTCCTTACCCTCGGACATTCGGCGTCTGCGCCCCACAGCGTAGGATTTCAATCCCATGCACACACTTAACGCCAGACAATCCCCACTAAACCTGCCAAACCAATAATGCCGAAGAGCGGAACACGCTTGGTCAGCGCCAGCGCAACCGCCCCTACAAACAGAGCGCCGGTGCGCGGGCTGAAACCGGCGCTGCGAAGAATGCCGAGCAGCGCCACTGCAAACACCCCCGCGACCGCAAGGCTCAGGCCCGACACAAAGCCGTCGGCGGCGGGATGGTTTTCGACGCGCCGGTAGCCGCGCTCAATCACGAGGATCAAAAGCGGCGGCAGAAGGATCGCAAGCAGCGCCAGCAGGCTGCCGGGCAAACCGCCGGACAAATAGCCCAAACTAACAACCCACAGGCCGTTCGGGCCGGGCGAGAGCTGTCCGATGGTCAGGGCTTCGGCGAACTGCCGCTCCGACGCCCAGCGCCGCGCGAGTAGGTCGGCATGGAGACTTGGCAGGCTGCCGTAACCGCCGGTGGAAAACAGCGACGCTTTCAGGTACAGCCAGAAGAACAGCAGCCAGCCCGTCGCAGAGTGTGTCAAGGGCGCCGCCGGTTTTCGGCCATCGCACCGAGGAGGCCGCCGATAAGCAGGATTGCCAGCACCGGAGCTGCGCCGGTCCAGGCGGCACACGCACTGCCGGCAAACACAAAAAAGCGCATTGGGCGAACTAAAAGCGGACGCGCGATCTGCCAGGCGGTTAAGAGGCCGAGGCCCGCGACCGCCGGGACAATGCCGCGCAGGGCCGCCTGCACCAGCGCGAAATGCTGGATGTGGGCATACACCGCCGTCAGCAGGATCGTAAGCGATGCACTTGGCAATAAAAGGCCCGTCAGGGCCAGGACGATCCCGCGCACACCCGCCGTCCGGCGTCCGAGCAGCACGGTCAGCGCAAGCAGATTGATCCCCGGCGCAAGCTGAACCAGCCCCCAGAAACGCCCGAACTCTTCCCTCGAAACCCAGCGCTGCTCGTCCACCGCCACGCGGCGAATGAGCGCCAGCGTCGCGGTCCCACCGCCGAACGACTGCACACTCAGGGTCAGCCAGACGCGCAGTAGCTGGCGCGATGACACCGCTTCAGACGGCACTAAACAGCCGCGACTTCGGCGGTGCAGAACGCGCAGCGGGTGGCTTTGACGGGAATGCTGCTCAGGCACTCCGGGCATTCGCGCGTCACGGCCGTCACCGGCGTCTCGGTTTTTCGCAGGGACATCAAGTAGTTAAGCGGCTTGACAATCAAGAAGAACACGACGGCAGCCAAGATCACGAAGCTGATCACGGTGTTGAGAAAATCGCCGAAGGCAAACTTCGCGCCGTGGATGGTCGTGTTCAGGTTGCTGAGGTCTACTTTGCCCGGCAGTCCGATTAGCGGCGTGATGATGTCGGCGACAAATGCAGTCACGATCTTGCCGAAGGCTCCGCCGATGACGACGGCGACCGCAAGGTCTATGACATTGCCGCGCAGGACAAACTCTTTAAACTCGGTGACAACACTCATACCGCGATTATAACATGAGAAAGCCAAAAAAGCGGCCCGGCAGCGATGCCGGGCCGCTTTTTGCTGACAAAGCTACTTGGTGGCGTCGCGGACGGCTTCTTTGGCCTTGCCGAACAGTTCCTGCGCTTTGCCTTCAACCTGCTTGGCTTTGCCTTCGACATCGTCGTTCGTGTTGCCGGTGACATCCCCGGCGGCGTCCTGCACCTTGCCTTCGGTCTGCTTCAGCTTGCCTTCGATCACCTCTTCGTTTGCCATTGGTCTTCTGTCCTTTCGGGCGTATCCTAAGATGGCTTTACCCGCCTTAAAGCCAGCCGGAAACATCATCGTTGTCCCGCGAAGCGGCATCTTGTTCCAGTACGACAACCGTTCCAGTCGGCCCGGTCAGCAGCCATAGGCAGCCGGCGGTCTGCAAGATCATTTTCATGCCATGTCCCAGCGTTGACTTCGTACTGTAGCCGCGCTTCAGCGTCGCTTGGGGCAGGTTCTCGACGGCGATTCCCTCACCCTGATCCTCGACCCGCACCTGAACACGCTCCTTTTCTTTGTCCCAAAAGACCTGGCCGGTTCCCGCCCCGGCATGGACCACGGCATTCATGCCCGCTTCGCCGACCGCAAGCGCGAGGTCGTACCCGCGCTCGTCGGGCAGGCACACGGCGGCGGCGGCGGCCAGCGCATCGTGCCGGAGCTGACGCAGCCCTCCAGTCGCCGTCAGCGCCACCGGCTCCGCGTACAATGGCAGCGGGCGCGGCAGATCGGCGGGCGTGTCACAAAGCTGCAAGCGGCCATCGGTGACGCTGGCAAGAACGTCCCGCAGGAACACCCTTTGGCGCAGGACATTGGCTTCGGCCTCCGCCAGCAGACGCGCGTTTTCCGCTTCCACTTTTGTCCGCTCGGCCAGCTCCCAACTCATTTTTTGGAATAAAAACGCATTCCGGGTCGCTGCCGCCACCTGGATCAGCAGCGATTCCAGAAGGCGCAGATGGTCTGGGGTATAGGCATCCTTCTCATGGCTCATCACCTGGGCCGTGCCAAGCACCTGGCCTTCAAGCTGGATCGGGACGATCATCAGCGACTGGACACGCAGCTTGTCCGGGTCCGGCGCGGTAGTGAGGCTGCCGTCACTCTGGGCATAAAACCGGCTGGTCTGAGTTTCTTCAGCAGCGATCACATCGCCGATAATCAGCGGCAGCCCGGAGCGGATGACCCGGCTCTGCATTCCGCGCCCTTCGGCTTCCAGCGGCAGGGGCGGGAACTTCTCGGCGTCCACCGCTTCGCCGTCTACCGACGCATAGACGCACCGGATGAGATGGTCTTCAGAAGTATAAATGGACACCAGCAGGCTGGCGCAGTCCATTGCGCGGGTCGTCATTGCCTGGAGCGTGCGGTAGATAACGGCCGGGTCTAGGGTCCGCCCCAGCAGTCCGGCGGCTTCCTGAAGCAGAGCGAGTTCTTCGGCGTGTGATTCGAACGGCTTGACATCAGACATTGTGTCAGTGATTTTCGGGGCCGCTTCGATGTTTTCCTGCTTTATGGGGATTGACGGGTGAATCTATTTTAGCAGAAACTTCCACAGGTGAAACGGAACATTCCGGGTGGGTATAATATCGTAGCAATCGCTGTTATTCAGCATTAGGAGCAAAGATATGGGACAAGAGTTAGAAAACCGATTAGAGACTGCAAATGGACGGCGGCGGTTTTTGCGGAACGCGGCGCTGGCGGGCCTGTCCATCGCGGCGGCCCCGCTGCTTCTGCCGTCCTCAGCACGGGCCGGCGGCTTGTTTGCGGCGGCCAGCCCCGGCGACCAAAAGAAAGTCGGTGACCAGGCCGCCGCCCAGGTCTTGCAGCAGTACCATGAAGTGTTTGACGCCCGCGCCAAGCACTTCAACGCCATCGGGCAGCGGCTGGTCCGCGCCCTGCCGGACTCGGACCGCAGCACCTGGGACTACAAGTTCCATGTGCTGGACAGCCCGACGGTGAACGCCTTCGCCCTGCCCGGCGGCAACATGTTTATGTTCACCGGCCTGTACAAGATCCTGCCGACCGATGACGCGCTGGCGGGGGTGACAGGCCACGAGATGACCCATGTGCGCTTGCAGCACTGGGCCAAAGCCAACGAAAAGCAGCAGGAGCGCCAGGCGGGCATCGGTGTTCTGCTCGGCTTGTTCCACGCCGGGCAGGCGGCGCAGTCCCTCGCCGGGCTGGCCGACAGCGCCATCGGCAACAAGTTCTCGCGGGGCGAGGAGGACCAGGCGGACCAGGGTGGCCTGCAAAACATGATCGCGGCCGGCTACAACCCGCAGGGCATGATCGAGCTGTTCCAAGCCCTGGAAAAAGTCAGCGGCAACGGCGGCGGTGTCGGCGGCGATTTTCTTTCCGACCACCCGCTGACCTCCGACCGGATCAAGCACACGCAGGAGCGCATTGCGGCTCTGCAAAACGCCCATACGTTCCCGCCCCTCACCCCGCTGCATTACAGCAGTTTGTAACAAGCGAGCGGCTCAAAAACGCGGACGTGAACGTCCGCGCTGAAAGGTGCTAAGAAGCACCACCTGCCAGCGAGTTCACTCACTCGTCTGAACGCATAAAAAGCGCCCCGGCCTGCTGAGACCGGGGCGCTTCAAGAAAATAAGTGCATGAGATGAAAGGCCGGAACAGCAAACCCGGCATAGAATAAGACTACCCTCAGATGGCGGCGGGAGCCGGCTCCGCCATGACGACCTTCGTGGCATGGTCGCCTTTGGGACCGTTTTCCAGCTCAAACGCCACTTCCTGGCCTTCGCGCAGGGAGCGGTAACCGTCCGCCTCAATTACCGAATAGTGGACAAAAACATCTTTGCCCTGTGCCAGCTCAATGAATCCATAACCTTTGGTGTCATTAAACCATTTTACTTTCCCACTGATCATTGTGTCTGTCTCCTCTTCGACCTCAATCCTATTGACAGTGAATGCACAAACCATGCCAAGTATTCTGTGCAGGCAGACGGCAAGAGAGATATTTGAAAATATATTTTTTGCGCTTAACGCCGACTAGGCGTCCTGCGTCTTGTATCCAGGGCGCTTTATGGGGTATACTCACGCGCATTCGCCCGCACGTCAAGTGTCAATTTCGAGGAGCCATTTACGTTATGCCCAATATCAAATCTGTCATCAAAGATGTCAAGCGCTCGCGCCTGCGGCAGCTTCGGAACCAGGCCACTAAGTCCCAAATCAAGACCTATGTGAAGAAGAGCCGGAACTTAATTGCCGCCGGGACCGCCCAGCCGGAAGAAGTCGCCGCCAGCGTTTCCAAGACCGTCTCGGTCATTGACAAAGCGTGGAAGCGAGGCATCATCCACAAGAACGCCGCCGCCCGCCGCAAGTCCCGCCTGATGAAGCGTGCCGCTGCCGCCACCGCCGCTGCGTAAGCATTGCCGTTTATGAGAATGGGCGGGTCCCTCCCGCCCTTTCCCGTCCCGCTCATTTCTCCGCCCCGCCTTCTTCCCGCCGCGTTGCTTTTTCCCATTGCTTTTCTTCTGCTGACTGTTTTGTGCACTTTTGCTTTTTGGAGCCTAAGTTTTGTATCACGAAACCAGAACATCAACTGGCGGCTGCCTCAGACCAATCCTCTTCTCGGAGCGCCCGGCAGCGGCGGCGCAGCCCTATGAGGGGATCGGCATGACAGCCGTGCATCTGCCGCTGCGCCTTATTCCTAGAATGAGCAGCGCATTGGTACCAAAATGGGTAAATCAGTACCAAGACCCACTTTACCGGCTCCGTTAAGTCCGTTGACAAAGATTTTGAAGCGTGATATACTTTGCTTGACACTCATTTGACCGCGCGTTGTGATTGCGATTATTACCATATTAGCGACCATCTTCCCCGTCTTCTAAAAAGTGCGTGAAAACGCCCGCTGTACCGCCAAAACGGATAGCATGGCGGCTCCCAAGCGCCGCGTCCGGCGCTCGCGGCAAGCAGCGCAGGGAACGTGCGCTTTTCAAGTTTCAGTTGCTTTGCTTTCTGACAGGTTTCGTGCCTTTGTTGCCGCGAAGGCAGTCGCCCACAAGAACTTATGACACGTTGCTCAGCATTGACGAAAGATAAACCATGACACGACATTTTCTATTTCTTTTGCCCTCGCTTCTTGCCGCGCTTTCGTCCCCGTCCATCGCCCAGGATGTCGGGCGTGTTTCGCCCGCTTCTCTGCCGCTGCCCCTGCCGGCGAACGTGCCGATGCCGCCGGACCGTCTTCGTGCCGATAACCCGTGGAACCTGCCGATGACCGGCTCCTGGCGGTTTCAGCTCACGCACGGATTCATTAACCAGGCAAAGCAGTTTGTGCCGGCCGCTCCCAGCTCGACCAGCATCACGGCTTCAAGCCACGAAGACCGGAACCCGCCGGAGAACGCTTTTGACGGCAGCGCCGACACACGCTGGTGCGCCAGCGGCGGCTCTTTCCCGCAGGCGCTGCAAGCTGATCTAGGGCAAGTCCGGCATGTCTCCGGCGCCTCCCTCACCTGGGAGTTTTCCACCGACACCTACACCTGCCGCATTGAAGGACGGGTCCAAGACGGCGCCTGGAAGACACTGGCGGACGAGACCGCCGCGCCGGGGGTCGGCAACGGCTCCCTCACGCTGGCGCCCGCCGATGTCCGCTACGTCCGCATCACGGTTCTTGGCACTTCCGGCGCCCACTGGGCGTCGCTGCGGGAGTTCGGGATCCGCACCATCGAAAATGGGCGGGAATTCGCCTGGCATCCGCCCGTGCCGAAGCCGGTCGCTCTGGCGGCGGCACAGGTGGATGCCTTTGCTTCGCCAAGCTTTAACGACGCGGCTTGGAATAACATGATGGTTCCTTCCAACTGGGAACTGGCCGGCTACTCGATCCCCACCTACGACAGCGTGGACAACACGGTCGGTCTGTATCGGCGCACCGTCACTGTTCCCGCCGCGTGGGCTGGGAAGCGAGTCGTCTGGCACTTCGACGGAGCGCTCGACGGCGCAGAGGTCTTCGTCAACGGCCAAAAAGCCGGGTATCACGAAAGTGGCTACACTGCCTGGAACATTGACCTGACCGGGCTGGTGAGGCCCGGCCAGCCGAACCTGCTGGCCGTGCGCGTCTCGAAGACCACGCCCTCCGACGACTGCGAGACCGGAGATTTTCAGGCGATGGGCGGCATTTACCGGGACACATCGCTGATCGCCGTTCCCCAAACACGCATGGACGACATCACGGTGCAGACACCGCTGGCGCCGAATTATCGGGACGCGACTTTGCTCGCGCAGGTCCATGTGACGGGAACGCCGGGGCAGGCCGTGGCCGTGGCCGGGAAGCTGTTCCGCCAAAACGGGCAGCCGGCGGGCGTGAGCCTGTCCGGTACAGGCCACCTACAGGCCGACGGCACTGCACAGATCGCGATGAGCGCTTCGGTTCAGGCGCCTGCGCTCTGGTCGGCGGAGAAGCCGAACCTCTACTATGTGATCTTTTCGATGACCAGCAATGGAAAATCCGTGGAACGGGTCGAGCAGCGGTTCGGGTTTCGGCAGATCGAAATCAAAAACAACGTTGTGCTTTGGAACGGAACGCCGATCAAATGCACCGGCGTCTGCCGGCACGATTTCTGGTCGGATCGTGGCTTCGCTCTCACCGAGGCCAACTGGATCAAAGATTTGACGCTGATGAAGGCCGCCAACATCAACGCCATCCGCACCAGCCACTACAACCACGCCCAGCGTTTCTTAGAGCTTTGCGACGAACAGGGCATGTACATCTTAGACGAAGTGCCGTACTGCTGGATCAGCAATCAGGTCAAAGACCCCGCTTACGCGCCTTACTTGCTGCAGCGCGGGCAGGAAACACTGGCACGGGACAAGAACCGGCCTTGCGTTCTGGCCTGGAGCCTCGGCAACGAAAATCCTTATGGAGTCGCCTCGCAGGACGTGCTGGACATGGTTCGGAGGTCCGACCCGACCCGTCCGGCGTTCATCTCCTGCACTACCCCTAGCGACAGCAAAGGCCAAGCGTGGGAAGACAATCACTATCCCGGCCCGGACTCGGTAGACCGCTTCGCCGTCAATCCGAAGTGGGGCGCGAACCTATCCGAGCATCCGCATACGTTCTACGAAAAGGAAGTCCAGGAGTACGATCCGGGTGCCTCGGATTTGTGGTCCGAGACATTGGTGCGGACCTGGGACAAGCTCTGGAAGGCGCCGGAGATCCTCGGCTCGTTTATTTGGGAATGGCAGAGCCAGGGCATCGCCGACAAGAACGACGACACGACCCAGGACTTCTACTACGGCCCCGACCATCTGCGCGATGAAAACAACAAAGGCATCGTAGACGGCTACCGTCATCCTAAGCCGGAGTGGTGGATCGTCAAAAGCGTCTACAGCCCGGTCGTCGTCTCGGCCCGCACCGTCAGCCCGGCGGGCGGCACCTGCACGGTTCCCATCACGAACCACTACTCGTTCACTGACCTCAAAGAGCTGACCTGCCGCTGGACGGCGCTCAGCGGCGACTCCAAGCTGCAATCCGGCGTCCTGCCGGTTGCCTGTGCGCCGATGCAGTCCGTCACGGCATCCTTCCCCGCTCCTGCCGGCATGACGGCGCTGCGGCTGGACTTCCTGCATCCTGACGGCTTTTCGGTGATCGCGTACAACTTGGCGGTCGCAGGTGTTCCTCTGCCTGCCGCGCCGGCGGCGCTGGCTTCGGGCGGCGCCCTGACGACCCAAGACAGTCCGAACACGCTGACGGTCCGCAACGCCAGGCAGACACTCGTGTTCGACAAGCATTCCGGGACTATTCAGTCATGGCGTGTCAGCGGCCAGGACCGGCTGCTCGGCGGCCCGGTCCTTAACCTAGGCGAAGCAAAAGACGGCAATGAACAGGGCATGTACTACGCCAAGCAGTCCCCCATCACGACAAACGCCCAGGTCTCAGCGACGCCGGCAGTCGGTGGAGCAGCCCAGGTTGCTTCTTCCAGCACCGTGCTGGCGGGGGCAGGCGGACCGACGCTTGGAACCCTCGCGACCACCTATGACATCCAGCCGAGCGGCGAAATGACCGTGCACTGGACCCTGAACTGGACTGCCCCCGACACGGCGCTTTGGGAAGAAGGCGTCAAGCTCTCCCTGCCGCCCGGTATGACGCAAATGGCCTGGCAGCGTGACTCGTTCTTCACCGACTATCCCGCCGGGCATCTTGGGGAACCGTCAGGAACGGCGCAAGCCGGGGACATTCTGTTCCGGGCTTCCAAGCGCGGCCTGCACTGGATGACGCTCTCCGGCAGCAGCGGCGCCGGTGTGGCGCTCCTGCCGGCGGATGCGGATGCTCCGCTTGTGGGCCGCGCCAACGTCTCCGCAGCCGGCACGACGCTGTTTGCCTCCCGCGAAGTTGCCGGGCCGCATGGCCTCAGCGGAAGCTGGGTAGAAGACCATGCGATCCATGCTGTGAAGGGGCAGTCCTTGTCCGGTGCCTTCACCCTCCGCGCCTTCAACGCCCCCGGCCTGACAGCCGCAAAGTGACGCTGTCCCCGCCCCAGTTGCTGTCCCCGCCACAGAACTGGGGCGGGGGGTTATTTACTTCTGCCCCATCCATCGATCAATCATCTGCCGCGACAAGCTGACCGGCGGCGGCAGGTCCGGCAGCGTCTCGCGCGTGAACCACGCCGCCCTTTCCAGCTCCGCGCCGTCCGGGTTCAGCGCACCGCCGGCATACTCCGCCGTGAAGCCGACCATGAGCTGATGCGGGAACGGCCACGGCTGGGAACCGGCATACGCGACGGCGCCAAGCTTGACGCCCACTTCTTCCTCCACTTCCCGCCGGACGCAGTCTTCCAGCGACTCGCCCGGCTCGACAAACCCCGCCAGAATGCTCCAGCGCGTTCCCCACCCCGGCTTCTGCGCCAGCAAGAGGCGCGGGCCATCGTGGACCAAAATCAGCGTTGCAGGCGAAATGTGCGGGTAGCCGACATGGCCGCATTCCGGGCATTTCCGGCCCCAATCTCCCTCTTTGGCTTCGGTGCGATGCCCGCAGACCGGGCAGAAGACGGAGGTGCGCCGCCAGTATAGTACCTGCGAGGCGTACCCGGCCAGGCTGTACTGGACTTCGGAGAGCTTCCCGAACAGGCCGCGCAGAGGGGTCGCCGTCCAGCCTTCGGACAAATCGCCGTCCGGGTCGGCTTCGGCAGTGAGGCACGGCGTCCCGCCCAGTGTACCGAGATACAGCGGCATATTCAGGCCGAATGCCTCTAAATTGCCCTGCGTGCCGTGGTACAGGCTGAGAGGGCCGTCACTCGCGGTCGGTGTCAGAAGATCGCCTTTAGAAAACGGCAGCCAGATGGCGGTGCCGGGCGCAGGAGAGGCCGGCGGATACGCGCGGACAAACGTGTCGGAAGGTGTAGTCATAGGAAGTAGTTCGGGTTTCAGCACGGCTTTCCCTTGTTTGGGAACTTGCTATTTTGGAAACAGATAACTGAGTTTACTTTGTTCTGTGAAGGGGATTTTTTATGACACGAAAGGGCTTCACCCGTGCCTTTACTTTGATCGAATTGCTCGTCGTCATCGCCATTATCGCGATTCTCGCTGCGATCTTGTTTCCCGTGTTCCAAAAGGTCCGAGAGAATGCCCGCCGGGCTTCCTGCCAGTCGAACTTGAAGCAGCTCGGTCTGGCACTGGTCCAATACAACCAGGACGCCGACGAGAAGTTCCCCAATGGGGGAAACGGCGCGGGCCTCGGCTGGGGTGCGGAGGTCTACACTTACGTCAAAAGCACGGGCGTTTATAAATGCCCGGATGACCCGACTGCGAACGCGACCAACTTGGAAGGCCACAACGAGACTGATGTGCCGGTCTCTTATGGCATGAACTCGAACCTCGGCGGTGCCAATCTCGCCCAGGTAAACGCTTCGGCCAGCACGGTTCTGCTGTTTGAGACGCAGGGAGCGCAGGCGGACATTACCAACCCGAACAACGACTCCGGTCTCGGTGGAGGGCCGCCCCCTGGTCTCTACGCCTCGCCGAGCGGCAGCGGCGGCGACTCGGCAGTGCTGGCCGGCTATTTGGACTGGTCCAAAAACGCCAAATATGTCTGCGGCGCCAGCAGCACTGCCGGCATGGGAAACCCGCCCCGCGCGGACACCGGCTTTATCACGAACCCGGTGCATACCGGCGCGGCGAACTTTGCGTTCGCCGACGGCCATGTCAAGTATCTGCACGGCAACCAAATCTCGGCAGGCCGAAGCGCCACAGTCGCGACAGATAATCAAGACACGGCATTCGTCGGAGAAGCCGCCGGGACTTCCAATCTCAGCACGAACAGCTTTGCCGGCACGTTCAGTTATAATTAAAGGGCTTCAGTGAAAACAGCACCTCACACGCCAATTTGTTGGCGTGTGAGGTGCTGTTTCTGTCTCTTGCCTACAGGTCGTAAATCAGCGTAATCGGGGCGTCAATGTCTGGGTGCAGGCTGGCATGGACGGGGCAGGCGTATGCGATGCGCTTAATATGGGGCCGGACTTCTTCGACGACTGATGCAGGCAGGTGTACGGTCAGCGGCAGATGACCGATGCGGCGCGGCGACGCCGTCATACCTTTGCCGATGTGAGCGGTCATGCCATCCAAATTCAGCTCATGCCGCTCCGCGTACATGGCGACCGTCGTCAGAACGCACGCGGCCAGTCCTGCCGCGACTAAATCTGTTGGGCTGAACGCCGACGCATCCCCGCCGATGTCCCTCGGAGCATCAGTCTGGAGCGTCGCGCCTTCGGGATGGATCAGAGTGCATTTCTTGCCGCCGTCGTAACTAGCTTCGATCTCGATCATTAGTTTCTCCTTGCGCTGGGTTACTGGGCCGCTTCCACGGGAAACGAGACATCGGCGGCGGGCTTGCCGGGGCGCTCGATGTGCAGGCTGATGTCATAGCGAGTGGAAATGCCGAGGCGCACGGGAATTTGGTACAAGCCGTTTCCCTGCGACCGGCCGCTCGTTTTGGTGCCGGTTCCGTTCTGCGAGAGCATCTGCGGGTCCGCCGTGATATTGGCATTGCCAACCGGCGCCTGCGTCTGCGCGTCGGTGACTGTAACCCGGAACGTATTGTCCCCGACATGCGGCGCAGGGTCGGCAGTAAACGAGACTGCCAAATCGCCGACAGTCTTGTGCGCCGTCACTGCCGGCACAGGGTGGGAGCAGCCGGCGGCTAGAAATATCGTCGCCACGGAACAAAGCGCCACGGCATGAATGCCGAGGCTAAAAGAACAGCGCCGAGGCGACGCAGGAAAACCGGCTATTATCTCGTGTCGCTGCGACACTGTTTTCTCCAAGCCTCGGAATTAGTTCCGTGGCTTTTTCCCGCGCTTATCCCGCGTAGCCTCTCAGCAGTCCAATAACCTTGCCGATGATCGCCGCGTTGTCGGACTTCCGCAGGGGAATCGGCGCATAATTCGGGTTCTGGGCTTGAAGCTCGATCCGGTTGCCGTGCCGGGCGAACTTTTTGACCGTTGCCTCCTCGCCGAGACGCACGGCAACGATGTCGCCGTTCTCCGCCGTCGCCTGCGGCTGGATCAGCACAAGGTCGCCGGGCAGGATATGAGCGCCGGTCATGCTGTCGCCCTGGACACGGAGCAGAAAGCAGTCCGGGGCGCTGGTTCGCAGAAGCTGGTTCGGGACCGCGACAATGTCTTCAATATTCTGGTTCGCCAGCAGCGGCGTCCCGGCGGCAATCGTGCCGATCAGCGGCAGGCGGCGCAGGCCGGACTCTTCATCCTTCGCCCGTGATTCCAGCCGGGCCAGTATCCGAATGCCGCGCGACGTGCGTGGGCCTTCTTTGGCGGAAAGCCGCTCAATATAGCCTTTTTTTTGCAGGGCGTCAAGATGGATCGTCACGCCGCGCAGGGAGCCGATGCTGAGGCCGAGCTGCATCTCGCGGATGGTCGGCGGGTAGCCTTTGTCTTCTAAATAAGCAACAATGAAGTTAAACACTTCCTGCTGCCGGTCGGTTACGCCTTTTGCCATCAGCGCCTCCCTGCGTCTTTTTGAGCCTCTTTACTCTCGTTCTCTTCTTCCGCCATCAGCACTGCCAGCGCCTGATACGGGTCCTGCGGGTGACGCGCCATTTCCTCGCGCACATCGCGAATGCGCTTCGCGACGGCGCGGGACCGCCGCCAGGCCGCAGCGCCCAGCCAGGCGATAATTGGCAGGCCGATCAGAAGCGTCCAGCGGGCATCAAAATTGTTGGGATCGAGCATGGTTGGGTCCGGGAGATCGTTAGAGACAACAGTATACCCAAATGTGTGGAGGAAACAGCATGACGCGGCAAGAACGAGGAGTTGAACCTTCCGCGCTAGGTTAAACGTCCTTTGGACGGAGGAGAGAATAGCAACCACTGTCCTCTTCCACTCAGAGAGTGTTTCTCCTAGCGCGGAAGGTTCAACTCCTCGTCGACTCTGCTCCTACCCCAGCGTCCGGCCCAGCAGTTCCAAAATCAGGGTCCACGCGAGACGCGCTAAAGCAGGATCGTAGCGCGGGCCTTCGTCGCGCAGGAAGGCGTGTGCGCCGTTGAACTCGTGCCACTGCAAGTTGACGCCGGCGTCGTTCATCGCGTCGTAAATCAGCCGGCGGCCTTCGCGCGGGACATGGGGGTCCTGACGGCCCCACGCCATCAGCATTTCGGCCTTGATCTCGCCGATGCGGTCCAGCGTGTTGTCGTTTTTGCCTTGGCCCAATGTGCGTGTGTGGATGTCAGTGGCGTAAAAGCAGACGCCTGCCGAAACGTCCGGGTTCATCGCCGCCCGGAACGCCAAATGTCCGCCGAGGCAGACACCCATCGTGCCAAGCTTGCCGGTAGAGGCTTCATGGGCCTTGAGATGGTCCAGCACGGCGCGAGCGTCGCTGTCGTAGCTTGCCAGTTCTTTAGTCGTCTTGTCAGCGTTGCCTTTGTCGGCTCCGGCAGTGTCGTAGGTCAGCACTGTTCCGGCAGGCTCCAGCTCATGATAAACTTCGGGAACGGCGACCAAGTACCCGTTTCCGGCAAGCGACGCCGCCATGCGGCGGATCGGAGCAGTGATCTGGAAGATTTCGGAGAACAGCACGACGCCGGGAAAGCGCCCGTCGGCAGCAGGCCGGAACAGGCTGGTCCGCATGGGCCCGGCCGGCGTCGGAATGTCAACGGATTCTTCGTCGCGTAAAACCATTGTTGTTTTCCTGTAACGCAAAAAACCGGCACTGGAAGTGCCGGTCTGCTATTGAATGAAAGTCGCTCCGCGACTGAAGATAAGAACAGCCGCTGGCGGTAGTCCGCAGTCGCTTCGATACGCAGCAATGCCGCAGGCATACCTTCGCTCCAGAGTAGACCGGCACTTCCAGTGCCGGTGTCTCAGCTTAATACGCCCCGTGTCCGGTCAGAACCGCCGGGATGGTCCGCAGGATCAGCACCACGT
>CAXSFV010000038.1:4006-32281 GCA_964236795.1 uncultured Armatimonadales bacterium | reverse complement strand
CGAAGCTGCGGGACCAGCGCACCGACGGCATTCTCATTGTCGCGCCGCCCGCCGATACCGACATTCTGCCAAGCCTGCGGTCCGCCGGGTCGCAAATCATCACTATCTCCTCAGAAAGCGGGCTGTTCGGGATACCGTCGGTGGACGTAGACAATGCCCTCGGCATTCATTTGGCCGTGCAGCATCTGCGGGAGATGGGACACGCACGGATTGCGTTTCTCGGCGGCGAGCCGAACATGGTCAGCGCCGTGGTCCGCGAAGCGGCGTTTCGCGACGCGCGGCAAGCGGCAGGCGTCCGGGTTCCGCCGGACTACGTCGCAACGGCCTCTTATCAGCACGCCGAAATTGCGTTTCAGCAGGCGCAGCGCCTCTTGACGCTGCCGCTGCCGCCGACGGCGATTGTCGCGGGCAACGACCAGATCGCGATCGCGGCTTTGGACGCCGCTCGTGAACTGGGTATTTCCGTACCGGAGCGGCTTTCCGTGACCGGCTTCGACGACATTCCCGATGCCGCGCGGCTTCAGCCGCCGCTCACGACTGTGCGCCAGCCGTTCGCCGAGATCGGCACGGCGGCCACCCGCCTGCTCCTGCGCCTCTTGTCCGGCGAAGGCGTTCCCGCCGAAACGCTGCTTGTCGCCCCGACGCTGACGGTGCGGGCGACCACGGCTGCGCCCAAATTGTAACACCAATACAGCCTTTCCCCAGCCCCCAATAATGGGGAAGCCAGAAGTTAAGAAAGCGGTTGCTATCTTCTAATCCTGCTCCCCCATTATTGGGGGCTGGGGGGAGTCCGTCCACTATTCACACTGCTTATTTTACTCCGATTCGTGCGGTCAAACTCCGCCGGCGGCACGGTCGGGTATAATGCCGCCATTCTGCATTTTCGTAGGGGAGCGTGATTATGGGCATTTTAGACGGCAAGCAGGGGATTATTTACGGGGTCCGCAACGAGCGGTCCCTCGGCTGGGGCTGCGCCCAGAGCCTTGCGCGGGAAGGGGCGCGGCTGGCGTACAGTGTCCTGACCGAGCGGGAAGAAAAAGATGTTGTGAAGCTGGCGGCGTCGCTGGGGGAGGCATCTGCCGCATTTGTGCAGGTGTGCGACCTGACCAAAGAAGATGACATTGACGCCCTCCACGCCCGGCTCGGCGCAGAGGTGGGCCGGCTGGACTTCGTGGTTCACGCCGCCGCGTTCTCGCCCAAAGACGGCATCAGCGGGCGCTTTCTGGACGTGTCCCGCGCGAGCTTCCAAACCGCCGTGGAGGCGTCCGTGTTCAGCTTCGTCGCCGCCGCCAAGTCCGCCGAGCCGCTGATGACGGACGGCGGCAGCCTGCTGACCTTGACGTATCTCGGCGCGGAGCGCGTGATCCAAAACTACAACACGATGGGCGCGGCAAAAGCGGCTTTGGAAGCATCGGTGCGGTATCTCGCAAGCGACTTGGGGCCGTCGGGCATCCGGGTCAACGCGATCAGCGCCGGGCCGACCATGACTTTGTCGGCGCGAGGCATCGCCGGGTTCTCCGACATGCACCGGGAAGCGCGGGAAGTCGCCCCGCTGCGGAAGAACACGACGCCGGAAGAAGTCGGCGACACAGCGCTGTTTCTGGTCTCCGACTGGTCGCGCGGCATGACTGGCGAAGTTCTGCACGTGGACAACGGCCTGCATATCTTGGGGTGAGACATCAGGAGCCGTATCTTGCAGGAGCCGTATCTTGACGGTGTTCGCTCAATTCTGTATTCACTTATGCCAAACACACTTTCCATTATTCCTCTGCCCCAGCAAATGACCGTCCCCGGCGGCGTGTTCCAAATCAATCCCAAGATGCAAATCGGCGCAGACCGAGACGCGCTGCCGGAAGCGCAGTTTCTCGCAGACATGCTGCGCGAGGCAACCAGCACGGCGCTCGAAGTCCGCGAAGACGCGCCGGAAGCGGCAATTCGGCTGCGGCTTGACCCAGGCTTGACCGCGCTCGGCGGCGAAGGCTACACACTGATCGTAACACCGGAGGGCATCCGCTTGGAAGCGGCGGCGCGGGCCGGGCTGTTCTACGGCATCCAAACTCTGCGGCAGATGGCCCAGGCCGGCGGCACAGTCCCGTGCGCCGAAATCACAGACATGCCCCGGTTCGCCTGGCGGGGGGCGATGCTGGACGTGTCGCGGCATTTCCTGCCGAAAGCGTTTGTCTTGAAGTTTATTGATCTGCTGGCCCTGCACAAGATGAACACCCTTCAGCTTCACTTGACCGACGACCAGGGCTGGCGGATTGAAATTAAAAAGTATCCGAAGCTGACAGAAATCGGGTCGGTGCGGGACCGGACGCTGATCGGACGGGCGCTCAAAGACCCGGCCGACCCGGAGTTTGACCCCAGCATTGAGGAGTTTGACGGCGTTCCCTACGGCGGCTTCTACACGCAGGACGACGCGCGGGAGATTGTCACTTACGCCGCCGCGCGTCATATTACCGTCGTGCCGGAGATCGAGATGCCGGGCCATGCCCAGTCGGCGATTGCGGCTTACCCGGCACTCGGCTGTACGGACAAGCCGGTGGAAGTCAGCCCGCGCTGGGGCATTCACGAGGCTTTGTACAAGCCGGACGAGCCGACATTTGCGTTTCTGCGCGACGTGCTGACGGAAGTGATGGAGATTTTCCCGTCGCCCTATGTGCATGTCGGCGGGGATGAAGCGGTCAAGACCCAGTGGCGGGCAAATGACGAGTGCCGAGACATCAGGCAGTCGCTTGGCCTGACGACCGAAGACGAGCTGCAAGCCTATTTCATCGGGCGCATGGACGAGTTTTTGATGCAGCAGGGGCGCATTTTGGTCGGCTGGGACGAGATTTTGGAAGGCGGCTTGTCGCCGGGCGCGACCGTCATGTCCTGGCGCGGCGAGGAAGGCGGGATTGAAGCGGCGGCGGCAGGGCATGACGTGATCATGGCCCCGCAGCAGTTCACCTACTTCAACTTCTACCAGGCCGACGCCCGCAACGCCGAGCCGCTGGCGTTCCGGGAACTGCTGACCCTGCCGGCGGTCTACGGCTACGACCCGGTGCCGTCCGCCATTGCACCGAACCGGGCGCCTCATGTGCTGGGAACCCAGTGCCAGCTTTGGACCGAATACATGCCGACGACCGCCCAGGTGGAGTATCAAGCCTTCCCGCGCCTGTCCGCATTCGCCGAAGTCGCATGGACCCAGCCCGCCCGCAAAGACTACGCCGAATTTCTTCTGCGCCTGCCCGCGATGCTGGCCCATTTAGACGCACTCGGCGTCAACTACCGCCCATTGACCCTGCCATGATCATTGTTGCCCCCGATTACCCCACGCTCTGCGAGATGGCCGCCGAGCGCATCGCGGCTTTGGTCCGGGAAAAGCCGAACGCCGTTCTCGGCCTTGCGACCGGCTCCACCCCGCTTGGCGTCTACGAATGGCTGGTCCAGCGCTATCAGGCAGGGCAGATGGACTTTTCAGGGGTCACCTGCTTCAACTTGGACGAGTATTATCCGATGCCCGCTGAGTCGCCCCATTCCTACCACTTCTTCATGCAGGGGCATTTGTTCCAGTCTGTCAACTGCTCGCGGTGGTTTGTGCCGGACGGCAGCCCCGGCACACCGGATCAAATTGCACAGAGATGCCGGGAGTATGAGGTGAAAATCGCGGACGCGGGCGGGATTGACTTGCAGCTTCTCGGCATCGGACGGACCGGGCATCTCGGCTTCAACGAGCCGGGCAGCCCGCCGGACTCACGCACACGGCTGGTGACGCTCGACCCAGTGACGCGCGAAGACGCGGCGGCGGGCTTCGGCGGGCTGGCTCGTGTCCCCAAACAAGCCGCGTCAATGGGCCTTGGCACGATTTTGGAGGCGCGTGAGATTGTCGTTCTCGCAAGCGGCGCGGCAAAGGCCGAGATCGTGCGGCAGGCGACCGAAGGCGAAGAAACGGCGCAGGTCCCAGCATCATGCCTGCGGACCCACCCGAACGTCCGGCTTTACTTGGATCAAGGCGCCGCCTTGCGCCTGCAAAAATAAATTCCTCTTCTCCCGCCAGTTCTTGACATCTTCCCAAACCCGCGTTATAATGCATCTAACCGATTAGAAGAGCAGATGACGCTTCTTCTATACGGTTAGAGAGTTCATTTTTCTCGCAATGCCGACAAAAGCCGCCACAATCAAGGATGTCGCACGGGCCAGCGGAGTTTCCACCGCTACTGTCTCGTATGTCCTGAATAACGGCCCGCGCCGGGTCGTCCCTGCCACCCGCGCCCGTGTCCAGGCGGCGATTGAGAGCTTGCAGTACCATCCCAGCACGATGGCGCGGGGCATGGGCCGGAAGCGGCTGGACTGCCTCGGCGTCGTGTTCCCGCAGCCCCATCCGGGGCTGGTCGCCGACTCGTACTTCAGCGCGGTTCTCGACGGCATCATCCAGGCTGCGACCGAGCGCCGCCAGAATGTCACTCTGTATACGGGCCTTGCGTGGAGCGGGGCGGGCAGCCTGCCGGCGTTTCGGGACCGGCGCGTAGACGGCCTGCTTTTAGTGGCGACCCTGACCGACAGCGGCATTGTCTCCGCCCTCACCGACGCGGGCCTGCCGTTTGTGCTGATCAACGGCGCTTCGCCCGACCCGCGCGTCTCGCAGGTAGACATTGACAACGCCGCCGCGGCCCGCCAGGTGGTCACGCATCTGGCCGGACTGGGCCACCGGCGCATCGCGCTTCTCGGCGGCCAGCCGAACTCGCCATCCACCGCGCCACGCCGGGCTGGGTTCCTCGTGGCCATGCAGGAGTTCGGCCTTATGGCCGAAGGCGCACTGATGCTGGAAGGCAGCTACGACCGCGACTGGGGCCGGGCGGGCATGACCCGCCTGCTGAACCTCGCCGCGCCGCCGACAGCGGTCTTCGCGGGCGGCGACGGCATCGCTGCCGGGGCGTACACGGCCTGCGCCGACGCGGGCGTTTCCGTGCCGCATCAGATGAGTATTGTCGGGTTCGACGACGCCCCTTACGCCCAGCACCTTGCGCCGCCTTTGACCACAGTGCGCCACCCCTTGACGCAGATCGGCGCGACCGCAGCGATGGTGCTGCTCGACCGGCTTGATGCGGCTAAAGACGTGGACAGTGACTTGTCCGGCGTCCGAATTTCACTGCAAGGCGAGCTGATTGTTCGCGGGTCCACGGCGGCCCTGCGCTCCTGATCTCAGTCCGCGCTTCCTTCCGTCCCTTCCCCATTCACTGCTGAATGCCCTTTTCGCATCGCTGCACGACTTCTCGGCACCTGTGTATTTTTGCACTTTTGCATTCTCGCCCGGTCGTTCTCGATTTCATTACGAAAGGCATCACACCCATGCAAAGCGCCACGCACCGCAGAACGGGCTTCACTCTCATTGAGCTGCTCGTCGTCATCGCTATTATCGCGATTCTCGCCGCGATTTTGTTCCCCGTCTTCCAAAGCGTCCGCGAGAACGCCCGCCAAACGACCTGCATCTCCAACATCAAGCAGCTTGGCCTCGGCGTCCTGCAATACAACCAGGACAACGAAGAAAAGTACCCGATGATCCAGTACTACGATGAGGTCGGCCAGCCGGTCTCCTGGGAGTCTGCCGTCCTGCCCTACATCAAAAACGGCACGTCTTCCACTTATATGGGCCACACCTATGCTTACGGCGTCGGCGGCATCTGGACCTGCCCGGATCTGCCGACCCAGCAACCGGCCAGCTACGGCATGAACTTGGAGCTTTCCCAGGAAGGCCAGGGAACTTATGCCTACAACTATGTCACCCACGGAGTTATCACGACCGTCGGCCTGGCTCAAGTTCCCTCCCCCGCTGACACCGCGATGATCGTTGAGAAAGGGCAGGCTGCGAACGTCCCCGGACAATCTTATTCCTATGCCTCGCCCTACTTTGATCCGGCAGAGGGTAACTGGACGGACCCCATCGGGCCGATTGTCAATAACACGCCGACCAAGCCAAGCGACCATCTCGAACTCAAATACGACGTGGACTCCGGCCTGAACGACCCAATGTGGCAGAACTACGGCACGACCCCCGGTGACATGCCGCGCTTCCGCCACCACGCCAGCAGTGACGTGCTGTTCGCCGACGGTCATGTCAAATCCATTCATCGGGGCCAGATGGACTGGTACAAGAACGTTTACATTCCCGGTGTCTACGAAGCCTTAGACGGCGCAGTCAACTAGGAGGCGCTTGATCATGCTTTTCGCTTCTAAGACGTCGGGCGTTATCCTCCTCCTCTGCCTTTCAGCGGCGCTGGCCGGCTGCGGCCCGAAGCAGGACGCTGGCCCCGCCCCGCCGGCGGTCCAAGCGCCGCTGACCCCGCAGCAACAGCAGGTTCAGGCCGAGCGGGCGCAAGCGGCGGCGGCAGACGCCGCAAAAAGCGCCGCCGCGAGGAAGGCGGCAGGCCATTAAGCGGCCGATTTCTCTCTTATTTCGACCTGCCGAAGAACGTTTCGGCGGGTCTCATTTCTGCAAATCCTATGAACCACACCCTCCCAAAAATTGCGCTGCTTCTCGCACTGGCCGCCTTTGGTGTGCCGGCCGCCGGGGCCGCGCCGCCGAAGCGCGCCGCGAAGCCGAACCCGCTGTGGGTCACGGCGTATTACGCGGTTTGGGTGCAGCAGGCGGGAACATTGACGCCGACGATGATTGACTATTCGGCGTTCTCGCATCTCATTCACTTCGCCGTCGTGCCGGCGAGCGATGGGACTATAGACACCAGCAAGGACAACATCACGCCTGCCGATTCGGCGGCGGTCCTTGCGCCTGCCCACAAAGCAGGCCGGAAGGTGCTGCTGTCGGTCGGCGGCTGGCTGTCGTCGGCGGCGTTTCGGAGCGCGTACAGCGATGCCCACCGGAGCGTATTTGTTGCAAATTTAGTGCATCTTGTGACCTCGCGCGGCTATGATGGGCTGGATGTTGACATGGAGCCGCTGGAAGCGTCCGACGCGCCGGGCTACGACCTATTTATCCGGGACCTTAAAACCCAGATGACAGCAGCGAACCCAAAGCTGCTCTTGACGGCGGCGACCGCCGCCCAGCCGGAGATGTTCGCACGTCTCAGCCCAAGCTTTGACCAGATCAATTTGATGACGTATGATTTGGCAGGGCCCTGGACGGGCTTCAAGACCTGGCACAACTCGGCGCTGTACGGCGACGGCCAAACTCCGATGAACCCCGGCCAGCCGTTCCCGTCGGCGTCGGGCATGGTGGAGAAGTTTATCGCAGCAGGCGTCCCGCGCCGGAAGCTCGGCATCGGGGCGGCGTTCTACGGCACGGTTTGGACCGGAGCCGACGCGCCCGGCCAGCCGATTTCGGGCGTGACCATGAAGACCGGCGTGCCCTACGCCGCCATTTTGGATACCTATTACCAGCCGGGCCGCGCCCGCTGGGACACGCTGGCGCAGGCACCGTATCTGAGCATTGACGGCCCGGCCGAGCAGTTTGTGTCTTATGACAATGAGGCGCTGTGCATAAAGAAAGTGCAATACGCGCGAGCGCAGGGCCTCGGCGGGGTCATGGTGTGGGAACTCGGCAGCGGCTACTGCCCGGCCCTGCCGCCGGGGCAGCGTGAGCCGCTCTTGTCGGCAGTGAAGCGGGCCTGGCTGGGGACGAGAGAAAAGCAAAAAGGAAGCGGGCGATTGAAATCGCCCGCCTCACCCCTCAAAGAAAGCAACCCGTGATCGCTCCCCCGCCTCGACAGCCAAGCGCAGCCGCCGAAACAAAAGCGCGGGCGGGGAATGCCGTTTCCCCGCGCTCGGTCGTGTTCGGCCTCGCCTGCGCCCTGCTCATCTGCGGCATCACGCCGTACAACGATTATCTGGTCGCGGCGACTTACTTGTCGGGCAACTTCTTCCCTATCGGCGCGGTCGCCGCCATTTTGATTTTGACCCTTCTCGTCAATCCACTGCTGATCAGGCTGGGAAAGCGCGAAAAGATATTCCGGCCCGGCGAGATTGTGACGGTCTGGGCGCTGGTCATCACGGCGGCGGGCATTCCGTCGAGCGGCCTCATGCGCTACTTAATCCCGCACATTGTCGCGCCTTATTATTACGCAACCCCGCAGAACCATTGGGACGGCCTCTTTTTGTCCCACCTGCCTTCCTACTTGTTCGTCACCGACCCGTTTGCCGTCACCTCGTTTTTTGAGGGCCTGCACCGGGGCCAGGCGATCCCGTGGGCGGCGTGGACCGTGCCGCTAGGGTGCTGGGCGCTGTTTGCGGGGTGCTTATTTTTGACTTTCTTCTGCCTGTCGGGCCTGCTGCGGAAGCCTTGGGTGGAGAACGAGCGGCTGGCATTCCCCCTGGTCAAGCTGCCGGTTTTGCTGGCGGAAGCGCCGGAGCCGGGGCGTTTGTTCAACGCGCTTTTGCGCTCGCCGCTGCTCTGGGTGTCTTTCGGCGTGGTGACGCTCCTGCACACGATCAAAGGCGTCCATCAGCTTTATCCGACTGTTCCCGACATCCCCTTGGTCTGGCATTCCACCGACAGCCTGCACGGGCGGCCCTGGGACGGCGTCGGCGACATTGCCCTGTTCGTGTACCCGCTGGTCATCGGCTTCTCGTACCTGATGTCGAGCGAAGTCTGCTTGTCGCTCTGGCTGTTTTACTTGCTGTTCAAAGGGCAGATGCTTCTCGGCGTCTTGTACGATTGGAACATGAGCGGCACCGGGGTCGGCTTTTCGATGGGGCCGGCCTACACGGTCTACCCGGAAGTCGGCGGGGCAGTGGCGCTGTCGGCCTGGACGCTCTGGACAATGCGCGGGCATCTGTCGGATGTCTGGCGCAAGGCCGTTCGGAATGCCCAGGACGTAGACGATTCGCGCGAGTCGCTGCCGTACCGGTTCGCCTTGTTCGGCCTGCTGGCCGGGATCGGCGGCCTCTTTCTGTGGCTGACGCTGCTCGCCAAGATGCAGCCGCTGATGGCGGGCGGCATTCTGCTGGGCGCGTTGGTTGTCTTTTTGATGCTGTCGTGGCTGGTCGCCCAGGCCGGGCTGCTGTTTGTGACCCAGACGTTTGCAACTTCGCAGGTGCTGACCGTTCTCGGCGGCTCGGTTCCGTTCGATGCCCGGTCTCTGGTCATGGGGTCGCTGACTGAGCATGTCGGCTGGCAGGACTCGCGGGAGTTCATGCTGCCGCCGCTGCTCAATTCGCTGAAAGGCGCGGCGGAAACGGGCCTCAGCGCCCGGTCTTTGACCCGCGCTTTAGCCCTCTGCGTCGCTTGTGTCGTGCCGCTCTCATGCGCGGTCTCGATCTGGCTGCCCTACACCCACGGCGGCGCGTCGGCGCTCAACAACCCGTGGATGTATGTCGGAGCGCCCCAGCTTTCGTTTCAGTGGTCGGCCTCCCAGCTTGCCGCGCCCCATGCGCCGGACACCGGCGGCCTGCTTCAGATGCTGGCGGGCGCGGCGTTCGTCCTCCTGCTGTTTGTCTGCCGTGCCTACCTGCCCGCGTTCGGCCTGCACCCGGCGGGCTTTCTTGTCGCCGCGTCCTACGCCATGTACTGCCTCTGGTTCTCGCTGTTTCTCGGCTGGGCGTTCAAGACGCTCATCGTCCGCTACGGCGGGATGCGCGGCTACAGCCTGGCCCTGCCCCTGTTCCTCGGCCTTGTGCTGGGCGACTGCGTCAGCGCCCTCGCCTGGGTCGCCGTCGGCCTCCTGACCGGCAAAGGCTACCAGCTCATGCCGGGTTAAGCGAGATAGGGGTATAATGCTCCTATGGCTGAACCAGGAAACATGCTGGAACACATCTCCGTCCAGGGCTATCGCCGCCTGCTCTCCCTTGATTTAGAGATGCGTCCGCTGGCGGTGCTGATTGGGGCAAACGGCGTCGGCAAAACCTCCTTGCTGGAAGTATTCTCCCTGCTCGCCGCCTCTGCAAAAGGCCAGTTGGCGTCCAAAATCTCCGAGTACGGTGGCCTAAATGAAATTCTTACTCGCGACAAGGCGCAAAAAATCGAGATCAAACTCCACACAAAGCTCTCCAACTTTGACCTGCTGGAATATGTCCTGCAAATCAATCCACAAGGCCCATTCTACGAGATCGGTCTGGAAACGCTGACGCAGAATGAAGTTGCCAGCAGAGGCAGACCCTATTATTCGCCGCATATCAACTCACAGGGTTCTGTTATTCTCTATTACGATGCTAGGAGAGAAGGCGAGGGGCCGTTAAAGCTGAACTGGCAGTATAATCGCTTTGAAACTTCTCTGTCACAAGTTCCCAAGATGTTTGCGGAACCGGAGCGTCTGCGCCAAAAATTGGCGTCCTGCACTTTCTATGGCGCACTAAATGTTCTCCCCAACAGCCCTGTTCGCCTACCTCAGCCGATGCGTCCTGTTTTCCTGCCCGGTGCAAACGGAGAGGACCTCGTCACCTGCCTCTATTATCTTCGTGAAACAGACCCAGACCAGTTTGAGTTGATTGAAGACACGCTCAAAACGGCATTCCCTGATTTTGAGAAGCTAAGTTTTCCGCCGGTCGCTGCCGGAACCCTGGCGATGACCTGGAAAGATCGTAATTTCTCCCAGCCGTTTTACATGAATCAGCTATCGGAAGGGACACTTCGGTTTCTCTGGCTGGCGACACTGCTGCTCAGCAAAGAGCTAACGGCGATCACTTTGATCGACGAGCCGGAAGTGAGTCTGCACCCCCAGCTTCTCAGCCTGCTTGCGGGTCTAATGCGCGAAGCCGCGCAACGGACTCAGCTTATTGTCGCAACCCATGCCGACCGGCTTGTCAGCGCTCTACAGCCGAATGAAATTCTCGTCGCTGATCAGGAAGACGGCGTGACGACAATGACTTGGGGGGACACGCTCGACTTGGAGCGGTGGTTATCAGATTACACGCTTGATGAGTTGTGGAGCATGAACATCTTGGGGGGGCGCTCATGAGGATTGCGCTCATCGTGGAAGGAAAGACAGAAACCGCATTTTTGCCGGCACTGCGAAGATATTTGACAACTTATCTGGCAGACGCGATGCCCGCAATTAAAGCGTTTCCCCAAAGCGGCAGAGTTCCCAAAGAAGAAAAACTCAAGCGGCTCGTCGAGAACCTGCTTTCCGGGGCAGCGCCTTATGACGCTGTCATTGCGCTGACCGATGTTTATACAAGCAAAGACCCATCCACACGCGACTTTGTAAATGCAGAAGACGCGAAACGAAAAATGCGGGGGTGGGTCGAAAATAATCCTAAGTTTCATCCTCATGCCGCGCAGCATGACTTTGAGGCTTGGCTTCTGCCTTATTGGAAAACAATCCAAGAGATCGCAAAGCACAACAAAGCTGCCCCAAGCGGGAAACCGGAGGATGTCAACCATGATAAATCTCCGGCTTACCATATCAAAGACATTTTTGATCTCGGCAAAAGCCGGGATTATAACAAGCCACGCGAGGCCGCAAAAATCCTGGAAAGAAATGGCCTTGACGCCGCTATCCGCGAATGCCCTGAACTGAAGGCATTTATCAACACGATTTTGACCCTCTGCGATCATCCTCCACTGCCGTAAGGAACCTGCCCATGCCCTCATCAGTTTCGCCAAAACAAGTCTTTGCCCCTATCCTTGCCAATGACCGGATGATCGCGGACCATAAGGTGGTCGTCTGCGAGGCTCCGGCGCTGGCCACCGCCGCCCGGCCCGGCCAGTTTGTCAATGTGCTAACTGCCGAGCGCACCGACCCGCTGCTCCGTAAGCCGTTTTCGATCTACACCGTAGACCGGGAACGAGGGCAGATCAGCCTCTTGTATTCGATTGTCGGGCCGACGACGCAGGGCATGGCCCGGAAGCGTCCCGGCGATACGCTCGATTTGGTCGGTCCGCTCGGCGGCCATGTGTTCCAGCCCGATCCCCGCCCGGACGCCCTGCACGTTCTCGTCGGCGGCGGCTACGGCGTTCCCCCTCTTGTTTTTTTGTCTCGTGAGCTGCATCTGGCCGAGACCAAGACCAATCTTGTCTTTATCGTCGGCGCACGCCGCAAAGACCTTCTGCTGTGCGAAGCCGAGCTTCAGGAAGCCAGGATTGACACGCGGGCGGCAACCGAGGACGGCTCGCACGGGACGCTAGGGCGCGTTACTGATGTGCTTGCGCCGCTGTTGGCCGAGCATTCGGGCAAGCCAGTGACAGTCTACTGCTGCGGCCCGACCCCGATGATGCGGTCGGTCGGCGATCTCTGCCAGTCTTTCGGCGTTCCCTGCCAGCTTTCGGTCGAAGTCGCCATGCCCTGCGGCATCGGCGTCTGCATGGGGTGTGTTTTGGATCTCGCCGACGGCCGCCGCGTCCGCGCCTGCGTGGACGGCCCGGTGTTCGACGCCACGGAGGTAGCATGGTAACTACGCAAGTCAAAATCGGAAAGCTGACGCTTCGCAATCCCATTGTCACCGGCTCCGGCACGTTCGGCTTCGGCCCGGAAATGGCCGGTATCGTAGACCTCAACGCCCTCGGCGCGATCGTCGTCAAAAGCACGTCGCTGGAGCCGCGTCTCGGCAACCCGACCCCGCGCATTGTCGAGACCCCATCGGGGATTTTGAACGCCATCGGCCTGCAAAACAGCGGTGTGGACAACTTCATCGCCGAAAAGCTGCCGTTCCTGCGGCAGTTCGACGTTCCCGTGATCGTCAATTTAGTCGGCTATGAAGTCGCCCATTATGTTGAGCTTGCCGAAAAGCTCTCCGCCGCCGGGGGCGTTCACGGCTTAGAAATCAACATCTCTTGCCCGAATGTCAGCCACGGCTGCGACTTTGCCGTCAATCCCGACCTCACGGCGGAACTCATCCGCGAAGTCCGCAAAGTCACAGGTCTGACCATCATCACCAAGCTCTCGCCGAACGTCGCCGACCTGGTCCCCATCGCCCGCGCCGCCGTGGACGCCGGTTCGGATGCGCTGTCTCTCATCAACACCCTGCTCGGCACGGCCATTGACATCAAAAAGCGCAAGTTCCGGCTCGCCAACATCACCGGCGGCCTCAGCGGCCCCGCCATTAAGCCCATCGCCCTCCGCTGCGTCTGGCAGGTCCACCGCGCCCTGCCGAGCGTCCCTCTCATCGGCATGGGCGGCATCGCCAGCATCACCGACGCCATCGAGTTCCTGTTAGCAGGAGCCACCGCCGTCGCCATCGGCACCGCCACGTTTGTCAATCCCACCGCAACGACCGACCTGGTGACGGGACTGAAACGCTACTTAGAAGAAAACAGCATTGAAGACGTGAACGAGCTGATCGGAGCGGTACAATAATCCGATGGCGAATCAGAAACCGCGAATTTTCGTAGGGTCTTCCGTCGAAAGTTTGGAGATCGCAGAAGCCATTTTATACAACCTTGAATATGTCGCGGAGGTTACGCCTTGGTCAGCTGGCATTTTTCGCCATCAAACACAGCATTAGACAGTCTTATTACTTCTTTGGAAAACTTTGACTTTGCTGTGTTCGTATTCTCGCCTGATGATGTTTTACAGATACGAAATCAGCAAGTATCTGCTGCGCGTGACAATGTAATTTTTGAGTTAGGATTGTTCGTCGGCAAAATGGGCAAGCGGCGCTGTTTCGTTGTAGTGCCGCGTAATGATCCTGATCTGCATCTGCCTACGGACTTGATTGGCTTCACGCCTGGAACCTACGAGCCGGATCGCTCGGATCAGAATTGGCGAGCAGCACTAACCTTTGCATGCGTTGACATTAAGACGGTCATTAAAGAGTTAGGTTTTATCAACCGTTCAATACTATCAGCGAATGGAGACCAACAACATGGTAATTGATAAAGAACTTGTTCTCGATCAATCTTTTACACCTCTGACTAATATCGGTTGCCACATCAGTGAACGGTCGGCATTCATCGCGCAGACATACAGAGCAGGCATCACGGGAATCCTTTCAGGCGTGAAACTGCATATTTTGTCAAACGCCAGTCTTATTTCTGGCATAGTATTTGAGATTTATCCGCTCCGGGTTGCGATTCGGCAGGTGAAGAATGGCTATCCGGGAACGGTTACATTAGGTGAGGCAATCATTCGGGATGGGAATGCACCACCTAATCATCTTATCTCTTTTCCCAACCCGATACGACAAGAAGCTGGAACGCAATATGCGATTGTGGTGAATTATACCGACGCTCCTTTATTGGAGCCTGGTCAATGGGTGGGAAGTTGGTATGGTGCAACAGGAGATCAGTATCCTGACGGCGAACTGTTTTATGGACCGGAAGGCGAGACTTGGTACGTTAGCAGCCTGAAAGACCATGATGTGCAATTTCAGACATTTGTCGTACCAGATTAAGTCACTATACGAAAAAGAAGTTCGGGTAGATTCTTCTGGCCGAAGAAGACCCTGCCTAGCAAGTGGAGTTTACTTCCTTGCTTTTTCTTTTTTACATTTTTTCTCTACCGTGAACATTTTCGGGGAGTGTGGCGTCTGGATAAATGTCGCGAAGAATGCGGCAGGAAAGATGAGCAGCTACCAATGAAACTCAATAGCACGATATTAATTGCAGGCGCGGCGCTAACCGGCGCGGCCTTTTTGCCGATGACGGCGCAGGCGCAGGGCATCAACCAGCGTCTGCATGACCAGCACGGGCGCATCCACCAGGGCGTCGGCAGCGACCAGCTCACACGCGGCGAGCAGTACCGCTTGAACCGCCGGGATGCACGCATCCATGCCCAGGAGCATTTGGACCGCCGGTTTGACAACGGCCATCTGACCGGCGGCGAGCGCCGGAACCTGAACCGCGAGCTGAACCGCACCAGCGGCGCGATCTACCGCGACAAGCACAACGCGGCTGTCCGCTAGGCATCAGCACAGGAGTAAGCAAATGACGCGAACATTTTTGCCGGCGGTGTCGCTGGCACTTCTCGGTGCGATGATGCTGCCGCTGGCCGCTCATGCCGACGGGCGGCTTGACTGGAGCGGAGACGTGGACGATCGTGTGGCGGTTTCTATCCACGGACGGGATGTGCAGACGCGCACCCTCAGCGGCAAGACGGCCGCGAGTGTCAACTCGCAGCTATTCGGGCGGCTGCCGACCGAGCGCCCGGTGTTTGTGAACCTGACCAAGCGCGGGCGCGGCACCGTGCGGGTCGTCCAGCAGCCGGGGCCGTTCAACAATTACACGGCGGTGGTGCGTATCCACGACCCGCAACCCGGCGCCGACCATTACCGATTCCGGCTGGAATGGTAGCACGGATACAGACGAGAAGGACGAGGAGTTGAAAACTCATCGTCCTATCTGGCCCTTACTTCTCCACCCCATACCACAGCGTCTTGAACTGCGGCCCGACCGTGAAGCTCAGTGTGCCGTGGGCATAGACCGCCGGGACGCTCTGCTGATGCGCCCCGGTGCCGTCAAGCGCCCAAACCGTGCGCGGACCGTCAGTCTTCAGTGTTACCGTCGCTGGGACGCCTTCGGCGATAGTCGGCCCCTGTCCCCACTGGTCGCCGACACTTGTGCGATCTGCGTTCCACCCCATTCCCTGATTTTCCACTTTTCCTACCAGCGTTAAGAGGAGCTTTCGCGACTGCGCTATTGGCTTCCGGTCCATCGCCGTCAGCGTCATCGCCGCGAAGTTGTTGTCGAACGCCGGGAATGTCAGCGTGTTTTCTCCTAAAACCACGGTTTGCCCGCCGACGTCTCCGGCAGCGGCCTGCGTAGAGGCGCTGAGAGCAAGGTATTGGCTGCTGTTCGCCGTTTCCTTTGTCGTAATCCCGTACAGCGACTTTGAGCCATCGAGGCGAGTCGCTGAAGGTTCGGCGTTGAGCGAGAGTGCCGTCGAGAAAATGTCCGGGACTTGCGGATGAGTCTGCGGCGCAAAACTGAGTGCATCGTCCATGCTGACGGGAGGGATGTTGCCGGGCGCAAGGCGAGCGTTCGGTATCGGCTTTCTCCAAAGGGTTGCCACAGTCTCCGTGCTGATCATGTCACTCTTTAAAGCGGCATGGCTGACGGGAAGTTTTGCACGGTCGAACTGCATTCCCCGAAAGATGATCGCGGCGGCGGGGAGAAACGCGGTTTTGGCGGGGTCGCTGCCGATGCCGAAATAGCCATTGATCTTGTCGTTCTGAACGCCGGTTCCATACGCGCCGTAGTCAAACAAGTAGATGGCGTCCCAGTCTTGAAACGCCGCAAACGTCGCAAGCTCGGGCAGGGCTTCGGCGCGGTAATCACTAGGCGCGGGATGGTTGTACTCAGAGACCGTGTAGGGCTTGCCGGCAACCCGGTACTCGGCGAGGTCTCGCAAAGTCCCGCCTTTGCCTGATGCGAGATCGGCGGCCATTGGCGTATTGGAAATGTTCCAATCTTTGGGGTCCCATTGTTTACGCGGGAACACCGGGTGCTGCCAGTAGGCGTGGTTATCGGCGAAGTCGCTGCTGGCTTCCCGGTTCAGGCCCGTCAGCCCGCCCCAGGAGATTTGGGAACAGATGACGTTTGCATGAACTTTGAGCGTGTTCTTCAAATAGCCGCGCATATCGTCGGCGTAATCTTTCTCGGTGCCGGCGAGGAACGCAATCCAGTCGTCATGCTGGGTTTTCAGCGCGGAGGCGGGAATGTCTACGGTTTTTGCCGCAAGCGATTGGCCGGGCGCAAGTGATTGGCCGGGCTCAAGGCCCGAGCCGGGGTGGATTTGCAGACTGTCAATCCAGACAGTCCCGGTCTGGCTGCCGAGGGTGAACGCCAAGCGTGCGTGGCTTGGCACGGTGTCATGGGCCGTGAAGACATACGAGAACTCTTTCCAGTCGGTCGTGAGCGCGGCGTTCTCGTCGAGGCCGATGTTGTGCCAATCGTCTTGGTCTAAACTCGCGGCGACCGGCAGAGTGCGGGCGGCGTCGGCCTTGGCGCGGAACGTCACGGTGTAAGTCTGGCCGTCATGCAGGTCCAGGCCTGTTTGATGTACCTGCACATGCCAGGCCGTGCCGTCGGCCTGCGTGATGTTCGCTTGGACGGGCGGCGCAGTCAATAAACCAGGGATTGCCGCCGGGAGTATCATGTCAGCCTGCGACGTTTCCTGATGCTCCAGGGACCAGGGCGACAGCGCCGAGGACAGCAAGCCTGGGCCATTCGGCGTAGAGGCTGCTTTCCATGCCGCTTGCAGATTGGCATCGGTGCCGTACTTCTTGACAAGCCAAGTGTTCCACATTCCGACCAACTCCCCGTGAAACGGCTCCGGCAGGGTGTTTAAGCCTGCGCCGAGGGTTGACCCCGGGTCACCGACAAGGGAGTTCTCGTTGTTGATCTCAACGACGGCGACCGCCGGGTCTGACGTATACGATAAATGCGTGTATGGGTTGACGTGGGTGAGCAAATCGTGAGCGTAGTTCTTTTGCAGAGCAATCATGCGCGGGTCGAACTCGTCCACGCGCTTGTCGAACGACGTCGGAATTTGGCTGACGCTGACGGGGAAGCCGTCGGCGGCGCTGAATATCCGGCTGACGTGCAAATTGATGTTGACGTAGACGCCGTTCTTTTTAAGCTGGGCGACAAAATAGTCCAGCTTGTCGAGCTGGACCGCGCTCAGGTGCTGCCGGTCTTCGTAGCCGTAGTCCCAAATGCTCGCGTCCTGCCCCCAGTTGCTGTTGTCCATGTGGTGCAGGCGGACTAAGTTGATGCCGAGCTTCGCAATCCGGGCAGCGACCTTCTCGGCGTCGGCATGGGAGGGAAACGCATCTTTGCCGGCAAAGTTCGTGCCGAGGAAGCGGATGCGGCTGCCGGTACTTGTTTGAACGAAGTGGCCGTTTTTGGCGACAATGTAGCCGTGGACACCGGCAGGCTTCGCATTCAGGAACGAAACATCGGTGAGCGTGCCGGGCGAAGCATCGTCCCACGGCACGACGAACGGGAACGCAGTAGTCGCAGGCGGTTTTTGTGCGGAAAGAGGTGCGGCGAGAGCAAGCAGCAAGGCGCTTGAAACGAAAGCTCGATATTTGTGCAAGATAGCTGCCTTTACAATGGGAAGCGGGACTGCTCATCCCGCTTCCCATTTCATCCCGATTCCCATTATTGGGGGAGAAAGTCCGACTAGTCGGACTTCTTAGTTGACGTTGTCTTAATTGACGTTGAAGGTAGCGGCGAGGGTGCTGTCACCGCACGCGGTGCCGGCAGCCACGGGACCGGTCGCGTTGCCGCAGTCGGTCGGGGTCGGATTCGGATACCCGCCCGAGACATTTTCGGGCCGGAACCATTTTGCGTGGCCGTCCGCCATGATGAAGTTCGAGCCGCCGTTGTGGCGTCCCATCGGTCCGGTGAAGTCCTTGAGCGCCACGCCCGTTCTGGAGTTTCGCAGGTAGCCCGTCGCCCACTTCAGCGACGTCGCCGTGCCGCCCGGAACGTTCATGTTGGAATTGTACCCGGAAGGATCGTAAGAGCCGCCGATGCCGTAACCGCCTGCCGAGCCGCCGTAGTTTCCTTGAAGCGCGTCCCCGTCCGCAGTTTTGCCCGGAACACCGGCGTTGGTCCCATTGGCCACGTCGTACCCGGTGCTATTCGCGATCTCCGCCAGCAGCACGGTCTTTGCCGGGGAGCCGTAAGACGCGAGAGAAAGCGAGTCGGGGCGGTCACTGTCTACGACTTTCTGGTTTGCCTGGGCATGTGCACAAGCAATTGTCACCTGACTGTTGTAAGCATAAGACGCCGGGTTGAACGGCGTCCCGTCGCCGCCCTTGAGAGTCGCGGAGTCGTCGGGGCAGAGAAATACGCCGGTGCTTTTGACATACGGGTAGATCTGCCCGGCCCAGCCCTGGCCGCCGCCATACGGGTTGACGCCGTTGGGACATTTTTCGTCCGCGTCCTGCTGGTACTGGGTCACGCCGAGGCCGATCTGCTTGGTGTTGGACAGGCAGGCGATCTTGCGGGCATTTTCCCGAACCTTTTGAAACACGGGGAAGAGGATCGCCGCGAGAATTGCGATAATTGCAATGACGACGAGCAGTTCGATGAGCGTGAAGCCCTGAGAACGATCTTTACGAGTCATGAGTGTTGTCCTTTCTGGACGCGAGAATTGAGCGTTGATGAGAGATGTGAATAAGGCGCTGAGACGGTATCGCGAACAATCAATGAAGTCGGCATCAGGATTTGCTGTGCTGCGGTCTCGTGATCCTGAATTTGTGCGAGAAGCAATTCCACTGCGCGGCGTGCCAGCTCTTGAAACGGCTGGCGCAGGGTAGTCAAAGCGGGCCGCAGGGCCAAAGCGGCGCTGCTGTCGTCAAACCCAATGACGGAGACGTCTTCCGGCACACGCAGGCCCATCTCGCTCAAAGCCGTCAGGGCGCCGGCAGCAATTTCATCGCTCGCACAAAAGAGTGCTGTCGGTGCATTCGCAGTGTGCTGCATCAATTCGAGAGTGCGACGGCGCCCGGAGTCCGAGGAGTACAAACCGAGCGGCATCAAAAACTCATCGAGTTTCAGCGCAGCGCTCAGAAGCGCCTGCCGGTATCCTTTCTCCCGAAACCGGGAGCTTGTGATCAACGCATCCCCTCCTAAGAAGGCAATGCGCCGATGTCCCTGGCTCAGAAGAAACTCCGTAGCGCAAACGGCGCTGCCGACGTTGTCAACGTCAACGCACGAGACACCGAGATCAGCC
Organism: uncultured Armatimonadales bacterium; assembly: GCA_964236795.1. Taxonomy (GTDB): domain Bacteria; phylum Armatimonadota; class Armatimonadia; order Armatimonadales; family Capsulimonadaceae; genus JANXMY01. The sequence continues at coordinate 12,728 of CAXSFV010000038.1, read as the reverse complement.
GGCTGATCGCCTAAAAAGACAAAGGGCGTATGCTTTCGGCGCAGCGCGGCTGCCAGATCATCGCTGGACGGCGGTCCGACAAAAATCAGCCCGTCACAACGGCCGTCGCAATAAGTATTTAAGTTTTCTTTCGGATCGGCGCAGTTAATTTCGGTAAACAGCGTTGTGCTTTGCCGTGCCTGCATCGCCGTTTCCAGGAGGCCTCCCAGGATGTCTCCAAAGTAAGCCGCTCGGACCAGAGGAGTCGTGCTGTGCGTGTAGAACACGACGCCGATCGTGTCTATTTTTCGACCGGCTAGTCCACGCGCGATAGCGCTTGGCTGGTAATCCATCTCATGGGCTGCCTTCAGGACACGGGCGCGGGTCTCCGGGCTGGCTTTCCCCGGCTTTTCGTTGATCACATGGGAGACTGTCATGAGCGACACGCCGCATGCCTGGGCGACATCTTTAATTGTTGACTTAGCTGCTCTCTGCACACTGCTCCCGAAAAGGTATAACGCTAAACTAGAATCGCATTGTATCACGATGCGACCAAATCTGTCAAGTGGCATCCGCAACATTTTTCCGGGTACAATAATGGCTGCTGCTCCGGCAGCCTCTGAATTCAGTTTTCGGAAAGATTTTCCTATGTCCACCCCTGTCCTGCCGCCGCCGACTTCCGGCAACTCTTCGACCTCCGGCAAATCGCTGCAGCCTGCCGCGCCGTCCGCCCTGCCGCCGCCGCACAAGTACGACAGCGCGTTCGGGCGTATTCGGCACCTCGTTTTTGGACGCGCCCTGCCGACGTCGGGCCTTGGCCACGGCAAGCTGCCGAACTTTCTCGCCCTGCCAATCTTTTCTTCCGATGCGCTGTCGTCGAACGCCTATGCAACCGAGTCCATCCTCGGCATTCTGATCCTGGCGGGAACCGGAGCGCTGCATTTTGCCTGGGCGATTGCGCTGGGCATCGCCGCACTATTGATTACGGTCGTGCTGTCCTACCGGCAGATTATCTTTGCCTACCCCGAAGGCGGCGGGGCGTACCCGGTCTCGCGGGACAACCTCGGCACGGTGCCGTCGCTTGTCGCCGCCGCGTCTCTCTTGATTGACTACATTTTGACCGTCGCCGTGTCGGTCGCGGCGGGCGTGGCCGCCATGATTACGGCGTATCCCATTTTGCAGCCGGACCTTGTTCCGATGTGCGTCGTCGCTATTCTCATTGTGACAATTCTCAACCTGCGCGGGGTTAAAGAAGCCGGCTGGGCGTTTGCCGGCCCGGCGTACCTGTTTATCTTTGCAATTCTGTCCACCATCGCGGCGGGATTGATTACGCTGGGAGCGCACCCGGCGCACACGGCAGCGGCGATCCAGACGGGAACCGCGCTGAACAATGCCAAGATGGGCCTGCAAGGGGTCGGGATTTACCTAGTCTTGCAGGCATTTTCGCAGGGATGCACGGCGCTGACCGGCGTGGAAGCGATTTCGAACACGACCCCGGTGTTCAAAGCCCCGCAGGATAAAAATGCCGCGCTGACAATGGCCTGGATGGGCGGGCTGGCAACGGCGATGTTCCTGGGGCTAACCTTTCTCGCGAACCGCTACGGCATCTACCACAACATTGACCAGACCAAGCCGGGCTACCAGAGCGTCGTCGGCCAGGTGGCGCATACAGCCTGGCCGCACGCGCTGGGCTTTATGTTCTATGTGGTCCAGTACGCGACCGCGCTTGTTTTAGTGATTGCCGCGAATGCGGCGTTCGCCGGGTTTCCCCAGCTTGCGTCCATGCTGGCCCGCGACAGCTTTCTGCCCCGGCAGCTTGCGAACATCGGTGACCGGCTTTCTTATTCCAACGGTATTTTGCTGCTGTCAGTGGCTGCGATCATCTTGATCTTGGTCTTTCACGGCATCGTTTCCAACCTCCTGAACCTGTACGCCATCGGGGTTTTCACGTCGTTTACGATTGCCCAGTACGGCATGGTCCGCCGCTGGCTGCGGACCCGCGAAAAGGGCTGGCAGGCGTCGCTGTTCTTCAACGCTCTGGGCGCGGTGGCGACGGGCATTGTCACGCTGATTATCGCTGTTTCGAAGTTCGACGACGGGGACAAGATTGTTCCATTCCTGCCGCTAAAATACGGCACCTGGATTGTCCTCGTCTTGATGCCGCTGATGGTCGTGTTCTTTCGCCGCATCCATCAGCACTACGTCGAGATGAGCGAGGAGCTGTCGCTGGATAATGTCGAGATGAGCCTGGCCGCGCCGAGGCACAACACAGTGCTGGTGCTGCTGCCCCGGATGCACCGGGGCATTGTCGAGGCGCTGAACTACGCCCGCCTCACTTCCGACGATGTCCGGGCCGTCTATATCGAGACCGACCCGGAGCGGACGCCGATGCTGAAAAAGAACTGGCAGGCATACGGCAGCGACATCCCGCTGGTGATTATGGAGTCGCCGTACCGCTCGCTGGTCGGCCCGCTGCTGCGCTATATTGATGCCGTCCAGAAAGAGCGCTCCGACGATGTCGTCACGATTGTCCTGCCGGAGCTGGTTTCCCATAAGCTCTGGCACGCACTGCTCCACAACCAAGCCGGCCCGCTCCTCAAGCTCGCCCTGCTGAACCGCCGCGACGTGATTGTCACGAATGTCCGGTACTTTTTGGAGCATTAAGAATCCCTTCCGCTCGTTCCTCTGCCTTCGGCATTACTTCGTATGAGGCGGGAGGGGTTCTTGACAAACCGCCGCCGCTTTTGTATACTCTAGCCAGCCTCCACTGCCGCAGGTGTCTTTCCCGCACGTTTACCTGAAAGGCTTCTTTGATGGCAACCACACTGACCCAAGCGGCCCTGCCGTCCCAAAAAGCCGACTTCTGGCGCGTCGCCCTGCTGATAGCAGGAACAGTCTCCGTTCTTACGCTCGTCAACACATTTTCCGCCGAAAAGCTGTTGTTTTTTTACAAGGACCAGCTCCATCTTTCCGCAAGCGCCGTAGCGTCCCTGGGCATTTTAGTGGCGGCGCCGACTTATTTCCGGCCCTTTATCGGGGCCGGCTCAGATTTGTTTCCCCTCTTCGGCTACCACCGGCGCTCCTACTACGCGCTGGCCGCGCTTCTGGGGTCGCTCGGCTTTTTCGCCCTTTCTTTTCTGCCGCATTCTTCGTATTGGACCACGGTGCTGCTGGTCATCGTGACTGTCGCCGGGGGAGCAACCTTGATGATCATGGCGGATGCCGTGATGGTGACGGCCGGCAACAAAACCGGAATGGTGCCGGCCTTTCAAGGGATCCAGCAGCTTTTGCCATATGCACTGTTGCTCCTCGCATTGGCCCGTCTCGGCGGCTACGTCACCCAAAACTGGTCTTACGCGCACTGCTTCCGCACGGCGGCTTTGCTGGCGCTGCTGGCGCTGCCGCTGACGCTGCTGATTGACGAGAAGCGGGTGAGCCGTCGTCAGCAAACGCAGGAAACGCCGGAAGAACACGCGCAGCGGGAAGAAGCCAAAGCGCGGGACCATACCGAATCGGTGGCCGCCCTGCGGGTGGCCGCCAAGTCGCCGGGCTTGTGGGCGGTGATCGCTTATGTCTTTTATTTCACTTTGACCCCCTCCGGCAGCACGGCCCAGCTTTATTTTGAGGTGGACACGCTGCACTTTTCCAAGCAGTTTATTGGAGACCTCGGCCAGTGGGCGTCAGCAGGCGTCATTCTCGGCATCCTGACGGTCATCGCGATTTCGCGCCGCATCTCAGTCCGAACGCTGGTTTGGGGCGGCTGGGTTATCGGGACACTGGCGTACCTGCTGAACTTTGCCCTACGCGATCACTTGTCCGCCAAGATCATCTTTTTCGTCATCTCCTACTTCGGCATCATGTCGAGCCTCAGCATCCTCACGCTGGCGGCGCGGGCCTGCCCGCCAAAAATTGAGGGAACCGTCTACGGCTTGTTTATTGCCGCAGTCGGCCTTGCAGGAACGCTCAGCAACAAAATCGGCGGAATCCTGTACGAGCACTATGGCGTGCCGCATCACAGCGCCGTGTACGGCTGGCACGCGCTGAACTGGTGGGGGTTTGGATTGACCGTGCTGGCCGCTGGGCTAATCCCGCTGATGCCGGCATGGGCGAGAAGCACAGAGCCGCTGTCGGTAAGGCCGGACGGCGCGGGGGCAGCGGCATGACGGTTTTAGACAGGCCGATTTCGGTTTCGGACGGGGTCTCGCGGGACGCGCTTTGGCGCACGGTCTTTCTGCTGGCGGCGGCAGCGGCACTCGGCGGGGTTTTAGGGGCGATTACAGGTAACAAGCAGCTTTTTTTGTACAAGGAAGTGCTGGGCCTGAGCGCGGGCGGAGTCGGGACACTGCTGCTTTTGATCAATCTTCCGGCCTACTTGCAGCCGTTCATGGGCGGTCTGTCCGACTTGTTCCCCCTCTTTGGCTGGCACCGGCGCTCTTACTTCGCACTGGCGGCTGTGGTGCAGTCGCTGGGCTATTTCGGGCTGATGACCCTGCACCACTACCACTATGCGGCGATTGTGTGCCTGCTGATTGTCGCCGGGACAGGCTTGGCGCTGTCGGGGGTGCTGGTCAACGCCGCGATGGTCTCGGTCGGCAATAAAACGAACACGTTCGGGCCGCTGCAAACGTTGTACCAGTTTACGCCGCTGGTGCTGGCGCTGGTCTACACGGCGAAACTTGACGGGCAGGTGACTGAGCATTGGGGCTACCCGCACACGTTTATGGTGGCGGGCTTAGTCTCACTGGCCTTTGCGCCGCTGGCGCTCTTGATCGAGGATCGCCGGGTCTCGGCGGGCCGGACTACGCCGGACGAGATCGCCGCGCAACGTGCCGCTAAAGACCGGGAGCGGGCGCAGACAGCCGCCGCCCTCCGGGAGGCGGCCCGGACACCGGGCCTCTGGGCGATTGTGGCGTTCTTGTTTTACTTGAACGTCACGCCGCTCCTGATGACGGCGTCGGTGTACTACGAGACCGATGTCTTGAAGCTGTCCAAAGGCTTTATCGGGCGGCTCGACTCGTGGACAGCGGCCGGGGCGATCACGGGTCTGCTGATGTTCGGGATATTCTCGCGGCGTCTGCCGATGCGGGCATTGGTCTGGGGGGCGATCATCACCGACTGCGCGATTTACCTGGTGATGATGACCATGCACGATGCGCTGTCGGTCCACATCGCTCAGTTCTTGTGGAGCTTTCTGTCGCTCCTGATGACGGTTTGCCTCAACATGCTGGCGGCCCGCGCCTGCCCGCCGAAAGTCGAGGGAACGGTGTATGGGCTGATGCAGGCGGCGATCGCGCTGAGCTTGGTCCTGTGCGACAAGTTCGGCAGCACGCTGTACGATTATTTCGGCCCGGCCAATCACCACTCTATCACGCACGGCTGGTTCTACGCATTGTGGTTCGGCTTCGGCTTTACACTGCTGGCCGTCTTTTTCGTGCCGTTCCTGCCGGCATGGGCGAGGGAGGGAACCTCACCCCGCCTCGTTCCTCGGCGACCCTCTCCTTAAGCAAGGAGAGGGTGGTAGCTTGCTGCCGGGTGAGGTACTTTGAGGGAGGTTCCAAATCTCCAAAAATAAATGGAATGATTTGCGGACAAACGTGGTATAATACTTTATCTCAACATAAGAAGGAGGATTTTATATTGGACCATAGTTTACAGGGCGGTGGCGAAGGTTAGTCTTTTTAACCTTCGGGGCGGCTTATAACCTACGGGTGAAATTCACCTGCGGGTCATGACTGGCTACCTTTGCCACCAGCCCACCCCAGAAGTCTTGATTCGTCGTTTCGGCCTTCGGGCCGCATTCTTCGGAACCAGCAAGAAGCAGCGAGGTGTTTCGCAGTTTTGCCGTAAGGCACACTGCGTACAGCCTCGCTGTTTCTCTTTCGAAGCTTTCTCTTCTCAAGCTCTTTCTTCAAGTTTTGGAGACAAATTATGGAACCTCTTCAAATTCAGCAGGACAGCGCCGCTTGGCGGTTTTTTGTGCAGATTTCGTTTGCGCTTTCGCTTGCGTTGATGTCCACCGGCATCTACGAGCTGCCGGTCAATATCTGGATGCGCGGTTTTCTCGGCATGGGCCTGTTCTTTACGATCAGCTCAACCATTGTGATGACGAAAACCATGCGCGACGACCATGAAGGCCATAAGCTCATCAAGCGGCTTTCCAACGCCAAGACGGAAAAAATGCTGCAAGAATACGAGATCAAGCCGTGATGAAAACACTTGGGGTTGCTTTTTCAGCGGCTCTCACTGGCCTTGCTCTGACCGGATGCAGTGGAAGCGGCGGCAGTAACAGCAATGTCTCGCAGGTGAAGCATACCGCACCTGTCGGGATGTGGGGCGGCACGCTTGTCAGCAATGCAGCCCAGCCAGCGACCCTGACGACACTCGGCGGATATTTTGTGTTTGCCTGCGGGCAGACCGCCGACATGACCCAAGAAGTGCAGCCCGATAGCTCCGGGCATTTCAGCGTCCCCGGAAGCGCGGCCTTCGGCGGTCTCCCGGCGGGATCGTCACCGCCGCAGCGGACGCAGTTCACCGATACTGTCACAAACCGTAGGATGACGGTGACGCTGACAGTCACGCCCGCAAACGGAACCCCTTTTACCACTGGTCCCTACACGGTCACGCTCGGCCAGACTGCCCCAGCGTTTCAAGGCGCCTGCCCCGGATGAGCGGCTTCAGCGACTGCCTGACGCGCTGGAACCTAATACCGGATGGGGAGCCAATCCTAACACCGACAAGCCATCTCCTCCCCGTGCGCTATCAGGGGTTGTCCGCAATGCTGAAGATTGCGACCGAAGCCGAAGAAAGATTCGGTGGCGGGCTGATGGCCTGGTGGGACGGCGACGGCGCAGCGCGTGTGTATGCACGGGACGGCGACGCGCTGCTGATGGAGCGGGCTGAAGGCACACGCTTTCTAGCTGAGATAGCCCGTCACGGGGACGATGACGCCGCTTGCCGGGTTATCTGCCAAGTCGCGGCTCGCCTGCATTCGCCGCGCCCCGCCCTGCCTCCCGCAGTCATTCCCCTGACCGACTGGTTCCGCGAGCTGTGGCCGATGTCGGAAGAACACGGCGGCATTTTAACGCTCAGTGCGGAAACGGCAATGGTTTTACTGGCGACGCCGCAGGACAAGACCGTTCTGCACGGCGACCTGCATCATGGAAACGTGCTGGATTTTGGCGAGCGCGGCTGGCTGGCGGTTGACCCCAAGCGGCTGGGCGGCGAGCGCGGCTTCGACTACGCAAACTTGTTCCTGAACCCCGACAATGAAACCGCAGCGCTTCCCGGCAGGCTGGCCCGTCGAGTAAGCGTTGTCGCCGAAGCGGCGAGCTTAGACCGGACGCGGCTGCTGCGCTGGGTGCTGGCGTATGCGGGCTTGTCGGCGGCTTGGTCCTTCGGCGCGGGACAGTCGCCAAGGACTGCGCTCCAAATGGCCGAAGATGCGGCAGCGGAACTGCGCCGGAGCGTTTGACAACTTCGCGCCGATGCCGTACAATACTGTATGCCCCATGCCACATTTCTCTGCCCGATTGACGAATTCCACATTGCTTACACGGTCATCTGCGGCCAGACCTTCCGGTGGCGGCTGGACAAAAGCGGCTGGTGGGCGTGCCTGCTGCCCGTCACCGACCCCGAAACGGGGCAGTCCGAGCAGCAGTTGGTCCGGCTTTGGCAGGACGATGAAGCGGTCTATTACGAGACTTCCCCGAAGGCCCGCGATCTTGGATTGATCCGCGACTACTTCCGATTAGACGTAGACCTGCCTGCGCTGACCCGGCAGTTTCTTGCCGACGACCCTTATATCCAGCCGGCATTGGAAGAGTTCGCCGGGCTGCGGGTTATCCGCCAGGACCCCGCCGAGTGCTTGTTCTCGTTTTTATGTACGTCCGCCGCCCCTTTGTACCGTATCCGCCGGACGGTCGCCGCGATCTGCAAGGAATACGGCAACCCCTACCCTAGTGAAGTCGCCGGGCTGACCCACTGGGCGTTCCCGCCCATTCATCGACTCGCGGAGGCGTCTATCCCTCACCTCAAATCCCTCGGCCTCGGCTACCGGGCCGCCTATATTAAAGGAACCGCCCAGGCCGTGATAGACCACGGCGGCGCATCCTGGCTTCTGGGCCTCCGTCGGCGCTCCTACGCAGATGCGAAATCCGCGCTGATGGCCCTGCCGGGCGTCGGCGCGAAAATCGCCGACTGCGTCTGCCTGTTTTCGCTGAATAAAGACGGTGCCGTTCCTGTTGACACCCACGTCCGGCAGATTTCTCAGCGTAATTACTTCGCCGACGCCTTGCCGTCGAAGACTCTGACTTCCGTGACCTACAACAAAATCGGCGACGACCTCCGCGCCCGCTTCGGTCCGATGGCCGGCTGGGCGCAGCAGTACCTGTTCCTGCATGATATTTACGAAAAAGGGGCTTGGGAGAGCTACACCGCCTTGTACCAGCCCCTCACCGAGCCGGTCCGCCCGCTCAAAAAGTAACTTACTGTGCCGGGGCAGGGCTTGCCTCTGCCCTTCTTCCTTTGCCCCTACCCATCGTCTCAAAAAAACTTTCGCAATCCACTTGACAGACTTCGTATTGTGTGTTACCATTGTACGACAGCCGAAGTTGAAGCCTTGCGACCAGAAAGGAAAGATGTTATGACAGCGCTTTTCAGACCTGAACCTGCCTCCTGGCCTCCTACGCTTGCTGGCCTCCTACGCTTGCTGGCCTCCTACGCTTGCTGGCCTCCTACGCTTGCT
>CAXSFV010000038.1:0-3906 GCA_964236795.1 uncultured Armatimonadales bacterium | reverse complement strand
TGCTGGCCTCCTACGCTTGCTGGCCTCCTACGCTTGCTGGCCTCCTACGCTTGCTGGCCTCCTACGCTTGCTCAAACGTGCCGTTCCCGCTCTTAGCCTCGCCTGCCTGACGATGGCCCTCCTCCCCACGCCCGCCCATGCCGGACACTGGGTTCTGACTACCACCGGCTCAGGCGAGTCGGATGTAAACGGGGTCTCGTTCATCCACAACTTCACCGCCCCGCCTCCCGCGACAAACTCCGTGACCGTTTCCGGGTTCGGATCAGGAGTAGGTATCGGACCTGTTATCTTTTTTTGGGAGACCCCGGCCACGATCATCGCCACCGCCAACCTCAGCATCACCGTCACGGGAGTTTGGACTTCTGATACTAATTCCGACAACACGCCTCCGCCCAGCATTGTGTTTGGCGTGTCCTCGTTCGCCAATGCCACCTACAACAACAACGGCGGGCCGATGCTGCCCGGCACGGCCAATGATGGCTACGGCGACCCCGTTTTTCAGTTCGGGAACTCCATCGGCACTTCCCAGACGCCGGGGATCAAGTACCTGCCTGGGTCAAAAACCTTCACCGTCAAGCTGACGCTCTCGGCATCCGGCACCGGCACAAATGGCTTCGCCGGGGGCGCCGGCGCGGGCGCCTCTGTCGGTCCCGTCACCATTGGCGTTCACGCACAGCCGTATGGTTGGTATGATGCGGGTCACCTCGAAAATGGTGTGTTTGTCGCGGGTCCTTATGCAAACAATACCGCAGGAACGCTGACATATACATATGGTTGGTCTTCAACATCGGGCAACAAGAGCGACCTGAGCGGCATTATGATCTACGAGGTTTTGGACTATAGCGGCAACCCCGGCACTATGAGCGCCGACAAAACGACATTTTATCCGCAAAGCCCTCCGGTTATCAGCGGTTACAATGTTTTCAATGGAAAAGCGGGAACACCATTTGATGCTGGTGATCCCATACATCCCTATGCAGAGGATGATAACAGCGTTTTTCCAACGGTGAGCCCTTTACGGCATCTTACACCTTTGACGTGGACAATCCCGCAGAAATATGAATTTGATGATCCGGCGACTGGAGAAGTCGGAACGGTTCTAAAAGACGAAGGCAACATTGTTGAGGTGTTAAAAGCCAACCCGAACCAGTTTACTATCACTAAATCAGGTTCCACAGCGAAAAAACCACTGTGATGGTCAGTTCAACCCAATAACCAATGGGTAGGAGTAAATGTTATGTCGCGGAACGCTTTCTGCAACTTGTCGAAACTGTTTGCCTGTGCCGGGTTCCTCCTTTGCCTTGCACCTGGAACCTCTGCCTTCGCAGACCAGACCGGCCCGCCAACTGTTACCATGACGCCCACGTCTTCAAGCCGGCTTAGCCAGGGAGAGCCGTTTGTTGTCCATTACAAGATAGACAATAGCGCACCGGAAGGACAACTGACGTTTCATTCGGGTCCGGATAACGACCAATGGTACGCCGTAACCCTGCGCGGCCTAAACGGATTGCTCATCCCAGTCCCAAAAGCGCCGGAAAAGAAACTCGAAGGGTTCTTTGCAACACCTGAAATTAGTGTCCGGCACGGCGGTTCCGTGACCGGCGATTTTATCGCAACGCGCGGGCTACCGTTGTTGCCGCCCGGCACCTACCGCCTGATCGTCCATGTGGACACACCCTTCTACGCCGAGCCGGAAGGCGTCGGCGCACGGTACTCCAGTCCAGGGGTTCCCGACCCGCCTACGGGGACACTGGTGCAGAACTTTATCTTTCCACTGGTCGTCACGCCTGCCGACCCGGTCGAGCTTCGGGCGCTGGCGGAGCGGTGGAAGGCCGCACTTCTTGACCCGATGCAGGCGGCTTCCTGGCGTCTGCTGACGGAGGAGCTTTTTTCCCTGCCAGCAGCGCAAGCCTTGCCGACTTGGCAGGCGCTCATCGCTGACCCTGCAAGCGATGGCAACATGCTGGAAGATGCAGTAAGCCAGTTGAGCCGTCTGAAGACCGACACGGCAGCGGACCTACTGGTTCAAATGCAGCACCGCCCCAGTACGGCTCGGAGCGTTACGCCACGGGTAGACGGCGCTCTGGCTGAGATGTACAACACGGGCAATCCCGCCCTGCGAGAACACATCAAAGGTTTAGCGGCTGACCAGGGGGCAGAACTCGGCGAAACCCTGACCGGGCCGAGCAACCCGAACTGAGCACAGGAAGTCATGCTAAAGCCGCCGCATCACCTGATGCGGCGGCTCTTTTTTGTCGGTGCAGGCAGACGCCGATGTGCTATAATAGACGCATGACACCCCTGGTTTTACATAACACGCTTTCGCGCACGAAAGAAGTCTTTACGCCTGCCGATGGGAACACGGTGCGGATGTACTGCTGCGGCCCGACCGTCTACAACTACGCGCACATCGGCAACCTGCGGACGTACATCTTTGAGGACTTGCTCCATAGAGCTATCCAGATGCACGGCTGGGAGATTGACCATGTGATGAACATCACCGATGTCGGCCACATGACGTCGGACTCGGACGCCGGGGAAGACAAGATGGCGACCGCCGCCGAGCGCGAGCAGAAGTCGCCCTGGGAGATCGCGAAGTTCTACGAAGAGGCATTTTTCGATGACTGCGCCAAGCTAAACATCATTCGGCCCGCTGTCGCGCCCCGCGCGACCGACCACATCGCCGAGATGATCGCCCTGATTGAGCGGCTGGAGACGCAGGGCTACACCTACGAGACGACCGAAGGCATCTACTTTGATACAGCCAAAAACAGTGACTACGGCAAGCTGGCGGGGCTGAACTTAGGGGGACAAAGAACGGGCGCACGGGAAGAAGTCAACATAGATGCCGGCAAGCGCCACCCCGCCGACTTCATTTTGTGGTTCACCAACAAACCCGCACATATTATGAAATGGCCGTCGCCGTGGGGCGAAGGCTACCCCGGCTGGCATATTGAGTGTTCGGCGATGAGCATGAAATATTTAGGGCAGACTTTGGACATCCACTGCGGCGGGATTGACCATATTCCGGTGCATCACACGAATGAAATTGCCCAAAGCGAGTGCGCGACCGACCAGCAGTTCGCCCGGTTCTGGGTCCACGGGGCATTTTTGACCGTGCAGGGCGGCAAGATGTCGAAGTCCGGCGGCGGCTTTTTGACCGTCGAGCGACTGATCAACGAAGGCTTTGATCCCCTCGCCTACCGCTACCTGTGCCTGACGGCGCATTATCGGTCAGAGCTGGCGTTTAACGTCGAGACTTGGGACTCGCTTCACGCCGCGACCAAAGCGCTCGGCAAGATTTACGAGCTGCGGGCGCGGATCGGCGAGGATGACGGCTTATCGGACCAGGAATACTTAGCGGCGAAACAGGCGGTCTTCAACGCCATTTCCGATGACCTGAACCTGCCCCGTGCGGTCGCGGCCCTGCATGAAGCAAAGTCCTACCGCTTGTGGCGCGAGTTTGATTCGGTGCTGGGGCTAGACATCGAGGCGCGGTCCCGCGAAACACTGCCGACGGTCTCAGACGCGGGCGGTGGGCTGCCCCAGGCCGTCATGGCGCTGAAAGCACTGCGTGATGACGCCCGCAAAGCCCGCGACTTTGCCCGCTCAGACGCGCTCCGGGCCGAGATCGAAGCACTGGGTTACACGGTCGGCGACTCGCCGCAGGGAACCGTCGTCAAGAAGAACTTGCTGTGACGCAGAAAAGCACCTCATCCGGTCGCAAGCGTACCCTCTTCTTGTACCCTTCGGGTTGTTTTGTATCAAGGAGAGGGTGGCAGCTTAGGGTTTTATTGGGGAGCTGCCGGGTGAAGTCTCTTGCTGCCGTGTGAGGTCCTCTAAAAGCTCAGTACGCCCCGTGTCCGGTCAGAACCGCCGGGATGGTCCGCAGGATCAGCACCACGT
>CAXSFV010000037.1:0-32310 GCA_964236795.1 uncultured Armatimonadales bacterium | reverse complement strand
TGAGCATTGGAAAGTGCCGGTCGGGCAGATTGCAGCCCTGATGCTGGTGAACGCCGTCGCATCGTTTGCTGTCGCCGCGCCGGTCGGGCGCCTCATAGACCGCATCGGCGAGCGGGCGTCCATGACGTTTTACTATTCGGCCATCGCGCTGACGTTCGCTGGGTACGCGCTGGTGCAGAGCGTCTTAGTGCTGCAAGTTTTGTGGGTGCTGGATTCGGTGTTGTTCTCATTCGGGGTCGGCATCACAACCTATTTGAGCCGGATCGTCCGGTCCGGCGAGATGACGCCAAGTTTGTCGATGGGCCAGACGATGAACCATATTGCGGCGGTGGTGATTCCGGTGGCGGGCGGCCTGCTGTGGCATCGGTTTGGGTACCACGCGCCGTTCTGGTGCGGGGTTGTGGCCGCGTTGGTGTCTTTGTTCATCACGCAGTCAGTGCTGCCGCGCCCCCGGCGAGTGTAGGAAGCCTTGCGGAGCAGGGCTGCCCGGCCTCCAACTCTTTTCCAACTTCCGGCTCCTCAGAATTGGGGCGGGGACATTTCATTTCCTGCGTAACCCAGAATACGCCTCTAAAAAAAACCTTTGTTCCCCTTGACATTCACGCCATTTTCGGTATAATAAACTGTGCGTATTCGTATACGCAAAAAGTTTGGCCGGAGCCGTGGAAGGCGCAGACATGACCGTGACGGCGAAAACCATTGCCCGCGAGCTTCAGCTTTCGCAGCCGACCGTCTCGCGAATCCTCAGCGGCGACCCCCGGCACCGGGTCGCGCCGCAGACGAAGCAGCGGGTACTGGATACGGCCCAGCGGCTCGGCTACCAGCCGAATGAAGTCGCAAGGTCGCTGCGGCGTGGGCGTACTGGGGTTATCGGCCTGTACACGAACCACGATTACGATGCGCGGAACGATTTTTTAGGCACAATCATTGGGGCCTTGCAGCGCTGCTGCGAAGCGCGAGGCTTGAACTTACTTCTGCACAGCGGGCGCGGCGGGCGCTCGGCGGAAGAAACCTACGCGAAGCTGCGGGACGGGCGGGTGGACGGGCTGATATTGCACGCGAACGCCGACGATCCGCTGGCGGAGATGTTGAGCCGGTCGCCGCTGCCGGTGGTAACGATTGCCGACCGGCTGCCGTTCCTGCCGGGCGTCACCTGCGACGATGCCGGCGGCATTCGCTTGGTGCTTGCCTTTTTACGGGAGCGCGGCCTGCGCCGGTTTGTGTTTCTTGCGCCGAAAGAGCATTTGACTTCAGTGGAGCGCCGCCGGGCGGCGTTTGAGAGGGAAATGGAACAGGGCGGCGTTCCGGCGGCAGACTGGACCGTTTTGCGGGTTGAGGAAGACGGTTACGAGGACGCCCTGACCTTGATCCAAGCATTCGCGCCGCCGTGTGCGGTGGTCTGCTGGTGTGACCTGTCGGCATACCACCTGCTCCGGGTTTGTCGGCGGCTGGGGCTTGCGGTACCGGAAACGCTGTCGGTGACCGGCTTCGACGGCTTCGTGCCGGACATGATCCCGGTTTGGGATTTAGTGACGGTTTCGTGTCCGTGGGAAGAAGCTGCTGAGCAGGCACTGGATTTACTGACGGCGCGAATCGAATCGCCGCCGGACGCTTTAGCCCCCAACGACGAGATTTGCCTGCCGGTTCGGCTTTGCCTGGGGAATACCGCCTGATCGTCCTCTTCAATTTGTTTCTGCTTCAGTTTGTTTCTGTCCGTTTCGTCAAGGAGAAAGAAAATCATGTCAACACCGTCGTCGTCCCGTTCCGCTCGCGGCTTCACGCTGATCGAGCTGCTCGTCGTCATCGCCATTATCGCGATTCTCGCCGCCATTTTGTTCCCCGTCTTCCAGAAAGTGCGGGAGAACGCCCGCCGCACCGCCTGTCTGTCCAACCTCAAGCAGATCGGCTTGGCGGTCACGCAGTACTATCAGGATTTTGATGAGAAGACGCCGCCCGGTGCCAACTCCTACGGCGGGGGCGAAGGCTGGGCGGGTCAAATCTACACTTACGTCAAGAGCACCGACGTCTTCTACTGCCCGGACGACGGCGTGACGCCGCGCCACAACGGGGCAATCCCGTTCAATGTGTCAAGCTACGGCTACAACAGCCAAATCTCGATCGCTTCTCCTGACGTAGCGGCTAACAAAGTCAGCGTCAACTCCCGCCCAGACTCAGTGACTTTGTCGGCCTACAATTCTCCTGCGAAGACGGTTCTGCTGTTTGAGGTCCAGAACTCGACCGGCTACGACATCACCCGCGCAGATAGTCATGGTGATGGCGTCAAATACGCCGAGGGCGATGATGCGCCCGGCGATCAAGGCGGCTCCCCAGCCGGATATGGGATCGGCGGCGCGGGAAACTACGACCCGAACGGCTTCAATGGCCCCGGCTCAACTCCGCCCGGTGAGCAGACCTACTCACTCAAGTATACGACCGGACTTGTCCGCAACATCGGAACCGGGAAGAACAACACGCTTGACTTCGCACCAGCGCGGCACAACGACGGAGCCAATTACCTGATGGCTGACACCCATGCCAAGTTCCTCCGCCCCAGCGCCGTCTCCGGCGGAACATTGAACACGGTCGCAGGAGACTGCGGCCATAGCGGTGATCCCGCTGTCGCAGCCGCGACCGACTGTGGTGACTCGACCATTGCCGTGACCTGGAATATCAAATAACCTCCTTTCCGGCCGTGGAGACAGTTTCTCTGTTTCCACGGCTTTTCGTCGGCCTCTGGGAAATCAGAGTCCGTACAAAATTCAATTCTGTGAAGGCACCCGCTGCAATGAAATCCCAAAAACACTTCCCGCTATCGCCTCTTTTGCTGTTATCCCTTGCGCTGACAGCGTCCTTTGTCGCCGGTTGTTCCAAGCCTGCGCCGCCGCCCATGGCAACCGAAACTCCGGCCCAGATGAACCAAGACATTCAGAACCATGCCGCCAGTTACAAAGCGTTCCGGGAGAGCCACCCGAATGCCTACACCGCGCCGGCAGGTCAACCACAGGCAGGCCAGCCGCAGGGAGGAGGACAGTAAATGCGGAAGCACAACAAACTTCAGTTAATCTCTGCGGTCTGCGGGATGCTGACACTCTCAGCACTTGTTCTCAGTGGATGCGGCCAAAAAGACACTCCTGCCCCTTCCGCCGCGCCTCCTGCTGCGGTTGCTCCGGCCACGCCCGCAGTCAGTACCTCTGCCGCAGCAGCCCCTAAGGGGGGCATGGACCCGCACCGCGCAACTCTCCAAGCGCAGTCCGATTACTGGCGGAAGCACGGCCAGGGGCTAAACGAGACTCCTACCCCCAAGCCTAAGCAATAACGTCCGACGGCCATGCCGCTTTACCTGGTCTCACCCGGCCGCTCCGCGCCCACTCTCTCCTTCCGAAAGGAGAGGGTATGCTACGCATTACTGCGTATCGGAACGGAGTTCCGGGATGAGGTTTTTCTTTTTGTCAGAAAGGTTTAAGAATGAGAACAAGAGCGCGAATGAACACGCGCGTGTGGCTGGCCCTCGGCGCGGCGGCGCTGCTGCCGCTCGGCATGGCCTCGGCGCAGACGGCGGCTGACGGGCCGGTGCCGGTGAAAATTGTCAAGACGGCGAATGGCTATCAATTACTGCGCGGCGGCAAGCCGTACTTTATCAAAGGTGCGGGCGGCGACGGCTCGAAAACCGACCTCAAAGCCGACGGCGGGAACTCGTGGCGGACGTGGGGCGTCGGCCCGGACACGCAGGGGCAGCTTGACCAGGCGCAGAAGCTCGGCATGACGGTCACCTGCGGGATCTGGCTCGGCCACAAAGAAGACTTTTCCTACGAAGACGCGGCGGCGGTCGCGCGGCAAAAAGAAGACGCCCGGCAAGACATCTTGAAGTACCGGAATGCCCCCGCGCTGCTGCAATGGGGCATCGGCAATGAGATGGAGACCGGCGGCAACGAAGACAACGCCGCCATGTGGGACGCGATTGAGGACATCGCGAAGATGGCGCACACTTTGGACCCGAACCACCCGACAATGGTGGTCGTGGCGGAAATCGGCGGCGACAAAGTGGCCCAGATCAACGCCCACTGCCCGGACATTGACATCGTCGGCATCAACTCCTACGGCGGCGGGCCGTCGGTCGGCCAGCGCTACGTCGCGGCGGGCGGGACCAAGCCCTACGAGATCACCGAGTACGGCCCGCCGGGAACGTGGGAGGCCGGCAAGAACGCCTGGGGCGTGGTGCCGGAGCTGACCTCCACCGAGAAGGCGGCGCGGTACAAAGCGACATATGTGAAGACCATCGAGCAGCCGCTGTGCCTGGGTTCGTATGCCTTCACCTGGGGCAACAAGCAGGAAGCGACGGCAACGTGGTTCGGCCTGCTGCTGCCCGACGGGGACAAGCTGGGACCGGTAGACACGCTGACGACGCTTTGGTCGGGCCATGCCCCGGCGACGCTCTGCCCGGTCATTTCCAGCCTCTCGGTAGACGGCGACGGGCAGAGCGCACCCGGCACGGTAGTTCATGCCGCGCTCGCCGCGTCCGACCCGCAGCACGATCCGCTCTCGGTGCAGTGGGTCTTGCAGGCGGACCCGGCGACGTACAAAACGGGCGGCGGCGCGGAAGACAAGCCGCCGTTCTACCCGGAAGACATTTTAGTCGGTACGGCAAAGGCCGCGACCGTCAGGCTGCCGGCGGCGCCCGGCGCGTACCGCCTGTATGCGTATGTTCGGGACACGCACGGCGGCGCGGCGGTCGCGAACGTCTCTTTAGATGCTGTCAAAAGCACGCCAATCGCCAAAAAAGCGGCGCTGCCGCTAACGGTGTATGCCGAAGACGGCGGAGCGCAGCCGTATGTGCCGGCGGGCTATATGGGAACGACGGCGGCGATTAAGATGGACCCGGCCTGCACGACGCAGCCGCATTCGGGCAAAACTTGCCTCAAAGTGGACTACACCTACTTAGACAACTGGGGCGGAGTCGTCTGGCAGGACGCCGCAAACGACTGGGGCGACAAGCCCGGCGGCCTCGATCTCACGGGAGCCAAGCAGATCTCGTTCTGGGCACGGGGCGACAAGGGCGGCGAGGTGGTCGGGTTTGTCTACGGGCTGCTCGGCTCAGACAAGACCTACCCCGACAGCAGCACGGGCAAGACCGAAGAAACGCTGACCAGAGACTGGAAGCAGTACACGATCCCGCTGGCCGGCCACGACTTGTCGCAGATCAAGACAGCCTTCGCGTGGACGCTGGCCGCGACCGGGCATCCGGTGACATTTTATCTGGATGATATTCAGTACGAGTAGGAAGCGTGCTTCCGAGCATCCGCAGCCGATTTCTTGACAGACCGGCGCGGAGCATTGTATACTACACAGCGTAGGCAATGCCGCCGCGCCGGTTTTGTTTTTTATTCAACCCTGCGGCACAAAAAGGGCGGCTGCCGACGTATCCCAAACAGAACTTGTTCAAACAGAACTCATCTACTCATCTTCGTTTGGCAAAGGAACGCAGACACACATCATGGCAAACTCTTACCCCTCGACTCAAAGCACGGCCTCTCGCAACGGCGCGGACCCCGGCGGCTACTCCAAAGCGATTGAAATCAAAAATCTGGTCAAGCAGTACAAAAAAGTCACGGCGGTCAACAACATCAGCTTGGACGTCTACGAAGGCGAGATCTTCGGCTTCTTGGGGCCGAACGGCGCGGGCAAAACGACGACCATTAAGACGCTTCTCGGCCTGATCTTCCCGACTTCCGGCGAAGTGCTGGTGCTGGGCAAGCCGGCAGGCGACATTGACGTCAAAGAGAAAATCTCCTACCTGCCCGAATCCCCCTACTTCTACGAACACATGACGGCCCAGGAAGTCGTCGGCTTCTACGGCTCCTTGTTCGGGCTGTCAGGCGCAGCAAAGCAGAAGCGGGTAGACGAGCTTTTGGGCCTGGTCGGCCTCAACCAGACCGGCAAAAAAACCCTGCGCTCATTTTCTAAAGGAATGCTCCAGCGGGTCGGCATCGCGCAGGCGCTCATCAACGACCCGAAGATTCTGTTTTTCGACGAGCCGACATCGGGACTAGACCCGGTCGCCCACCGCGACATTCGGGACCTAATCCTGCACCTGAAAAGCCAAGGCCGGACCATCTTTTTGTCGTCCCATCAGCTCTCCGACGTGGAACTGGTCTGCGACCGAGTCTCCATCCTGCACGGCGGCAAGATCCGCCGACTGGGCCATGTGGACGATCTCATTGCCGGCGGCAATGTCGAGATCGTCGCCGAGCATGTGAGCGCAACCGACGCCCAAAAAGCCCAGCTTTCGCAGATCACGACGAAATCTGAGCAGATTGGCGAAACACTCATTCTCATCACGAGCGCGTCCGCCGAGAGCAAGAACCGAGTGCTGGATTGGGTGCGGAGCGCAGGCGGCGACGTGGTTTCTATGACCCAGACCCGGCGGACGCTGGAAGACATTTTCTATGAGGTGGTCCATCAGGGCGAAGTCGAGACGGGGACAAACTTTGCCGTGCCGTCGTCGGCGGAAGCGATGGAGGTTTCCTCTTGAACACGATCTGGCTTCTCGCGTACAGCACCTACGAGGAAGCACGGCGCCGCAAAATACTTCTAGTCTTCTTGTTCGGCGGCTTTGCGATTATGCTGATGGGGATGGCATTCGGCGCTTTGACGCCGAGCCGCGACCTCAACGTCACCAAAAGTATCGGCCTCGGCGTGATCTCGCTGGCAGGCGTCTTTATCTCCATTATTTTGTACATTACGCTGATCCCCGCTGAGATCGAGCGGCGCACCATTTACAGCATTTTATCGAAGCCTGTCCAGCGCTACCAGTACTTGACCGGCAAGTTTTTGGGCGGCCTGATGACGGTGCTGCTTAACATTTCGCTGATGGGCGTCATCTTTCTCGCCATTCTAAGCGCGAAGCTTCACCAGTACGAGCAGCCGATCTGGCCGACCGACCTGGCGCTGCTCAAAAACCTGCTGATGCTGTTTTTGCAGATGACCCTGCTCGGCGCGGTCGCCATGTTCTTTTCGGTCTTCCTGCCGCCGGTCGTCTCATTTTTCGTCACGTTCGGTGTCTGGCTTCTCGGCACCAGTGGGCTGCTGGACCAGGGCGGCGTACCCGGCTTCCTGCACCTCTTGGTCCCGAACTTCGGCAACTATGCGATCCAGAACCCGTTCATTAACCCTAGTGTTTCCGTGACGCAGGAGCCGGCGTATATTGCCCTTTCTGTTGTCTATGCCCTGCTTTACACTGTTCTGCTGCTGATGGCAGGCACGGTTATCTTCGACCGCCGGGAGGTCTGATTCTCATGCACACACGCTCGAACCGCCTGGTCATGCTGGCGATCGCACTTTTTTTGTTCCTTCCAATTGCGCTGCTGCAATCGCGTATTGACCCGATTTACCAAAAGAACTACGCGCCGGACAAGAAAAGCCTGGCGGAAGGCTCGAAGAACCTGCCGGTGGAGTTCGCCCTCGGCGCGTTCACCGGCTTCCGGGAAGCCATTGCCGGAATGCTTTGGGTGCGGACCGACGAGTTCTTCCACAACGGCGATTATGCCGCGATCATGCCGCTCATCCGGGTCATCACCTGGCTCGACCCGCACCAAATTGATGTCTACGAGACCGGCGCGTGGCACATGGATTACAACTTCACCGACTCGCAGGAGCGCTCCGACCGGCGCTATATCCCGCTATCGCTCGCGCTGATCTCCGAAGGCATCAGCAACAACCCCGATGAGCCTGACCTATACTCGGACAAAGGGTTCGTCCATTACTTCCGCAAGATCGGCGATTATCCGCAGTCCGCCGACACGTTCCGCGACGGCTGGAAAGTGGTCACCGACGCTTCGCAGGACCTCAACAATCAGACCAACTTTGACAAAGTAGACAAAGGCGTGATGACGGTCGGCCACGGCTACGCGCACGCTTTAGAAGCCGAGGGGAAAATCCCTGAAGCGCTGGCCCAGTGGCAGCAGTGCCTCGCAGTCCACCAGTTGCTGCTGCAAAAGAAAGGCGCGAACGATTTCGCTGAGCAGCAGGACTTGCAGATTGCCGAAAAGCAGGTGCAGGAGTTGCAAGGCCGAATGAAGTACCGGCCCATTGACGACAAAACGCCGGTCTCTATGGACTTCCAGCCGGAGCTAGTGCGCGTCGCTCCGAAAGTGTTCGTCTTGAAGGGCCGCATCAACGTCCAGGGCGCGACCAAATTTATCCAAGAAACCGGCGAGCGAACCTTCGGCCCTGTAGACGGCGCCCGCATTGAAATCTACTTATCGGATAAAGGCTATGTCCGGCCCGTCATCGGGAGCTACACCTTGTCCAGCGCCGTGGACCCCAGCGTCACGATCATGCAGGATGCAGTGTCTGTGCGCGGCGGCAAAATCGGCGGCGACCAGGGCCGCAAGATTGACATGAGCCAGGACCCGGATATGTATTCGTTTAAAGCACCTGCGTATACGGTCACGGTGTTCTTCATGCCGAACAACCCGAACGACACGCCAATCCAAGTCCAGGACCGGATCGGCTGGATGGGCGAAGGCATCACCGACCCGCGTTACTTGGTCGTCTCTGACGGCACGACTCCCCTGCCCTCCCAGATCACGCCCATTCCGGGCCTGCGGTATCTCGCCAAGACCTACACGCTCTCTCGTGACGACATTCTCGGCAAGGGCGAAAAAGAGTTCAACTGAATTCGGCCTATTGCCGGGTATACTAGAAACTGATGGACTGCTTCGGCGGCAACGGACGGCAGCCGAACCTCGTCAGGGTGGGAACGCAGCAGCGATAAGGTGATCCGCCCGTGTGCCGTCCGGGGCAGTCCGTCACAGTTTTGAGTTGGAGAAAATGCCCCTGGAAAGTGATGACTTTCCGGGGGCGTTTTGTTGATGGGCATGGGGATAAATTCCTACGCTATGGGGCGAAGCGCCTAGTAGCCGCCTTCGCGGGTACAGAAAAAGACTGCCGTTTATTGTCCTGTTCCTTGCCCGCGCAGGTGGCCAATCGGCGTCTGCGCCCCACAGCGTAGAACTTCAGTTCCACGCTTCTGTAAAGTGGATACAGGCGCACCCGGAGGAACAGGGAATGCGCGACGGGTTTGAGCTGCTTTACACGATCCAGGAGATTATCGAAATCGAGGAAGCCGAGCGCGGACAGGCGAAACGTGAGCCGGTCGGGGCAGTGAGCTAAGAACGCACAAAAGGCCGGGGAGCAATCCCCGGCCTTTTCGTTTGGGAACCTCACCCGGCCACAAGTGTCCACCCTCTCCTTCAGAAGGAGAGGGTCGGAACGGAGTTCCGGGGCGAGGCCCTACTCTTTAGGTACAGCCCGGAAGTGTACCAGTTGAGCTTGACCTACAGCTTGAGCTTGATTTGCAGCCACAGAGAGCGGTAGGGCATGGAAGTCTATCACCTTTGTTTGACCGGCCGCCACTGTGAGAAACGCACCATCCTGACTATCAGAGACATAAATCTGGTTTTTACCAGGCGCTACCCGCAGGCGATAATGGCCGTTTGTATCCGTAACAGCATAGGTACTTTCTGCGCTGGTTGACGGGCGTGCCGGCCCATAGCAGCCAACATAGGTGCCTGGCATTGGCTGCCCGTTCGCTTTATCAGTCATGATTCCGGTCACAAATGCGCCGCGCTCCAAGACTAAATCAGGAACGGCGATTTTCTGGTTCCTGTGACCTGACACACCTTCGGCGGCTGCCGCAACCCATCCGTCGTCTTTCCCCCCATCCAGCAAATTGTTCGGCAGCAGCATTACATTGTAACGCAGGTCCGCGCCGACAGCCAGTGCATAGGTTCCGTCCGGCTTGGTCCAAGTCATGTTCTTGTTAATCTCCGTCACCTTCTCGGCAGATGGTTTGGACTTTTGCGCCATGAGGATTGTCATAAGTTCGCGAACATTCTGAACTTGGGCAGCAACTCTCACACTTCCCGCCGGCTTCCCGTTGGCATAACGCGCTTTTCCCGTGAGTATGACCGTTCGGTAAGCGGTCTTCTGGTCGGGCGCTTGGCCGTGCAGCATCCCATAAGATACGGCTCCTCCAACAACGATGACAGCGAGGCTTCCTGTCAGCATCTTCAGTTTTGCGATTTTCATGGCTTTCAATACTCCTTCTGTAAGCTGGTAGGCATATGAACCGGCTAGGGCTGCCGAAGCATGACCCGCGACGACGCTCCCGGTAAGCTGAGTGACGGCGGTCTGGCAGGCGGCAGGGGCAGTTTGGGCAGCGTGGGCCGTGAGCAGACCGGCGAGGGCTGCGCTTGGCAGGTAGACCTCTTCTTTGGTAAAGCAGTGCCTCATCTTCTCTAAAGCTCGCGTCACACGCTTTCGGGCGGCCTCCTCGGACACGCCCAAAATCTCCCCGACTTCGGCGAAGCTGAGGTCCTGAAAGAAGCGCAGCAGGAGGCAGTCGCGGTCGGCGGCTTTGAGTTTCGCTAGCGACTGATTCAGCAGCGGCTCGATCTCGGCCCAGTCGGCTCCGCCACTATCCGCCTGTGATTGCTGCTCCATTGCCGCTTTCTCCTCGTACTGCCGCCGCCGCTGCTCGCGGGTGCGGGCGTTCTGCGACGCGAACCGGGCGGTGCGAAACAGCCAGCCGGGCAGCGCGGTCTTGGAGCGGAAGGACGGGGCGGTCCGGGCCAGCAGCAGGAAGACGGCCCCCGTCACATCATGCGCCAGCTCCCGGTCGTGGACTTCGCGCAGGCAGACCGCGTAGACCAAATTGAGGTAGCGGGCGGTCAGCAGCGCAAACGCTTCCTGCGAGTTGTCTTTGGCGTAGCGGCGCAGCAGCAGCCAGTCCGGCGTCATTGTTCACGTTCCCTCTTTTGATTTCGTTCTACTATACAGTTTACGCCCAAATACAAAAGCGGACACGTTTGCGTGAAATTATTTTCTGAATGTGCTCGGCAACAAAAAACGGGCCGGGGATTGCTCCCCCGGCCCGTTGTCGGTTGATGCTATGAGTGATTTGCAGGCGTAACTTCCACTCCCAGCAGATGCAAGCTTCGGACGGCACATTGCCTTTCATTCACATCTTGGGAATTGACGAAAGGACGTAAATAGGGAACTGCTCGCTTGTCTTTCAGAAAGCCGAGTATGACGATCGCGCAGGTCGTGTCGGAAGGGTTTCCAGAAAGCATAGGAAGAGACATCGCGTAGAGGCGCTGTTTGACTTCATCGGTCTGAGGTGAGCTGGAAAGCATCATCAGTGTTGACTGGGCGTAGGTCCTCTGAACGACAGCCGACATCGAGGAGCCGGGATGGGACGCGGCGAACCGAAAGGCAAAGTCAATGTCGTCCGGCGAGGGGTTCTGCCCCCGGCAGAGATTCGCCTGCATGGCGATAAAGTGGTTGTAGTCGGAAAGCTGCATGAGGCCATGAGAAGAAACCATGACGCCGACCTGTTTGACGAGTGGAAGGTCTTCCAGCCCGCCGGTGTGCGCGACCCGCTCATGCAGAACGAGTGAGCCGGCCATAAGTGCGAGGGCAGAGACAGTGAGGGCGACTTTGAACGGAGGCTTTTTCATTGAACTTCGCTTTCTGTGAGGAATGTTGTCTTGCTTGTTGAAGTTGTTCGCTGCGGTCATTGCCCGTCCGCAACCTGCTTACTATTGCACCGCAGGCAGGGTGAACGTGCTGTCCAAAATGGGCTGGTTGATGCGCTCGTTGGTGAAGTTTTCCTCAAGATGGACATTTACGGCTGGTGCCGCAACGGACTGACCGTTGAATGAGATTGTATGTGCCGGCCCTTTATTATCAGACACGCAGCGGCGCAGTAGAAATGTCTTTTCATCTACCCAATCCGCCTCGGTTTCCTGAACAGCAGGCGTGTCGAGATGCGCTGTTAAAACGTAGCACGGTACGCCGTCAATCTTATCTTCTCGCACTACGGGTTTCGCGGCAGCGATCAGCGCAAGTGGATACCCGAAGCCATTGCCGGTCAGCACAGCAGGGACGGTCGAGCCGGCGGTCGCCGCAATTCCCTGGACACCGCCAATCGCCATCCCGACATCCGTCTCCGACTTCCAGGGAGTGTTGTTTGTTTGGGACACGGTGCGGGCACCGTCTGAGACATACGCAAAAGGGCTTCCGTCCATAGCTTTCCCTTCCGTGCGGATTTTGCCGGGTCGAGCGAACTGAATTGTCGCTGAGGTCTGGTAGTTCTGCGTCATTGCTGGGGCAGCGAATAAACCTTGCTCGGCAACGTTCGCGGTGACTTCATAAGAACTCAGTGCGGCATAGGCTGCGCGGCTGCGGGCGGCGATTTGGACTGCCGTGAGTGTCGTGCCGGTCGTCTGCTGGTAGATATGATCCGAACCGGCAGTAGGATGAGCAATCCCACGGGTGACGGCATAGGTGCTGACACCGAGAACAACGGCGGTGATCCCGGCGGCGACTTTGATTTGAGCGAGTTTCATGGCTTTGAGTGTTCCTTCCGAGAGTTGATAAGCGTGCGAGCCGGTCAAGGCTGCTGTCGTGTGTCCAGCAAGGACAGTGGGGACAAACTGGGCAATACTGGCCTGGCAAGCGGCAGGGGCGGCTTTGGCGGCGTGGGCCGTCAGCAGGACCGGCAGAGCAATCGCCGGCACGATGACGCCGTGTTGGGTGAAGAACTGGCGCATTTTGCCCAGTGACCGGGTGACGCGCTTGCGGGCGGCATCTTCGGATAGGCCCAGACTTGCGCCGACTTCGGCGAAACTCGCGCCCTGGAAGAAGCGCAGCAGGACGCACTCGCGCTCCCCGGCCTTCAGGGCGGCGAGGGACTGATTGAGCAGCGGCTCGATTTCGACCCACTGTTTGTCTTCGGTCTCTGTCTGCTCCATGAGTGCCTCCGCCGCTTTCTGTTCGTAGGCCGCTCGCCGCTGGGCTTGCAGACGGGCATTTTTGGCGGCGAACCGGGCCGTTTGGAACAGCCAGCCGGAGAGGACGACGCCCCGGCCTAAGCTTGGCGCTTTGCGGGCCAAGATCAAAAAGACGGCTTGGGTGACATCTTCGGCGGCGTCGGCATCCTCCAATTCACGGCGGCAGACGGCGTAGACGAGGCTCAGGTAACGGGCGGTCAGCACGGCGAAGGCTTCCTGCGAATGGTCTTTGACGAAGCGCTGTAGCAGCAGTCGGTCTTCCATAATGCTTGGTGAATGCTCCTCTTACTGTATTATCTACGCCCGGATGCAAAAGCGGACAGAACGCGAAAAAAATCTTTCGGGACGGCGTTGGAGTCCCGCCGTGAACGGCAGGTCTATGGGCGCAGACGCCAATCGGTCTGCGACCGAAAGAACAAGAAAACCTGTCAGCGAGAGGCATTTCCGCACACCGTGTGGCTGGCGTCTGCGCCCGTAGACCTGCCGTTCACGGCGGGGACGAACGGCGGGGCATTCACGGCGAAACATTCTGCGCGAACTCTTGGGGTATACTACTGAAGTATGGCTTATATCTCTTTGTACCGCAAATACCGGCCGCAGACGTTTGAAGATGTGGTGGGGCAGGAGCATGTCACGACGACGCTGCGGAACGCGATTTCTGCCGGGCGAGTGGCGAGCGGCTACCTGTTTACGGGGACGCGCGGGACGGCGAAAACGACGTGCGCCCGGATTCTCGCAAAGGCGCTGAACTGCATCGGGCCGAACGGCGATTTGACGGCCCCGACACCGGAGCCGTGCGGGGTCTGCGGGCCATGCCGGGCGATTGCGGCGTCGTCGTTTGTAGACGTTTTGGAGATGGATGCGGCGTCGCACGGCAAAGTGGACGACGTGCGCGACCTCGTCGCCTCCATCAAGTTCCCGCCGATGGAAGGGCGCTATAAGGTCTATATCATTGACGAAGCCCATCAGCTTTCGCGGGATGCGATGGATGCGTTTCTGAAAACACTGGAAGAGCCGCCGGACCGGGTTGTGTTCGTGCTGGCGACGACGGAGCTGGAAAAGCTGCCGATCACGATTGCCTCCCGCTGCCAGGTCTACGAGTTCAAGCGCGGGTCAGTCGCTCAGATCTCAGCGCGGCTGAAAGACGTGCTGAAAGCGGAAGGCGTCAAGGCCGAAGCGGCGGCGGTGACGCTGATTGCCCGCGCCGCCGACGGGTCGTATCGCGATTCGCTGTCGCTGCTGGAACAGGTACTGGCGTACCAGCGGGTGCAGGTCACGGTCAAGGATGTGACGGTGGTACTCGGCACGATTGACGAGGACGTGCTGCGGCAGGTAGTGGAACTTATTGCCGACTCGGACGCCGCCGGGGCGTTCGGCCTCGCAGGAACGGTGCTGGAAAGCGGCAAAGATGTCCGGCAGTTCTTGAAGAGCCTGGCGGATCGGTTCCGGGATATGTTGTTTGTTGGGGTCGGGGCCAAAGCGGCTTCGGCAGGCGATTTGGATGACAGCGCCAGCCTCCGCACCCAGGCATCCCGCTTTGCGCCGGCTGATCTCTTGAAAGCGCTGGAAGTCCTGACGGCGGCGGAGCAGGAAACGAAGCGCTCTAATCAGCACCGGCTGATTTTAGAAATGTCGCTGCTGAAGCTGATGCGGCTGCCCTCGCAAGCCGCGCCTCCCGCGTTGCTTTCGCCGATGCCGGACCCGGCTCCGCTGACGGCGCGGGAAGAAGCCCCCCCGCCCCAATTCTGGGGAGCCGGAGAAGAACCGAGCCGAGAGGGAACCTTAGGGGCGCTGCTTGCTGTGCCCTCTGCGACTGCCGCCCCCTCTGATCCTACTCCGGCTTTCCAGAACTGGAACGGGGAGGCTTCTTCCCCAGAACTGCCGGCGGAGATCGCTGTTCCCTATGATATGCCGCCGCCGCTCGCTGACGCCGAGTTGTCGGATTTGGCCGAGGACGAGGACGACGGCCCAGCGTACACGCTTGTGCCGGGCGACGAAGACTTAGACGACCTGCCGAGCGCAATTGTCACGTCCGAAGATGACCGTGTGCTGCAAGAAGAGCTGCCGGAAGAAGACTTAATGCAAGTCCAGCAGGTCGCGTTCGAAGCACCCATCCCTGTCCTCATAAAGCCGATTCAGACACCCGATGCGCCGCCGGAGCTGCTGCGGCTGCAAAAGTCCTGGCAGGAGGTGTTGAACTTGATCGGCAGCCGCAGCCCGGCGGGGGTGCAGGATGTCAAAGCCGCCAAACCTGTCGCCGTTCAAGACCGTTCGGTTATTTTGGAGTTTGACAACCAGTTTTCGTTTGACCGGGTGCAAAGCAAGGAAAAAGGACGGAAGATGATTGAAGAAATCATCAACCGGACGCTCGGCGTTGACCCCGACACCTACAAAGTGAAGTGCGTCATGCACGGACAAACACTGCTGACGCGCGGCGCGTCCCAGGCCCCGGCTCCCAGGCCGCGCGAGATGGCGGCAGCAGTCGCCGCCGACGTTCCCAGCCCGTTTGTGGATGAAGTGATCGCGGTCTTCGGCGGCCGCCTGCTCGATGACGAAGATTTGAAGTAAGCTTAACGTAAAGGATAAAGAGAATGGCAAATAATCCCTTCGGCAAAATGCCCGGCGGCCTCGGCGACTTGATGAAGCAGGCCCAGAAAGCCATGGAAGACGCCCAGCGGGTCGAAGCCGAACTCGATGAAGCGCGAGTGGAAGGCCAGGCCGGCGGCGGCTTAGTGAGAGTGACGGCGACCGGCAAAGCGGACATTTTGACGATCAAGATCGCCAAAGAAGTGGTTGACCCGGAAGATGTCGAGTCGCTGGAAGATCTGGTGACGCTCGCCGTGCGGGAAGCCGTGGACAAAGCCAATGCCATGCGCGAGGAGCGTCTCAAAAGCGTGATGCCGTCCGGCATGGGCGGCGGCAGCGGCCTCGGCGGACTATTCTAAGTAACTTCTATGGCTGTTTATTACCCTAAGCCGCTGGCGCGACTGGTCGGCGAGTTCGAAAAGCTGCCCGGCATCGGGCCGAAGACTGCCCAGCGGCTGGCGT
This sequence comes from uncultured Armatimonadales bacterium, assembly GCA_964236795.1. Taxonomy (GTDB): domain Bacteria; phylum Armatimonadota; class Armatimonadia; order Armatimonadales; family Capsulimonadaceae; genus JANXMY01. The sequence continues at coordinate 16,408 of CAXSFV010000037.1, read as the reverse complement.
TCCATGTCATGCGCCTGCCGGAAGAAGAAGCGCGGGCGCTGGCTGACGCGCTCGTGACCATTAAAAGCAGCATCAAGTTCTGCACGATCTGCCATAACTACTCGGAAGGCGACATCTGCGACATCTGCGCCGACCCGCGCCGGGACCATGCCAAGATCTGCGTCGTCGCCGAGCCGCGCGACCTGATTGCAATGGAGAAGACCGGCGAGTTCAAGGGCGTCTACCATGTCTTGCAGGGCGTGATTTCGCCGATGGACGGCGTCGGCCCGGATAAGCTGCAAATTCGGGACTTGCAGCAGCGGGTCGCCGACGGCGAGCCCAAAGTGGAAGAAATTGTTCTGGCGACAAACCCCACGGTCGAAGGCGACACAACTTCCCTCTACGTCGCCGGCCTCTTGAAGCCGTTCGGCGTCCGCGTCACCCGCATCGCCCACGGAATGCCCGTCGGCGGCGATTTAGACTACGCCGATCAGGCGACGCTGATCCAGGCGTATGAGTACCGGCGGGAATTGTAAGAAGGAATGGGGAAAGAGCGAGGGAATAAATTCCTCTCGCTGAATAACGTCCTTCGGACGACAAGAGGCCGGGCGTTAGCCAGTCTTACATCCGAAGGATGCCATTCAGCGAGAGAAGTTTACTTCCTCGCTTTCACTCCCTGATCGTCCGCCCGTATTCAAGCCTCCCTAAATAAATTAGCCCTTCTAAATCTTCCACGCCATCAGGCAGGTAATCCGCGATTACCTTTTCCGTTCCTTTGATTGTTTCGTCATCTGCCGCACCCAGAACCCGTGTCAAATCACCCATGTCAATACCTCGGCTTGCTCGCATCTTCATCAGCACTAGGTAGGGCAGCGAGATAACAGGCAAGCCGTTTAGAGCAGACGCCGGATTTGCGATGGCTTCTACCGCCCAGGGCGCCTCTTCGGCCCGCACATCTAGCGCCATCCCGTTCAGCTCACATCGGGAACTGCCGCCGGCGCGTTCTATGTCGGCAGCCAAAATTTCTGCATTCTTGGCCTCAATAAGTATGTCTAAGTCATCGGTGACACGCTCTGGGGCGTATAGGCGGGCGGCAACGCCGCCGATGACGACGAACGGCACGGTGGTAATGGTGCGGAGGTCAAACACGGGGCGTTTCCAAGTTCTGGCCCAGAGGGTTTCAGGGCCGCTGCCACTGCCGGGGCGGACTCGCTTCCTTGCCATCTGGATGTAGAAATGGCGGCGGGCCGCCGGGTCGTGCAGGTCAAGTGCCATGAGCAGCCTCGTTTCGCGGAAACAGTGTCTCTTGTTTACCCAGGAACTTCGGGCGTGGTGGATGATGACGGCCTGCACCCAGGCGACTTCAACGGCGGCGATCTCGCGGAGGTCGAAGCTCCACTGGCCGACATAAGGGCGTTTGGCGGCGTCTACGCCGACGGCGTCGTCAATGCCGAGGTGCCGAGCAAGGAACAGCGCACGCGGCAGGTGGTAGCACTGGGTCACGAGCAGCGCCGACGTAACGCCGAAGATGGCGTGGGCGCGGTACACGCTGTCGTAGGTGCGAAAGCCGGCGTAGTCCATTACAATGTCTTGGGCGGGAACGCCTTCGGCCATTGCCTGGTCTTTCATAGTCTGCGGCTCGTTGTAGCCGTCTCGGCTGTTGTCTCCGGTCATCAGCAGCTTCTTGACTTTGCCCGCTTTGTAGAGTTCAACGCCGGTGGAGACGCGGTCTTGAAGAACGTCCCCAGCGGCCCCAAAGACAATGGCGACCGGGCGGGGCGGTGCATCGGCGACGCCGGCACAGATGAACGCGCGGGAGCGCTCAACGTCGGCGTAGAGGAGCAGCATCATGGCAAAGACAAGGGCTAAGGCGATCCAGACGCCCCGGCGTCTGCGCTTCTGCTTCGCGGTAAAAATCTGCGATGGGATGCGGCGCATAGCGGCTTATTCGCGTCGGTGCCGGCGAAGTCCTGCTTGCCAAGAGCAGCCGCTTTCGGGTAGAATAGCGGTCAACGTAGCTTGCGTGACTTTTAGAAGGACGGCACTGATATGATGGAGCAGAACCTAGGGGAACAGAAATCAACGTGGCAGACCAAAGTGGGTCTGGCCGAGATGCTGAAGGGCGGCGTCATCATGGACGTCATCAACCCGGAGCAGGCGATTATCGCCGAAGAAGCGGGCGCAGTCGCGGTCATGGCGCTGGAGCGGGTACCGGCAGACATCCGGCGCCAGGGCGGGATCGCCCGGATGTCCGACCCCAAGATGATCAAAGAGATTATGGATGTCGTGACGATCCCCGTCATGGCAAAGGCCCGGATCGGGCATTTTGCCGAGGCGCAGATCTTGCAGGCGCTCGGCGTGGACTTCATTGACGAGTCGGAGGTCCTGACCCCCGCCGATGATGCGTTTCATATCAACAAGCACGACTTCAAAGTCCCGTTTGTCTGCGGCTGCCGCGATCTTGGCGAGGCCCTGCGCCGGATTGGCGAGGGCGCAGCTCTCATCCGCACCAAAGGCGAAGCGGGATCGGGCAATGTCGTCGAGGCCGTGCGTCACATGCGAACGCTTCTGCGCGACATTCGCCGCATTCAGGTCCTGCCGCGGGAAGAGCTGATGACCGAAGCCAAGAACCTCGGCGCTCCCTATGATTTAGTCTTGGAAGTGCATCGCACCGGCAAGCTGCCCGTGCCGAACTTCAGCGCAGGCGGGATCGCAACCCCCGCCGATGCGGCTTTGATGCGCCAGATCGGGGCCGAGACCGTCTTTGTCGGCTCCGGCATCTTCAAGTCGGGTGACCCGAAGCGCCGGGCAAAAGCGATTGTGGATGCGAACACGCACTACGACAACCCGGACATTTTGGCCGAAGTTTCCAGCGACATCGGCGAGCCGATGGTCGGTATTGACATCAGCACCTTGCCGAGAGAAGAGCTGATGGCGAGCCGGGGCTGGTAATCTCTCGGTTTCATTGAATTCGGTTTCATTGAAGCAGGCGGCATCTCCCGCCGCCTGCTGTCTGCTCCGCCCACTGCAAGTCAGGACCCTCTTTGCCCATGCTCCCGCCTTCCTCGCCTCTGCCGTCTTCCCCGCCCCCCGGCGATGTCGCGCTGTTTATTGACTGGGAAAACTTCAAGTACAGCTTGTACGAAGTCAGCCGCCTGCCGAATATCACCGCGCTGCTGGACGCCGTCCGCCTTCGCTATGGCCGCCCCGTTATCGCTCGCGCCTATGCCGACTGGCAGGACTATTACCACCGCCGCTCGTGGGACCAGATGAGTCTCTACGGGGCGGGCATCGAGCCAGTGTATGTGCCATCCCGGCGCAGCCCGTTCGGGCAGGAGCGGATCAAAAACAGCGTGGACGTGAAGATGAGCCTAGACTGCCTGGAAGTTTCGTTCACCGAGCCGCACATTCAGACTTTTGTGCTGGTCGCCGGGGATGCCGACTTTCTGCATGTCGCCGCCGCTTTGCGCCGCCGGGGCGCGGCCGTTGTGATGATCGGCGTGTCCGGCAGCACGTCGGGCCGGCTGGAAGGCATTGTCGACGAGATTGTCTTCTACGATGAGGAAATAGACCGGGCCGAAGCGCCTGCCAAAGAAGTCGCTGCTGCGAAAGAGCTGCCGGTCAAAGAAGCCCCGCCGAAAGAAGTTGTTGCAAAAGAACCAGCCAAAGCCGAAGCCGCCGTGCCGCTTGCCGTCAGCCGCCCCACTCGTCCGGCTCTGCCCGACACGACCCTCGAAGAAGCCCAAATTACTCTGCTGCGCCTGCTTCGTGAACAGCGCGAGTTAGAAGACGGACGTAATTACCCGCCGCTTTTGTCCTGGATGAGCCTCCAGATGCCGAACCGCGCCCCTCGGTTCCATCCCGAAAAGCATGGATTGGACGGCTTCAAGGGCCTGATCGCCCAAATGGAGGCGCAGGGCCTGCTGCTGGTGGAAGCGCTCGGCATGACCAAGCGGATTTGGCTGCCGGAAGACGAGGCCCAGGTCGTCAAGCCGCCGCCGCTGCCGCCGGAAGTCGCCGCCGCCCTCGCCGCGCCCGATAATGTTCCCGACATCCTGCGCCGCGACCTTGCTGACATCGTGCTGACCGCAGACGACATCAACAACAGCCACCGCGACTACATGGCCCAGGGCCTGCTGGCCCGCTTCCTCTACAACAAAGGCCACTGGGACCCCGCCGATTTGCCGCCCCAGGCTGCCCCGCCCCGCTCCGACGCGTGGCGCACCCGCGAGATGCGCGAAATCCACAAGCTCGTCGAAGACGCTTTAGACTTAGGCGTCCTGCTCCGCATCACCCATGTGGACCCTTACAGCGGCAGCGAGATCCCCGCGCTTGACCTCAACAACGACCACCCCTTCGTCCGCAAGACCTTCGCCGAAGAAGACGCCGGGTGAGGTCTTTTCCCTTGCTGCCGCCTAGAAGCGGAAGGCCGCGATGCAGGCGATCACGCTGGACAGCAGCAAGAGCAGAAAAAGAAAATCATAGGCTCTCGCCATGAGACTTTTCCCGCGCCGTTTTGCCTTCGCTTCTTTCGGCGGCGGGGCGAACTCTAAGATGAGCAGGTTGCCGTCCCGTTCGGCGATGCGTGCGATGCTTTGATTGGGCGGCCCCTGTCCGGTCGCTCCGAAATAATGCACGAGGCACAGCGGCGGGGCGCTGTGGTCGCTTTGAAGCTCAGTTTTCTCAAATAACTCGATGTCCTGTGTCATGGGCGTATCCTCCTCGATACGGTACAAATAGAAAAAGACGCTCCCTGCACGGCTGAACAGCCTTCGCGGGGAGCGTCTTTTCGCTCACAGGACTTCAACGTGAGTGTTAAGAGACGCAGCCTCCAGCGAAGGGAGCCGCCAGGGTCTGGGCGCCGACAAGCGGCAGTCGGCGACCAAAGTGGTCGGACTGGGTACGCTTGGCGCTGCGATCTGTTTTTGTCGTAGTGATGGTAAACATGGTACTTGGCTGCTCCTTTCGATTTATTGGTGCGTGCATTTCGGTAACGGGAGCTAGTGTACCCGTGCGTTTTCTCGGTTGTCAAGCGTTTCGCAAGAATAATTTACAATCTGTTGCTCGTGAACGCCTGGGCGTAAATGCCGCCCCGCAGGGCATCGGAGGCAGCCTGGGCCAGAGTGGCTGCTGTTTGGCCGGGATGCAGGGCGACATCCGACTGCGAGATTGTGATGAGGGGCCGGTCGGACAGCAGGACTTCGTTGCCGCTTGCTTCGACCTGGTACAACTGGAGGCCGGTGTCTAGGGAGCTGTTGAACTTGTTGACAATCGCCGGGACGCGGTCGCCGTCGGGATCGGCTAGCGTCGGCAGGGTGTGGTGGTTGAACTCAATGTCAATCCCGCCGGCAGGGTCCTGGTGCGCGACCGCGTGCGGGGCGCCCGTCACTGCGCGGACTTCTCTTGGAGTAATCGAAACGTGCATTTCAGCAAGCTCTTGGGTGATGGCGGCGACCCGGTCGGCGGCTTCCGGATGGTCCTGAAAGATGCCCATCTCGACCTTCGGACTGGCATTCTCGAAATCGCCCAAACGTTCCATAAAAGTCATCATGCCGACGGGGTCGAAGCCTGCTTTTGCCATCATGATCGTGCCGCCGTGGTCGGCGTCGCTTTCGGCAGGCTGGCTGTATTTCGTGTTCATAATGCCGAGCGCCGTGTACTGCGCCCCAGCGGCTAGATTGCCGATGTCGCTGGCGGGGACATGGGCTAAGATCGCGGCCAGCAGGCCCGCGGCCATCGCCGACGACATCTTGCTTTGCTCGTGGGACAGCGCCTGAATGTGATGGTGGGCGCTGTGGGTCATCTCGTGGCCCAGCACCCCGGCCAGCTCGTCGTCGGAGCGGACGGCTTTTAAGAGGCCGGTGTTGACGAACACCTGGCCGCCAGGGAGCGAGAACGCATTCACCGACTTGTCGTCAATGATGTGAAAATGCCAGGTAAACGGGTACACACGGTCGTTGCCGTAGCCTTGCGGGATCTGTACGCTGTCGGCAATGACGGCCAGCCGCTGGCCGATGCGGTTGACCCGGTCGTTTTCCGGGCCATCTTTGACGATCTTGCCGGACTTCGCGATCTCAGCAACGGCGTCCTGCCCCTGCTTGATCTCGTCGGCCATCTGCCTGCGGTCTTGGGCAGACAGCGGCGGCGGGGGCGAGACGGTCTGAACTGGAATGGCGCTGCCGGTATCGGCCAGCGCGGCGCGGCCTAAGCCGAGGCCAAGAAAAGCAAGCAAAGCGGCGCTGCATGGTTTCATATTTGAGGTTGCCTTCCCAAAGAGAAGTCTTTGTGTCATAATGGCGCTATGGTTCGTTTGTTCGTTTATCTCTTACTGTATCTGCTCAGCTCTTCGGTGCAGGCCGCGCCCGATTTGGGAATGCTGGTGGCAGCGCACCGGACCGAGCCGGGTTCCAAAGTCGCAGCGCAGGCGCTGGAAGAGGCCGTGAGCGCCGGGCTGCCGCCGCACCTCGACCCCGCTTGGCTGCCGGACCTGCCTGTCAACGCAGACACTTTGCCTTACGGCTTAGGAGCGCTGGTGGTTCCCCGGCCCTACCTGCCGACGGAAGCGTCCGAGCCGCAGCACGGGGGAAAGTTCGCCAAAGTCTCTTATCTTTATACCCCCGGAACCGGGGCATTTACGCAGTCCTATGCTTTGCTCTGCGCGGTGCATTACTCATCGGAGGCGGATGCGCCGCTTGCAGGCCGGATCGGGCGGCTGCTGGCGCTGGCCCACCACACACTGGTGGAAAAAACGGGGCGCGAGGCGGCGGGGACGGCGCCGTTTAATGTCTGGCTCTGCGCCGGCGGCGCGGGCGGCGGCGAGCAGTGGCGCTCCAATTTGTACCTGTACGATTTAGGATCGCCGCGCTCGTCCATTGAGTGGATTCGCGAAGTCGTTCACGAGTATTCCCATCTAGCCCTGCCGCCCATCGGCGGGTACGATGCCCCCGAATACTGGGCGAACGGCTACCTAGGCGAGCGGCTTTTGGTGCGCTGGTTCATGCGGGAGCCGAAGGGCCCTGCTGAAGTGTCTGCGCTGTGGGGCGACTTCAGCGGCGCACGAAACTTTGAGCGGCTGCTGATCGCTCCGCCGCTGGCGCTCTACCAAAAGATCGGCCCAAGCCCCAAGTGGCTGGCGCGGCACGACGAACCTGGAATGCGCTATTTGATCGGCCAGGCACTGACGTTTGATGACAAGTACGGGTCGGTGCGGCTCGGCGATGCCTTGTCCCGCCTGCCCCGCTTCCACGAAGCGACGGCCCGCGATTTCGCGTCCGCGCTGACGGAGTCGCTTTCAGCGTCAGCGAAACAATGAATTTTGTCACCCGCGCCGCGCACGCGAAAATCAACTTGACACTCGATGTCGGACCGCGCCGTCCTGACGGCTACCACGACATTCGCTCGGTCATGCAGACAATCGGACTGCATGACACGGTGACAGTCGCGCTTGCCTCGACACCCGGCGTTCATCTTAGTGTCACGGGAGACGAAGCGGACGGCGTTCCCGCCGATGAAACAAATTTCGTGCATAAAGCCGCCGTGCGGCTGCAAAAGATCGCGGCGGCGCGAGGCATTCTGCCGGGCAGCCGAAGCGGCCTGCAAATCACTTTGCATAAACGTATCCCCTCGCAAGCCGGTCTCGGCGGCGGCAGCAGCAACGCCGCCGCAACACTGCTAGTGGTCAACGACTTGTTCGGCCTGCGCCTGTCGCAAGCCCGCCTCGGTGAGATCGGCGCGGCGCTTGGGGCCGACGTGCCGTTCTTTTTCACCGGCGGCACGGCGCTGGCGGAAGGTCTCGGCGAGAAAATCATGCCGCTGCCGCCGCTCGACCCGGACTGGCGTTTGGTGATCGTCAAGCCGGGTGTCGGTGTGTCCACGGCGGCGGCCTACGCCGCGCTGGATGCCCTTCCGGGCCGCACGGCAGGCGGCGCGACAGAGCGCTGGCTCCAAGACCGGCTGACGCCGGCAAATGACTTTGAGGCCGTGATCTTGCCTGCCTACCCGGAAGTCGCGGCGGCGTATGCCCTGCTGTCTTCGACAGCCGAAGCCGCAGAAAGTTTCAAGCCGCTGCTGTGCGGCAGCGGCGCAGCCCTGTTCCTGCGGACTTCCACGCCCGAAGCGGCTGAAGCCGTGGCCGAGCAGGTGCGGATAGGAGGCGGCAAGGTCTGGGTGACGGAAACTGTCGTCAAAGAAAGCAGCGAATGACAATTAACGCAGTGGTGCTGGCGGGCGGCAGAAACAGCCCGGAAATGGCGGCGGCAACGGGAACGGAAATCCGGGCGCTGACGCCGATTGGGACCCAATCCATGCTGAGTTATGTGGTCTCGGCTCTAAACAAAGCGCCGTCAGTCGGAAAAATCTTCGTGGTCGGCACGGTGCCGCAAAGCGAGCAGTATATACAGATCGCGGGCCGCGAAACCCTGCTGGAGAACCTGCTGGCTGGGCTGGAGGCGGCGGGCAACAACGAGCGTGTTCTGGTCAGCACGTCGGATATCCCGTTTCTGACAGCGGAAGCCGCCGAAGATTTTGCCGTCCGGGCTTCAGCGATTGAGGCGGATTTGTGCTGCTCGTATGTGCCGCTGGCGGTCTGCACTCAAAGATACCCGGAGATGAAGCGGACGGCGATCAGCCTCGCGGAAGGCCGGTTCACGCTGGGAAACATGATGCTGGTCAATTCTCAATTTCTGCAAACCAAGCAGGAGGCGATCACGGCGGCGTATGACGCCCGGAAATCGCCGGTGAAGGTAGCGCGTCTGCTCGGTCCCGGCCTGCTGGCGCGGCTGATGGGGGCGCAGCTTCTCGCGCCCGGCCTGCTGTCGGTCGCAGGGCTGGAAGCCGCCGTCAGCCGGGTGCTGGGCGGTAGGGCCGCCGGGGTCTGCTCGGCCTATGCCGAGATAGGAACAGACGTGGACAAGCCGGAAGATGTCGCCATCGCCCGGCATCTGCTTGCGGGCGGCTGAGTAAGAACCTCACCCCGCAACAAGTTGCAGGATGAGGTTTCCCTAATCACCCAAATCAAGCTGCGGCAAGTCTTCCGACGGTTCCGGTTGGTCTGGTGTGCCGGAAGACAGACGCGGACGCGCCGGGCGGCTTGGGGGAGCGGCACCGCGGTTGTCTTCCGAGGCGGCGTAGCGTCGGACCTGGTTGCCGCCCGCGCCTTTAGCTTGATACATGGCGGTATCGGCGAAGTCAAGGAGCTCGGTCATGCTCACGGCATCGTCTGGGCAGGACGCAATGCCGATGGACAGGGAAATCGGCAGGTTGAGGTCGCGGCTCATGTCCCGCACCAGCCGCCGGATGCGGTCGGCGACGGCGACGGCGGCTTCGACTGAGGTGCCGGGCATCAGCCAGGCAAACTCATCGCCGCCGTACCGAGCGGCGATGTCCGTGTCCCGCGCCTGCCCGCCGAGCAGGCGGCCTACCTGGCGCAAGGCCAGATCTCCCATCGCGTGGCCCAGGCCGTCGTTGACTTCCTTGAAGCCGTCTAGGTCAATCATGGCGACAGAAAGCGTGTCGGTGCGCCGCTTGGACTGCTCGATCCGGTTCCGCAGGACCGACTCAAAGTGGGCGCGGTTAAACAGCCCGGTCAGCGTATCGCGCTTCGCCGCTTCCAGCACGTCTTCCAGTTGCCGGTTCAGCCGAAGCAGAGTTTCGCGGACGGACGAGTGCGACAGGTCGCCCTGACGGTAGCCGTGCTGGGCAAGATAATCCGGCGCGGCAAGGAGAAAGCGGCAGTCGGGATCATCGTTTGCCAGGCAGCTTGTCTCAACGCAGTCAAGTTCGCCGCCGGGCGGAGAAAAGGCTTCGGCAACGCCGCGCAGCAAGCCGCGCAGGTAGTCGCAGGCGCCGCCGGTGCGTCCGGCCCGCCCGCGCATCAGCGTTCCCTCGGCGCTGTCTTCGGCGCGGATTCGCAGCTCGCCGGGGTGCTCCTGCCGCGTGTCGAGATGCAGGACGCCGTACCCGGAGCCGGTGAGTTTTTGAAGCGCCGCATCCAGCCTTTGGCGGCTGTCGCCGTCCGGATTTTCCAGGATCACAGCCGCTATCAGCGCCGAAGCGCTGGCAAAGCCGGCGCGGTAGAAGATGTCCGCTGTGAATTCCTGCCCCATTTCGCGGACCATCTGCTCACGCAGCATGGACAGGCCGCCGCTTAGGTCCATCATGAAGGCGCGGCGGCCCCAAATCTCTGCTGTTCCTGTCGGCGCAATTTCTTCTTCCATCGGCTGTGCGTCGTCGCTTGGACTGATCGAAATCATCCTTGTATTCGTGCTTCCTAGGACTTTCTACTGCTGTCCATCATTGATACCATAGCAACTAGCACAAATCATGCCAACCGTGCATAATTATCACCCATGAATTTGCTGTCTTTTGGATTTTAGGACCGGGCCGCCGAAAACCGCAGGTCCTTCATCACCCGAAGCTGGTAAATCGTGAAGCCGACCAGAAGCGCTCCCATGACCCACGCCGCCGCCGTTGCGTAGCCGAACTTCAAAAACAGAAAAGCGTTGTACCAAATCTCCAGGCCCAGCGTTTGCGTCGAATACAGCGGCCCGCCGGCAGTCATCACAAGAATGTTGTCGGTGGCCTGGAAGGACCCAATGACCGCGCCGACTAAATTGATCAAGATAAGGGGCTTCAGAGTGGGAAGAGTAACACGCAAGAACTTGGTCCATAACCCGGCCCCATCGAGATCGGCGGCTTCGTACATTTCTTCGGGAATGGAGCGCAGCGCGGCTTGGTAGATAAGACTCCCCGGCCCGGCGCTGGCCCAGACGCCGGGCAAAATGACCGATACTAAAGCGATTTTCGGGTTATCCAGCCATTTCACAGGGTCTGAGTGCAGGTGAAGCCCGTTTGCGCCTGAGATAATCAAAGAGTTAAAGAGGCCGGCAGGCGTGCCGTCCTCAAACCACTTCCACATAAACGTAATCGCCAGCGATGCCGTAATCGCGGGCAGGTAATAAAGCGTTCGGAAAAAAACTTTGCCGCGCGGCACCTCGGTCAGCCCAACGGCGACGAGGAGCGGCAGGAAGAAGCCGAGGGTCAAGCTGATGACGGTGTACAAAAACGAGTTCAGCGTGGACTGCCAAAACGTCTGCGCCGTGAATAGCTCGATGAAGTTGTCCAAGCCAACGTAGCTGGCCCCGCCAAGAATATGATAATTTTGGAACGCCATCACCAAGCCGCGTCCGAGCGGGTAGTAGCGCCAGACCAGAATTGTCAAGATAGCCGGCAGCATGAACATCCAAATGAGCGCGTGGACAGGGAGGCCGAGACCGACGGGCCGCGACGAATAAACGCGGCTTTTGCGCTGAAACTTGCGTCGTCCTGCCCAAAGCGCCGCCTGCCAGTAGGCATAGACCGCCAGCCCGGCCAGCAGCAGGGCGAAGATGCTCCACGCCCCGGCCCGCCGCTGACGCTCGACCTCCGGCGGCACATAGCCGGTCAGCTTGGCATCTACCGCCGCCGCCGCCCGGTCTAAGAGCGCTTTCGGGTCGGCGTTCGGGTACTGCTCGATTTCGCCGAGCGGGACGCCGAGCAGGTTGTAAATCTGGCTCATGTTCTCGCCGTAAGGCTCCGGGTGGCCGTTTTGAAACAGCGTTTTATTGGTCTGGAGCCAGACTTTGCTTTGCGGCGACGTGTAATCAGCGTAGCCATACTTTTGCAGCGCGACGGGGTTGACCGTGTTGCCGAGGCCCGCTTCCACATACGCTTTCGTGCGGATGCGGTCGGCTTCGTCGCTTGCCATGAACGACGCGAACTGCCAGGCGGCGTCCCGGACACGCGGGTCTTTGATTTGCGACGAGATGCCCCACATGTAAGCGTTAGTTTCGTTCGCCGTAATCCCCGTCGGGCCTTTGGGCATGGGGGCGATGCCGACAACGCTGGGGCTGATCAAGGTAGCGTCGGCCTGGTTCGCGATGATGTTGCTCTGGTACTGGAACCACATAGCGACTTTCGACGCCGCCCGGTCTTCGCCGAGAGTGGAGGAATGAGTCGCGACTCCGACATACCGATGGCCGTCCTTGCCGGTCCAGGGCGCAGTCAAAAGCTTGCCGTAGAAGCGCAGGGCCGTGACCCCGGCAGGCGTATTGAACGCCGCCTGCCACTGCCCGTTCGGGCCGCGACGGATGACCTCGCCGCCGGCCTGCCACAAAAAATTGATCCACCAGTAGGCGGACGCATCCGAGTCCGTGCCGAACTCGAAGCCCCAAACACCTTTGGGCTGGTTGGTCAGCGCCTGGGCGTCTGCATAAAACTCATCCCAGTTTCTCGGCGGGTGGTTGGGGTCAAGCCCCGCCGCCTGGAACATATCTTTGCGGTAGTACAAGGCCTGCACGGCGGCCAGAAACGGCAGAGAATAGATATGCCCGTGTCCGGCGTCTTTGAGGATCGGCAGTAGTGTCGGCTGGATATGAGCCAGCACGGCGGGGTCATGCTTTAAATAGTCGTCCAGCGGGATCAAGAACCCCTGCTGGATATAGGAGGCCGACGACCGGAAGTTGACATACACGACATCCGGGGCCGTGCCGCCCGCGAATGCCAGCAGCAGATTGGATTCTGCGCCCGGCCCGCCGATTTGCAGCCCTTGTGCGCTTTGGAGCCGAACGCCTGGATGCGACTTCTCGAAGGCTTCCACAATCGCCCGGTTCGCCCGCGAGTTCGGGTCGGTTGCGTTCTTGTCCGGCAGCTTGAAGCCCCCCGCCCCGCCGACTTTGAGGATCAGGGGCGTAGATTGGGCGTGCAGAGGCAGAGTGAGACCAAAGAGAAGGGCGAGGAAGGCAAAAACGGGCGGAAATTTCATAGGACCATAGGAGCGGCTTAGGGAGGACGTTAGGACATGATACAAAATAAACCACAATTTGTCAAGAAAATGGCAGACACTGCGGCAAACAGCATACCTGCCGCTGTTTCTCTTGAATCCAGGCCGCATTTTGTGGTATACTTTGCGGGCGGAAATTGCGAAATCCACACTCGCCGGGACGTGCTTTGCTTGTGCCTGTGTTTCACGATAACAAAGGTCGCAAAGGCGGTTGATCGGCGGGGACGCACACAACACGAAGGAGCTACGATTTGTCTATTCTCGCGATGAAGGACCTGCTTGAAGCAGGCGTCCACTTCGGCCACCAGACGCGCCGCTGGAACCCGAAAATGAAGCGCTACATTTACGGCGGGCGCAACGGCATCTATATCATTGACCTGCACCAGACCCTGAAGCTGTTCGACGACGCCTATGCGTTCATTCAGGAAGTGGCGTCAAACAAGGGCAAGATTTTGTTTGTCGGCACCAAAAAGCAGGCGCAGGAAGCGGTCGCCGAAGCCGCCAAGCGCTCGCACTCGTATTATGTCAATTCCCGGTGGCTCGGCGGAATGCTGACCAACTACCGAACCATTTTGACCCGCATCGCCCGTCTGCGCGAGCTGGACCGGCTGGATGCCGAAGGCATTTTGGAGTCCCTACCAAAGAAGGAAGCCGCCGATCTGCGCGAGGAGCGTGACCGGCTGGAAAACTATCTTGGCGGCATGAAGGACATGAACGGGATGCCTGACGCTATCTTTATCGTTGACCTCAAAAAAGAAAAAATCGCCGTCCAGGAGGCCCGCAAGCTCGGCATTCCGATTGTCGCGATTGTGGATACGAACTGTGATCCCGACGAAGTAGATTACGTCATTCCGGGCAACGACGACGCCATCCGGGCCATCAAGCTGATCTCCAACAAAATCGCTGATGCGATTATCGAGATCCGCCAGGGCGAGTGGCAGGACACCGAAGTCGTCGAGACCGAGGAAGATGCCCAGAAGCTCGGCGAAGCGTCCGACGCGGCAATGGTCGCCGCCCAGTGGGAAGCGCTGGAACAGCGTGTCACCGGCGGCGCTCAGGTGCCGGCAGGCGTGTTTGACCCCAGTCTCGGCGCAAGCGGCATGACCGACGCAGGCAATTCCGGCGGCATTTCCCGCCGTAATGCGTCGCCCGGCGGCGAAGCGATGACGAACCCCGCCGAGATCGCCCATGAAGTGGCGGAAGAGACAGGGCAGACGACGGCGCAGGGAACAGACTAAAGACCTCACCCGGTCGCTCCGCGCCCACCCTCTCCTTGCGGAAGGAGAGGGTATGCTACGCATTACTGCGTATCGGAACGGAGTTCCGGGGTGAGGTGCATTTGCAAAGGACGAATTACTATGGCAGATATTACCGCCGCAATGGTCAAAGAATTGCGGGACAAAACGCAGGCCGGCATGATGGAAGCAAAGAGGCTTCTCACTGAGGCAAACGGCGACATGGACGCGGCGATCAAAGCGTTCCGCGAAAAGAACGCCAAAGCGACCGTCAAAGAAGGCCGCACCAGCGCCGAAGGCGTCGTGGAAGCGCTGGTGCGCGAGCATAACAAGCTGGGCGTGTTAATCGAGATCAACTCTGAGACTGACTTTGTGGCCCGCAACGAAGAGTTTTCCGCGCTGGCCCGCGACATGGCGAAGCACGCGATTGAGAACCCCGGCGCGTCTACGGTAGACGAGCTTCTCGAAGCCACACACACCGAGACCGGCAGCCCGGCGAAGCTTCGCATTCAGGACGTGTTCGCCAAAATGCGCGAGAACATTATCTTCAAACGCTTCGCCGCCTACCAGACTGAAGACGGCACTGTGGACGCTTACATCCATATGGGCGGGCAAATCGGTGTCCTGGTGGAGCTGACCGGCGAAGGCATGGAAATCAAGACGCTGGCCCGCGAGATCGCCATGCACATCGCCGCCGCGAAGCCGAAGTTTCTAAGCAAAGACCAGGTTCCGGCAGAAAAGATCGCTGAAGAGCGGGACATCGTCAAGACCCGCGCAATGGCCGACCCGAAGAACGTGAACAAGCCCGCCGAAATCATGGACAAGGTGATCGAAGGCGGCGTCGGGACATTTTACAAGGAAGCGGTATTGCTAGAGCAGCCGTACATCCGGGAGCCGAAGCAGACCGTCGCTCAACTGATCAAAGGTAAAACTGAGATCAAGCGCTTTGTGCGCTTTGAGATCGGCGAGGCATCTTAACTTTGGCCTCTGATACTCCTAAGTGGCCCCGCGTGCTGCTGAAGCTCTCCGGCGAAGCCTTCGCCGGGGACGGCAGCCATGGGGTTATTGACTACGCCGCCGTCGCCGCGCTTGCTGGCGAAGTCGCCCAGCTTCAGACCAGCGGCGTTCAGACTGCCATCGTCATCGGCGGCGGTAACATCATGCGCGGCCAGCTTGCCGAAAAAGCGGGCATGAAGCGTGTCACCGCCGACCATATCGGGATGCTTGGAACCGTCGTTAACGCTTTAGCGCTGCAAGACTCGTTAGAGCGATCGGGCATTGACACGCGGGTCCAGACCGCCATGCCGATCCAGACCGTCGCCGAGCCGTACATCAACCGCCGCGCCCTGCGCCATTTGGAAAAAGGCCGCGTCGTGATTTTGGCCGGCGGTACGGGCAACCCGTTCTTTACCACCGATACCGCTGCCGCGCTCCGGGCCACCGAAGTCCGCGCCGAGGCGATCCTCATGGCAAAGAACGGCACCGACGGCGTTTACGACAAAGACCCGCGCACAAATTCCGATGCCGTCAAGTTTGACAAAATCTCGTTCGCCGACGCGATCAACCGCCGCCTCCAAGTCATGGATTTGACTGCTCTAGCGTTCTGCATGGAGAACAACATCCCTATTGTCGTCTTCGACATCAACGTCCCCGGCAACATCCAGCGCGTCGCCGAAGGCGCATCCATTGGAACGCTCGTCTCCAAAGATGCGTAACGAAATAAAAAGCTATTCGCGGGTCAAGCTGACGACAAACAATTACTCATCAGAAGGCGCTCATGCCGAAGACGTAGGCTATATCATTGAGGTTTATCCAGAGGGAGCTTACGAGGTAGAGTTCTCTGACGCCAACGGCATCAGTTTCGCACAAATAGTAGCGCAAGAATGTGAGCTTCAACTTGACGAGCCTCAGCAAACTAGCAAGGCAAATTCGCTCATACAACCAGTAGAAGCTGTTTAGTCTTCGCTGTTAATCCTTGCAGAACAACGTAATCATATCAGGAGCATACTATGAGTTTAGCCGATCTCGCCAAAGATGCCGAGCAGAAGATGAAAAAGACGGTGGATGCGACCCAGCATGATTTTTCAACCATTCGCACGGGCCGGGCGACGCCGTCGCTGGTAGACGGCATCTCGGTGGAGTATTTCGGGACGCCGACCCCTCTGCCCCAGCTTGCCACGATCAGTGTTCCGGACTCGCGCCAGCTTTTGATCACGCCGTATGATCGCAGCATGACGGCGGCGATCGAAAAGGCCATCAAGAACTCGGACCTCAACATCAATCCCGTCAATGATGGCGTTGCGGTCCGGCTGACGATCCCGCCGCTGACGGAAGAGCGGCGCAAAGAGTTCGTCAAGATTTTGAACAAGAAGTCGGA
>CAXSFV010000036.1:0-33680 GCA_964236795.1 uncultured Armatimonadales bacterium | reverse complement strand
CTCCCTGGAATAAATTCCAGGGCTTTTGAAGTGCGATTGTCTGCCTTCGCAGACATGGGACCAAGATAGCCCTCTGCATAAATCCTATGTCCGCGCAGGCGGACAATCGCTCTACCGAAGACCTGGATTTCTAATCCGAGTGATACGCGGCAGTTCATACAAGAACATTACTCGTCGGTTTCCAGAGAAGGAGACCGCTTCGGCTCAACAAACAGACCCGTGCTTTTAGCGTATCGGATTGCTTCAACCGAAGGTAAGCTGCTTCCAATGTACATATAGAAGTTCCAGCCAAAGTGCAGGTAGAACCGGCAATCCTCCCGATGGCCGGTTTCCAGTTTGCACCAGATGACTTCCCGTAAATTCAGCCGAACAACGTCCGCAAGATTATCTTTCGTGACGAGCATCCCGGTATGTAGGGAACTCGGCGATAATAGGATGTCTTGGTACTGCTCAACGTCCATGTTCTTGATGTTCCCGTTCTCCAGATATTCTATCTGTAAGGCATCAAGGCCGGAAGCGGCAAAGAATGCGACGGCAGCATTAGCATAAGCCGTTTCCCAAGCATGATAACGCGGAAAGGTCAGTTCTTCGCCATTGAAGACTTGACCTACATCGGAAAAATAGCACCAATCGCCGAGCGGATAATTCCCGCGCTTGTTTCGCAGTGCAGGATCATATCGAGTGACGCGCCACTTGTGGGGCAATGTATTCGGAAATTTCGCCATTTCTGTATCTTTGCTTAAATCCCGGCGTCGTCGTCTTGGGGTTCGGCGAAGGGTTTGTAGGCGCGGTAGATAGTTTTCCACATGACGTAGCCCATGACCATGTTTTCGTCCAAAGCCGGGTTGCCGGAGCCGGCGCCCCGGTCGCCGCCGAATCTTGTGGCCCAGAAGGCGCCGGTGCCGTGGCGGCCGTCGTCTACGCGGGTTCGCAGCACACTTTGGATGAAATGCTCAGAGGCGTCTTTGTTTTGGCTGTCAATGCAGGCGACAATGCCGATTTTCTGGTTGATGAGGGTGATGGCTTCCTGGATGTTCTTCACTTTGGTGAGAATGCCGACGGGGCCGAAGACTTCGGTGGTGTAGAAGATGTTGCCGACGCCGACGTTCTCGATGAGCGTGAACGGGACGTAGTAGCCTTCGGCAGCGAGGGCGTCGGGGACAGGGACTTGATGGCGGATGTTCGCGCCTTCGGAGACGGACTGTTCAATGAGGCCGAGGACGCGGGCCTGCTGCTCTTCGGACACTAAAGGCGGCAGGGAGTACAAGCCGGGGGTTTTGTCGGCGTCGGCCATTTCGGCGGAGGAGCCGTCGCCGATGCGGATGCCTTTGGTTTCTTCAATCGCAGCGGCGACAAACTGGTCGTAGACGCTTTCGTCGCAAAAGACTTCCTGGATGGACGTGCAGCGCTGGCCGCCGGTGATGGTCTTGCCGTAGACGAAGTTCTTGGCGGCTCTTGATATATCCGCGTCTTTGTGGACATAGAAGATATTGATGCCGCCGACTTCCTTCATCACCCGCTTGCCGAGGCCGCTGGCAGTGGCGTCTACGGCGTCGCCGACGGGCTTGGAACCCGTAAACGACAGGCACTTGACGGCGGGGTGCGTGATGACGGCCTGACCGGGAGCCACGTCGCCTGTAACCATGCTGAACGTGCCGGGCGGGACGGTGACGCCGAGCTTTTCTTTGGCCCACACGAAGCACTCATCCAAAGCAGCCGCGATGGCCTGGGACGATTCGGGGATCAGGTGCGACGGCTTCCAGACGACGGTATTGCCGACGACTAAAGCCGCGACGACCTGGGCGATGGGGATGGCGACGGGGAAGTTGAACGGGGTGATGATCGCGGCGACCCCGCGCGGCTCTAAACGGGACTCCATGACGACGCCGTCAATGTTCTTCTGGTAGGTTTCACCTTTCAGTGACAACCCTTGCGGCGCGACGCACTCCACGACGCCGATGGCTTCGTCTAAATCCAGCTTGTTGTCATACAGGGTTTTGCCCATCTCGCGGGCCATCGTCTCCTGGAAGTCCTCAAAGCGGGCGTACAGGACTTGGGCCAGGTGCAGGAAGATTTTGGTCTTCATGTTCCCGCTGACGGCCCGCCAGGCCGGGAACGCGGCATCGGCAGCCTGCATCGCCTCGTTCACCTCGGCATCAGTCGCATCGGCGACATAACCCAGGGTCTGCGTCTTGTGGGCAGGGTTAATGTTCGGTAGGAAGGTCTGGCTTGCGGAGTCGCGCCACTGGCCGGCGACGTACATCTGGTACTGCTGCTGAGAATTGAGCTTAGGGGTGAACATAGAATGAGAGCCTTTCAGAAACCTGTTACGGCACGAACACAGTCAATGCCTGCGGAACAATCGTAATTGTGATTGGAGTTGCACTGAACATCTCGCCGTCGAGATGGCCGGAGATCGGCGGCTCCGACGACAGCGTGATTGTTTTCGCGCGGTAATAGCGCACGCTGGGGTCGCGCAGGTGGCGGCGAGCCAGCACGGCCACCACTTGGGTCGCAAAACCCACGCGGCCCACGCGCGGACGCTCAAAAACGCACACGTCTAGCCAGCCGTCGTCGGGCGCAGCGAACGGCGCGAGCTTGATCAGCCGGTCGCCATACGACGCGGCATTAGCAATCACGACCAAGAACGCTTCCGAGTGTATCTCTTCGCCGTCGAGCGTCAGCGTGATTGCCGTACTGCGGTACTTCGCGAGTGTGCCAAGCGTGGACAGTGCATACGCCGCTGGGCCGATCCGCTCCTTCACAAAGTGCAAAACGTCCCGCACGACGACGGCATCAAAGCCAAAGCCCGCCATTAGCACGAAATACCGCGACTGCGTACCGCACATCAGCCTGCCGACATCCAAGCGGCGCGTTTTGCCCGCCCACAGCCGCGCTTCCAACGTGAACAAATCGTCGTCAGCATCAAAGCCCAGTTCATGCGCCAGGACATTTTGCGTACCAAGCGGGATGAGGCCAAGCGGCAGCGTCTTCGGTGCAGAGAGAAGGCCATTGATGGCCTCGTTCACCGTGCCGTCGCCGCCCGCTACCAGCACGGCATCAAAGCCTGCCGCTGCCGCGCCGCGTGCGGCCTCTTCCGCGTCGCCCGCTTTCTGCGTGAGGGTGATCTCGCCGAGAAGTGGTCCCAGCGCCGCCTGAAGCTCGCCGAGTGCGGCCTGCGGTCTCCCCTGCCCCGCCGCCGGGTTGACGATCAAAAGCGCGTTCATAAAGTCTTCATCATAAGATTATTGCTCTGTCAAGCACATTTCATTGTAGCACACGGCGGTCGGCTTCCGGTGTGCTATACTCGCGGTATGCTTCTTCCCCGAACAGTTGTCACCGACAGCAGATGGATTGACGCTCAGGACAAAGCGGTGTGGCTAACCACCGGCGAGCGGGCGGTGTCTGACGGCTGGCGCTCCGAAACACGCCGGACCGAATGGCTGGCCGGACGGCTGGCCGCAAAGCGTCTGCTTTGGGAAGAACTGGGGATCGCGCCGCTGTCCTGGTCGGTCGGTCGCGACGGCCCCGCCCCGTCCCTCGGCGGCTTAGCCCTGCCTTACACACGCTTGTCGCTCTCGCACAGCGGCGGCATCGGAGCCGCGACTCTCACCGATACACGGACCGAGGGCAGCGCAGGCATAGATCTTCAGCGTATCCGTCCGGTGCATCCCGGCCTCTGCGCCCGCGTGTTTACGCCGGATGAGCGGCGGCAGATCGCCGCATGGTTCGGCTCCGAAGACAGCGCGGACGGAGCGCTGCTGCTGTGGGCGCTGAAAGAAGCCGCCATTAAAGCGCGGCGGCAGGCATGGAGCCGGCCTTTGCGCTCTATTGCCGTTCACCTGGAAGGCACGGGTTCCGCCACAATTACCCTGGAAAGCGCACACTCTTTGACGGCGGATTATACGCGGCTTGCGGAAGAACGGGGACACTGGTGGCTGGCGCGGGCAGTGCTTAAGCTGTGACAGCCTCCGGCTGCCGCCCGCGCCTTTGTTGCCCGCTTATCTTTTGCTGCCCGCTTATCTTTTGCTGCCCGCTTATGTCGGGAGCCGTTCTTGATCAGACGTAGTTGTTCCGTCTTCCAGCGGCGTCTCCGTTATTTTGTCCTCGACCGTGACACCATCGGGGCCTAAGACATGTTCTATCCCTTCCCGCTGGTGGTAGACTTCCACTTTTGCCAGATCCACCTCGTGCGTATGCCCCATCACATACACGCCGAAGTCCCCTGTCTTGACACACCACTTGGCGGAAGCGGCCACGACATACATAGCCCGCTCCGTAGATCCCAAATCTTTTAAGAAAGGCAAGAAAAAAAGGTCGACGGCGAGATTGGCGTTGTTGAACCCTGCCGTCGCACCATCACGGTTGTATGGGTCACACCGCTGCCCATGCTCAACAAATATGCCGTCTCGGTCGATTTCTGGCTGCCGGGGATAAACGGTGGACAAGGAACCGCTCTGTGTAGGCTGGGCCTGAATGCAATCGTTTGCCGCTGCCACCACCTCTGGTTGCGACAGGTAGTCGTCGTGGTTGCCGTGCAGAAACAGCATCTCGATACCTGTGTCATGACACAGATCAAACTCCTGGAAAAGCTCAGGCCAGCACTGATGCGTCTCACCAATCCATTTGCCGACATCTTCAGCGCCATTTGGCTTCATAATTATTCCAGGCTTATCAGGGGGAGTGAATATAAACTCGCATTCTCGCCCAGCCCAAAGCTCGTACATATCTCCAAGCTGTACCAGTGTGATCTGGCTCGCATGCCCAAATCCCCGGACGAGGCGCAGGAAATCGATCATGGCGGGGATGCTGTCACGCGAGTTGAAAAGGTCACGCTTGGATAATTTATGCGCCGGCTTAAGAGATTTCGGCGGCGTGTCAGGAACGTGCATATCCGGCAGGATCAAGTAAAGGCGCTGGTCACTCGGCTGGGGGGAATGGATTTTTTCATGGAACACGACCTTAACGTCTGGCAGCTGTGTAAACTGATCGAGAAGGCTCTTCCCGCCGCCGCTTGCCGGTTCTCCTCGATCCTCCTTGAAGCTGCATACCGCCGCGTCTTGGCCGCAAATCAGCCCAAAGGTCTGCTTGTTGTGTAGCCAGCACCCCACATCCATATAAAGAAAGCCGCCTTTCTTTAACTGAAGCGTGTTTGGTTGATTGACAGTCAAACCCGCCGCTTGCACCCCGCCCTTGAACGACTCGAGGAAATGTGAGAGATGCGCCAAAAAGCCATGTTCCCCAGGGATGTTCTCTTCGCCGCACGAGACCTCTTTTAACTTCCCCGAACTTTCCTTTTCCCAGTGGAAAAAAACTTTGTATGGTTTGCCTGGTTCCGCCATGTTGCCCCTCTTTGTCCGCGGTTCTTTCTCTGTGGTTTTTTGTCCGTAATGTTTTCAGCAGCCATAGGCTTTAATAATTGCGCTCCGGGTTTCACTGTCCAGCTCGCCGGTGATGCTCTCCGGGGGGCGCTGCATCCCTGCGCTTTGAAAGTGCTGAATGGCGCTGCGGGTCTGCGGCCCAAGTGCCCCGTCAGGCGGACCGGGGTCGAAGCCGAGGTTCGCGAGGCGCATTTGAACGCCGGAAACGCCGTTGTCGTAGCCGGCGGGGTCCGTGGATTTTTTTTCCTCCGCCGGGTTCAGGGAGCCGACGGCGACCGGGAACGTCAGGCCCGTCCCAACGAGATCGAGTGTCCCTTTGTGGCTTCCCTGGGGCTGGATGCCGCTGACGATAACTTCGCCGCTTCCGGTCGTGACGCCGGTGAACTTCTGAGCGCCGACCGTCAGGCGAAACTGCTGGTGGGCCAGTGGACTGCCGGTGGCGTCAAGCACCTGGACGCGCAGCGTCTCCCCCTCGGCGGCTTTGATCACGAAATTGTGCTGCTGCCCGGTGGCGCCGGACGCCGTTTTGGAAGATTTGTCGGGGATGTAGAGCCGGTCGCTGGGAAACAAAATCTCAGGCTTGCGGCTTTGTCTCAGTGCGGCATTGTGCGGGTCGTTCCAGATTGTCTTCCAGTTGCTCACCCCATAGGAAGCCGCGATTGTGGACAGCCATTCTCCCTGCTTGACGACGTGCCATGTTCCCATTTCAGTGATTCTCCTTTCCCGGTTCGGAAGGATAGGCTCCTGCTGAATCTCGCCTCAAAAGCATCTGCACGCCCAGCACGACCAGCACGAGGCCAAAGACGATCAGCAGCGCGGCATCGGTGAGATTTGTCACGGCCAGTAAAGCCCCGGTCAGCGCCCCCAAAATCGCGCCCGCCGAAAGCCAGGTCGCCGCCTGCGGCTCCCAGTCGCCGCGCCGGGCGTAGGCCAGGACGCCCGGCAGCGAGGCGACGGCCAGCACGGCAAGCGCGGTTCCTTGCGCGATATGTGGCGTCAGGCCGAGGCCATAAATCGCCGCCGGGATAAGAAACACGCCGCCGAGGCCGAACACGCGGCTGATGAGTCCTACGGCTGCCGCCAGGATCGCGGCCAGCTCGTAAAACTCCAAGCTGCGCGATGTGATTGCCGAGGGCAAATGCGGCCCGTGCAGGAAGCCGAAGCCGTGCGCCGCCATTGCCAGGCCACCGATGATGACCAGGCTGCCCCATACCGCCGTCAAGCGCTCCAATCCCGGCTGAGTTTGGATCAGCCGCTCGGCAATCAGGGCGCCGAGCGTTTGGAACACGAACAGCAGCGCGGCAAGGCCAAGAAGCACGTCCCCGTGCTGGTCATACGAGAGAATACCGGCAAGCGCGGCGAAGAAGGCCACGGCGAGGCCGACCCCAACGGCTCGCACGGGGCGCAGGCCGAGCAGCTTCCGCACGGCAGGGACGCCGAACACGCTGCCGGAGATCCCCGTGAGGCCGGACAGCAGGCCAAGCGGGACGCCGATGAGGAACAAAAACACGCTTTTAAGGTACGATAAGTCAGGACGCGCCATGTGGCGAGTATACCTGATAGGGACCTATTTGCAGGAAAGGGCTGCATGGTTCCCATACGTTGAAGAACCATGCCATGAATGGCACGGCTACACGGCGCAGACGCCACGAAACACCGCTTCGCGGGGTTAAGAGCAAATTAAGATCAATCCATTCCCAGTGCCGCGAAGCGGTACTTTGTGGCCGCAGGCCGAATAGCCGTGCCATTCATGGCATGGTTCTTTCCCCGAAACCTTACCATGCACTGCAAACTTATCATCTACCCCGAACCTGTTCCTTACGCCAAAGCCTTAGCGATGCAGTATGCCCTGGCTGAAAAGCGCGGGCGGGGCGAAATCCCGGACACGCTGCTGCTGCTGGAACACCCGCCGACAATCACGCTGGGGCGGCGGACCGACGAGCGCGACTTGAAGACGTCGGAAGAGGCATTGAACGCACGCGGATTTGCCGTGGAGCGCGTGGACCGGGGCGGCGAGATTACTTATCATGCACCGGGCCAGCTTGTCGGCTACCCGATTTTCGATCTGCGTGAGCATGGACAGGACCTACATCGCTACTTGCGGGATTTAGAAGAAGTCTTAGTCCAAACGCTGGCCGTGTTCGACCTAACGGGCGAGCGTGTGCCGGGGCGGACTGGGGTTTGGGTTCAGGACAAAAAGATTGCCGCCATCGGCATTAAAGTCTCGCGCTGGGTTTCGCTGCATGGGTTCGCGCTGAACATCTCCAACAACCTTGCGCCTTTTCGGGAAGATTTTGTCCCCTGCGGCATCAGCGACAAAGGTGTGACATCGCTGGCGGAGCAGCTTGGGGCGGAGTGTCCGGGGCGGGCGGAAGTGGAGGCGGTTGTCATCGCCAAATTCGAGGAGCGATTCGGGGTTGACTTTTTTTATTAGCCGCCGTATAATATGGATACTCAATAATATGCTTACTTAGAAAATGCCATGAACAAAGAAGTTTCAGTTCCGAAATATTATCCCAAGGGCGAGGTGCTGCGTAAGACCGCCGAGCGTTACCCGGAAATTGATGCCGATGTCATGGAGATCATGCGCCATGTCAAGCGGCTGTCGTCCGGGAATGAGTGCGTGTTTCAAGCAGCACTGGAGCCATTCAGCCTCTCGGAAGGCCGGTTTTATGTGCTGTGCTGCTTGTTCGCAGAAGAAATCGCCGGACATAAAGCGCCGAGTCCTTCAGAAATTGCGGAGCAGCTTGGCGTCACCCGGGCCACCGTCACCGGGCTGCTGGATGGCTTGGAGCGCGACGGCTATTTAGAGCGGCGGCATGACAGTGCGGACCGGCGGGCTTTAACAATTCACATGGCCGCCAAAGGCCGTGAAGTTTTAGAAGCATTTATTCCGCAGCAGTGCCGCCGGAGCAATGCCCAGATGGCCTGCCTGTCGTCCGAAGAAAAGCAGACGCTGATTGCGCTGCTGGACAAAATTCAGTCGTAGAGCCTGCCACTTCGCGAGGCGGCGGGTCAAACTTGTATGGATTTAGTTAGCCAGCAGATAATCAGAAGCCAAAACAAATAGGAGATCACTTATGAGCGACGTCATCCCGCAAAATAATCGGCGGCAGAGGGGACGAGGGCCAATCCGGCGCCCGGATTCCATCGCGCCGCTGTCCGAAAGTCAGCCCGAACATCGGCCCGACGGTCAGGCTCCGGCGCAGGCCGAGCCGGTGGCGGACGTTGCAGCGATTGCCGCGCGGAACTTTCAGTTCCGCTGGCTCATTCTCGTCGGCCTGATTCTGGCTGCCGCGATGGAAGTCTTGGACTCAACCATCATCAACGTGGCGCTGCCGCAGATGGCGGGCAACCTCAGCACGACGACGCAGGAAGTGGCTTGGGTCTCCACCGGCTATATTCTGTCCAATGTGGTTGTGCTGCCGATGACCGCGTTCCTCAACATGCTTTTTGGGCGGCGGAACTATCTCACCGGCTCGATTGTGCTGTTCACCATTGCGTCGTTCTTCTGCGGCACGTCCCACTCTCTGGGGGAGCTGATTTTTTGGCGCGTCTTGCAGGGCGCGGGCGGGGCGGCGCTGATTTCGACCGCGCAAGCGACGCTGGTTCAGGTCTTCCCGCCGAAGGAGCAGGCCATTGTTCAGCCGGTCTTTTTGCTGGGCCTGGTCGTCTTTCCGACCATCGGCCCCGCTTTAGGCGGCTGGATTACGGACGCGATCAACTGGAACTGGTGCTTCTTTATCAACCTCCCGATGGGACTTGCGGCGGCGAGCCTGGTCTTTTTTCTGCTGCATGATACCGAGCCGGCGCAGCCCCATGTCCCAATTGACTGGGGCGGGATCGGGCTGCTGGCCGTGGGGCTGGCGTCGCTGCAATATGTGCTGGAAGAAGGCGAGCAGGACGACTGGTTCAACAGCGCGTTTATTACGCGGCTTGCCCTGCTTTCAGCGGTGTCTTTGATCGGCCTGATCTGGTGGGAGCTTTCGCCCCGCAACAAGGCACCGGTGGTCGCATTTCGGGTCCTCAAAAACCGGTCGCTGTCGGCGGGAATCACTTTGTTTATCGCGGTCGGCTTCGGCCTGTACGGCGTCAATTATCTGTATCCTCTGCTGGCGCAGCAGCTTCAGGGCCTGTCGCCGCTGCAAAGCGGCGTGTCCTTGCTGCCGGGCGGCACGGCCAGCCTCATCAGCATTACACTCTGTGCAGTCATCAGCTCCAATCCGAAGTCTACGATTGATGCGCGGCTGCTGACTTTTATCGGCATTGTCCTG
The DNA here is from genome assembly GCA_964236795.1 of uncultured Armatimonadales bacterium. Taxonomy (GTDB): domain Bacteria; phylum Armatimonadota; class Armatimonadia; order Armatimonadales; family Capsulimonadaceae; genus JANXMY01. The sequence goes on along the minus strand of CAXSFV010000036.1, from coordinate 24,025 downwards.
TCCATCTGCGGCATGTGGGGGCTGGCCCACCTGAATTCCCAGTCGGGGACGCCGGACACGTTCTGGCCGCTGCTGGTACGCGGCCTCTCGATGGGCTTTTTGTTTATCCCCGCCAACACGCTTGCCATCGGCAGCCTCTCAAAAGACGAAGTCAACCAGGGAACCGGCCTGTTGGGGCTGGCGCGTCAGCTCGGCGGCTCCGTCGGGATCGCGATCCTGGCGACGTACTTCCAAAACCAGCAACACATCAACCGGGCCAACATGGTCGGCTATCTGACGCCGAGCCACCCTGCCTACAACGATCGAATTGCGGGCCTTACGGGAACACTGATGGGCAGCGGCTACAGCCCCGCCGACGCGCACATGGGGGCGCTCGGCGTCATTGACCAAATCTTGACCCAGCAGGTGGCCGCGATGAGCTACGACAATGCGTTCACTCTGCTGATGTTCATCAGCGCAGCGATGGTCCCGACCCTGCTGCTGCTGAACAAACCCAAAGCCGGCGCGGCTCCGGCAGCCATGCACTAGACAGTATCAACAGGAGAAAACTAATGGACTCTTTTTCAATTCTCGAAAAGAACTATGACGCCGCAAAGGCGCGTCTTCAAGCCGCCCAGCAGGAGAAGCTGGAAGCGGCGGCTGAGTTTCTGGCGGCCCGCGCGGCGCTGCACCAAACGCTGGAAACTTTCTGGCCGGAGAAGGGCGAATCAGCGCCGGTGTCCGGGTATGATAGGACTACCTATGGAAAACACGATAGCCGACAACGCACAGTTTGCGCCTTACTTTGAAAAAGCCCGTGAGCTGTTTCTGCGGGAACCGACAAACCCCATTCTTTCTGCCGCCGACATGCCGGTCCCCTGCAAAGCCGTCTGCAACCCGGCGGCGTGTTTCGTGAACGGCGAAGTCCTGCTGCTGCTGCGGGTGATTGACCCTGCGGATAAGTCGCATCTGTTTGTCGCACGCTCCGCCGACGGGATCGGAAACTGGCGGATCGAGCCGACGCCCCTGCTATCGCCGGCGGATACCGATGCCGGCTGGTACGACGACTGGGGCTGCGAGGACCCGCGCATCACCTACTTGGAGGAAATGGGGCAGTATGTTATCACTTATGTCGGCTATTCCCGCTACGGCGCAGGTGTCTGTCAGGCGCTGACCCAGGACTTTGTCACGGCAAAGCGGCTCGGCATGGCAATCCACCCCTACAACAAAGATGCTGTTTTGTTCCCGCGCAAGCTCGGCGGTCGGTACCTGATGCTGCACCGGCCCACTTCAGGGGCGCTGGAAAACATCTGGATCTCCGAAAGCGACGACCTCCTGCATTGGGGCAACCCACGCTGCGTTCTCGAAGAAGCCCAGCAGCCGGGTTGGGACAGCGGCAAAGTCGGGGCAGGGCCGCCGCCGCTGGAGAGCGAGCATGGCTGGTTTCTGATTTTTCATGGAGTCCAGCCGGTCGGCGATAGCTGGGAATACCGGTTTGGTCTGGCGCTGCTGGACCGGGACGATCCCAGCAAGCTGCTTCAGCGCTGGCCGGATTGGGTGTTCGGCCCGGAGCAGCCGTATGAAATGCGCAGCAACGGAGGCGGCGTCGTGTTCCCGACAGGCCTCGTCATCAAAGACCATCGGCTGCTCGTTTACTACGGGGCCGGGGACACAAGTGTCGCGCTGACGACAGCAAAGACGGATATGCTGCGTCAGTTCGGGCAGGAGGCGGGTATAATCAAGCCATGAAAGCGACCTGGTTATGAAAGTGCGAGTAACGATGTCGGTTGCCGGGCGTCAGGTGGACGAGACGCTGAGTGGGCCGAACGCCGACGATGTTCTCGCGCAGGCTAAAGCGCGGGTGACGAAAGAGCTTGGCTGGAAAGGTCTTTTCTTGAATGCTCTGACGCCGCTGGGCTTTGCCCAGAAGGCTGTGGCTCTTTACAACAGCGCCCACAAGACGACCTATGCCGAGCCGAAGAGCGCCGATGAGTTCTTCGTTCTAGGCAAAGACCTCGGCTACATCACGGTTCTTTCTGATTGATTTTGCTTTCTAAGCAACTTACAGCAAGCGGGTAGTGTTATGGTCAACTATGATGATATTCCATTGTTCCCACTGCATGTCGTGCTGTTCCCCGACATGCCCCTGCCGCTGCACATCTTCGAGCCGCGCTACCGGGAAATGATCCTGCGCTGCCGAGAAGAAAAATCGCCGTTCGGCATTACGCTGATCCAAAGCGGCGCCGACATCGGCGCGGAGGCCGTGCCGCGTGAGGTTGGGACGCTGGCCCGGATCGCCCAGTATGAAGAACTGCCTGATGGCCGGATGAACATTCTGGTCTTCGGCGAGACCCGGTTTCGGGTCACACGAGCCTTTCACGACAAGCCGTATCTGTCGGCGGCGATTGAGCTGATTGGGGAAGAAGAGGCGGACGCGGAACAGATCGAGAACGACTTTCGCTCCGTCGCCGGTCTTTTTCGCACCTACTTGGAAGCGCTGTTTGCGATGACCGGGCGCACGCTGTCTACGCTCCAGCTTCCGCAGGACCCCGAATATCTTTCTTATGCGGTTGCCAGCGTTCTACAAGTCCCCCCGCACGAAAAACAGTCTCTTCTAGAGATGACCGACACGTCCCGCCGCTTGCAGCGCGAGCGGGAGATTTTGCAGACTGAAATCGAAGCGCAGGACACGCTGCAAGATGTGTTCGGCGGCCTCAGCGTGCCGGTGGACACGCAGGAGCTGGGTAAGCTGGCGTCGCTCAACTAGAAACTCTTTTAGAAACCCTTTATTTTGCCCGCGAAACGCTATGTCATTGTCGGTGCGGGCGCGGCGGGCCTGAGCCTCTGCCACGCGCTTCTGGAGCGCGGCGTCACGGACGAGATTGTTATCCTGGACCGCAAGCCGGCGTTTGCCGATGACCGGACTTGGTGCTTCTGGAACACAGTTCTTCACCCCTTCAGTCACTTAACGTCGTCCTGCTGGAACCGCTGGGAAGTGGTCGGGCCCGATGGTTGCCGGGTTTCCCAATCGTCGGCACGGGGCGGCTACGCCTGCTTGCGGGGAGTAGACTTCTATGCTTATGTCACCGAAGTCATTCGCCGTCACCCAAACGTTACCCTGAAGCTCGGCTGTCCTGTTGACGCTGTTCTGCCGGACGCCGATTATGTTTTCGACAGCCGCCCCCGCCGCGTTCCGCTCGGCGGGCTGTCATTCTCCCAGCGTTTCTTCGGCCAGTTTGTCCGCACGCACACCCCGGTCTTTGACCCGGCACGCTGTACGCTGATGGATTTTCAGGTGTCTCAGGAGCGTGGTCTGCACTTTACGTATATCCTGCCGTTCTCGCCGACCGAAGCACTGGTCGAGAACACCTATATTCAGCGCTACGACGCCAAGACAATCAGCGCGGAGCAGCATCGCAGCGAGATCGGCGCTTATCTTCGCGAGCACTGGGGTTTGGACACATTCAACGCCGAGCGTGAGGAGGCGGGTGCCATTCCGATGACCACTCAGATGTTCCCGAAGCGCGAAGGGCGGGTGTTCTTCATCGGCACGGCGGGCGGCTGTGGGAAGCCATCGAGCGGCTACACGTTCACACGCATTCAGGCCCAGTGTCGGCAGATCGCGGATGCGGCAGCGGCAGGAAGATTGGACAGCTTCCAGGAAGCGCCGGCTTCCGCCCGTTTCCGCTTCTTCGACACCGTTTTTTTGCAGGCCCTACATGACCATCCTGAAGCCTTCCCCGGCTACTTCACCCGTTTGTTTTCGCGCGTCCCGCCGGACACGCTGACGGCGTTTTTGTCGGAAACCAGCTTATGGCCCAGCGACTTCCATATTCTTCGCGCCCTGCCGCTGATGCCGTTCCTCAAAGCCGCTTTGCGAGCAGCGCCGCTGCTGACGCGCTCCGCCCCTGGCTGACTGTTCCGGCTTGGCTGTCGCTCCTTGGTGTTCTTCTCTTCGCCTGCGCTTTTCCTGTCCTTGCGCTCAAATGGCAATTCTGGCCGTTTGTCCTCGGCATGGTTGTTTTGGGCCTGCCGCACGGCGCTTTAGACCATCTCGCCCCGCTGTTTCTCCTGCACCGACGCCTCACCCCAAAGTATTTGACGCTGTTCGTGCTAGGCTACGCGGCGTTGGTTATGCTGTATCTGGCTTTTTGGCATCTCGCGCCGCTGGCCGCGCTGGCCGTTTTTTTGCTGCTTTCCTGGCTGCACTGGGGTCAGGGCGACGCCTATTTTCTGGCGGCGTTCGGTGGGCAGCCGAGGCCGCAGACTTCCCCCGGCCGCTTCCTCATTTGGGCTGTCCGGGGCGGCCTGCCGATTCTGCTGCCGCCGCTCGCACATCCGGCGGCATTCGCACAGGTCGCAGGCGGTATTTTGGACTGGTACGGCAGCCGCGCGGTGTGGGCGCTGTCGCCGCTCATGCGCGAAATCGGCCTCGGCGTTATCGGCCTGACGCTCGCAGCCTATTTGTGGCAGTCCTGGAAACTCAGCCGGGCTGCTTGGTGGCGCGACGCCGGGGAGGTCGCCCTGCTTTTGGCCTACTTCTGGCTTGTCCCGGCGATCCTTGCCGTCGGCGTTTACTTCTGCGTCTGGCACTCGGCTCGGCATATCGCCCGGCTCATATTGATAGACCCTGCCGACAGAGAGGCGCTGATGCAGGGCCGTATCGGGCAGTGCCTCCTGCGCTCAGCAGTGCAGGCGCTGCCGATGACGCTGGGAGCATTGGGGCTTCTCGCGGGGCTGTGGTGGTGGCAGGGAAGAGCGCCTAGCAGCGTCGGCAGCTTTGTTTACCTCTACTTATCGCTGATTGCCGCGCTGACATTTCCGCATTTTCTACTCGTGCTGTGGATGGACCGGGAAGAGTTTGGGGAGAACTTGCCCCACTCCGTCGTCATCGGCGGACGGAGCAACGATCCCGGCAATGGCCTTTAGCTCCGGCTTCGCGTTCCCCATTGCGACGCCGAGGCCGGCCCACTGAAGCATCGGCGTGTCGTTGAACGAGTCGCCGAACGCGGCGCACTCCGCCGCCGTAAGGCTCAGATGCCCGGCGACTTCCGCCAGCGCTCGGCCCTTGTTGATCTCCGGGTCCATGAACTCTAGGTACTCGTCTTCGGTCTTCGTGATGTACAGCGTATCCCCAAACTCCGCCTTAAAATGGATAAGCAGCTTGTTTGTCGTTTCCAGCGTGTCAATCAGCAGAATTTTCGTCGGCTGCCGCCCGTCGAGCTTGCCAAGATCGCCGGTGATGTGCGCGACTGTTCCCGTGCGCTCCTTGTAAATGTCCACCCACTTGTCATAATCGCGGACATACAGCTCGTCGTCCAAATAGTAGTTCAAGTGGTAGCCATTCGCCTCGCAATAAGCCACAATCTTTGCCGCCGCGTCCGCCGGCAGCGGCCGGTGGAACCAGGTGTCCCCGCCGTGCGTCTTAATCATCGCGCCGTTGTAGGCGATAATCGGGGCATCGGGGGCGAGACCAAGTTGCGCCGCAAACTTGTTAATCGTCGCCCATTGCCGCCCTGACGCCAGCACAATCTGCGCCCCGTTTTGGGCGGCTTCCCGCACCGCCGCCGCATTGCCGTCCGTGATAGCATGAGTCTTGCTGTTAAGTAGTGTTCCGTCGAGATCAATCGCGGCGAGTTTGTAGGTCATAGGGTTAATGTAGGAGGTTATTGTATTGGAAACCGTGCGTTTCAACGCATGGTATTTGTTCGTCACGACTTCACGTTTGGCTGATACAACTGCTTGAGCTGCGCCTCATAAACCGCCAGCGAACACAGCCCGACCGATGCCCGGCGCTGGTCTACATGAGCCAGGTCAGCAATCGGGACGTGCCACTGCGTGCCGTAAAGTTGCGGCTTATGTTCGTGCATGAGAATGCGGTCAGTCAGATACGCGGCGTCGCTCGGCATTGCCTGCCCATGCTTGATGGCGGCCTCGATCAGCGGCAGACAGCGTTTCTGAAACGCTTGATCGTTGTCTGAATGCTGGACGATGAGGAAAGCATCGCTGTCGCCTTGCGTGCCGACAAGATCGAAGCCAGGCCAGCCATACTGCCGAATGATCTGCTTGAGACGAGTGCGGTCTGCGGAGTCTACCTGACTCATCTGCGCCCCGGTAAAGGGGTCCTTCCGGCCAGCAAAAAACTGGCGGCGTATCCCCTGGTCGCGGGCGTTCAAGAGACACAGCGTCTCGTACAGCGGCGTGTCATCCATCACTGTCATCCGCCATTGCCCCTGGATGCGCTGCCAATGCTCCTGAGTCACGCTGATTAAAAAATAGGGAGGCGGCAACTCCGGGATTGGCTTCATGTAGGTGAGGTCAACGCGCCGTGAAACAAGAGCGTCAGCAACGTCACCCTGAACGGCAAGTGTTTGAATTTTCGTAGTCACCGTCACCGAAGCCACACTGTCAAATTCGTCCTTCAGTCCGGCTTCATACCGCGCTGTGTTTAGGGCGCTGTTCCAGGTGTGGCAGGCAAAGCCAGGCGCGAGGATCGCCATAACCGCCGGAACATCGCGGCGGGAATATGCTGCGTCAAGCTGAACATAGGCGGCGCGGAGGTCCTGTGAGCTGTCCGCCCATACAGGCGTAATGCAGAAGAGCAGGCAGCAGGCAAGACGGCAGAACATTCGCGCCTCCAAATAAGTTATGCAACAAGCTGGAACAGCGGCTGCTCGGTCGCAGCTTTGGCTTGAATGGCGGCAAGGTCCGACGCCGAAATCGGCTCGAAGTCGTCGGCGATGGCGCAGGCGAGGCGGAACAAGCGGATGTCGCCGGGCGGCAGGGCGGCGGTGATGGGCAGAGACAGGGTGTAGCGCAGGGCCGCCTCGGCTTCGGCCCGGTCGGCCAGCGGCTCGTACCAGGCTTTGGGGTACTCGCTGCGCTGCGGGTCGTTGTCGCGCCACGGGCCACGCGCCATGCCCTTGAGCGCCAGACGGGCCGCGCCCGCTTTTTGCGCGGCTTCCATGACCTGCGGGCCGAACTTCGCGTTCTCGTAGGTGATGTAGTTGAACGGGAATAGGATGCTGTCAAAGGGATGCTGAGACAGCGCAGACAGGGCGGCGTCAACACTGTGGGCGCTGAAGCCGAGATGCTTGACTTTGCCCTGCTCACGGGCCTTCAGAAAGGTCTCCATCGCGCCGCCGGGACCGAATGCCTGCACGACATCTTCATCGGTCGTGATGGCGTGAAGCTGGTACAAGTCAAAGTGGTCGGTCTGCATCAGGCGCAGAGATTTTTCAAGTTCTTCCATTGCCCCGGCGGCGTCCCGCCGTCCAGTTTTGCAGGCGAGAAAGACGCTGTCCCGGTAGGGCTTGAGGGCCGGGCCGAGACGCTCCTCGGCGTTGCCGTAAGAGGGCGCGACATCAAAATAGTTGATGCCCCGGTCAATCGCCTCGCCAACATAGATGTCGGCGTCGACGGGCGAGACATCCATGACGATGATGCCGCCGAAGCCGAGAAGGCTGAGGTCCCAGCCGGTGTTTCCGTAAGGCCGTTTTTCCATAGTTGCTGTTTCTTTCTTGTCGTCTCAGGCGTCGCCCAAACTTCGTTTACGCGCACCACCCCGCCCATGTTTCCATGCCGGCTGCGAGTGCATACATGGTCGCCAGGGTATCTAGGGCTTCCCGCACTCCTACCGCTCTTTCGCTGCTTGTCGCTTTGCTGTCCAAAGAGCGATTCATACTGGCTCCCAGCCATTCTATCCAGCCTCCGAGTCTGCTTCGCACAAGCGGGAGCGCCAGATCGGGGTCAAGTTTGCCATGCTGCCGGTAGCCCGCGAGAACAGCGGCGAAGGCGGCCCGGCTTGGCAACCCTGCATTCTGGCCGCTCCAATCGAGAGCCGCGCCGAGTATTTCCCCGCAGGGGTAGGTCAATCCTGCCGATTCCCAGTCAATCAAAAATGGCGTGTTATTTTGCCAAATGACGTTCTTCTGGTCCAGGTCACAGTGGCTCAACACAAGTGCTTGCGGCAACGTACTGTCTGCGGCGATTCGGTCTTTATCCCAAGAAAACAAGTTTGGGAGTGCGGCCTCAACCACCGACGCCCATTCTATCTGCTGCTCTTGCCCCCGCCGTACAAGCGACATCCACGGATCTTTCGCCATCGGCTTGCGTACTGACTGCGGCTCCGGTGGTGCTTTGCCCGGCAAGTTCAGGGCGTGCATCCGTCCTAGAATTGCTCCAATTTGGTAAGCTTCCTCTGGAGAGGCGGCAGATTTCGGCAGAACCGTTCCGTCGCACCAGGGATAGACGATTACTGTGACGGCGTCAAAATCCTGAACAACCCCGCCCGGCGTATCCAAAGCCAGGACAGCAGGAATGCCTGCGGCGGCAAACTCGGCGGCGACAGCTTCACTCCGGCGGAGGTTGTCGTAGATGTTCTCGTACCGCATAATTTCTGGGTTCAGCGCTTTGACCGCAAAGATGCCTGTCGTCGCGTCCAGGCGGTACAGGCGGTGGATGAGCCCGCCCGTAACCGACACCGGCAAAGCGGTCAGCGCACCGAGGTTGTAGCGGGTACACAAAGCCCTTGCAACGCCTTCTGGAAGCATAGACGTCTCTCAGAACAAGGTTGACTTCGGCTCGTCTTTGGCGGTCTTTGCTTTGTCGCGGGCGGCGATCAAATCGTCAATCAGAAACTGGCGCGACTGGTCGTAAGCTTCGCCTTCCTGCCGCAGAATGTACGCCGGGTGGAGCGCCGCCATCGCGTAGCGGACGTAGCGGCTCTCGAACCACTGGCCGCGCTCCTGGGTCATCTTGAAGTTCTTGTGGATAATGGCGTTTGCGGCGGGGGCGCCGAGGCACAAAATCACCAGCGGCTGAACCGTCGCGATCTGTTTGTCGAGCCAGAGCGAGACGCAGGTCCCGGCTTCGTCGGCGCGGGGCGGACGGTTCTTGATTTTGCCCGCTTCTTCCAAAGTCGGCCGGCATTTGACGACGTTCGTAATATAAATATGCTTCCGAAGCATTCCCGCTTCGCGCAGACACTCGTCAAGAAGCTTGCCGGCACGTCCGATAAAAGGCAGCCCGGTCGCGTCTTCGTTCGCTCCCGGCCCTTCGCCGATGAGCATGAGCGGACTGTCGGCATTGCCGTCGCCAAACACGACTTTCGTGCGCGTTTCGGACAGATCGCAGGCTGGGCAAGTGCTTGCCTCGGTCGCCATATCCAGGATAATTCGGCTTTTCGTGCTTTGCGTCTCGTCCGCCATTGTGTTGCTTTCTAGTTTAGGTCGGCCATGCGTCCCGGATAAGTTTGCAGGAATGCGCTAAAGCGTCCGGCATAACTTTCACGTCAGTCAGTACGGGCATGAAGTTTGTGTCGCCGTTCCAGCGGGGAACAACGTGCAGATGCAGATGATCGGCGATTCCTGCTCCGGCGGCGGTGCCGAGGTTCATTCCCAAATTGTAGCCTTCGGGGTGCATCGCTGTCTGCAGCGCCGATTGAGCGTCCTTGGTAAGTGTCCAGATTTCAGCAAGAGCAGTGTCGGACAAGTCGCTGAGGCTCGCCGTATGCAGGTATGGCACGACCAGCAGGTGCCCGTTGTTGTACGGGAATTTGTTCAAGAGGACAAATGCTGCCTTGCCCCGGCGGACAATTAAGTTGGTGACATCCTCGGTAGACGCCGCCGCGTCGCAGAAGACGCAGCCCGCTTCGCTAGGCTTTTGGGGCTGCTCGATGTAGGCCATGCGCCAGGGCGCGTACAATCGTTCCATGAGAATAATCCTGTAGCCTGTTGATACCCAGAAAACGAAAACTTCCGCAAGGCGGGCGGCCCTGCGGAAGTCATGCGAACATGGAATAGAGATACGGGGAATCGAACCCCGACTTACGCCGTGAGAGGGCGCCGTCCTAACCGTTAAACGATATCTCCCTATTCAGAATGTCCTATTCAGAAATCTTCCTATTCCAAATCTTCTTATTCGTCTGCGGCAGGTATAATACCCAAAAGGCCCGAAGTTGTCAAGACTTTTTTCAGGGCGTTACTGGTAAAATGGCTCAAAGGTGCGTGAAGCGTGGCGAAGCGGAAACGATATGACGATGTGATGCTGCTGGCCGGCGGTGAGACCGTGCCGGGGCATCATACGCAGTATGTGATCGAGCGAGTCGTCGGGCAAGGCGCTTACGGCGCGGTGTACCTCGCCCGCGATCCCGAAGTGATCGGGCGGCAGGTGGCGCTGAAAGAATTCTTTCCCGCCCGGCACCCGCGCGACCAGGCCCCATTGCAGGCGCTCTTCGACCGGGAGCGGGCCGTCGGGATGCAGGCCAGTCCCCACCCACTGATGCCGACGTTTTACGAGGCGTTCCAGAACGACAGCCATTTTTATATCGCGCAGGAATTTATTGCCGGCGCGACCCTCGACGAGATCATCTTGAAGCGCCATCCCCTGCCCCGTCTGTGGACTCTCAAGTGGTCGGTTTCTCTCTGCGATGCCCTGGCGTTTCTGCATTCGCGGCAGATCGTCCACCATGACCTCAAGCCGGCGAACATTCGGATCACGCCGCAGGGACATCTGACGCTGCTGGACTTCGGCGCGGCCCAGTACTTCGGGTCGGGGCATGAGAACGACGCCCCGATGCCGCTGTACGGCACCGAAGGCTATCTGCCACCTGAACTGGAAGCCGACGGCCAGTGGAGCGCCGATATCCGCACCGACATATTCGCCATGGGCTGCATTTTGTATGAGATGGTCGCGGGGGTCGCGCCCGATCAGGAACAGATCAACCAGCGCTCGATGTATGTCACAAACTCCCTGATCCAGCAGCCGAACGCCGATCTCAATCTGGTCCGGCTGATCAACAAAGCCATTTCCTACAACACCGAGTACCGCTACGCCAGCGCGGGCGATTTTCTCGCAGAGCTGCGGCAGATCGCCCCGCCGGTGCTGCTGGTCAGCCGCAAGCATCTGCGGTTCGGGGAAGTCGCGCGGGGGCGGGTCGCACCGCCGATGACGGTATCGCTGTACAACGCCGGCGGCGGGCAGATTTCCGGCGAGGTCAAGGCGCGGGCGCCGTGGATTGTGGCTTCTGGGAACCGCTTTTCCGGCAACGAACACGAGATCACGGTCCGAGTAGATCCGTCCAAAACCGCCGAGCGCGGCACCCTGCTGACGGGGCGGCTGGAAGTCAGCTCCGATGACCAGACGACCGCCCAGGGCGAGGCGGTGACCGGGGATAAGTGGGCCGTCGAGTGCAGCGTCAATTTCGCGCCGTTGCCGGGTCTGGGCGAAGTCAACGGCAGCAGCGCTCCTGCGCCGCTTGTCTTCTCCGCCCGGCGTGGGCAGGCGGCAGGCGGCGAGTTCACGCTGAAGAACATCGGCGAATCACCACTGGAGTTTGGGATTGCTTCGCTGACCGAAGGCGCAACCGGCGGAATCGGCCAGCCCCTCAGTGGCCTCCAAATCACGCCTGCTCAGGGAACGCTTGCGCCGGGTCAAAGCGCGGTCGTTCGGGTGTCCATGCCGAGCGCCGATCTGCCGGCGGGCGTGTATCAAAGCGCCGTCGGCATCCGCTCGCCGGGCCGTCCGCCGCTCGTGGTCCCGCTGACTCTGCACGTCCAGTCTCCGCTCGAATTCCTCAAAACGCGCTTAACCGGATGGTGAGAAGCCCCCCGCCCCAATCCTGGGGAGCCGGAGATGGGGAAGAGCTGGAGGTAGGCGCGAACATCTTGCTCTGTATGGCTCCTCAGAATTGGGTGGGGGCTAACGCACTGGCATAAATGTCAGCGGAGTCAGCAGTCACACTACTCTTTCATCTTCGGCGTCGGCTTTGCCTGCGTGTTTGTCTGCTCTTGGGCGAGCTTCGCCAGCGTCACCAGCGAGTAGCCCTGCGCCCGAAGATCGGCGACCAGCGTAGGAATGGCCGACGCAGTGACTTCCGGGCCGTTGTGCATCAAAACAATCGAGCCGGGATGGACATGGGCGAGAACATAGGCGATAAGGCCGGACGGTGAGCCGAGATCTTCGTAATGGACGGCATCCACCGTCCAGTAGGCGACCGACAGGCCGCAGCTTTGCGCGAGGCGCTGAACGGCAGGATCAGCATTGCCGCCGGGCGGGCGAAAAAAGTGCGGCTGGTGGCCGGTCAGCGCTTGAATGACGACCGAGCCGCGCACAATCTCGCTTTCGGCTTCGGGCAGCAGCAGCAGGTTCATGTTGGGGTGCGTGAACGAATGGTTTTCCACTTCATCGCCGCGCTTTGCCATGCGGCGCAGCAGGTCCGGCGCTTCGGCGGCGCAGGAGCCGACCACAAAGAAAGTTGCGGGGGCTTTAGCTCTGTCCAGCGCGTCCAGCAGCGCAGGCGTTTTGGTGAGGCTGGGGCCGTCGTCGAAGGTCAGGGCGATCTGCTTCAGCTTGCCGCTGCCGCTGCTGAGGCTGAGAAGGCGGGCGGGCGGGCCGAACAAGGCCCGCGCCGTGCTGCGGCCGTTCTTGTAAGCGGGGTCAAGCGCGGCGGCGATTTCTAAATGCGTCCCGGCACCGACTTTGTCACCAGCCGCGAGAAAGTCCTGGGCGAGACTCCATTCGGCGACTTTGCGGGACGGGCGCAGGGCCAGCAGGCTCCACAGCCGGCCCCACAGCGCGGTCATGCCGAGGTCATCGGGCTGATATGCGGCTGCCCCATTCCGGTTCGCAACCCGCACGGTCTCGGTCTGCGTCGCGAGCGAATTACCGAACGAGTCGACCGCTTCCATTCTGACTCGGTGCGTGCCGTTTGAGACCCGCGCCGTGTTCCAGGTGAACATGTAGGGCGGCTGGCTGACCATTGCGGCCATCTGCCCGTCCACGGAATACGACAAAAGTGCCGTTCGAGCTGGCAGCGTCTGCGGCGGGCTGAGGTCAACAACGCCCGAACACGGCTGCAAGGCGCCGGTGCTGCGTTTTGCCGCGGTGATATTGCCGTTCAGGCGATCGGCATACATCTGCTGCAAGGCCGGTGCAAGAACGCTCGGCTCCAGCGGTCTCAGCGGGTCAAACAGCGGGCGCAGGCCGTCCTGCTCGCGCACACGCGGGACGCCGTCGGGGTTTGCCAGGAAGTGAGCCAGCGCCGCCGCGCCTGCGTTCGGGTCGGTGCGGGCCAGCGCCAGCGCGGAGACTTCGGCGGCCATGCCGCCTGCACCGGCGTCCTCCTTGGTGAGCGCTGCCGCGCCTGCCGCGTCGCCGGTCAGCAGAGCGAGATAGCCCTGCGCCGCCGCGACATCGTTTTTCTCCGCATCGGTCAGGTCCGGCTCCCGCGCCAGCTCGCCGAGCCGGTCTTTGGCGCCGCCGGTGTTCTTGGCGAACAGATCGCAGAGCGCAACGCCATAAAGGGTCGCCGGGTCGGGATCGTCGGAGCCGATGCGACCGAAATCTTTGCGGGCAAAGCCAATGCTTCCGACATACAGCGCCGTCGTGCCGCGAATGGCATACGGCAGGGACGCATCGGGGTAGGCCGTGACTAAATTTTGCGCCGCATCTTCCGCTTCCCCGTAGCGTCCCGATTCTAGCAGATGCAGCGCGTAGCCCGCCTGCGATTCATACGCCGCCCGCAGGTCATCAGCCGAGGCCGGGACAGCAAGGCAGAGGCAAAAAACGGCCGCGAGTGAGAGTATTTTAGTGCCGAGGGTCAATGGTGGTTCTTTTCTATGATCAAGACCATGCGTTAAAACGCACGGCTACACGGCGCAGACGCCGCAAAGTACCGCTTCGCGGCACTCAGATTCGCGGCACTCAGAATGGACTTGTTTTTCTTAACCCCGCGAAGTGGGGTTTCGTGGCGTCTGCGCCGTGTAGTCGTGCGTTTTAACGCATGGTTCTTCAACGCATAGCTCTTTATCATACCCGACATCGTCTGCTACGGGAACGCTCTTCGCAGCATTTCGCGGCAGACCGGCGCGGCGGCATCCCGCCCGGCCCCGCCGTTTTCGACGACGCAGGCAAACGCATAGGCAGGGTGCGATGCCGGAGCAAAGCCCGCAAACCAAGAATGCGAGACGCCGTCCCCGCGCCCGTTCTGGGCGCTGCCGGTCTTGCCGGCCACCGAAACGCGCAGGCTGTCAAAGACGCCCCGCGCCGTGCCGTCCGTCACGACCCCCGCCAGCATCAGACGCAAGCGCTCGGCGTCGGCAGGCGTCATGGCTTCGGTTCCGGCGCTCGGCGGCGCGTTTGCTTTGACGAACACCGGCGGCAGCAGGCGACCGTTATCGGCGACGGCCTGGGCCGCGCGGGCCATTTCCAGCGGGGTCACCTGCACTGCTCCCTGTCCGTAAGCGCAGTCCGGCAGGTCTTCAGCCAGTTTTCCAATCGGCGGCAGGTAGGCCAAGTCAAACTTTTGCTTTGCTGTCTCGTCCAGAGCCAGTGCGCCCAGGGCAATCCCGAGATGGGCGAAGTAGACGTTGCACGAAACCCGCAGCGCTTTCGCCAGGTCGGTGTCGCCGTGGGGCGGGAAGCCTTCTTCATCGGTGATGCGCCGACGCGAGTAATTTCTGCCGCCAAAGTGCCAGACGACGTTTGTGGCCGTGTGGTTGCAGAAAAACGTCTTGCCGCCGAGGCCGTGTTCCAAGCCTGCCGCCGCCGTGACGATCTTGAACGCGGAGCCGGGCGGATATAGGCCGTTCGCGGCGCGGTTAAAGACAGAGCCATCGGGCTGCGTTTGCAGCGCAGCCCAAGCGCCGGATGTAAGCGCTGCCGGGTCAAAGTTTGGAATGGACGCCAATGCCCGGACCTGGCCCGTTGCAGCGTCCATCAGCACCGCCGCGCCTTTATGTTTTGGCTGGCCCGTGCGCCGGTCATGCACCAGCCCGGCGTACTTCGTCAGCGCGTCGGTCGCCGCGATCTGCTCCTTCTTATCCAGGGTTAGCGTGACATTCTCAGAGTGCGGCGCGGCGTGGAACGGCAGAAATTGCGTCCGATACGGCGTCAGCAGATCGGCGTAGCTCGCGAACCCGCGCAGCTTCGAGTTTTGGCCCAGCGGGTTCGACACTGACTGCGAATGCTCGACGGCCCAAACGATCTGGCCGAACGCCGCGCCGCCGGGGTAGACGCGCGGGCGTCCATCGGGACAAAGCAGACTCGTCTGCCCCGCCTCAGTCTTGCTCACCGGGTTCCGGGCAAGCGCTTCTTTGTTGTCATCGTAAATTGTGCCGCGCGTCAGGCGCGACGCATACAGCAGCAGGCGTGGGTTGACATGGGCCGGAAGCGGAGCGCCCGGCAGCGTGTCCCGGTCGGGCGTCCGCAGAAGCCGCGTTGCCGTCTGCGTATCCAGAACGCCCTGAACAATCACTAGTCGCGCGAGGCCGACCCCGACCAGCAGATAAACCGCGCAGGCAAGCACCAGCGTCCGAGCCGCCCGGCTCCATTCGGGCGTGACTTGGTCGGCAAAATCCGCCGGGATCGTCTTGCCCGAAATTTGCAAAAGCAGACCCGCCGCGAAGAAGCTCGCGACCAGCGATGACGCGCCGAACGAGACAAATGGCAGGGTCATTCCCGTTAAGGGCACAAGGCCGGAGACACCGCCGGTGATGGTCATGGCCTGCCCGCCGAGCAGCAGCGTCAGGCCCGCCGCCAGTAACCTATCGAACTCCGTTCCCGCACGGCGAGCAATCGCAAGCCCGCGAGCGATCAGCAGCGTGTAGATAACCAGAACTACGACGCACCCGACCAGACCCGTCTGTTCGCCGAGCGACGCGAAGATGGAGTCGGACCCCGAACGCGGCACAAACTCCGGGTGACCGAGACCCAGGCCGCTGCCGAACAGGCCGCCAGTCGCAAAGCCCCACAGCCCCTGGGCAAGCTGCGCCCCGTTCTTGTCCGCGTTGTCCCACGGGTGCTGCCACATGAGAACGCGCGTCGCGAAAAAGCCAAAATGGAGCGCGTAGCCGAGGCCCGCCGCAGCGGCCAGCAGGGCCGTGCCGACGACCGGGTAAATCCAGCGGCGCGTCGTGAGGTACAGCAGGGCCAGAAAGACGCCGAGGAGCAGCACAGCCGGACCGAGATCTTTGACCAGCAGAAACAGCGCGAGGCAGAACGCATAGGCGGCGGCCAAAGGCCCGAAGTCGGCGAGGCGCGGCAGGACAGCATTCAGGTCGCCCAGCATCCCGCGCCGCTCGGCGAGATACGACGCCGTAAACAATACCAGCAGCAGCTTAATGAACTCAACAGGCTCCACGCCGAATAATTGGATATGAATGCCGCCCGGCCCGTGTCCCAGCACGAGAAGCCCCAGCATCAGCAGCACGGCAGCCCCGGCGTAGACATACTGGTAGCGGCGCAAAGTCAGCCGTCCAAAGGGCCGCGTCAGCGGCAGGATTAGGGCAAGCAGGCCGTAGACGGCGACGCCCCAAACCTGCCCGGAAAACGCAGGCGAGTCGCGGTACGGGTCTTTGACGCTGTAGACCAGTATCAGCCCGATGCCCGACAAAAGCGCAACCCAGGGCAGCAGAAACGGATCGGCCGCCGGGGCGGATTTTCGCAGGACTGTGTGCGCCAGCCAGAACGCCGCGAGAAAGCCAAGCACGCCGCCCCAAAATAGCTTCGCAGCGTCGCTTGGCGTTCGCACGATGAGCGCCGCCTCGTCAAACGTCGCGGGGACATTCTTCAGCGCTTTCGCATGGCGCAGGCTGTAGACCGACGGCCAGCCGCGCCCGCGCGTCTTGACCAGCACGTCAGCCGTCTGCGGGCTGACCCCAAGCGCCGACGCCAATGTCTGTGCCGACGCCGTGTTGATGTTGACGGCGGACGGCGGGTAGTCGGTCGTCGCCTTCTTGCCGAAGAAGACCAGCGCCAGCCCGAACAGCAGAACGACTTGCACGGCCAGCAGCAGAAGCGCTTCAGTTTTGCGGTTTTGGAATGTCACAGGAAGCCGATGGAAGAAGCGAGGGAGTGAACCCCTCTCGCTACAGATATTACATCCTTCGGACGAAGGAGCAGCGGCTGTTTAGCTCTTCTCGTCCGAAGGACGTGTTAATTGAAGCGAGAGGAATTCATTCCCTCGCTTTTGACGCTCTTATCAACCAGTATACCAGAGGGTACAATGATGTTATGGACGAATTGGCACGGCAAATCACTGAGTTTATCGAAGGCACCGGCGACGAGGCGAAATTTGAGCGTCTGGCGCTTGCGCTGTTCGCCCGGCAGTACGGGTTATGCGCCCCGTACCGGCGGCTGTGTCTTGGACAAGGCGTGTCGCCCGAAACGGTCAAACGCTGGCAGGACATCCCGGCGGTCCCGGCGCAGGCGTTCAAAGTGTTTGATCTTTCGTGTGTTCCCGTGAGTGAAGCCGCTGCGGTGTTTCATTCGTCGGGAACGACCGGGGCGCAGACCAGCAAGCATTACTTTGATGCCGCCGCACTGGCGCTGTACGAAACCAGCCTGCGAGCGGGGTTCAATGCGGCTTTGCCGGCGCGGCCCGAAACACTCTGGGCGCTGATGCCGGAGCCTCGATCAGCGACTAACTCGTCGTTATCGCACATGCTGGGGGCGCTGGGCACGGTGCGGTTCTTTTGGGATGATGACGCGGCGCTGTCGGTTTCACTGGCGGAACTCACGGAGCCGGTGACGCTATTCGGAACAGCGTTTGCGTTTGTGCAGCTCTTTAACGGAACCGATCAAGATTGGCGGCTGCCTCCCGAAAGCGTTGTCATTGAGACCGGCGGCTTTAAGGGCCGAACGCGCGAAGTGCCGCGCGACGAATTGTACGAGCTGTTTAGAACTCGTTTAGGTGTGCCATCAGAAAGCTGCTACAGCGAGTACGGAATGTCTGAGATGGCGTCGCAGTTCTACGGGCAGGGACTGAACCCCGAAAAGCGCGGGACGCACTGGATGCGTACCCGGACGATTGACCCCCAAACGGGCAACGACGCGCCGGCGGGAACGACGGGGCTGCTGCGGCACTACGATTTGGCAAACTTCAACTCGGTGCTTGCCTTGCAGACCCAGGACGTGGGAACTTTGACTTCTGATGGCTTTGTCCTGCATGGCCGCGCCCCCGACGCCGAAGTGCGCGGCTGCTCGCTAACTGTGGAAGAGCTATGGGCGAAACAGTAGACAGTGTTGAAGCGGCCGCTGCCGATCTGCGCCACCGTCATGCCCAGACGCTTTTCCAGATGCCGCAGGCGGAAATTGTCACGGCGTTAGCCGAGATAGGCCGCCGCTGGCGCGATCCTGATTATGCCCTGCGCCGAAAAGCCGAGGCTTGGACCGAACCGTTTCCGTTCGCGATGGTGCAGGTCAGTTTAGATGCGCTTTTGGACTCGCTCACGGAAGACGCGCTGAACGCACTCTTTGCCGCCGAATCGGTGCCGGACGCGCCGGGCTACCCCATCATCGGCCATGTCATTGCCGGGAACACGCCGCTGCTGGCCTGGGTCAGCATTATTCGGGCATTGCTCGTTCGCAGCACGTCGCTGGTCAAGCTGCCGTCGAATACGTCGGCCCGGTGGGCGCACCTGTTCCGGCAGTCACTTGCCGAAGTCTCGCCGGAGATTGCAGCGTGCGTCTCTTTGGCGGAATGGCCCGGTGGGACGCAGGACTTGGACGCCGCGCTTTGCCGGCAGTCTGATTTAGTGATGACGCACGGCAGCGACAGCACGCTCCACGCCTTACGGGCAGTATGTCCCGCCGAGACGCCGTTTGTTGGCTACGGGCATCGGGTGTCGCTGGGCCTGCTGCTGCCGGGCGCAGACATTCACGACGCCGCACGGGGATTTGCCCGTGACGTTCTTATCTACGATCAGGGCGGCTGCTTATCGCCGCAGACAATTTATGCCGCCGGTGACTTCGACGACGCCAATCGCTTCGCGGCCATTCTCGCTGAGGCGCTGGCGTTAGTCTCTGCCGAATATCCTCTGCCGGAACGAGCGGCCTCGGCGGCAGGCGCGGTGTCCGAAGCGCGGGCGCTGGCGTGGATGGAAGGGGGCGCAGCCGTGTGGCAGGGCGACGCTTTGCGCTGGACGGTCATCGCCCGGCCCGAAAGCGCTTTTCGCGGCTCGCCGACCTACGGCGTCGTGTCCGTGCAGCCGCTGGCTTCTCTTTTAGGATTGCCGGAAGCGCTTTCTGCTGTGGCAGGCCGCTTGCAGGGCTGCGCCGTGGCGGGAAGCGCAGGCGGTTATCTGCCGGGTGTGTCTTATTTGTGTCGGCCCGGCATAATGCAGGCGCCGCCGCTGGCCTGGCGTCAAGACGGGCGCGACGTTCTGCGCGTCCTTCTGCCGCCGGGCGGCTAGTTAGCCGCCGGCAGGATGATTACTTGCAGGGACAGCGGCAGGCTGCCGGCGCAGACGATCCGTGACGGCGTCTCGTTGAAGACGATCTGCGACGGCTCGAACAGCTCAAGGAAATCATCCACCGGCTGAAGCGGCAGGTTGACCTTGCCGTTGTGGTAGTGCATCGGGATGACAATTTTGGGCTGGATCAAATCAATCAAAGCTCTCATGTCCGTTAAAGTCGCAGTCGGCGGGCCTCCGGCGACGGCAAGAAACACGTCTACTCCAATCAGGGGCGCGGCTTGGGCGGGCGAAAGCATATGGCCGAGGTCGCCGGAATGGCAAACCGTGACGCCGTCCATCTCAAAATAAGGCATGGAGACCGGCGTTTTGCGCTCCGGCGACTCCCAGACCTGCACGGCACGGAAGTTGATCTCGTGCGCGTCTTGTCCGTCGGGATGATCGGCGATGTCAAGGCCGTTCAGCCGCACCGGGTTTCCCGAAGCGGCCTCCCAGTGGCTATGGTACTTCGGGTTTAGGTGACTAACCAGAACTACGTCGGCGGGAACATCAATCGGTGCGTAAGTGCCGGCATCGGGCGCTCGGTACGGGTCCAGCAGGACGCGCGTACCGGCGGAAGAAGTCAAAAGGAATGCGGCATGGCCGAGCCAGGTAATCTGAAGACACGGCGAAATGGTATCGTTGTTACTTTTCATAGGTTGCTTTTAGCTGCCCCCGTAGAATTCCCTGCATTTCCAGGTATAATCTGCCGACAAGAGAGTTACAATCCACTTTTAGAAGATATGCTCTCAAAAGATCTCTGAGCCGGGAGTGAGCCATTTGAACGCAGCGCAGCTAGTTGTCAGCCGAAGCCAGGAGCCGCAGGGGACGGTCATTGAAGCCGTCGGCGAAGTAGATTTGACCACCGCCCCGCAGCTACGCGAAGCGCTGCTGAGCGCGGTCGGCGACACCGAGACCTCCGGCGTGATCGTTGACCTCAGCCGCGTTGACTTTATTGACAGCGCGGGCCTCGCGCTTCTCGTGGAAGCCCGCAAGCGGCTGTCGCCGCATGGCCGGACGTTGAGCATTCTGCTGACGCCGGGCCGCCAGCCGGAGCGCGTGCTGAAGCTGGGCCGCTTCGATACGATTATGACACTCGCGCACTCTCTTTCCGATCTTTCCCAGTAGCATATTTTTCAGGCGTTTATTATCTTATGGCGAAACAACATCCTAAAGTCACCGGCACACCCGCCGGAACCGACGGCAACAGCGCGATGAACAACACGGCGCTGCCGTCGGGGACCAGCATTATCGGCTATGTGGACCCGATCATCGGGCGCGTCGCCCACCGGGACGTTTTGGGCTATCTCGGTTTCCCGCTCATCCGCAAGGGCGAGACGGTGACGCCGGAGATTTTCTCCCGCTCCCAAAATTTATCGCGCTTGTTTGAGCTGCAAGCCGCGACCGAAGAAGAGTAATACCCCTATGACCGCCTACGACGACCGCCCGTATCAGCCGCAGTCCAACGCCGCCGTTGCCGTCACCCTGCTGCTCGGCCTTGCCGCCAGCGCGGCGGCGCTGCTGCTTGCGACCCCGCAAGGCAAGCAGTTTATGGCGCAGTTCGCCGGGCGGACCGAAGCCTGGAAAGCTTCGGCCGCCTCAACTCTTGCCGAGAGCCGCGAAAAGATGGTCAGCTCCGTCGAAGCGCAGGCTCCGCCGGAGCAGGAAGGCCGCCTTCGCGAGAACTTGTAACTCCGCCTTTTGAGCCGCCCAGTCACAGACCGGGCGGCTTTTCTGCGTCTTCGGTCCACCGGCTACTGCGGTCCGGGCGGAGGCGGCCACTGCCCCGGCGGCGGGGTCGGCGGATAATTGGGCGGGTAGTTCGGCGGGTATTGTGGATAGCGCGGCGTTTCGCCGGGAAGCCAGCCCGACGGCTTGCCGGCGAAGTAGTAGATGATCGCGCCGAGGCCATGTCCCAGCACGACAACCAGCAGCCAAATCGTTTTCGTGTTCGGCTCCGCCCACTGCCGCCGAGCCACGTCAATAATCTCCACAATCCAAAAGACGAACGACGCGATTGCCAGCAGAATGAAGAATCCGTACAAGAGAATGATCCCAGCAAGAATTCCGCCGCTTGGATCAGGTGAACTGTTCATTGAAGCCCCCTATCAGTTATGTCTGGTGATTATGACACGCGGCAGGGGAAAAAGTTGCAACCGCATACATTATCCAAATGCACTACTGACGCCATATGATTGCCCGAATGATGTTAGGTAGACCAAGAACCAAAGTGTAAGTTCCTGGGTCTAGTGCCCAAGCCAGCCATATGTATTTGTGTGCCAAATTTGTCGGCACGATCCAAGCCCCAACAAGGAAAGCAAGTGGTCCTAACAAGGGTGCGAAAGACCGGATGTTGTACGGACGTTTTTGCATACGGGCTAAACAATAAGACAGGACCGCACCAATCTGAATGCCGATAACGTAACAGCCAAAAACAGCAATGCTTCCGCCGACAATCCATCGGACGTAGGTAGTCACAATTATGATGTTCATTCGGCAATCAAATCATGCAGGCGCTTGACGTTGACCTCGTGCATGGTCTCACTGTCGGGGGTTTCGACGATGATGGGCAGGCCAGCCATGCGAGGATCGTTGACCAGCAGGCGGAAGGCTTCCAGGCCGATTTCGCCTTCGCCGATGTGGGCATGGCGGTCGGCGTGGCTGCCGAAGGCTTTTTGACTGTCGTTGGCATGAATCACTTGCAGCCATTCCAGCCCGATCACCTCGTCGAAAAGCTGCATAGTTTCGGCGTAGGTTTCCGGGGTGCGAATGTCGTATCCGGCGGCGAAGATATGACAGGTGTCGAGGCAGACGGCCAGGCGCTCCGGGTTCTGAACACCCCCGATGATGCGGGCAAGATGTTCAAACTTGCCGCCGAGATATGTCCCCTGCCCCGCCGTGGTTTCCAAGGCCGTGCGGACTTTCGCGCCCGGTGTCAGGGCATGAATAGTGTCTAGGCTTTCAATCAATCGCTCGATGCCGACCTCTTCCCCCGCCCCGCCGTGAGCGCCGGGATGCGAGACCAAGAAGTTGACGCCGAGCGCTTCCGCCCGCTCGATCTCGCCGTGAAAAGCCACTCGTGACTTTTCGGAGACTTCGCTGCCCGGCTCGGCGGCCAGGTTAATCAGATACGAGTCGTGCGCGACGGTCTTGGTCAGGCCGCTTTCGGCAACGACTTCTTTGAACTTCTCCGCCATGTCCGGCTTGATGGACGGCGCCCGCCACTGGCGCGGGCTGGCGGTGAAAATCTGCACCGACCGGCAGCCGATGGCGACGCCGTCGGTGATAGCGTTGTGATGCCCACCCGCCGTCGGCATATGAGCGCCGAGCAGGGGTTTCAGAAGCGTCGTGACCGGCGTTTCAAGGGCTTCGCCGAGAAGCGGGGGTTGTAGTGTTGTCATAAGTGTTCGGCGCGTCGTTCCGCGTGAAAGGCGTTCAGCCGCCAGTCTTCGTCAAAACCGAGCGAGACGCCGCTTGCCGGAATGATGAGCTTGCGCGGCGCGAAGACATATCCGTTTTTGTCCGGTTTTTTCGGTGCAGGCTGAAAAGAAGCGATCTCGTGCTGCTGAAGATAGGCTTCCACGGCATCACAGGCCATATACGGCTGAAGGTCCCCATCTTCGGTGACTGTGTTGGCGGGCATCTCGAACTTACTCTCCAAGCCAAACCCTTTGCGCTCGATCCAGATATTGCTGCAAGCCTGCGGTTCCGACTGGTCCAACCAGAACTCCACGCTGCCGTAAAGCCAGAGGTCAGCGTACCGAAACTTACGCCACGATTTGCCGACCTCATCCGGCAGTCCGAGTAGCGCTTGGATTTCGTCGGCTGCTGCACCGACGAGGATTTCACCAAAGCAGCCGGTTTGCAGAAACCGTGTCAGCGAGATTTTCATAGCGCGGCCTACACTGTTTGCTGCGGGCCGAGGGCTGTTAATAACGGCTCAATCTCGTTGCTCGCAATGTTCCAAAGAAGCTTGTCGTCAATGCCAAAATAGTGATGGATGGCGAGGTCGCGGAACCGACCCATTTCCTTCCATTCGACCGAAGGATGAATTGTACGCACTTCCGGCGGGATTTGCTTCGCCGATGATAATCATTTGACGTATTACAGCATCATAGGTTTTCTCATCCGCAAGAAATTCCGTTTCGCTCATACCTTGCACATAGCGAATGATTCGCTCGCACGCTTTTCGCATATCATTCAGAAAGAGCAGATAATTCCGGGACATTGTAGGCATCCTTTTCAACAGTTTCGCGCAGGATTGAACGCAGACCACCTTCTGTCACAAGATCAACAGGGCGAGGCAGTATCTCTTCCAGACAGTCATACAGCTTCGCATAGCGCTTAAAAGTGATGTCGCCGTTGAACTCCACCAAGACATCAATATCGCTGTCCGGGCCGGCTTCGTTGCGAGCGACGGAGCCGAAGAGGGCGAGGCGGCGCAGGCCGAAGGTAGCAAGCTCGGCTTGATGCTGGGCGAGGAGGGACAGCACTTCGTCGCGGGTCATAGAGTTAATCCCCTTTCTGCTGGATCGCCGAGAGGCCCTTGCTCATGTCGAGCATCCGCTGAACGGGGCGCAGGGCGCGGACCCGGATGTCTTCAGGCATGGTGATTTCGGGGCGGCTGTCGCGCAGGCAGAGATACAGCTTTTCCAAAGTGTTCAGGCGCATGTACGGGCAGGAGGCGCAGTCGCAGCCGGAGTTCGGCGGGGAGCAGAGGAACTCGGCGTCCGGGCGGGACTGCTTCATCTGGTGCAGGATGCCGACTTCGGTGGCGACAATGAACTGCGTCTGCTCCGGGTGCGTCTGGACAT
>CAXSFV010000035.1:0-35036 GCA_964236795.1 uncultured Armatimonadales bacterium | reverse complement strand
ATGCACGAGATCAACCCGATGATGGGCCTGCGCGGCTGCCGCCTGTCCATTGTCTTCCCCGGCATCGTCGAGATGCAGACGCGGGCCATCCTCGAAGGCGCGATTGCCGCCAAAAAGAACGGCGCCGAGCCGCACCCGGAGATCATGATCCCGCTCGTCGGCCATGTCAACGAGCTAAGGGCCGTCCGCTCGAACTTAGAGCGCGTCGCCAAGATGGTCACCGAGTCATCCGGCGAGACTGTGGACTACATGTTCGGCACGATGATCGAGATCCCCCGCGCCGCGCTGACCTCGGACTTGATCGCCGAAGAAGCCGAGTTCTTCTCGTTCGGCACCAACGACCTAACCCAGATGACGTTCGGCTTCTCGCGCGACGACTCCGACAAGTTCCTGAAGCCCTATGTGGCCCAGAAGATCCTGCCGGGCGACCCGTTCGAGTCCATTGACCAGGCCGGCGTCGGCCAGCTCATGCGGATCAGCGTAGACCTCGCCAAGAAAGTGCGTCCGAACATCAAGCTCGGCATCTGCGGCGAGCACGGCGGCGAGCCGGCCAGCGTCGCGTTCTGCCACGAAATCGGCCTGAACTACGTTTCCTGCTCCCCGTACCGCGTCCCCATCGCGCGTCTCGCCGCAGCCCAAGCCAACCTCAAAGACGGCGGCAGTAACCGCGACCGCTAGGAACATCATCAGACCAATCTTGGGCGCGAGTAGTAAAAACACTCGCGCCTTTTTCTATTCACTATGACAGACATAGACAAAGAGCATCTGCGTGGGGAACCGGCTGAACCCATCCATGAGATAGTGCCGCTAGAAGATACGCCTGTTCCAGAACATGAGCGGCGTACCTCGTTTGCCGATTACAAAAAAGACGCTCGGAACTGGATTACGCTTGTGACGGGTGAGTATTACCCGGATATCCTCGTTCATGCCTGCGCTTTGTACGAGCCGGTGCTGAGGCACTTTGGAATGCTGCTCCGCCAATCGGAGTCGTCAATTAGGCTATTGCTAAACATCGCCGACATCCCGACGCCGTGGATGCGTGTTCAGGTCGCTCGCGTCTTTCGTAAGTATGTCAGCCCGGAAACGCCTGTCGAAATGCTGAAACAAAAATCGAAGGCGCAGAAGATCACGGATGAATTCGGCGGCACATTCCGCCCAATCCAGGAAGTTCAAGCAGCGTTTGAGCGCCGCCCAATGCCGGATGAGGCCATCTGCGCCATTTTGTGGGAGTATAAAGATCGCGGCAAGAAGGGTTATGACCTCACCACGCGCTTCTTCGAACTGTTTCGCGCCCAGTTTCCCTCCCTACTGTTGGACGGGCCGGAACGGGCTGGGCGTGATATTCGCTTGGGAACCATCTTTGAGAATTATCCCTATCCAAACCGCCCTGTAGATTTCATCGTCCGGGAAGGTGCGGATGTGCTGGCTATCGGATTAGCGCGTTATGATGGTGACCGGGGCGGCACCCAGGAAGATGACCGCACCGGCGGGTACAAGAACTGCGCCGATGAGATACTTGGCTATTGCGACGAAATAGGCAGGAAGCGGGTCAAGGTGTTGTTTATGAACGACGGACCGGGCCTTTTGCTTGGCTCTATGTGGAACGATTACGCAAGCATTGAGGCGAGGGACGAGGCGCGTATCCGTGTATTTACTTTGCGTATGCTCTCTGAGCGGATTACATTGGAGTGGCTCCGCTCGGAGCGATAGGAGAAAAAGATGGCAACAGGGATACCCAAGCAAGGCACGAGGCCGACTTCTCCGAGCCGCCCTTTGCAAACTGGTTCTTTAGGGTTAACGCTTCAATATGAAGGCAAGCACCCTCGGCATGAGATTTTGTCAACTGCGCCGGCAGAAATGCGGCAGGTATGGACTGGATCAGCTTCCGGTCACGCCCCCAATGCACTTTATTTCGGCGACAATCTGCCCGCGCTCGCAAGCCTGCTGAAAGACCCTGCGGTGCGCGGACAGGTTCGCTTAATCTATATTGATCCGCCTTACGCGACCGGCGGCGTTTTCCAGTCGCGGGGCCAGCAAGATGCCTACGATGATCTACTCGTCGGCGCTCATTTTGTGGAGTTCTTACGCGAGCGTCTTATCTTGATGCATGATCTGCTTGCAGACAACGGTTCTATTTACGTCCATTTGGATAAGAACATGGCTTTCGCAATCAAAGTCATCATGGATGAGGTGTTCGGGCCGCAAAACTTTCGCAGTTGGATCACCCGGAAGAAGTGCAACCCCAAGAACTACACAAGCAAAAGCTACGGCAATGTGTCTGATTTTATACTGTTTTATACGAAATCGGATGATTATGTTTGGGACCGGCCTTACGAAGAATGGACAGATGCCCGTGCGCTGAAGGAGTATTCTTATGTAGATGCAGACGGACGCCGCTACAAAAAAGTGCCTGTTCACGCGCCCGGTGCGCGTTATGGAAAGACCGGGCAGCCGTGGCGCGGCATGTTGCCGCCTCCGGGAAAGCATTGGCAGTACACCCCTGCGAAACTGGACGAGTTTGATGCTCAGGGGCATATTTATTGGTCTTCCACAGGCAACCCACGCCGTAAGGTCTACTTTGATGAAAGTGAGGGAATTCCAGTTCAAGACATTTGGACAGAATTCAAAGACGCCCATAATCAAAACATCAAAATAACAGGCTTCCCAACAGAAAAACCCACTGCGCTTTTGCAGCGAATCGTCGAAGCCTCCTCCAATCCAAATGACATCGTTTTGGACTGCTTTAGTGGCTCCGGGACGACCTTAGCGGTGGCTTCACATTTGGGGCGACGATGGATTGGCATAGATGAAAGCGCTTTTGCTTTAGCGACGACTTTGCGACGCTTCGCCCGTGGATTGGAACCGATGGGCGATTTTGTCTCAGCGCGTTCTGAAGATTTTGATTCGCCCGGAAGCACCCAAATGACGCTTTTGTTGAACGAGAAGCGAATGGCTGATGCTTATGGAACACCGGATTTCACAGTGTTTGCAGACAGGAATTGCTTTCTGCCGCAAATCAAGTCCGAAGCGAATTTGACAGACATTGAGAATATGTTTCTATCGGTTGCTGAAAAAGGCGAATAACAAAGACTTCAAGCGGCAACATCACAGCGCGGAGTGTGGAGTTGTTGTGCGAGGTGTGCAACCGAAGCAAGGGCGACCGGATACAGTAGAGGAAGGAAAGCGATTTGTGACTATCACACTCATGCCGGAAGTTGAAGCTGCGATTACGGAGCAGGCGCGGCGGTTGGGGACGACGCCGGAGCGGCTGGTTTCGGAGAGCTTGCAAAAGCTGTTTGCCGTACCCGCGCTGACGCCGGATGGGCAGGGCGTCAGCCTTTCAGACTATGGCATCAGCCCGGCGCAGGCGGCGGAGTTGCGGGCGAGTTTCGCGACGTTTGCCGGTGAATGGGGGCGCCCGGAGATGGATGTTTATGATGACTATGATGCCGCGAAAGCCCTGCTGTGAAGCAGGGCTTTTTCGTTGCGCGATGTGCTAGAATAACGGTGTCATGCCTGCCAAAGACTTGTACCATGAGGCCGTCAAGAATGTAAGGCACACGGAAGATTGCCGTCGAGATTAAGACATTCGGCGGCCCGTCGCCGATGACGGACATGGAAAGGGCAATTGGGCAGTATGTCTTGTACCGCATCTTCTTGAAGCGCACTGAGCCTGATCGCGAGCTTTACCTGGCTGGCCCCCCAAGACGTGCTGGAAGATTTGTTTCAGCGTGTGCCGGGGCAGGGGTTTCTTGAAGATGAACAGGGGAAAGTATTCGGCGTTGATAATGAGAGCGAGGAGATCAAGACATGGCTGCTGTAGCTGACCGAAATTTGAATGAGGCTTTGAGCTTAGATGCGGCCTCAGATGAGGCGCTGCTGGAAAACATTCTGTGCGAATGCGCCAAGTTCTATGCGTTCCCGGAGCGGTTTCGGACCCTCCCGATATTTGACCGGCAGAACGGGCAGTTTCTGCTGATGGATGAGGGCTGGGACGGCTTCAAGCACCTTCACCGGGTTTGGCTGCATGTGGAGCTGCGGGATGGCAAGTTCTGGATACAGAAGGACGGCACGGAAGATGGGGTTGCGGTGGATTTGATGAACGCCGGTGTTCCCAAAGAACGGATTGTGCTTGCCTTTCAGCACCCAGGCCGCCGTCAGTACGGCGAGTTTGCGGCGAGCTGAATTAGAAAAGAAGTGTTTGATGGAATTGGATCATGTGGCGGTGCCGTCGGCCGATATTGCGGCTTCGGTCCGATGGTATGTAGAGGCGCTGGGGGCGTCGGTGCTGTATCAGGACAATACTTGGGCGTTTCTGAGGCTAGGGCAGGGGAAGATTGCGCTGGTAACGCCGTCGCAGCATCCCCCGCACACGGCGGTTCGGATTGACGAAGAAGCACTCATAAAAGCGGCAACGGCGGCGGGAAAGCCGATTGACTCGCATCGAGACGGGACCAAAGGGATTTATGTGTCGGACCCGGACGGCAATCAAGTGGAGCTGATCTGTTATCCGCCGGGCAAGACGGTGTACGAGAAATAAGCATCGAGAAGTAGGTTCAAGAGGCGCGAAGCGTCAGCGGGCGGCGGCGAAGTTCCAGAGCGGGCGGGCATTGGAAAGATCGTCTTGGCCGGCGAACTGGTAGCCGACCCCGCAGGCATCGAGCAGGGCTAGGCTTTTCCACGGGATGCAGTAAACGTCGTTGGAAAGCCGCGTCACCGGCGAATGGGGCAGAAGCTCGGCGCAGCCCTGCGCCCGGTCCTCCGCCGAACAAAATTTAATATAAGCGTTCCGTGAAGTATTCTTCAACGCGCGATCCCCTTGCTGTTCCTGACTATTTACCACTGTTGTTTCTACTGTGCATAATTCATGCCAAGTCTGACGGCTTCGGCGAATTGACAGCCGAGTCCCGAAGAATTGACAGCCGGGCCGGGCTGTGGTATGATGGGGCATAAGGGAAGAAAGCGCAGACGACCATGCAAGACGACGAAATTATCCTGTCCCCAGCCAAGTACAAAGAGCTGGAACACGAACTCGAACACCTGACCACGACCGGGCGGCGGGAGATCGCTGAGCGGATCAAGGACGCCCGCGCGATGGGCGACTTGTCCGAGAACTTCGACTACCACGACGCCAAGCGGCAGCAGGGGTTCCTGGAAGGCCGGATCGACAACATCAAGCAGATGCTGGAGCGAGCCAAAGTCGCCGAGCATGTGGCCGGCGGGGATGTCGTCGTCTACGGCTCGACGGTCAAGATCCACGACAAAGAATACGACGAAGAGCTGGAATACAAAATCGTCGGGGTCATGGAAGCCGATACCACGCAGAACCGCATCTCGAACACGTCGCCTCTCGGCAAAGCCCTGCTCGGCCACAAGGTCGGCGAAGTAGTGGAAGTGCAGACCCCTGCCGGCATGGATAAGTATGAAATCCTGTCTCTTGTCTAACTAAGATTTACGTTGACACGCCGGGTATACTGAAGGCGTGGAAACAACTCAATCCCCGCTGCCGTCCTCGGCCCCGTCGCCGCCCCTTGACCATTCCTCTTCTTTGCTTTCGGTCGCGGAAACCATGCGCCGGGTCGCAGACGGCATTGAAACCGTGATTGTCGGCAAGCGGCCGGCGGTCGAGATGGCCCTGACGGCGTTTCTCGCGGGCGGCCATGTGCTGATTGAGGACATCCCCGGCGTTGGCAAGACCACCCTCGCCAAAGCTTTGGCCCGCGCTCTGGGGCTGGTCTTCAAGCGCGTCCAGTTCACGCCTGACCTTCTGCCCGCCGACATCACCGGCACGACCATTTTCAACCAAAAAACCGCCCAGTTCGAGTTCCGGGAAGGCCCGGTCTTCGCGAACATTGTCCTGGCCGACGAGATCAACCGGGCGACGCCGAAGACCCAAAGCAGCCTGTTGGAGTGCATGGAAGAGCAGCAGGTGACGACCGACGGGATTACCTATGTCCTGCCGCACCCCTTTTTTGTGGTCGCCACCGAAAATGATGTCGAATCGCACGGCACTTATCCTCTGCCCGAAGCCCAGCTAGACCGCTTTCTCCTGCGACTCTCGCTCGGCTACCCGGACGCCGCCGAGGAAAGCCGCATTCTGGACCAGCAGACCCGCCTGAAGCCATTAGATGCGCTCGAACCCGTGACAAGCCGCGAAGAAATCCTGCGTCTTCAGGAAGAAACCCGCTCGGTCTTTGTCGCCCCGGCCCTGCGCGACTACATTGTCGCCCTCGTCGGGGCGACCCGCACCCACCCGATGACTGCGCTCGGCGCCAGCCCGCGCGGCTCGCTTGGCCTTCTCCATGCCTCCCAGGCATACGCCGCCGTCTCCGGGCGAACCTACGTCCAGCCCGATGACATCAAGCGCCTCGCCGTCCCTGTTCTCGCCCACCGCCTCATCCTGCGCCCGGAAACCCGCGTCAAGCACGTCACCGGTCCCTCTTTAATTGAAGACATTTTAAGCCGCGTCCCCGTGCCGACGACGCTTTAAGGCTGCGTGACCTGTTCCAGCTTCAGAAGCGCTTCCTTGCGCCAAATCGCCCCGCTGTACCCGATCATCTTCCCCGTCGCGCTGACAACGCGGTGACACGGAACGATAATGGAAAGCGGGTTCCGACTGTTGGCAAGGCCGACTGCCCGGCAGGCGTTCGGGCTGCCGATCCGCCGCGCAAGCCCGCTGTAAGTTTCGGTGCTGCCGTAGGGAATCTGCCTCAGCGCGTCCCAAACCCGGCGCTGCCACTCGGTCCCCGCCGGAGCCAGCGGCAGCGTGAACTCCTGGCGCTTGCCGGCAAAGTAAGCATGGATCTGCTGCTTTGTCTCAGGAAACGGCAGCGCCTCATCCTCGCGCTCCCAGTTCTCATGGCCGTCCAGCATGTGCCGGGGCGTGTTTAGATATAGCCCAATCAAAGCCGTGCCATCTGAAACCAATAGCAGCGGCTGAAGCGGACTATCGCAGTAAGTATAATAAGTGGTCATTGTACGGCCTTCCTCGGCATCGAGCATCATAGAAGCATAATACCTGAAGCTGATTATGAAGCGCATTTCTGCGCCGACAACGCCGTAGGAACCCCTCCCGTCTCGTTCCTCGCCTCCCTCCCCTGTTAGGGAAGGGCTTTCGGAATAGGGCGTAGACGGGGCGGCTTGCGTTTTTCGTTTGGGACTCTTCGCCCTTCCCTAACAGGGGAGGCGAGGAACGAGACGGGAGGGGTTCCGGGGTACAATATCCCTATCCATGAAACGCTTTGTGCTGAATGTGGCGGGCCTGTTTGTGGCGGTGGTCGCGGTCCTCTTTAACCTGACTTCGCTGTACCTGATGGCGGCGATTTTGTGGCTCATCCCCTTTGTGTCGTTTCTCATGGGCTGGCTGATGCTCGGCGGTCTGGGCTGCTCGCGCTCCCTGCCGCTGTCGGCGACCGCCGGGGAGGCCGTGCCGCTGACGTACACGCTGGAAAATACCGGCTGGCTGCCCAAGTTCTATCTGCTGGTGCGGGATACCCTGCCGCGCGGGATCCAGCTTGCCGCCGGGCCAACGCCGCTGGTGATGGCCTTGTGGCCGGGCGAAACACGCGAAACCACCTGCCTGCTGGACGCCCGAATGCGCGGCGTGTTTGCCCTGGGTCCCGCGTCAGTGTTCTCCACGGACCCGCTCGGCCTGCAAACGTTCTCCCGCAAGCTGCCGGAAGTCTCCGAGCTGGTCGTGTATCCCGCCGTGCTGCCCCTGCGCGACTCCTGGCTGCGGGGCGCGGCGGCGTCGGGCTGGCGCGGCGGGGCAAGCGCCCTGGTGCGCGGCGACGGCGACGATTTCTACGGGGTGCGCGAATACGCGGCGGGCGATGAGCTGCGCCGGGTCCACTGGCGCACGTCCGCCCGGACCGGGACGCTGGCGGTCGCCGAGTACGCGCAGGGCGTGACGCTGGATGTCACGGTTGCGCTGGACTTGTCCCAAGACGTCTACAAGGGCACGGGCAGCGATGAGAACAGTGCGCTCGAAACCGCCGTTGCGCTGACGGCTACCCTGCTTGGCGACCTGCTGCGCCACGGCCACTCCGTCCGTCTTCTCCTTGCCGGCGGGCAGGATGCGGCGGCGCGGCGCGGCGCGGAGTCCCTGCCGGAGTTTTTGGAGATACTGGCGCGGGTACAGGCCACTTCGCTGCAAACGCTTGCGGACGTTTTAGCCGAAGACCGCAGCAGTGGCCTGCCGGCGACGCTGATTGCAGTGACGCCGGACTGGCCCTCGCCGCGTCTTGCGGAAGCATTCGGGGCGGGCGACGCGCAAGGCAGCCGCGCGTTTGTCTTTGCGCTGGATGCGGCGTCGTTCCGGGCCGGCGGGCCGGGTCTGCCGGACTCGCTCGCCGGCCCGGCCGTTGCGCTGATCCGGCGCGGCGATAGTTTGGCGGCGCTTTTAGAAGGAAACGATAATGGCCGTCCCGGATAACGTTATGGAGACTGCAAAAGACACGCCGAGCCTGCCGCTGTACGCCGCTGGGTTTGTGATCACGCTTTGCGGCATTCTGGCGGCCAGCGCCGCGCTGACTAGTCCCGATTACACCTGGCTGACGTCTACGCTGATGCTGTCGGGTCTCGGTTTTTTGTTTTCTTACGGGATGCGGCGGCTGGGGATCGCCGCCGGCCTGCTGGACTACGGGTTTGCCGGGCTGGCGCTGCTGCTTTTGGCAGGAGTCGCGACCCATCAGGTGTCCCTGGTGCAGCTTCTGCCGCTCGGCGCGGACCAGCCGAACCTGCGTCTGCTGGCGACCCTGGTGTGGAGCGGGACTCTCTGGAGCTGGGCGCTCCGAAACGACAACCGGGTGGCTTTCACGACCGTGCCGACGATGGCGGCGCTCGGCATGGCGGCGGAAATTGATGTCAACACGCCGGTCTTGGTCTGCTTCGGCGTGTTCATTCTGACGGTCATCTTTCTCTTGATCCACCAGAACTTCCTGCAAAATAAAGGCCGGGCCGCCGGGCCGGATCGCCGCCCGTCGAAGCGCCTGCTGCTGGCCCAGCTTGTGCAGGCGGGCCTGTGCGGAGTGGCCGTGCTGCTGGCTGGGATGCTGGTAATTGTGCCGGCCCAAGTCGTCTTTTCCCATTTGTCGCTGGCCCAGGCGATCCGCCATCTGGCCGCGATCCGCACCGACCCCGCTAACCCGAACAGTGTGCAAAGCTTCTCCGACGAGGACAATCTCTCCATCGGCACCGGCGATGCGTGGTCGGCCAGTGCCGATGTCGTCATGCGGGTGACGCCGAGCGATGGCCAGCCGCACTACTGGCGCGGGCGCACTTACGATCTGTATACCGGCAATGGCTGGCAAAGCTCGCTGGAAGACAGCCACAAGTCAATCGGAGCGGATGCCGCCCCTGACGACGCCGGGGCCGGCAGCCTTTTCTACACGCTGCCGCTCCCCCTGACCCCCGGCGACCCGGCGGATCTGTCAAGCCGCGTCCCGCTGACGGCGGCGTTTGAGGTACGCGGCCGAACCGCCCAGTTTTACTATGCGGATACGCCGCGCCAAATCCAGTTTAATGCTCATGCGTCCGGGGACACGTCCGGGACACTGGCCTGGCAGGACGGGCGCTTGGGCCTAGCCGACGGCGGCGCGGTCCGGTTCCCCTACCGCATCACTTTTCTGCCGCCGCCGGATGTCTCTCAGACGGGCGTCGCCGGTCGCCTGCGCTCGGCAGGAACTACTTATCCCAAAGCCGTTGCGGACTTGTACTTAAAGCAAAGCAATGACGCGACGCCGGATGACTTGGCCTTTTACCGGCAGTGCGTCGCCGATGCCTTCCAGGCGCTGTCGCCGGGTCAGCACGACCCGCTCGACGAAGCGCAGGCGCTGCGCCTTTGGGTCTCCCGGCGCTGCGTGTACACGCTGGCTCCGCCGCCGCTGCCGGACGGGGCCGACCGTGTCCACGCGTTTCTCGGCGACACCCGCAAAGGCTACTGCGATATGTTCGCGTCGTCTCTTGCGATTCTCTGCCGCACCGCCGGCATCCCGTCCCGCCTCGCCGTCGGCTTTGCACCGGGCGACCCGGACGGCGCGAGCTTCAATCTGCGGGCGGAAGACAAGCACGCCTGGACGGAAGTATATTTCCCCGGCACGGGCTGGGTCGAGTTCGATGCAACGGCAGGCACGACCACCGACGGCACGGTGCCGAACGCGCCCGGCCCGAAAACGTCCTGGCTGAGCCGCCTGCGTCTCCCTCTCGGCAGCGACATGATTTTGATTTACCCGCTGGTCGGGATCATCCTCGCCATTGCCGCCTATGTCGCCAAGACCGAGCTGCTCGACCCGTGGCGCCTTCGCCGCGCCGCCCAGGCCGCGCCAAGAGCCGCTCGCCCTGTACCCAACACCCAAACTGCCGAGCCGTACCGGCGTCTGTGCGCTGCGCTTGCTCGCCTCGGCCTGCCCCACCGCCCGTCGGAAACGCCCGCCGAGTACGCCGCCCGCGTCCTGCCAGAGCTGCCTCCGCTGGAGCGCGAGTGGAGCGTCGCCCTGCCGCCCGCTCTCGTCTTGTCTTTGACGGTTGCCTTCACCGAAGCCCTCTACGCCGACCCGTCCGGCCCGCCGCCTCCGGTTCAGCCCTGGAACACGCGCGTCGCGGAGTTTGAGGCCGCCGCCCGGCGCATCGTGCGCGGGCGCTTCTGGCAGCGGGTGCTTCGTCAGAAGCCACGGATGGAAAAGGCCCAGGATTGAGACCCAGGATTAAAATCCTGGGCTGAGGAGCCTCCGGCTGGTTGTCCTACGGACAAAAGATTATCTCGTAGGGGCGCTGCTTGCTGCGCCCTCTTTTCTGTGTTCTTATCTTCCGGTTCCAGCGACAAAAGAGGAGTAAGTAGAAGGGCAGGGGCAAGCCCTGCCCCTACGAGGATCAAACAAGGAGCATCAAGATGAACATTTGGCGTCTTATAGCACACCACGAACATCCAGCACAAATGGCTGAGTGGAGCCGCCGTCAGGGAGTGATTGCTATCGGCTGGGGCGGGACAAATGACTTAAGTAAGCAGCGGTTCAGCAGTGAAGCGGAACTCAAGCGGCTTGTTATAGAAACTCATCTATGCAGCAGCATTAGCAACTGCGTTAATGGCGGCTGTTCTCTATGGAGACTTTATACCGAGATGAAAAAGGGTGATTTAGTGATTGTTAGCGCCTCTGGCCGGCGGGCGCTAACAATGCGCGTAAATGGAGACTACTACTTTGCGGGCGGTGATGCTTCACATTCTTACGAGCATCGGCGGAGAGCGAAAGTCGTGCAAGTCGACCCGAACTGGCTTTGGAACTTCTCAGGTGGATTAGCACCCGGCGAGAACATCCGCCGTGCTTTAGTGCGGTGCGCTCGTCCGGTAACGGAGGCAGAATTCAAGGCGTTTGCGGGTTAGGATACTGCATTCAATAAAACTGATATGGAACTGGACTACTCAAAACTGAACAAGGGCTTTCCGAAGCCGATTGAAAAAGTGTATCTGCTCATCGGCAGCGATGACGCGCTGAAGCGGGAAGCTCTGC
Source organism: uncultured Armatimonadales bacterium (assembly GCA_964236795.1). GTDB lineage: Bacteria > Armatimonadota > Armatimonadia > Armatimonadales > Capsulimonadaceae > JANXMY01. The sequence goes on along the minus strand of CAXSFV010000035.1, from coordinate 23,532 downwards.
AAAAGCTGACGGAGCCGCTTTTGGACGCCTCGTTTGCGGATTTCGACCGGGAAGAGCTGGACATTCCGCCGACCGGAGCGGGGGAGCCGGGCGAGGCGGGACGGAACATCCTCGCGTCGGCGGGCGGTGTGCCGATGGCGTCGGAGCGGCGCGTCGTCGTGGTCACGAATGTGCAGCGTTTGGGCAAAGACGATCAAGATGTTCTCGCGGCGGGCCTGCCGAAGCTCGGCGACTTGACGTGTCTGGTGCTGATCGCCGCCGCGACCGAGTATGATGCCGGGAAAGCCAAAGGCAAGGCGCTCGGTGCGAAGCTCCTGACGGCCCTCGGCAAAGCTGGGGCGACCGTGCTGTGCGACGCGCCCGGCGAAAGCAGCCTGGCGGCGCGGGCAAATGCGTTGGTCAAAGCGCAGGGCAAGACGATTGAGCCTGCCGCGCTAGCCTTGATCTTAGACCGGGCCAAAGCCACGGCGGCGGAGCGGGGCGGGGGCGGCAAGACCGGCGACGTAAACGTCCTGATTAGCGAACTGGAAAAAGCGATGGCTTACGCCGGGGACCGCCCCGTCATCACTCGCGCCGATGCCGCTGCCGTCGGACGGGAAACCGTGCAGGACAATATCTTTGCCCTGATGGATGCTATCGGACGCCGCGACGCCAAACGCGCCCTCGCGGAAGCCGACGCCCTGCTGGAAGTGGGGGATAAGCCCGACGGGGTCGCGGCCCGGACCTTTGTGATGCTGGCCCGGCACTTGCGCCAGATTTGGGGGGCGAAGTATCTGGCCGACAAGAAGTTAAACGGCTTTAATATCAAAGGCGGCCTGCCGCCGGAGGTCCAGCCGCTGCTGTCCGGGGAAATGCTCGGCATCACCCAGCGCCAGTCGTTTCTTCTGAAAGGCTTACAGGAGCAGGCGCGGGAGTGGAGCTACCCGGCCCTCCAAAATGGCCTGCGCCGGGTGCTGGCGTCCGATATGGCGATGAAAAGCATCCAATCCGGCCCGACCCTGAACGCCGTCGCCCCCGCCGACGATCCCGCGTCCAACCTGCGCCTCTTGGTCGTGGAACTCTGCCGGAGCGAAGCATGAGTGAACCCTCCACCTGGCCTCCGCCGCCGGAAACGCCTCATCCGCTGGCCGTGCATGACGAGTTTCTGTCTGCGTGTGTGCGTAACTCAACGCCAAAGCCGCCGCTTTCTCGCCTGCGCCTCGTCCGAGATTTGCGTCAAGAAACCAGCCAAGATTTGCGTTCTTGCCTTGCAGTCGTCAACGACTTTTGTGACCGACACTTGATTTTAATGCCTCTCACCGGCTTCAGGGCGTGGCTGCCATTTTTGTTCACTACAACTGGTTTTGGGGTGGCACTCGTAATGAATGTTACCGGATACCTTCTAGGCAAGAAGCAGGAAGCCGCAGCAACACTTGTGGATAGGCTTGCGCTTCGCAATGAGAGAGTTCACCTGGATATTGTATTTGTCTGTATGCTTTTGGTGCCTCTCGGTTTAGCCGCCATTGCGATTTTGTACCGCCAGAAGAAGGCGCGAGCGGATGCTGCTGAGGCCGCCGCGAAGTTTACGCGGTAGCTGCCACCGGCATTGCTCATGCCGAGTTAATCCTCTACTCCCGTTTGGATTTGAACCAAAATCACGCTCTTATAAGGGGCGGGCATTGACCTGTTATGCAACGAGAGCGTGTTGACTGTCAGCGCAGAAAGGAAAGCCGCACGTGGCAAAAGAGCCGTGGGGCTGAAGCCCCCGGCTGTGGGGCGAAGCGCCAAGTGACCGCCTTCGCGGGCACGGAACCAACCGCATCCGAATGTCCTATTCTTTCTCCACGCAGGTGGAGACTTGGCGCTTCGCCCCACAGCCGGGGGCTTCAGCCCCACGGCTCTTTTGCTCCGCGCATTCGCCAGCATCAAACATCGTGGCTGTCGGTGACGTTTTTAGCGAACAAGTACGGGTCGCCAATATACTTCAGGCAGACGCGGCCAACCTTCGGGTCGGTGCGCTCCTGAGCAGGCTTGACGACAACGCCTTCCCGGATATGGTCCGCCGCAAGCGTTGTCGCGCCTTCCGAGAGCGCTTTAATCGTGCCGAGGTCATACGGCCCCCGGTATAAGACCGGCACGGCCGGGACGCCGAACTTGGCGCAGGCCGCGAAAAACGGCTCACTGTCCAAAAACTTGCCGTCTGCGAGAAGGTCGAACGCCCGGAAGCCGAGCGTTCCGACTTGGCCGTAGTTTAGGTTCTGAACTCTGCTGCCGAAGACCTCGCCGTACAGGATTACCTGCCAGGAGTCCTGCCCCAGATGTTCCAGCAGCGCCTGCACGCCGTCCACTGCCAGCGGCTGCCAGTAAATGCTGTCGGCCAGAGTGTCCGGCCGGGCGCGGCGCACCGACATGGAGCCGGCCATCCACTCGCCTTCAATGAGCGCTAAACGGCAGGAGGTCCCATGAATTTTTTCGGTTACAAAGACTTCCTCGCCGTCCGCGAAGACCGACGGGAAGTTCCGCAGGTTTTCGACATCCGTGTATTCGGGAAACAGCGGGTGGCCTGGCGCGGCGTCGCCCGCGCCCATCTTCACCGGCGGAATGTATTTGGTGATGCCGTACCTGTCTTTGACATCCTCTCCTTCCGCCCAGGCGTCGTCTTCCCGGTCTACAATGACGCCGAACGACGGCTCGCCGCGCAGCTTGGCGCAGCGAACGCGCCCGTTTGAGAGGTACTTCGTAAATCCCCAGCGGTCCGACTGCTCCGCCGGGACGACGGCGTCAATCGGGATATAGGTGACGAGGTCGCCCGCCGCGTAGCGCCCTTTCGGAATGACGCACTGCCAGCCCTTGATCTGCGCCAGCTCAAGCGCGTCCGCGTTGCCATGCGCCGCGACGTTTTCAATCCGGCAGACTTCCACAATCAGAGTTGACATGATTTTTTCCTTTCAGCGCTTAGTGGGCAGTGAGAGATTCGAACTCCCGCGCTTTTTACAGACCTGATCTACAGCCAGGCGCCATCAACCGCTCGGCCAACTGCCCAAATAAAAGTAACCAATGCAGTTCAGTTCGACAAACAAAAAGGCCCTCAGCGCAGTGCTGAGGGCCGATTAGTCTTTTCAAGTTCTTGATGCTGCTATGTGGGCAGACACCTCGCACAAGAAGACGCAATCGGCGGCGCGGCGTAATAGGCAGACGTCGCTTTGAAGCTCTGATAGCCCGCAGACGCGGCAAGGGGCGACCGCCGGATTTGTGTCCGGCGGCTGCCCTCGGCGGCGATGAAGTTGTGAGCGAAGTTGATCATGGTACGGCGAACAGTCTAGCACAGGCATTTCGCCTTTGTCAAGCCTTGTGAAATAATAGTTGACGCGATTTCGGGTAAAACGGCACTGCACGTCATGCAAGACCCCATTTTTACCCCAAGCGGCGAACACTACAATCGCCCGGCGAAGATCGTCACGCTCGGCCATTACTACCCGGCAGGCAAACGCGCCGCCGCGCAGAACGCTGTTCGGGAAGCCCGCGCGGGCTACAACGCCGGCGTCGTCCGTGACAACGCGGCTTGGACACGGCTGATCAATGCCCTGAACGGGGAGCGGCAGTGGCCGCTGAAGCGGCTGTACGCGGTTCTGGACCCGCTGCTCGCGCGGGGCATCGCGCTGGCCGTGGTCCCGCCGCACCGGGCGTTTCAGGCCTTCTGGCCGCTGCGGACTTTAGCGCATAGATTAGCCGAAAACGGGCGGGTGGACGCGACTTCGTGCCTGGTCCGGCACACGACCATTCGCCGAATTACTTACGGCGGCCCGTCCACCCGCGCCCTGCACACGCAGACCATCCAAGCCGAACATAAAGAGCTGATCGAGGGGAAGCGCGTGCTGCTGCTCGACGACATCGCCAAAAGCGGGGCAAGCCTCATGGTCTGCCGGGAACTGCTGCTGGACGCCGGCGCGGAAGCCGTGCAGGCGATGGCGCTGGGCCGCGTTGTTGTGCCGGACGCCCTGCCGTAATCCGAACACAAAAAAGAGGGCAGAGAGTAATCTCTGCCCTCCTTTTAGGAATTGGTGGAGCTAAGCGGATTCGAACCGCTGACCTGTTCGATGCGAACGAACCGCTCTACCAACTGAGCCATAGCCCCGCCACGACATTATTCTAGCACAGGCCGGGCGGCAATGTCAAGAGTCGCTATAGGGCGATGTCGGTGTTTTTGCCCTGAATCTCCCGGTAGCGCAGCAGCTCCAAAGCGATAAACAGTGGATCTAAATTGATGATGCCGCTGAGGCGCTCAACCGCCTTTGCCAGCAGCCGCTCTTGGGCGTCGTCGCGGGGCGCACCCGGCGGGGGCATTTGAACGTCCATCGTGTCCGAGATCAGCTTCACGGCGGTCAGCACGAACTGGGCCTGGCCGTGCGGGTACTTGACGAATGGGGCGGCTTTGTAACCTAAGCTGAGGCGCTCGGACAGCTTTTCCCAAGTCTGGGCGACTTCCCGCGCCGGCTGGGAGGCGGCGGGCTGGGAGGCGGCGGGCCGCGCCGCAGAAGGCATGCTCAGCTCGGCTGGCGGTGGGGTCGCCTCGGACCGGAAGAATGCAGGCGGCGGCTCGGCGCCCTGACGCTCCGGCGCTGCCGCTGCGAACCCGCCGTTGTCCTGAGTTGACTGTTCGCGTGCTTTTTCGGCGGCCCAATCGGCGGCGGAAGTGCCGATAATAAGGCGGAACGCCAATATGCGCCCGGCGGCGTCACGCAGCGCTTCTTCGATCGCAGAGGCCGCTTGATGGTTCAAGAGGTGCGCGGCGAGATACTCGTCTTGGGGGGGCAGGGCGGCTACAAAGAAGCTGCCGTCAATTAAAAGCGGCTGGGCGGCCCGCAGGGCAAGCCAGACGGTTGGGTCAGCCACCTCCTGCCGGACGCGGTTCGTGACATTCGCCCAAATTTGACTCGGTTCCATTGCTGTCTCCTTTGCTTCACCATAATTTGCGGCACGACGTTTTGCGGCACTGCGTACTGTCTTGCATTCTATGTTATAATAACAAAAGCCGATTTTGTCAAATTCAAGCAACTTCTGCCGTGGAGGACTGCATGATTATTCCCGAAGCCGCGCCGATGCTGACCTGCACGGCGAACAATGACGGCTTTTTGTACGAGCTGCTGCTGCGGACCGACGAAGGCCGGCCCGCAATTACGCAGATCCGGCTCGGCCCATATTACTTTCTGCCGGAACATCAGCCGAAGCCACTGGTATTGGGCATGACGCGCGGCGGCCCGGAGACGGCGTTCTGGATGCACAAGTCGGTCCCGCCCGGCTGGTCCCGCCTGCGTTGGCAGGTGGCGTTAAACGAAGCCGAGACCCCGACTTATTTGGTGTCGTCAGGAACGCTGCTTCCGGGCAAATCGGGTTTGTTTCGGTTCGTCTCGTTCTTTCCCCCCGGCGGCCTCCGCACGGGTCTGGAAGTTTACCGGGGTGCCTCACGGTACGACTGCGGGGTCAGCGGCCCAAACTACGAGCGGTTCCTGCGCGGCGAACATGAACACTAACCCCCGCCAGCAGCGCCAAGCAGAAGCCGATGAACCAGTCGCCCCAGCGGACATACGGGGTCAGCGTGGAGCGGGACTGCACCGGAGCGGAAACTACGGCGGGCCGGAACAAGTCCGCTTCGGCCAGCACCTGCCCGGTCGGGGAGATAACCTGGGACACGCCGGTCGCTGCACTGCGGACCAAATAGCGGTCCGTTTCTGCGGCTCGGACAGCGGCAATCGCCGAGTGCTGACGCGCGGCGGCGGTGCGCCCGAACCAGGTGTCGTCGGTGGAGATGACCAACAGCCCTGCGCCGCGCTTTACCTGCTCGCGCAGGAAGCGCGGGTACGACGACTCAAAGCAGATAGTCGCGCCGATCTTTCCAACCCCCAGCCCGCCGTCGAGCAGCGCCTGCGTGTCCGCGCCGGCCTTCATGTCAAACGTTGTGACGTGCAGGCTTTCGAGAAACGGCATCCAGCGCCGGCCCGGAACGAACTCGCCGAACGGGACTAATTGCCGCTTCTGGTAGCGGCCTGTGACCGCGCCCGCTGGGGTCATCAGGAGCAGCGAATTGGCGTTCTTGCGCTCGTTCCAGTCGTACTCGACGCCGCCGATGAGCGCGGTCTGCCGGGTCTGCGCAAGCTGCGCTGCCACCTGCATTCGGGTGACGTCGGCGTTTTGCAGGTAGCCCGGATACGCCGTTTCCGGCCAGACCACCAGGCTTGCGCCCCGCGCCGCCGCGTCCCGGCTCTGGGCGTTAAACGTCTGCACGACCCGCGCGTTGTACGCCGCATCCTGATTGACGTTCTGGTTGATGTTGCCCTGCAACGCCGCCGCCGTAAATGTCGGCGCCAAATGCTCCGTGTGCAGTGTAATTTCGCCGTAAAGCAGCGCGGCTAAAAGCAGGGCAGTGATGCCGCCGAAGAACACGGGGCTAAACCCTCGTGCTTCAAAAGAGCAAGCTCCCGTGGGTAAGGGCGAAGAGTTCGAGCGTTTATCTGCTGCCTTTACCCACGAGGAATTGTCCTTCAAAGCACGGGGGTTCAGCCCTGTGACTACTTCCGCCAGCGCGACATTAACCAGCACGATTAAAAATGCCAGTCCCCAAATGCCGGTTAGCTTTGTTACCTGCAACACCAGCAGCGTGAGATGCTGCGTGTAGGCAAGATCGCCCCAGCCGAGGCCGAGCGTTCCTGACTGCCGCCACCACTCGACCACGGCCCAGAGCGCGGGAACACCGAGGCGAAAGGCCCAGCGCCCGCGCCGCGCCAGCCACTGCGCTCCCACCGCAAAGAGGCCGAGGTAGAACGCCTGGTAAGCGGTCACTAAGGCCCAGCCCAGCACGCTCAGGGCCGGGCCGATGATATGCCCGGCAAAGACGCCGACCCAGTAGGCCATGACGCCGAGATAGAAGACGCCGAGCGTGACGCCGTGCCAAAACGCTGTGCGCTTTCGGAACGGGAACTGCGCGAGAAACGGAACTAGCCCAATCCACGCCAGCCAGCCCCAGTCAAGATGCGGCAGCGCACCGGCGAGAAGCAGGCCGGAGAAGGCGGTGAGAAGGAAGCCCCCACCCCCCGCCCTTCTCTTCACCCCGCTGCCGAGGCTCTGCGAGCAGTGGGGGGTGGGGAAGTTTTCTGTCTGCACTTTGCTTGTCAAGACGCTGTCAATCCTGCTATACTAGACGTATGAACTATGCTCGGCGCACACTTCTTCGGCCTCTTTTTTTCTGGCCGCTGCTGGCCGCAGGGCTGCTTCTGCCCGCCGGCTGCGCGAAATCGCCCAGCAGCGGCAGCACCAGCCCAGTATCGGGGCCGCAGCTGATCGTGACGATGACGGTGGCCGGCAACATCAACCCGAACTATTACTACTACGTTCTGTTCAACGTCAACAACACGCCGGGGCCGAACAATACCAGTGTTACCGGGCCGGTTCCGGTCGTCACCAGCGCCGATAATACCGGCAACGGCTATGCGGCAGGCGCGTTCACGAACTATGTGGAATACAACGGCGGCGTTCCAGGCGGCACGGACTTCAACTTCTATGTGGTGGACAAAACGCTTTTCAACTCCCAGCCGCTCGGCACGGGCTACCTGATCCAGAAGCAGGCGGTGGGGAACACGCTGACGTTCCAGATTCCGCTGGCGGCTCTCGCGACTTCCAGCGTCCCGGCCGCCGACATCAACAGTTTGGAAGTGAACTTCATTGCAACTAATGTCGTTCCGCAAAGTGGCCAGAGTCTCAGTACGCCGAAATACTTTGACGCCCTTTATCCGCCCCAGCAGGCCGGCAACAGCTACATCAACCTGCCCATTCGGGACGTCAGCCAAACAGTTCTCGCAAACACGTTTACCAACACCGGCAATGGAGTCAACGAGAGCAGCGGCGACGTGGCCCAATATGTTAACGGTGTCCCGATTATTGTCACCGGCACGACCAGCGACGGCGTGACGACGAACGACTTAGATATTACGAATTGGAGCATCACGCTCACGTCTGGGTCTTAAGCGATTATACCCGAAGAGACCGGATGAGGTCTCCCACACAATGAAACGTCTGGACCGCTACTTGCTGGGGGAGATGGTGCTGCCGTTTGTCGGCGGCATTCTGCTGATTGTCGTCATGCTGGTCGGGAACACGCTGTTCCCGCTGGTGACGGACATCGTCAAGAACGGCATCCCGCCGCTGATCGTCGCCCGGCTGATCGTCTTCAACCTGCCCATTCTCATCCCCCTGACTCTGCCGCCGGGGGTTGCGGTCGCATCCGCGTGGGCGGTCAACCGCATGGCGCGGGACTCGGAAATCACGGCGATCCGCATGGCGGGCATCTCGCTCAGACGCCTGTTTCTGCCGATTATCTGCGTCGGCATTCTTGCCAGCGTCACGGCGTTTCTCATCGGTGACCGCGTGGTTCCGTCGGCATGGCGTCAGTTCCAGAAGACGCAGGGCCAGCTCTTCGCCTATGCGCTTCAGGCATCGCCGACCGTTGCCGAAAACAAAGTCTTTACGTTCCAGGACTACTCGTTCCATGTCCGCGAGATCCGCAAAGACCCCAGCGGCAAGGCCGACAAGCTGAAGCTGTTCGGGGTCATCATCTACCAGAACCCCATTGGCCCAGTCAGTCTGGCGACGCTGATTACGGCCCAGAGCGCGGACTATGACCACAACAACTGGACCCTGCATGATGCCCATATTATCACGTTTGATACCCTGGGCTTCGTTTCCAAAGAAATCGCTTCCCCGACCGTGCGGCTGCCGCTGGAAGTGCCGGTGGAAAGCTTGACCGGCTCCGGGGTGGACACGCCGAACCAGTATTCGATGGCCGAGCTTGGCAACCAGATGGCGGCACTGGAGCGCACGGGGCAGGATACGACTGTTGTGGCTTACAACTACTATTCCAAGCTCGGCCTGCCGTTTCTCTGCCTCGGCTTTGCCCTGTGCGCCCCGCCGCTCGCCCTGCGGTTCGCCCGCGCGGGCGCGTACATGGGCATCTTTCTTTCTATCATCATGGTGTGGGTCGCCTGGAACACGCTGCTGCTGACCCAGATTTTAGGAGTAGCGGGCCGGATGCCGGCGATGCTGGCCGCCTGGTCCCCCGCGCTGGTCTTTGTCTGCCTCGGCTCCTACTTTTTGTGGCGGATGGAGTAGAATTTAGGAACCCCTCCCGCTCGTCCCTCGCTCCCTCCCCTAAGAAGGGAGGGCAAAAGAAACTGAACGAAGGGTAATGCGTTCAGCAAGCTCTTTTTGACCTATCTCTGACCCTCCCTTCTTAGGGGAGGGAGCGAGGGACGAGCGGGAGGGGTTCCTAACAAGCCGGCGCTAAATCCGTCTTCTCCCCGCCAGCGCCCGCCCAATCGCGACCACGACCACCGCGCCGAGCGTGGCCCAGAAGATGCTCGGCAGGTCGAAATGGGTGCGGAAGCCGGAGTTGCCGCCGGACACAAGATAGTAGATCGCTCCGCCGACAACCGCACCGACAATCCCCAAAATGGACGTTCCCCAGAAGCCGCTCGGCTTTGCCGCCGCACCCGGAACAATAACTTTTGCCAGCAGCCCCGCGATAAATCCCACCACCAGCCACATAATAATTGAGCCGATCATTTCCAATTTCCTCCGTTTCTTGCCTATCATGTCCAATGCCTGCCTGCTGCGAAACATCAGCCGATTTAGGGCAAGTTTAGGAACGCACGGCGGCGCGGTAGTGTTCAAATACCATGAGCAGCACACTGGAACTTCCGATTGTCTCGCCTACTTTAACACCCACTCTGACGCCCGTTCAGGTCGTGATGAAGCCGCGTCTGTGGATGCCGCAGACCGCCCAGTTTACGCCCGCCGCGCTGGAACAGGCGTGGGGCCGGCAGATCCATGACCGGGTGCAGGCGCTTGGCGTTCCGATTGAAGTCTTGAAGCAGAACCGGCTGACGGGCCTGCGCGGGGAGGACGAGCGGGCGACCTACAACAAGGCTAAGCGGACGCTGGCGATTGTCAATGCCGCTCCCGGCGCGGCAAAGCTTCAGCCGATCCCGCCGAGCGCCGACTGGCAGTTCCACCTTGCGGAAGGCTGTCCCGCCCACTGCCAGTACTGTTATCTTGCGGGCAGTTTGGCCGGGCCGCCGGTCATCCGGGCGTTCGCCAACCTGCCGGGCATTTTGGACAACTTGGCCCATTATGAAAAGCCGGGCGCGGGCCGCAACGAGAGCTTAGGGACGACGTTTGAAGCGTCCTGCTACACTGATCCGCTTTCTTTGGAGCATCTGACAGGCAGCCTCGCCGAGACGATCCGCTGGTTCGGCACCCGCGAAAATGCCTACCTGCGCTACACAACGAAGTTTGACGCCGTCGAGCCGCTTTTGGACCTGCCGCACAACGGCCACACCCGCCCCAGGGCGTCGGTGAATGCCGACAGCGTCGCCCGGCGCTTGGAAGGCGGCGTCGCGCCTGTGTCCGCCCGGCTGAACGCTTCGCGCCGCCTCGCCCTGCCGCGTGCCGAAGGCGGCGGCGGCTATCCCATCGGCCTGGTCATCGCGCCGATCATCCCGGTAGACGACTGGGAAGCGCAGTACACGCAGCTTTTGGATGACGCTCAGGAAGCAGTCGGCTTCGCCCCGGACATCACGTTTGAGCTGATCACGCACCGCTTCACGCCCGGCTCGAAAGAAGTCTTGCAGGCATGGTATCCAAAGACTTCTCTTGACATGATCGAGGAGACACGCGATGAGAAGCGCAACAAGTTCGGCGGGGTGAAGTATGTCTACAAGAAGGATCTAATGAAGTCCCTGCGCCGCTTCTTCGAGGCCGAGATTGCCCGCCGCTTCCCGCAGGGGCGGATTTTGTACTGGACGTAGTAGGCAGGAAGTTAAGAACCCGGCACTGAGGCGCCGGGTTTTTTTGCGCGTCTGCTTTGTACGCTGTCCCTTGACAAACCCAATCCGGCCCGCTATAATTAGATACTTGACTAAATATACAAAGTGCTGGAGAGTGATTATGAACCGATCTGTGATTTTTCTTTCGCTTTTGCTGCTGCTGACTTCTCTGCCGGGCCATTCACAGACAAATCCGCCGCCGTACACGGAAAAGCCGGTAACTTTTATCGGGGTCGGCGGCGCTGTGCTGGCGGGGACGCTTACTCTGCCGGCCCATTCCGGTCCGCCTGCCGTGCCGGGCCTGGTGCTGATCGCCGGAAGCGGGCCGACCGACCGGAACGGCAATTCCGGGTCGGTGCAGACAGACCTGTTGAGGCAAATCGCCCAGCGGCTGGCATCGGAAGGCATTGCCAGCCTGCGCTACGACAAGCGTGGCGTCGGTGGCAGCGCGATGTCTCCTGCCGATCAGGCGCATCTGGCAGACTACGTGGCCTGGGAGAACTTTGTCGGTGATGCCGCCGCCGCCCTACACGACTTGCAGCAGCAGCCCGGCATAGACGCCCGCCGCACCGGCTTTCTCGGCCACAGCGAAGGCGGCCTTGTTGCCTTGCAGGCCGCCGGGCAGATAAGCGCCGCCCAGTCGCCGAGCCTTTTGGTACTCATGTCTACCGCAGGCCGACCTTTTGATGTCGTTGTCAACGAGCAGCTTGTCCGTATCCTGAAGCTTCAGGGGGCAACTCCGGCGCAGACCGACTATTTTCTTTCCAAAAACCGCGAGATTGCCGCTGCCGTCGAGCGCACCGGCGTCGTGCCGGACGATGTGCCTGCCGGCCTTGCCGCCCTGTACCCTGCTTATGCCGGCAAGTTCCTCCGTGGTGATCAGTTGGCAGATCCGGCGAAGCTGGCGGCGCAGTTCTCCGGCCCGGTGCTGGTCCTTCAAGGGCAGAAAGACGTTCAAGTCTCCGCCGAACGCGACACACCCGCGCTCAAAGCCGCATTGAGCAGCCGGGCGCACGGCGCGTTCCAAATCTCGCTTATTCCAAATGCCAGCCATAACCTGAAGCTTGTCACCAGCGAAGCCGATCCGGGACTGGCCGGGCCGGTTGCGCCGGAAGCGCTGTCTGCGCTGTGCGGCTGGCTGCACACGACCTGGAAAATGGGCGTGTCCCCATGAAGAGTGACAGCGTCTTTAAGGCGCTGGCGGACCCGACCCGGCGGCGCATCTTGCAGCTTCTCGATAACCGGGAAATGACGGCGGGGGAGCTGGCGGAGCAGTTCGACATCTCGGCCCCGTCCATGTCCCACCATTTCAGCGTCTTGAAGCAGGCGGATCTTGTTGCGTCTCGGCGCGGCGGCCAGCAGATTTATTATTCGCTGAATATGACCGTCTTTCAGGAAGTCCTGGCCGCCGTCATGGAGTTACTGCCAACAACAGAAAAGAAAGCAGAAGTAGAAAAGAAAGCAGAAGAGGAACCCGTATGGAAACCCGGCACGCAAACTTAGCCCTTCTCGCGCTCATTGCCGCGACGCTTGTGTACGATACTCTGCTCAATTCCTACCTGCCCGCCGTCATTCCAAGCCACTGGAACATCTACGGACAGGCCGACGGCTTCAGCCCGAAAGGGACCGTGTATCTTTCTAACGCCGGGTGGCTGCTCTTCGATGTGCTGCTGCTTAACGTCATCCCGCGCTTGCCCTCGCGGCTGCCGCTGAAGTCGTCCCTGCCGACCTTTAACTACATGATTGTCGTCAGCGCAGTCTTCACGGCATATATCAATGTCGTGATGCTCCACTCTGTGCTGCGTCCGGCCCTGCCCGTCTCAAAGCTGATTTTGACCGGAACGCTGCTCCTGCTTGTGCTGCTGGGAAATGTGCTGGGCAAAACACGGCGCAACCAGTGGTCCGGTATCCGCCTGCCGTGGACGCTGGCATCAGATTCCAACTGGATCGCGACACACCGCATGGCCGGACGCCTCTGGGTCGGCGTGTCTCTAGCCGGCATTGTTCTGCTGTGGCTCGGCCTCCCGGAGACCGTTCTTCTACCCACCATCCTGCTGCCGCTTATCTTTGCGCTAATTCTTTATTCCTACCTGCTGTTCAAGCGGAGCGAGAGCGGGGGCGAAGAACCGGCGTAGAAAACAATTTTCGTAAACCCCTTGACAAGTGCTTATGCGCCATAGTATACTATGGCGGCAGATGAAACTATGGCGGAGACAGAACAACCCCTTGAAATGCAGACGCCAGACCAGTGGAAAGCGTTCTCGCACCCCTTGCGGCTGCGAATACTGGAGCTTCTCGCGGAAGACGCGCGGACCAATGAAGAGCTGGCGACCCTGCTGGGCGAGCAAAGCGGCAAGCTGTATTTCCACACCAAAAAGCTGCTCGACGCTGGGCTGATCACGCTTGAATCCACCCGGCAGAAAGGCCCGATCACCGAAAAGCTATACAAGGCCGTCGCCCGGCAGTTCACCGCGCCTGCTCCGGTCAAAAGCGGCCCTGTGCCGCCGCTGGCGGGTCTGGTCACGCTGGGGCTGGACTTCTACCGCACGGTCTGGGAAGAAACCGGGGGCCTGCCGGATCAATACGAGTTCGGCGGTCATCTGGTCCTGCCGCTGGAGCCGGAGCGGCGTCGGGAGTTCGTCGAGCGGGTCCAGGCGTTGTTTGACGATTTCAAGGCCAGCGGCTCGGAGGCATCCGACGCGAAGAAAGTTGCATTGACGGTGCTGATACACGAAGCGGACATGCCTAAGAAAGACGCGAAAGAAATGGAGAAGAACAATGCACTTGCAGAAAACAGCGCTTTTGCTGCTGACGGCAGCTCTGCTGACCGGACCGGCTAGGCTGGCCCACGCGGACGGTGTGGACGATTACTTGAAAGCGCAGATGGCTATGCGGCATATCCCCGGCTTGTCCGTCGCGGTCGTGCAGGACGGCGCCGTTGTCAAAACCGCCGCGTATGGCCTGAGCGACATAAAAACTAAGACGCCCGCGACTCTTGACACTTTGTACGGCCTCGGCTCCTGCACCAAGCCGTTCACGGCAGTCGCTGTGCTTCAGCTTAAGGAAGCGGGCAAAGTGGATTTGGATGCGCCAATTTCCCGCTACCTAGACGGCCTGCCGGCGGCGTGGAGCGCGATCACGGTCCGGCAGCTTCTAACACACACGTCGGGACTGCCCAATTACCGGCCTTTGCTGAATTTGGCGAAGCTTTCCGACCCGAAGTACACCCAGCCGAATGCGGTGGTTTCGCTGCTGGCGTCCCGGCCGCTGCACTTCCCGCCCGGCACGCGCTTTGAGTACAGCAACACGAACTATCATCTGCTGGGCAAGCTCATTGAAAAAGTCTCCGGGCAGAGTTACGGCGCTTACTTGGCTGCCTATCAATTCAAAGCCGCCGGCATGACCGCGACACGCCTCGGAACCCCGCCGGAGCGGGTCCCTCATCAAGCGGTCGGCTATGACGGGAACGGCAAGACCTGCGTGCCGAACTCCATCTTCCTGCCTGCCAATTTGGATGTCGGCGACAGCGGCTTGCTGTCCACCGCCGGAGATCTGGCGAAATGGACCACGGCGCTGGCGGCGGGGCAGCTTGTCAGCGCGGCCACGCTGAAGGAAATGACTGCGCCGGGAACGCTGACGGACGGCACACCAATCTCTTACGGCCTCGGCCTTGTCGTCGGCCAGTACAGGGGCCAAACCCTGATCGGCCATAGCGGCGCAGTGCCGGGCTATTCCAGCACCATTGACTATTTTGTCGGCAGCAAGCTCGCCGTGATCATGCAGTGCAACCTCCTCAACACAAAAACCCCGTTCTTTTTGGACACGATGGCAGCGCAAGTGGCGAAATCCTTCCTGCCTGCCGCTCCCGAAGAAGCCGTCGCGCCGGACACCAATCCGCAGGTGACGCGCCTTTTGCGCTGGACGCTGACGAACCTTGCAGCAGGTAAAATTGACCCCAAAGTTCTGACCCCGCAGATGCAGGCGCTTTTGACGCCGGAAGTCATCGCGCAGTCCAATCAAGCCCTCGCGTCGTTCGGCAAGCTGACCACTCTTGGCTTTTTGACGCGCACCGAGCAAAGCGGCTTGCAAGTATACCGCTATCGGGCGATCTACGGTGCAACCCCGATTATCATGGTGATGACGCTGACGCCGGACGGCAAAATTGCCGGCCTGCGCCCGCAGCCGGAGTGATACGATGAGTAACATACCTAAAGCCGTTTCCCGCCTTACCCGCTGGCGGTGGTGGATGCTCGCATGCTGTGTACCAAGTGTTTATGGCCTGTCTTTTTGGTGCAGACACCATCATCTTACCGCCCAGCACCTTGCAGCATGGGAAGCGCCTTTCGTAATCCTCGGCTATCTCAGCACCTGCTTCCTGACGGCAATGATTTGGTACGCCCATTTCTACTGGAAGCGTCAGGTGCCGTAGAACACCCGCAGGCACACTTCCCGCGCGGCGGCCATTTGCGCGGTCAGCGTATCCGGCAGGGCTGGGGGAGCTGTGGACGCGAGGCCGGAGCGGAGGAATACGCGGTTTCGGAGACGGGCGAGGGCGAGATAGGTCTCGGAAAGCGTCTCCCAATCGGCTTGGGTTAAAAGCGCGTCGTCGCGGAGGCGGCGGAGGGCTTCGAGCGTATTGGGAGTCCGCAGGCGCGGGCGCTTGGGGCCGTGACGAAGCTGAAGTAGCTGTGCCGTCCATTCAATGTCGGACAGGCCGCCGGGGCCGAGCTTGAGATCAGGCGGGGCATGGACGCGCTCGGTCTCGATGCGCCGCTTCATTGCCTGCACTTCGCTCTGCTGTTCACTGTTCCAGGGCGTACCGTAGACGACGGTTTCAGCAAGCGCGGCGAATGCCCCGCCCAACTCGGCGTCCCCGGCGATAGAACGGGCTTTGATCAGCATCTGCCGCTCCCAGGTCGCGGCGGAGCGGGCGTAGTAGGCGGCGTAGAAGTCTAAATCCAAGACGAGCTGGCCTGCGCGGCCTTCGGGGCGCAAGCGGGCGTCCATTTCATAGCGGACGCCGAAGCGGCTGAGGTCGTCTTTCAGCAGGCGCTGAGTGCGCTCGGCCAGCCGCGCGGCGTCCTGCAAGCTTTCCCTATCGGCGACATAAACAACGTCTAAGTCGGAGCCATAGCCCATTTCCGCGCCGCCCAATTTGCCGAGGCCGATCACGGCAAATTGTCCGCAAAAACCGAGTTCCTGACGCGCCAGGGCAAGCGCCGACGACAGCGCGGCTTCGGCGGCCTGCGTCGTTTCGGCGAGCGTCTGCGCGGTGTCCGCTAAGGCCCACAAATCGCGTGCGCCGGTCTGAAGGCGGGCGCGACGGGCCTGCGCGGCGATCTTTGGGACTGCTGATACAGGCCGGAAGCGCGGCGGGGCGTCCATTGCCTCGTCGTCGGCCAGCAAATCCAGCAGCTCGGAGTGGCCGAGCAGCGTCTGCCACAAGTAGGGGCTGCCGGCGGCAAGGACCGTGAGGCGCGGCAGGAGCGTTTTGCTGTCGGCCAGCGTTCGAAACAGCGCGGCGTGGGACGGCACAGTGTCGGCCAGCAAATCCAGGCTGTGCAGGGCGGCGTCGGGATTTTCTGACTGCCCGGCGGCGTCTAAAAGCGCCGGGACTAACGCGGCAAACGCTGTGCGATCTTCCGGGGAAATGCCGCCGTACTGCGTTCCCGAAACGCTGCGGCGGAGTGCTTGAAGCGCGGCGTCGGGATTGGACAAGCCGTGCTGCACCAGCGCATGACGCAGGGACGCCGACGCGGCTAGGTCGTCTTCGGGTGCGAGTACCCAGTCAGCAAGTGGGGATGCGAGAACGGCAGGCGCGGAGCCGTAAAAGAGGCGCGTAAAAAGCGCATGGGTGCGGCCTGTATGCCGCCGATAATCGGCAAGAAAATCTATGCTGCCGGCATAGCCCAGACGCCGCCCGAAGCGGTTCATCTCGGCGGGATCGCGAGGCAGCGTGCGGACCGGCAGCTCGTCGCGTAATTGCAAGCGATGCTCGACGTCTCGCAGAAACAAGTAGGACTCCCGGAACACCCCGCTTTCGCCTGGGGTCAGCAGCCCAGACTCGGTCAGCGCGTGGAGCGCATGAAGCGTACTGCCCCCGCGCAGGGCCGGGTTCGCCCCGCCCGCGACAAGCTGCATGAGCTGAACCGTCCACTCGACATCCCGGATGCCGCCGATGCCTTCTTTGACGTTGATGTCGGCGTCGCCCGCTCGCGCGACTTTCTGCTCCAGCCGCCGCTTATTCGCTTGAATACTCTCAACAAACGACTCTTCGACGCGCGTCCGGTAGACGAATTTGGCGGCCATCTCGCAGAACGCCGCGCCGACGGCGGGGTCGCCCGCCATAAACCGGGCTTTGAGGAGCGCCTGCCGCTCCCAGGGCTCTGCCCACGACTCATAGTAAGCGCGGCACGACGACACTGACCGCGAAACCGGCCCGAACCGGCCTTCGGGGCGCAGCCGCAAATCTACCCGAAAGACAAATCCCGCATCGGTGACTTTCGCCAAAACGTCCCGCATGGTTTCGCCGAGCTTGACTGCGTCAGCAGAAGCCATCTGGTCGCCATGGACAAACACCAAATCAATGTCCGAGGCATAATTCAGCTCGCGCCCGCCAAGCTTGCCGAGCGCAAACACGGCAAACGGCGCGTCCGTCAGCTTCCGCTCTTCGGCGCTGATTTGCAGGGCCATACGGACGCAGACATCGGCGAAATCGCTGATCGCTTCGATAGTCTCCGGCACGTCCGCAAAGCCCAGCAAATCTCTCGCCCCAATCCGCAGCACTTCCGGCGGCTTGAACCGACGCAAAGCGTCGCGCCGCGCGTTCGGCGTCTTCGCGATCCCGACCCGCCGCGACAGGTCCGCCCAGAGCGCATCGGCAGATCGGCCCCGGTCCCGAATGGCCGGGTTCGTCAGCACTTCTAAATACTCCGGGTTCGCGATCAACAATTCCGCAAAGAACTGGGACGCCGCAAACAGCGTCAGCAACATGGTCGCCGCCGGGTACGCCGTCAGCGTCGCATATGCCGCCGTCCGGCTGCCGACCGCCTCCGCCCAGCGTCCGAGGTTAGCAACGGCCCGGTCCGGGTCCGCACTTTGGGCCAGCACGGGAACAATGACTTGCAGCATCGCCTCAAACGCCGTGTCCGGCACATCATGCCCGGCCATGCCCTGCAAGACCCGGCACGCTTGCCCCGCATTGTCCAGTCCCAGCCGTGCAAGAGCATCCGGCGTCAACTCAGCGTAGGTTGTAATCTTGCTCATTCCCTAATTGTACCCGGCGGCAAAAAAGCAAAATAGCCCTTGATACCGCGCGTAAGCCGTGTCACAATGGGTTATGGACGCTGAACGCCGGGCGTCTTCTACGGCCTGCGATACGGAGGACCTATGTTGACTTCTGCGCCCCGCTGCGTCCCGTCATTCCTGCGCCCCTTGTTAGCCTGATGCTGGCCGGCCCCCGCAGTGTTTCGTATATCGAAGTTGCAAACCTCAGCATGCAGATCCGAGATGTCTCCAGCCCGCCGGCCGGAATGAACGTGACGGCGCAGACCGCAAGCGACGACATCGGCAACACGGTCACGTATCCCGCCCTGCCGGGGTACGGCGTCCTTTGCTCGGACAGTAAAGCCGGCGGTCCGACCAGTCCGGGGCCGCTGACGAAGCGGACGCTCACGTCGACCTTCACCTACAACACTCAGGACAGTATCAGCAGCGGGGGCGGATCCATAGGCTACACGGTGTACCCGGTCTACATCAGCTTGAGTGGTCCGGTTCAAGACAGCAGCGGCAACTCTGACATCCTGGTGGGTCAAAGCTGCACAGCCAGTCTCGTCGGCATCCCGTCTGGGTACTCTGTGTCCAACTACCAGTGGTCGGTCAGCGGCACCACGTTCCAAACTTGGAGCGCTGACACGCCGCCGTTTCCAATAATAGTAGGAGGCGTCCAGATAGGAATAACCGGTGAAAACCCGGATGCTACCTACGAAGTAGACGGCCCTGGCCCACTCACAAATCCTACGGCTGGCTGGTACTGGAACGATCTCGGCGATGGAAATGGAAAAAGTTATCAGGAGACGGTAAGCTGTACGGCAACGGTGACTCCGCCGGCAGGTCAAGGCTCGGCCTTCACGGTGAGCGCAACGCAGCCTGTCACTGTTTGGACGCCGAAATGGACGTGCACCGGGACTGGTGCATCGGTTATTGTTAATAATACCTACATTAGTGGTTCCGGCTTTTGGCTTCATGCTGGCCCTGGACCTCTAGACCCTGGTATAATTAACGGCATGACCTGGAATGCAAATCTCTGGCCGCCGCCGTCGCCGGTTCCCTTCGGGACTGGAAGCTCGGCGATGGTACAAATCATCACGAGTTTTGACATAGGTGCCACGACTAACGCCATTATCCCTTTGCCGGTCTATTTCCCGACTGACGGACAAACTGGGTTGGACAACGTTTGGCCGTATCCGTGGTACACGTCAGCGCCAAACCTTACGAATGGGATGTATTACGAGTCAGGTGACTCGCCGGGCGTAGGGGTTGACGGTGACAAATCGGCACATGATAATGAGTCTTTCGACGACTACCTGATGTATTGTCCGCCTGGCTCCGTTCAATATGTACCCCTGGCGAAGTTCATCTGGAGCGCAGACATGAGTGCCACTCTGCCAGCCACGGGAAACTGGATCAACTTCACTGGCTCTGCGGGAACGGTTACAGATGCCCAGAAGGCGGGCCAGTTTTTACCGAGCAACGAATTCCCCTCGTGGACGCAGATAGTCCTAAATCAGTTATAGCCTGGAAGGAAACAAGATGAACCTAAAAATCGTGTGCGGCGGCCTTTGTGTCGCGATCTGCACGGCCTCCATCGCATTGGCTCAGTCTCTCGTCGGACATACTGGTGCTGTATATTCTGGTCCCAGCCCGGCCTCCTTTTCTCCGAAGACAAGGGCACTCACCCTGCAAAGGTTTGCTCTGGACGATGCGGCACAATCTGCTCTGAATGCAGGTGATTATGCGGAGGCAGAGGCGGATGCACGGCAGGCTCTATCAATGATGCGCGGCGACAGTGCAGCCCCGGAAATCCTGGCGGCGTCGCTGGACGCGCAGGGCAAGACGCAGGAGGCGCTCCAAGCCTACAAAGCGCTTCATGATGCGGGTGCTGTCACTCCGGTAGATGAGCTTCCTTACGCGCGGCTCTTGCTGGAAACCGGACACTGGCCACAGGCCGTCGAAGCGTATAACAAGCAGTTGCCTTACTCCGACAGCGACTTGATGCAGGCGCATAGCCATTTCTCGCCCGATGTTCCGCGTCCGACGGACATGGCAACGGCAATCCATGTCGGCATGGGCATGGAGATAGGCTGGCGCGGCTACCACGGGACATACCAAGGGCGCGTTCAGCAGGCGCAGGAGCAGTTTCGGCAGGCGGCGGCTTTGGAGCCGAAGTCCTCGCTCGCGAACTACTATGTCGGCTACGGCTTGAAGCGCATGGGCCGCCATGTGGAAGCGCAAAAGGCGTTCCAGAAGGCGGCGGCGCTGGATAACGGCGACATCAAGGCGGCGGCGCTGAAGGAGATGCCGGGCGCGACGCAGCCGCGCTAGTTTGCTGCCGAAAGCAGAAGTGCAAACGCCCGGTCTCGAATGTGAGGCCGGGCGTTTTTTGCCGGAACCTCTTGACACTGCCGCCGGAGTGGGGTATCTCACGGGACAGGAGAACGCCATGTCCGTGACTATGCTTGACCCGAAGACGGCTTTGATCGTCGTTGATCTGCAAAAAGGGATTGTTTCGTTTCCGACTGTCCATCCCATTGCCGAGGTTGTGGCGCAGGCCGCGACGCTCGCAGCGGCGTTTCGGCGGCGCGGCCTGCCGGTGGTGCTGGTCAATGTCGCAGGCGTCCCGCCGGGGCGGACGGAGCAAGGGAGTCCGCTGCGGGAGTTTCCCGACGGCTGGACGGAGCTGATCCCGGAGCTGGACCGGCAGCTGGGCGACCACACGGTCACGAAACACAGCCGGGGAGCGTTCACGCACACGGACTTGGAGGAATACCTGCGGGCGCAGGGAGTGACGCAGGTGGTTATCGCGGGAGTCGCGACCAGCGCCGGGATCGAGTCTACGGCCCGGCAGGCGCACGAGTTTGGATTTAACGTCACGCTGGCCGCCGACGCCATGACCGACCTCGACCCGGACGCGCACGCGCACAGCCTCTCGCGGATTTTTCCGCGTCTGGGCGAGACCGGCACGACGGCGGAAATCCTTGCGCTGCTGGACGCGGGCGCATGAGCGTTCCCGCCCCGCCGGACGGCTTCAACCGCTGGCTCCTTGCGCCGATGATCTTAGGGTCGGTGCTGAACCCGGTCAACTCGTCTATTATTGCGGTTTCGCTGGTGCCGATCGGCCGGGCGTTCGGGGCGATGCCGTCCGAGACGGCCTGGCTGGTGTCGGCGCTGTACCTCGCGACGGCCATCGGCCAGCCGGTTGTCGGACGCCTGGTGGACACTTATGGCCCGCGCCGCTTGTACCTGCTCGGCACGGCGCTGGTGGGACTGGCCGGTCTCCTCGGCACGCTCGCTCCGACGCTCGGCGTCCTTGTCGCTGCGCGGGTGCTGCTCGGTTTCGGCACCTGCGCGGGCTACCCGGCGGCGATGTTTTTGATCCGCAGTGAGGCGAAGCGCACTGGCCGGGACAGCCCTGCCGGAATTCTCACGGCGCTTTCAATCGCGACGCAGACGGTCGCGGTGATCGGGCCGACCTTGGGCGGCCTGCTGATCGGCCTCGGCGGCTGGCGGACGACCTTTGCCGTCAATGTGCCCCTTGCGCTGGCGTGTCTCATCATCGGCAGCCGGCGCCTGCCGGAGCAAGCCGTCACGGGCGAGCGAGCCGGGCCGCCGCGCCTGGACTTCGGCGGCATTGCTTTGTTTGCCGTCCTGCTGACCGCGCTGCTGCTGTTTTTGATGCACCCTTCTGCCGCCCGCTGGCCGCTGCTTCTGCTTTCAGCGGCGGCTGGCGCGGGCCTGGTCGTCTGGGAAGGGCGCGTGCCGGAGCCATTTCTGGACCTGCGGCTGCTCGGCGGCAACCGGCCTCTTTTGGCGACTTACACCCGGACCCTGCTGACTCAGACCATCTCTTATGCGTTTTTGTACGGCTTTACCCAGTGGCTGGAAGCCGGGCGCGGCCTCCACCCGACAGCGGCCGGCCTGCTCCTGCTGCCGCTGTTTGTGGTTGGGATTATTGTCTCCGCGCTGACGGGTCGGCGTAAAGAAGTCCGGTGGAAGCTGCTGGCGGGCGGCGTGTTCCAGATCGCCGCCTGCGCGGGGCTGCTGCTAGCCGGGACCGCCAGCCCGGTCTGGCTGCTGATCCTGATTATCGTGGTCATCGGCATTCCCCAGGGCTTGAACAATCTCGCCAACCAGAACGCGCTGTACTACCAGGCGGACCCGGAGCGCATCGGGTCCGCCGCCGGGCTGCTGCGAACGTTCAGCTACCTCGGCGCGATTATGGCCTCCGCCGCAGGCGGCCTCGTCTTCCGGCACGCCGCCGACACGCGCGGCCTGCATCACCTGGCGATGTTCCTGCTGATTGTCGGCGCTTTATTCCTCGTCCTAACTGTTTTCGACCGCTCCCTGAGCCGGGTCGGCCTGCCGGTGACCTAAGCAGCGGGCCGCCGGGACCGGGGCAAACAGCGGCGCGAGGTCGGCGACTGAGAGGGGAGCGGGAGCAGGCGGCAGCGAGAGGATATGGCCGCGCAGGGCCTCTTCGCGAACAATTGGAACCGTCGGGCGGGTCAGTTCGAGTTCGGCCCCGGCGCGGAAGACGGCGGCGGTGTGGACGGGAACATGAACATCGCAATCGACTAAATAGTGGGCGACCAATTTTCCGGCGCGTTTGAGCTGGCGCGACACGCTGCCGCGCAGGGGGCGCCTTGTGCCGTCCGGCAGGGCCGAAAACCACTGGTCGCCGGAACAGGCGTACCGGCCTGTGTAGGATTTGACTTCAAGGACCAGCACCCCGGCGGGGCCAAGCACCAGCAGGTCCATGTCGCCCGACCGTGTTCCGGGCGGGACGAAGTTTGCGACGGCGGTGTAGGTACCCGGCAGGCCGCGCAGGGTATGTAGCACCGCCTCCTCGCCTTCCGCGCCCCGGTGCCAGCGGTTGAAGTTTCTGAGGGCGCGGACGCCCGCCTGGACTCCGCCGAGACTGAGAAACGCGGCGGCGGCAAAGGCGTAGCCGCCGAAGTGGGCTGCCTGGGTCCAGAGCAGCAGGCCGCCGCCGACCCCGCCGACGGCAAGGCTTCCTTCAATCCGCATCACATGGTCGGCATGGCGCGGGTGCCGGATGACTTTCATGTTTCTATTATAGGCGTGAGTGGAGGCAGGCTGTAGGGGAGGCTCCCACCCCCAGCCCCTCCCATCACGGCCCCTGCTCGCAGAGCCTCGGCAGCGGGGTGACGGGAGGGGCTGGGGGTGGGGGCCTCCCTCCTAAACAAAAAGTCCGGCCCCGTTCTAGAATGGGCCGGACTTTCTGCGTATATATGGATGCTGTCGCACTTTCGGAGGCGAGGCTGCCATGCACGGTAGATGTTATGTGCGAAGGCCCTTTGCTTTGCGTCCCTACGTTTCCCCAGGTTTGCCTTTGTCGAGCAGCGATTGGCGTGTCAGACATTCAAGATTATCGGCAAAT
>CAXSFV010000034.1:12207-35408 GCA_964236795.1 uncultured Armatimonadales bacterium | reverse complement strand
GGGGCGGCAAAGGCGGGGTGGGGCAGCACGGCAAACGAAAGCGTCAGCAGAAGCGGCACGGCGGCGACAGCGCCGGGAAACCGAGTGCCAGGTAATCTTTGGAGCATACTTCAATATACCCGTGTGCAGGGGAGGGTGTCAAGGAAACGAGGGCGATACTGCCGTGCTTCAAGGCTCAGGAGTGTCGGAGGTTAGTGATTGCGGTCCGTGGAGTAGGCGCAGCAAAAAGATCACGGTTTCGGCAGTTTCCGGCGGATCGTCCGGTGCAGGCGGCAGAAGGGTGAACAAAACGCGAACAGGCGTCCCCGACCGACGCTTAGTTGGCCCGTAGAAAAGCATCCGGCGCACCTCGCGGTTGTAGTGGGCTGAGGCTTCCTCGTCGCGGCCATGAGACAGCGGACCAGGAAAGTCGGGCAGTGCGCTCACGGTTCGGGCCAAAGCCACGGCCCAGTCCCCGGCGGCCTGCGGGCCAAGCAGGCGGTTGACGGACAAAATCGCCTTGTCCCGGTCAGCCTCATAGCGGTCGCTTTCCACCAGGACGAACCGGGGCGAGTCTTCCCCTTCGCTGCTCCTTCTCATATCAACCCCAACCGACGCGCTTCCGCGACCTTCTCCGGCGGCAGAGTCGCCAGCGTTGCTTCTGCCCGGTCAGCTAGTTCATCGTCGGACAGATGCGACAGGTCAGGAAAACCGTATTTCTGCTGAAGCCGCTCGTTTCCTTCAGCGTGCGTATGGCGCGGCCCGTCCAGCATCGCCTGCATTTCGGCCCGGCCCTGCGCTTCCCGCTCCCAGTCACGGACGGTCCTGGCAATCGCCTCAGCCGCCAGCGCATCTAAGTCGCCTTCTGCGCCGCGCACCGTCAGTAATCGAGTGGCAAGCGCGTCATCAATAGTTACAGTCGTCATGGCACATTCTCCGGTTTCGCGTTGTGGTGAGTATACCTCGCCAAAAGTCTTCTTTGGGAACTGTAGAGTTGCTCTATTTCTCTCTGTAGAAGAATTGTGATATAATGCAATTGAAGCAGTCTATCGGATGCTCAGTGACTGCCGCTCGTAGAGCGTAGCAAAAGGGGAAGTGAATGTATCAGCCGGAAAATATGTTCGTAGCCTTGCTGCTTGTGGCGGCTGCCTTCTGCCTTCTCATGATACGAGTGCCGCGCAAAGCAGCAAAGCGGAATGAGGGGAAAGCAGCCCCCTACTTGCTGGCAGGCATCGCGCTAATAAAAGCCTCAGACGCTTTCGATTTACCCCGCCATGTTTCCCTGCGAACGCATATCATCTGTGATAGCTTGATGGCTGTATGTGCTTTATGGGTAGTTGCCATGCTGACTCAACATATTCGGCGACAGGTAGCTGAACGCAAAGCGATCCAATAAGCCGGCGCACCTACCGCCAGGTTTCTCTGCAGTGTTGTTTCTTTAGAACTCCCGGCAGGAGGATTAAGAAGATGACCAAGAAGATAGACAATGCATTGGCGGACATAGACAAAGCATGGGCGGACGCTGACAAACTTTTTGAGAAAATTAACACAGGCGATTTTCGTCCAGAAATTAAAGCAGAGTTTGCTCGGCTTCAAGAGCGTGCTGACTACTTACGCTCGGATGCCTACCAGCGGCGCCTGCGCTTGTCATCCACCATCTTCGCCGCCACGATGGGAGCTGTTATCATAGTTGGCGTCAACTATTCTATGGCCTCTGCTGGAATGAGTACCCCTACAAAACTGCACCGAGCATTGTGGGATGGCCTCAGCCTTGATGCCGTGTACTTCGTCCATAATCTATGGAAGATTTGGCGCAAGTACAGCGGCAGATCAGCCTGAAATCCACGAACGAGGTACAATCAGACTATGAGCATTACTGAAATCAAAACAGATTGTTTCGCAGTTGCCGCCCGACGATCTGACGGAGTTCGCCAAGTGGTTTGAGGAACTTCAGGCAGACGCTTGGGACCGGCAGATTGAGGCCGATGTCAAGGCGGGACGCTTTGAGACGGTGTTTCAAAAGGTGGACGCGCGGGCTGAGGCCGGAGGGTGGCGTTCCGTGTCTGGACAGTAACAAACGCTGGTGTCTAAGAGAAAGAAAACGCGCATGAAATTTACATTAACTCCGGTTTTTCAGAAAGTGCCGGAAGGCTATATCGGCTTTGTGGAAGAACTGCCCGGCGCGAACACGCAGGGCAATACGCTAGACGAGGCACGCGCCAATTTGCAGGAGGCGATTACGCTGGTCGTGGAAGCAAACCGGCAGATGGCGGAAGAAAGCCTGCGCGAGCAGTTCGTTATTCGGGAACCGCTGCTGATTTTGTGCGACAATTAAGAAGTGCATTGATTACGCATAATATGTCTAATGTCACGGTTTATTCTGTATAAGCTGCTTGTAAAAGCAATGACGCGGTGAAAAGTAGGAAGAACAAAACATATTCTGATTTCTGCTTGCCCCTTGTGCCGATGCCTTCCAGATGCCATAATAATAGCACGTTGCCAAAATTGACGGCGACAAATGAAGCAGCGTAAAGGAAAGCGTCGGCCCTAGGGGTCGACGCTTTTTTGTTGTTCGGGGTGTGCTGGGGGAACGATCACCGCCCGGCTTTTGTAGTACTCTGTGAGGGTTGATTGTGATGAATGTGCTGCGCCGGGTTTGTCTGATTTTTCTGCTTGTGCTGGGGGCGGGGAGCGCATATGCCGCGCCGCCGGTGCATTTTACCGCGTCGGCAACGCCGTCTCCCGCCCATCCCGGCGAGGTGGTCACGGTGACGGTGCGCGTGCAGATTGACCCCGGCTGGCACGTTTATTCAGTTGTTCCCGCCGCCACGGGACCGGCAACGACGGCGATCACGGCGCTTGGCGACGCGGCTCCGCTGGGACAAACCACCGAAGATGCGCCGA
The DNA here is from genome assembly GCA_964236795.1 of uncultured Armatimonadales bacterium. Lineage (GTDB taxonomy): Bacteria > Armatimonadota > Armatimonadia > Armatimonadales > Capsulimonadaceae > JANXMY01. The sequence continues at coordinate 32,525 of CAXSFV010000034.1, read as the reverse complement.
TCTCGAATTTCGACCCGAACTTCCAAACTCAGGTGGCCTACCACGAGACGACGGCTGTGTTCACCCGGCAGTTTGAGATCAAAAGCGCGGCCTCTGCCGTGACGCTCCACTACCAGACCTGCAATGACCATGTCTGCCTGCCCCCCACCGATGTTTCCCTGCCCGTGATGCTGACGGTTGCCGCCGGGCCGGTGCGGGCTGAGTATAAGGCTGCGCCTGTCGCCGCGCCGGCTGCAAGTCTGCCGGCCACCGCCAACAAAAACGGCGGGTTCGGCTTGTTCCTGCTGGCCGCTGTCGGCGCGGGCCTGCTCGCGCTGATTACGCCCTGCGTGTTTCCGCTCATTCCGATTACGCTGACTTCGTTTGTCAAGCAGGCCGACGGCAATAAAGCCAAGCTGGTCCGACTGTCCGCCGGGTACGCCCTCGGCATTGTCCTGTTATACGTCGCCCTCGGCGCGGCGGTGACGGCGACGCTCGGTGCGACCGGCATCAACAACATTGCGGCGAACCCATGGGTCAATTTAGGTATCTTTGCGGTGTTTGTCGTGTTCGCGTTTTCGTTCTTTGAGACGATCCAGTTGACCCTGCCCGCTAACCTGACCGCGCTTCAGCAGACGGCTAAAGACAAGGGCGGACTGGTCGGGCTGGGGCTTCTCGGCATAACTTTTGTGCTGGCGTCGTTTACCTGCACCGCGCCGTTTTTGGGAACGCTCCTAGTGGCGGCGGCGGATGGCGCACGGCTTCTGCCTCTCCTCGGAATGCTGGTGTTTTCGCTGGCGTTCGTCTCGCCATTTCTGGTCTTCGCCGCGTTCCCGCAGTGGATTTCTCGTATTCCCAAAGGCGGAGTCTGGCTGGCCCGCGTGAAAGCGACGCTGGGCTTTTTGGAGCTGGCCGCCGCGCTCAAGTTCCTCTCAAATGCCGACCAGGTCTGGAACTGGCGGCTGCTGACGGAGCCGGTGCTGCTCGCCGCATGGGCCTTGATCTTCGCCGCCGCCGCCCTCTACCTGGCAGGAACCCTGCGCTTCGGGGTCGCCGGGGAACTGGAACAACCCGGCGCGAAAGTGTCGGCGGGTCGGTGGGCGACCGCGTCCCTGTTTGCCTTCTTCGCGCTGTTTTGCTTTTGGGGACTGGCAGGCCGGCCCATCGGCGCGTTGGGAACATTCCTGCCGCCGGCAGGCTACGGCGGGGCGGCGAGTGCGGCCACCGCCGACAGCGTGCCGTTTTTGACGGACTATGCTTCCGCGCTGGCGCAGGCGAAAGCCGAGAACAAGCTGCTGTTCGTGGACTTCACGGGTGTGACCTGCACGAACTGCCGGTGGAACGAGATCAACGTCTTCCCGCGTGCTGACGTGAAGGCGCAGCTTGCGAACTATGTCCGGGTGCAGCTCTACACGGACCGGCCCGGAGATACGGCGAACCAGCATTTACAGCTCACCAAGTTCGGCGACGTAGCCCTGCCGCTGTACGCGGTGGTGAACCCGCAGACGGGGGCGGTGGAAGACAAGTACGCGGGGACCATCACCAGCCCCGCCAATTTCACGCGGTTTCTAGCGCAGAGAGGCCCCCCCGCCCCAATTTCGGGGAGCCATACGGGGAAGAGCATAGCAGGAGCGGAGAGCGTGTCGGCGGGTTCTTCTCCTACTCCGGCTCCCCAGAATTGGGGCGGGGGGGCCTGGGCCGCCTACAGTCCCTCAGCGATTGAAAGCGCCAAGTCTGCCGGTAAACCTGTCATCGTAGACTTCACGGCGGCGTGGTGCGTCAACTGCAAAGAAATTGAACATGATGTGTTCGAGAACCCCGCCGTCGCGCCGATATTGGCAGACAAGTTCGTGACTTTGCGGGCAGATTTAACGCAATGGAGCAATGCGCCGAGCGCGGCTTTAGAAAAGCGATACGGGTTCGGCAGCTTGCCGACGGTGATCTTTCTCGACCCCAAGACGGGGCAGGAGATTAAATCTTTGCGGATCACGGGACGGCTGAGCGTCGCGGACTTTCAGAAGAAGATGGCGGCGGCGCAGGGCAGCGATGCGGGGGCGGGAACGGTGGTGGCGGCGCGGTAGGGACAAGAAGTACCGGCACTGGAAGTGCCGGGTTAACGCAGTAGGAAAAGTCCTTTCGGGACTGAAAAATCTCCAGTGTCGGAGGCACTTGCTGTGCTTCACTAGCCCGGTATTTCAAGGCCGGGTCTCTTTGCTACCGGCTAAACTGCGCTTCATGCAGCCTCTGGTATATCCCCGAAGCCCGTACTAGCTCGTCATGGCGGCCCTGCTCGGCGACGCCGGTTTCATCTACGACGACGATCCGGTCGGCGTTTTGGATCGTCGCCAGACGGTGCGCGATGACAAGCGTGGTGCGTCCGACGGCAAGCTCGGCCAGCGACGCTTGAATGGCTCGCTCGGTCTCAGTGTCCAGTGCTGACGTGGCTTCGTCCAGGATCAGAATGGGCGGGTTTTTCAGAAACATCCGGGCAATCGCCATGCGCTGCTTCTGGCCGCCGGAGAGCTTGACGCCGCGCTCGCCGGTCAGCGTGTCCAGGCCGTCGGGCAGAACCGAGATCATGTCGTCGAGGCGGGCGCGGCGGGCGGCGTCCCAAATCTCGGTGTCGGACGCGCCGAGCTTGCCGTAGGCGATGTTTTCGCGGATGGTGCCGGCGAACAAAAACACGTCCTGCTGGACGATGCCGATGTTCCGGCGCAGGGAGGCCAGAGTCATCTGCGTAATGTCCCTGCCGTCAATCGTGATACGCCCGCCGTCCAAATCGTAGAAGCGCGGCAGCAGGGAACAGAGGGTCGTTTTGCCCGCCCCGCTCGGCCCGACAAAGGCCACCATCTCGCCCGGATAAATCGAGAGGTTGATGTCTTTAAGTACGGTCTTATGCTCGGTGTAGCCGAAGGTCGCATTCTGGAACTGGATTGCGCCTCGCAGATGCCCGGCGTCCACGGCACCCGGCAGGTCGGCAATATCAGGCTCCGTATCCAAAAGTTCGGTGTAGCGCTTGAAGCCGGCAATGCCTTTCGGGTAGCTTTCCAGGACGGCGTTGATCTTCTCGACGGGCCGGAAGAAGACATTGGTGAGCAGCAAAAAGCCGGTGAAGCCGCCCATAGTCAGCTCGTGGTGCAGGACAAAGTAGGCGCTTGTGATCATCACAAGGACCTGCACCAGCCGCATGGTCATGTAGGAAAGCGACATGCTTTTGGACATCAGCAGATAGGCGTTCATCTTCGTCGCCTGGTAGCGGGCATTGTCTTCGGCGAACAGCGCCCGCTCGTGGTTTTCGTTGCCGAACGCCTGCACCACGCGGATGCCGCCGACATTCTCCTCAATGCGGGCGTTGAAGTCCCCAACCTGCCCGAAGAGTGTCCGCATATTCTGGGTCATCGCCCGTCCGTAGCGGGTCGAGATCCACATCATCGGCGGGACAACTAGCCCGGTAAGGAGCGCGAGCTTGGCGTTCAGCGTGAACATCAGCGCAAACGAGCCTAAAAACGTCATCACGGCGATAAAGGCATCTTCCGGCCCGTGATGCGCCACTTCCCCGACATCTTCCAAGTCTTTCGTCACCCGCGTGACCAGCCGCCCGGTCTTCTGATTGTCATAAAACCGGAACGACAGCTTTTGCAGGTGGTCGAAGATCTTGCGCCGCATTTCGGTTTCAATGAAAATGCCCAGCACATGCCCCCAGTAGTTGACAATGTATTGAAGGCCCGTGTTGACTCCGTAAATCGCCAGCAGCCCCGCCGTCGCGCCTAAGATCAGCCCCCAGTTCTGGCTCGGCAGCAGGCGGTCTACAAAGCCTTTGACCGCGAGTGGAAAGACAAGCTCCAGCAGCCCGGACAGGACGGCGCAGAAGAAGTCCAGCAGAAACAAAGGGCGATGAGGCCGGTAATAAGCAAAAAAGCGTCGCAGCATAGGTAAAGAGGCCGTTCTAGGAAGGAAAAGACGAGTGAACGCGGACGTGAACGTCCGCACTGAAAGGCAATAAGAATTGCCGCGCGTCCAGGGGACGCAAGATGGACGATCTGGACTTTGTATTCTGTCCCCTGGACAGGTGGGCGAAGCCCTTCCAGCGAGGGAGCGAACTCCCTCGTTTCCGTCAAGACCGCACACAGCAAAAAAGCGCCAGCCTGTGTGGCTGCCGCTTCAACTTAAGTTCCATTTCTTGGAACGTGAATACAGTATATCATAGGATCACCACGAAGTCAAGCCGCACCAAAAACGGCTTCCGCCGCGCAACTTAGGTCCGCAGGCCAAATAGGCCGGCAGAAAGCGCAATCACCGAGGCATGGCAAGACTTCAAGAGTGTGATAATCAGGCACCTTTGTCTCAAAATTGCCGCAAATTTGCTGATTGCCGGCCAATGCCGCCGTGTTTCGGACATGGGGTAAACGTGGAACATGGGGTAGGAAATGAGTATGCTAAGAGCCTGCCCTGAACGGCAGGGCTTTAAAAGTCCAATCTCCCGCCTTCGCAGGCGAGGAGGCTGAGCATTTTGCCTGCCGAAGTGTCTTTCGCCTGCGAAGGCGGGGATTTGCACCAGCAAAGCACGGGGGTTCAGCCCCGTGAGATTATTCTCCAAAGAGGCCACCATGACAGACACCGCCGCCACCGCCGCACTCACTCCCGAAACCGTCTTATCACCCGATGAACTCCAAAAGATGAACGCCTACTGGCGGGCCGCCAATTATTTGTCGGTCGGCCAGATTTACCTGATGGACAACCCCCTCTTGAAGCAGCCGCTGAAGCGCGAGGACACCAAGCCGCGCCTTTTGGGACACTGGGGGACGACGCCGGGCCTGAACTTTATCTATGTCCACATGAACCGGCTGATTAAAAAGTATGACCTCGACACCATTTATGTCTGTGGACCGGGACACGGCGGGCCGGGCATGGTGGCGAATACTTACCTGGAAGGCTCGTATTCCGAGTTTTATCCCGACATTCAGCAGAATGAAGCGGGAATGCAGAAGCTGTTCAAGCAGTTTTCGTTCCCCGGCGGCATCCCCAGCCACGACGCGCCGGACACGCCCGGCTCGATCAACGAAGGCGGGGAGCTGGGCTACTCGCTGTCCCATGCCTACGGCGCGGTCTTCGATAACCCGGAACTGATCGCCCTGTGCGTCATCGGCGACGGCGAGGCGGAGTCCGGGCCGCTGGCGGCAAGCTGGCACTCCAACAAGTTTTTGGACCCCGCAACCGACGGCGCAGTGCTGCCGATCCTGCATCTCAATGGCTTCAAGATCGCGAACCCGACCGTGCTGGCCCGGATCGGCGACGAGGCGCTGACAAGCCTCCTGGTCGGCTACGGCTACAAGCCGTATTTTGTGGAGGGCGACGACCCGGAGATCATGCACCCGAAGATGGCGGCGACATTGGAAACGGTGGTTCAGGAGATACGGAGCATTCAGAAGAAGGCCCGCGAAACGGGGGACGTGACAAGGCCGCAGTGGCCGATGATTGTCCTGCGCTCGCCGAAAGGCTGGACGGGGCCGAAGTTCGTGGACGGCAAGAAGACCGAAGGCAACTGGCGCTCGCACCAGGTTCCGATTGAGAACATGAAGACCCCGGAGCATGTCGCTCAGCTTGAAGAGTGGATGCGGAGCTACAAGCCCGAAGAGCTCTTTGACGACGCCGGCAGACTGAAGCCGGAAATCGCTGAGCTTGCTCCAGCCGGGAACCGGCGCATGGGCGCGAACCCGCACGCGAACGGCGGCGCTTTGCTGCGCGACCTGCCCCTGCCGGACTTCCGGGCCTACGCGGTTCCGGTCGAGAAGCCGGGAACGACCATCGGGGAGTCCACGCGCGTTCTCGGCGACTACCTGCGCGACGTGATGGCGGCGACGAAAGACACGCGCAATTTCCGGGTGCTGGCGCCGGACGAGAACAACTCGAACCGCCTGAATGCCGTGCTGGACGCGACAGGCCGGGCGTGGGACACGGAAGCGAGGCCCGACGACGACTGCGATTTAGAGCCGGACGGCCGGGTGATGGAAATCCTCAGCGAGACGACAATTGAAGGCTGGCTCGAAGGCTACCTGCTGACAGGCAGGCACGGGTTCTTTTCGTGCTACGAGGCGTTTATTCAGATTGTGGACTCCATGTTCAACCAGCACGCGAAGTGGCTGGAAGCCTGCCGCCATATCCCGTGGCGCAGGCCGATTGCATCCCTGAATTACCTGCTCACGTCCCATGTGTGGCGGCAGGACCACAACGGCTTCTCGCATCAGGACCCCGGCTTTATTGACCATGTCCTGAACAAGAAAGCGTCTCTTGTCCGGGTGTATCTGCCGCCGGACGCAAACTGCCTGCTGTCGGTGGCCGACCATTGCCTGCGCTCCCGCAATTACGTCAATGTGATAGTCGCGGGCAAGCAGCCGGAACTACAGTACCTTCCAATGGACGACGCCGTCCGGCACTGCACGGCGGGGCTGGGCATTTGGGAGTGGGCGGGAACCGACGGGGGCAGCGAGCCGGACGTAGTCATGGCCTGCGCGGGCGACGTGCCGACTTTAGAAATACTCGCGGCGGTAGACATCCTGCGCCATCATCTGCCCGACCTCAAAATCCGTGTCGTGAATGTGGTGGATTTGATGACGCTTCAGCCGGAGTCGGAGCATCCGCACGGCATCAGCGACAAAGATTTCGACACGCTGTTCACGCCCGACAAGCCGGTCCTCTTCGCCTACCACGGCTACCCGTATCTCATCCACCGGCTGACCTACCGACGGACAAACCACGACAATATCCATGTGCGCGGCTTTATTGAAGAAGGCACGACGACCACGCCGTTTGATATGGTGGTTCTGAACCATCTGGACCGCTTCCACCTGGTTCAAGACGTGATTGACCGCGTGCCGTCATTGGGATACCGCGCCGCAGCCTTGCGCCAGGAAATGCGAGACAGATTGCAGGAGCATACCGGCTATGTCCGCCAGTACGGCGAGGACATGCCGGAAATTCGGGACTGGGCCTGGCCGTATTAGAAGCGGCGAAAAAGAACCTCACCCCGCCGCAAGCGGCGACCCTCTCCTTGTTAAGGAGAGGGTGAAAACTTGTTTTCATGTGAGGTAATCGTTCGCGCTTGGCTTACGGGGAAGGCCAGGCCGAGCGCAGGGGATGCACGGTCAGCGAAAGCGCCGCCGCGCCGCCTTCCGCGTAAGCTTCCGCGCCTGTGTTGCGAGCGCCGGGGCTGAAACAGGACGTCAGCGAGACGCGCCCATTGTTGCCGTAGACTTCCAGGGAGGTGCGGTCGAGCAGCAGGCGCAGGGTAATCCGCCCCGCTTCGGGCGCAAGGGAAACCGTGCGGCCCAGGCAGCTTAACGTATGAGCCGCAGCATCATAGCGAATGTCCATGCCGCGCACCCGCAGGCCGAATGCGGTCGTGCCGGGCGTAGGGACGAACTCGGCTTCCATGTCCAGCAACTCACTTTCCGTCGCAGGGATAGACTGGGCCGCGCCGGGCTGGAGCGTGATGTTCTGCTGCTGCGCTGCGCCGCTGTAGAGTCCGGCGATTTCGCGCACGGGCCGGCGGAACAGCCGGGGACCCTCCGGGGTCGGGTGCAGGGTCAGCGTACAGGGGAAGCTCATCTGCTGATTGAACGGCATATTCGGGTACTGGCCGTCCCGCATCCAGGCGATTTGGACGCGCCGCCCGTCAGACGCGGGAATGTCGCTGAAGGTCTGGGCGGCGTAAGTGTTTGCGCCGCCGTCGCCCGTCAAGTCCGGCGTTTCCGGCGTGAACATCTCGCCGTCAAAGCGGCCTACCAAATAGTGCCCGTTTCCAGCAGTGAAGACCCAGCGGTGTTCGGTCGTCCCTTCCAGCGGCAGGGGGAACAAGTCGGGGCATTCGCTGCTGCCGGGTAGGGAAAGCGTCTGAAGGTGATGCCATTCTTTGAGATTGGGCGACGAAAACAGGCCAAACTGGTCGCCGTCCAGCCAAAGCGCCATGATCCAGCGGCGACTCGGTGCGTGCCAAACAACTTTTGGATCCCGATTTTCTCCGGCGACATGGGGCAAAGCCGGGTTCCCGGCGTACTTGGTCCATGTCCGCCCCCGGTCTACGCTGTAGGCAAGGCACTGAGTAAAGCTGCGCCCTTGAGATTCCGGTGATTTGCCTCCGGCCGCCGTGTAGACGGCAACCAGCGCCGGCTTGCCGGGGCTGCCGAGGCCGGAGGTATTCTCCCAATCCACAACGGCCGACCCCGACCAGATCGGGCCAAGCGCATCCGGCTCAAGCGCGTCGGCAAGCTGATGCCAATGCACCAAATCTGCGCTGACCGCATGGCCCCAAATTTTATGGGAGTCCCTGCCGACAAGCTGCGTGTCAAACTGATAAAACAGATGGTACTCGCCGTCGAAGTAGACGAGGCCATTGGGATCGTTCAGCCAGCCGGTCTTGGCAGTGAAATGGAATTGCGGGCGGTTTGTTTCGTGATACAACTGACTTGAAGAGCTTGAAGAAAGGGGGTTTGTCATAGAATTATCACTTTTTAACACGTCAGCAGGCGGCTGTGCCTGAGCAGAACAAGCCGCAGGCAGGACCAGCACCAGAGCAAGCGCTGCGTTTAATATCCTCATGGGGTCTAGAGTACCTCAAACACCTCATAAATCGGTCCGGTCGGCGGGCGCTGGCCAGTGGCGACGGCGACAAGCTTGTTCAGCCATGAATAAGGTTCAGCGGAAGTCTCGAAGTACAGCGTCGTCCGCAGGTAATACTCGGCGGGGTCTACTTGCTCCCCTGCCGCGAGTCGAGCCATGACTTCGGGCGGACCGTGACGCAGGCCGTGGTAAGTCAGCATCACCAGCGCGTCATCGTCAGTCCGCAGCACCACCCGCACGTCCAGCATTGTCACGCCGTCGGGCCGCAGGGTCATCCAGTCGGACCCGCCCGTTTCCACTGTCCCGCGCAGCCGATCGCCCTCAAACGTGCCGCCGGTGATCGGCACGATAATGCGTCTGCCCTGCGGCGTCTCGCCGACTTGCTGGGTTTTCCCAGCGTTCAGGCGAAGCGTGAACAAGAATTGTGTCTTAATTTCCGCCATTGTGGTTCTTTCTCTGAGGCCGTTGAGATGCCCCCCAACCCCCATTACTGTGGGCTGGAGGGATTGTTCTAACCCGGCGCAGGCAGCGCCAGCAAGTACTCCGTGAGCCGCGGCCAAGTCGCAACGCGCGGGCAGTCGGCATGAGGAGTGCGTCCGGCCCAGTCGAACAGCAGCGTGGACATTCCGGCGGCTTGTGCGCCTGCCGCGTCGAGCTCGTACCAGTCGCCGACATGCAGACAAGCGCTCGAAGGCAGATGAACTTGGGCCAGTGCGTCCTCAAAGAGCAGCGGGTTCGGCTTGGTTTCCCCAACGACGGCGGAGATTGCAAGTACGTCGAAGCAGTCCAAGAGGCCGAGGTCGCAGAGAACTTCGGGCAGCGTTTCTTCCCAGTCGGAGATCGCGCCCAAGACAAACCCGCGCCGTTTGAGTTCAGCCAGCAGGGGCAGCGCTTCGGGCGGAGCGTAGCGCGTGAACGGGCGGGACATGAAGGCTGACGCAAGTGTCGCCCATTGAGTATCGTTCAGCGGCGGCAGGCCGAGGGTAGACCATAAGACTGCAACCGTCTCGCGCAGTGCGCCGGGTGCGTTCCAAACAATTCCGGCGACATAACGCTTGACTGCGAATGCTTCGGCGACCCGGAATGCTTCCGTCAGACGCGCCGGGTCAAGTGTCTGCCCCACAGACTGCGCGGCGGAGACAAGGCGCTCTTTGAGAGGCGGGTCGTCAAAGACCAGCGTGTCGCCGATGTCGAAAAAGATGGCTTGGACTGTCGGCATCAGCGGCTTAAGAGCTGGTTTTGGCCGCGTCTTCGGCGCTTGTGTCGAATAAAGCATCGGTCAGCCGGACGCGGCCCTGCATGGCCTGCGAGACGGCTTCCCAATCGGCGTCATCCAAGCGGTCCTTTAAAGCGTTTGCCGCCGCCCGGCTTTCCTCGGTCGGCAGCGGGCCGGACAGCAGGCGGGTAGTCAGCTCGCGGGTCAGCGCGGGGTCTTGCAGCATTTCTAAGTCCAGCGGCGTGGTGCCGAGGTCCAAATCGGGAAAATTGAGGAATTCTAAGACGGCTTCAGTGGTCGAGTTCATAGAAAACACTTACCGGAGAAGCGGAGCATCTTAAACCCCACGCTTTGTTCTTGACAAACGGCGGCAAGTGTGATACGCTTAGAGTAGAACTTTCGACGGAGTGAGGTACGACGAGTGTACTGCCAAGACTGCAACACGGGCAATTCCGTAGACAACAAATACTGCAAAGAATGCGGCGCGAAGATTAATTCCGGCTACCGAACGATGATGCTGTCCATTCAAGACCTGCCGCTGCACCAATCCGATGAAGATGTCGAGGCGCTGACACGCCTGCTGGACATGGCGTTCTGGCACAACCAGGCCGGCAATACCGAAGCCGCCATTACCGCCTGTGAGGCCGCGCTGGCGGTCAATCCTAGTTCCACGACCGCGCATTCACTGCTCGGCACGCTGTATGAGAAGCAAGGCGAGGATGACGAAGCCATCCATCACTTTGAGTCGGTGCTGGCGCTGAACCCGGACAGCCAGGCCGACGCCCAAAAGCTGGAACAACTTCGGCGCGGCGTCCATGTCCGGGCGGTCACGCCGCCCCTCACGCATCAGTGGCTGCCGCCGGCGTTCCTGAAGCTGGGACCGACGCTCGGCAAGCGGCTGGCATCGCTGTCGGCGACGCCGCTGCCGGCCAGTCTGACCCAGATGGACCCGCAGCGCCGCCCGCTGTACGCCGCCGGGGGCGCGACCGCGCTGGTGCTGATCGCCGGCCTGCTGTTTACCCGCCCGTGGGCGCAGGCCGACGCCGTGAAGACGTATCCCATCATGACCCCCGCCGCCCCGCCTGCCGTTTCGGTCAGCTCGTCGGCGTTCGGAACGCCGACGGCGTCCGTGCCTCCGGTAGTAATGATGCCGGGCCGTGCCAACACAAATGTTCCCGCGTATCTCCCGCCGGCGCTGACGAGCCGTGACCCGTTTGCCGGTCATGTCCCTGCGCCGTATTCGGAGCCGGTGGCTTCCACGCCTGCCGGGACAGGGTCGCCGCTATGGAGCCTGCCGCCGGTTCCACGCACTGCCGCCGCTCGCCGGCCGCACGGGATGGCTCTGCCGCCGCTGCGCCTTGCCGCCTTGCCGCCCGCCGGTTCCGACTCCGGCATTCCCGGCGGCGTCGCTCCGGCTCCTGTCGCCCTGCTGCCGGGCATGGAACCGTCCGTGCTGGCCGCTCCGGCTGTTGCCGCCGTGCCGCGCCATACGGTTGTCGTCGCCAGCTTGAATGCTTACCCCGCGCCAAGCGCCAGTCCTTACTCGTCGAGCTTGTCCTCGCATATCCGCATCACCGTCCATCAGTCGCATGACACCGACACGGCAAGCGCTAGTTTCAATGCCGCGACTCCAATTGCGATCAATGGCTCCGGCGAGGACGCTTCCGGCGACGTGTACCAGCAGCGGGCGCTGTCGCTGCAAGAAGCCGGTGCGTATGCCCAGGCGCGGCAGGCATACCAAAGCGCGATCCGGTCGTACCAGACCCAAATCGCCGCCGGGCGGGATACGGAAACCGCTCAGCGCGGCCTCGCCGCCTGCCAGACAGGACTCCAGATTTGCCAACAAAGCCAGCCTTAATTCTGAGCGCGGCGGCGCTGGCGCTGCTCGGCTTCGGGGCTGTTCCTGCCCGAACTGCGCCGGCTAAAGCGCCCCTGCCAACCGTTCTGCTGTATCCGGCGACCCCCGGCGATGTCGCCGCGCTGGTGGACCTGCGGACCCGCCTGCGCCTCGACAGCCGGGTGCAGGTGCTGACCTATGACCCGGAGTCGGCAGCGATCCAGCGGGCATCCGCTGAGACGACGCACCCGGAATGGCTCCTGCAAGCCCCCGCGACCGATGCCGCCCGGATGACTCTCGCGCGTGCGCTCGGCGCAAGCTTCTACGCCGTCGTCAGTCCAGGGCGCGTCGCCGACACGACCCATGTGGAGCTGGTTGAAACCGCGCCCGCCGCCCGGACATTTGACTGGACCGGCACCAACCGCGAGTTCGGCGTCCACGCGCTGGAATCGCAGGTCGCCGACTCGCTGGCTCACCCTGTCAACTATGACCATGTCGCCGACAACCCGCCCGCGCCGACGAGGCTGACCGGCCCCATCTCCGCCGCCCCTCTCGCTGATCTGGAGACACGAAGCACACCGCCACTGACACCCACCCCGAACCCTGCGCCAATCGCTGCCGCGCCGGTTCCCGTAGCTGCCGCGCCGGTAGTTCCCGCGATTGTGCTGCCTCCTCCGCTGCCATTGCTGAAATCTGCGCCTATGCCGCTTACTCTTCCGGGGCGGACCGCGCAGGCGACGCCCTCGCCGTATGTGCCTTCGGACTCGCGTCCGATACGGATTGTTCTGCCTAAGACGCTGCCGACTGTACCCGTGAAAGTTGCTCAGGTTCCGTTGCCGCCACCTGCACCGCTTGTCGCTTCTGCGCCGCTGAAAGTCGCAAAGACGCCGAAGATTGCCGTGCCTGCTCCGGCTGTCCCACTGCCGCAGGCTGCAAACGAGTTGCCGCAGAGGATCGCTGCTGCGCCGAAGCCGGTTCTCGTGCCGAATATCGCTGCTGCGACGCCGCCGAGCATCAGGCCACCCGTCAAGCCTGCTCTGCCGAAGCCGCCGGTGCAGATCGCCGCGCTGCCGCCGCGCGTCATTCCGACGCCGCCGACGGTTTTACCGGAGCCGGTCGCACCGACGCCTGCGCCAATCCCGCCAGCGATTGCCGTAAAGAAACGGCAGCCAAATGCCGAAGATATGACTGCCATACAGCCGCTGCTGGCGAAGGGCGATGCCGCGCTTGACGGGGGGGATACCGTCAGCGCCATCGCCTTGTACCGGCAGGCGGTCAACGGAGCGCCGCTGTCGGTCGTGCCGCGCCTGAAGCTCGCCCAAGCCTACCAGAAAGACGGCCTCAGCGACCGCGCTTTGGATGAAGCCCGCCGCGCTCTGGAGATCGCGCCGGATAGCGTGCCGGTGCAGCAGTTTTTGTCCGAGCTAGACCAGCAGAGCGGAACATCGGCTGGGACTCTGATCCGGGACCGGGCCGCGCTGGCGTCGGCGCCGAATGACCCGGCGGTGCATGTTACCCTCGCCGACGATCTGTGGAACAGCGGCGACCTCGGCGGCGCGGAAGCCGAATACAAGACTGCCGTGGCCCTTGCGCCCGGCGGAAGCCGCCCGGCCGAGGCTCAGCTCGCTCAGCTTTACGCCGCCGAAGCGCGGTACACGGACTGCTTGACGCTCTTAAAAGACAGCGGCCCCGGCGGCTATGCCCTCGCGATTGAGATCGTCAAAAACCGGTCCGACACGCTTTCGGGTACGCTGTCCGCGTCGCGGGCGGCGTTCGCCGCCGGCAAAAGTACGCGCGAGCAGTTCTACGACGACGCCAAAAAACTGAGCGCCGAAGCGCAGGCGCTGGCGGAGTTTGTCGCCCAAGTGTCGCCGCCGAAAGCCTACACCCTGCCGCACCTGCACCGGATGCTGTCTACAAACCTGCTTGCACAGGAGTCGGCGGCATTAGTGACGTTCATTGAGACCGGCGACGCGCAGAAAAGTGACAGCATGGCGCAGCTCGAACACGCGGCAGCCACCGAAACGCTGACCGCGCAGGCCGCCGAAGAAAGACTGGGACTTTGGAAGCACTCACACGAGAAACAAAGCGAGAAGTAGTCTGCCGAGAGACGGTAATCCCGTTCTGGCAGTGGCGGCGCGGCGCGGCGCGGGATACGGACCCAAGCCGCGCCCCGCTGCCAGAGATGGGTGACACGGTCCGACTGCACGCGCACACGACCCACGCCGGAGCGGAAGTGGGGGTGTACGAAGCGCGTGTCAAGGCGGTCGGCCCGCGCCGTATTGTGCTGGAAAGTCCGCAGACGGTGTCGCATTCCGAGGACGAGGTCCCCGTGCTGACGGGTGCTCTGCCGCCCCGCACGGCCGTGACGCTGTCGTTTGTCTGCGGCGACAACCTTTACCAGTGTGAAACTCATGTGGTCGGCCCGGCGAAAGCGGGAACGCTCACGGTAATCCGTCCGCGCCTGGTTACCAAGGTCCAGCGCCGCCAGTTCTACCGGCTCCCTTTGCAGTCTCCGACGACGTTCCGGGTGCACGGCGCATCCGGCAGCACGCCGCCTGTTCCCGCCCGTTTGGTCAATCTGTCGGGCGGCGGGGCGCTGCTAGCGTCGGGCAAGCCGGTTCCCAGCGGCCTGCGCGTTTTAGTCCGTGTTCCCGCAGGCCGTCAGGGAGATTTGCTGGACGTGGAGTCGGACGCTTTGGACTGCCGGGTCGCGACACAGGGCCTGGCCCGGATTTATTTGATCCGCTTGCGTTTTCTCGGCCCGCCGCACCTAACCGAAGAAGACCGCGAAGAGATTGTCGCCTACATCTTCGAGCAGCAGCGGATGCTGCTCCGCAACCGCAAACTGCTTCGGGCGTGAAGAACCTCTCTCGCCGGTTCCTCGGCCTTAAGAACCCCTCCCGCTCATTCTTCGCTCCCTCCCCTATGAGGGAAGGGCAAGAGCGCAGAACGAATATCTCTGCCTACTAGCGAAAGGCAACAGACGTCGGCTTTTCTCCGGCCCTTCCCTCATAGGGGAGGGAGCGAAGAATGAGCGGGAGGGGTTCTTGGGATGTTGGGCAGATTGTAACCGCGCATTAACCCCCAGTCCAGAATACTGATTGACTTGGCCGGGCGCAGCGGCTAAAATTAATGCATGGAACGGTTGGAGCCGTCAAAATCTGTAGACGGTGCGGCAGTCGGTAAGGCCGTGTCCGGGAAAACCGCGTCTGGCCGAATGTCTTTTCTTGTTTTATCCCTGCTGATTGGAATCAATCTGCTGTGGGCCGGTTCCTCGCTGGCCGCCAAAATCGCCCTGCACTCCATTCCCCCCATGACCCTGGCGTTTGTCCGCTTTTCCGCCGCCGCCCTCTTGATGTACGGGATTGCCCTGGGACGCAAAGTAGACCTGCGTGTCGCAAGGCGCGACTGGGGCGTCTTCTGGGCGATGGGCGTACTGGGACTGGCGCTGACCTATCTTCTTGCTTATCAGGGCCTGCGGCTGACGACGGCCTCAAACTTCGCGCTGCTGCACGCGACCGAAACCGTGTTTTTGTCCGTGCTGGCATTTTTTTTCTTAGGCGAAGCGCTGCCTCGGACCAAGCTTGTCGGCATCGGCCTAGGCCTGGTTGGCGTCTATCTGATTATCGCGAACGGCTTCACGATCCGGTCGTTTTCGCATTCGGCGCAGGGAAATCTGCTGATCGCGCTGGCGCTGGCGTTTGAAGCGTCGTCGAGCATCGTCGGCAAGAACCTGCTGGCCCGCTACCCGCCGCTGTCGGTGGTGACGTACCAAATGCTCAGCGGCGCGGTCGCTTTAGCCCCGTTTTCGGCGTTTGAGCTGACGCGGCAAATTGGCTCCGGCCATCCTCTGACTCTGCCGCCTGCCGGCGCCCTCTGGTCCCTGTTGTATCTAATTCTCCCCTGCACGGTGCTTGGCTATTTGGTCTGGTTCAGCATTCTGGACAAAAGCAATGCCAGCGAAATGTCGGTGTTTTTGTTTATCCAGCCGGTCGCCGGAGCGCTGCTCGGCTCTTATTTCTTAGAAGACAAAATCACGGTTTTCACGGTGAGCGGCGCGATCTTGGTGCTGCTGGCCGTCGGTCTGGTCAACCGCCGCCCGCCGCCAAACCCTGCCCCCTAGTGATTTCTTAAAGGCGATTAAATTGGTTCATCGCGGGCTGAATGCCGTCCGTCAGCCACAGTTCCAGCGCGGCGACTGACCGCTCAATGCCGTCTTCCACTTCCGCCTGCTCGCTTCGTCCAAACCGGCCTAAGACGAAATCAATCTGCACCGACGGGTTGCTGGGTGCGCCCACGCCAAAACGCAGGCGCGGGAAGTTTTGCCCGTGCAGGTGAGCGATCAGCGATTTCAGGCCGTTATGCCCGCCCGCCGACCCTTCCGCCCGCAGGCGCAGGCGGCCCAGCGGCAGGGAAATGTCGTCAGTCACGACCATGATCTCAGCGAGCTCCAGCGGTTTCATCCGCAAGAACGCCGCCGCCGATTGCCCGGACAAGTTCATAAACGTCTGCGGCTTCATTACGAATACCCGCGCGTTGCCGATCCGTCCGTCCCCGACCAGCGCCTGAAAGTCGCGCTTTGCGACCGCGATGCCGTGCCGCCGGGCGAACGCATCCACCACGGCAAACCCGATATTATGCCGCGTCCCGTCGTATTCCTTGCCAGGGTTTCCCAGCCCAATGATCATCTTTGTCGGTGTGTCCATACAAAACGTGCCTTCTGTGTAGGGGCAGGGCTTGCCCCTGCCCTCCTATCTTCTTTGTCGTCAGGGCAGGAGAAGAGGGCAGGGGCAAGCCCTGCCTCTACAGGGTTACGACAGCGTAATCTGCGCTTTGACCGACGTGGGCGGCAGGTGGGAAGCGTAGTCAAAGGCGGCGACGCTATCGGCAAACGCAAACGTGTCGGTGATGAGGGGCTTCACGTCAATCTTGCCGCCCGCCATCAGCGCCAGCGCCCGGTCAAAGACGTGGGCGTAGCGGAAGACATGCTCAACTCTGGCTTCTTTGATCTGTGCGCCCACCACGTCATAGATCACGGGTTCGCCGGGCATTCCGACCAGGACGACGCAGCCGCCGGGACGCAGCGGCTCGAAGATGCCTGCCAGCGCTTGTGCGCTGCCGCTGCACTCAAAGACAATGTCCGCGCCCCAGCCGTCCGTCATGGCATGAACCACTTCGGCGACGTTCTGCTCTCTGACATTGACCGGCGTGATCGCGCCGAGAGTCGCGCCGAGGTCGAGCTTCGGCTGCTGGGTGTCGGCCAGCACGACCCGGCTGCACCCACCGGCAAGAGCCGCCAATGCCGTCACCATGCCGATGGGACCCGCGCCCAGGACGACAGCCAAGTCACCCGCTTCAATCCGCGCCTTCTTCGCCGCCTGCATCCCAACGGCGAGCGGCTCAACCATCGCCGCCTCGGCAAACGAAACGCTGTCGGGAATTTTGTAGGTGTAATCAGCCGGATGGACCACCGAGGGGCGCAAAACGCCATGCACCGGCGGGGTCGCCCAGAAACGCACGGCAGGGTCTAAGTTGTACATCCCTAAGCGTGACGCCCGGTTGGTCGGGTCGGGAATGCCCGGCTCCATGCACACTCTATCGCCCGCTTTCAAATTCGTCACCGCCCCGCCGACTTCGGTGATAATGCCCGATGCTTCATGCCCCAGCACCATCGGCGCTTGGACCACAAACGGCCCGATGCGCCCATGCTGGTAGTAGTGAATGTCCGATCCGCAGATGCCGACCGTCTTGATGCCGATGCGAACATCACGCGGCCCCAGCGGCTCGTTGAGGGCAATGTCACCGAGCGTCAGCGTGTGGGTTTTTTCTAAAATGAGGGCTTCCATAGGGTGATTATAGCACAGATAGGAACCCCTCCCGTTCGTTCCTCACTCCCTCCCCTAAGAAGGGAGGGTCGGAGAACAGCCGATGCCGAGCGCCTTTCGTCAGTAAGCAGAGGCATTCGTTCTGTACTCTTGCCCTCTCCCTGTGGGGGAGGGAGCGAGGGACGAGCGGGAGGGGTTCTTAATCATTCGTCTTGTACCCCAGTGGAATAATTTCGCAGGCGCCGCCGCTGTCATGTGCGATCCGCTGCAGCAAAGTTGTTCCCTCAAAAGTTCGGTCTACACCGTCCTGATCGGTTCCGACCATGCCGACGCAGGAGATACGCGCGTGGCTCTTGTTGACATGGCGGATATACTCGGTCAGACTGTCTGTGTCGGTAATTCCCTGGCCCGGCATACCATCGGTCAGCAAAACTACCTCGTTGACATCGGGAATGGACAATGCCGCTCTCATGCCAGCCTGCGTGTTGGTTCCATCGTTGACGATCAGCGTGTCCAAAAACTCGGAAGCCCGTCTGACGGCGCTTGGCGTCGCGGGGGCTAATTCCGTGTCGAACGTGTAGACATCGTTGTTGAAGGCAACGATGTCGAACGTCTCATCAGGGCGAAGACCGGCCAGTGCCTTGCGAAGTTCGGCATCAGCGCGTTTGATCCGGCTGGTCATGCTGCCGGAGATGTCCAGGACATAGACGATGTGGCGCGGGCCGCCGTCACCGGCCAGCCCTTTGCCGACTCCGAACGGCTCCCCGGCGTCTTGGCTGCTGCCCGCGCCGATGCCGCTTCCCGTTCCCGACCCTTCGCCTGCGCCGTGGCCGCGTCCCGCCGTGTCCGCGCCTGCCGCGCCGTGTCCGGCCTGGGCGGTCAAGACCGGCTTCGGCACGGGCTGGGCGGCGATGACGCCGGGGGTGTACGACGGAGTCGGCAGCGGCGGCAGGGGCAGCGGCGAGTTATGGATGATCAGCGGCGACGGCTTTTGCGATGCCTCCACATGCACCGTCGGCGCGGCAGGGGCAGGAGGCGCAGACGCCCCGGCGTCGGAGCCGCCGGCGAGCTGTGCAGGCGGGGCGGGGGACGACGTTTTGACTTTCGCGCCGGGCCGCCGGTGCTTCGGCAGCGGCTTGGGCTTCCTATGGTGCGGTTTCGGAAGAGGTTTGGGCGTCGGTTTTACGACCGGGACCGGCGGCGGGGGAAGCGGCGGTGGCGGCGAGGCCGGACGCAGGGCGACCTGCACGAACTTGATGTGCGGCGGATATGCCGTGACCGGAACTGGTTCCCAGCGCCAGAACCAAGTCAGTGCGAGCAGGGCGGCGGCGTTGATGAGAAGCGAAGCGAACACACTTAGTTGCAGGCGGCGGGCGTCGGACATAGAACAGACTTTCCTCCCTACTAAGACGCAAAGCGCGTCTTGTGAGTTCCCATGCTTTCCCAAACGGCCCGCGTTCGGGTATACTTTCGGCATGGAACTAGGGGCTTTAACCGGACATCGAGCGCGGCGGCTGCGTGGGACGCCTGCCCTGCGCGGCATGGTGCGCGAAACGACGCTGGCGGTCACAGATTTTATTGACCCGCTGTTTGTGGTTTCCGGCGCGGGCCGGGAGCGGCAAGCGATTTCGTCTATGCCCGGCGTCTTTCAGCTTACGGTGGATGCGCTGCGGGACGAAGCGGAGCGGATCGCGCGGCTTGGCCTGCCCGCCGTGCTACTGTTCGGCCTGCCGGAGTCGAAAGATGAGGCCGCATCGGGGGCGTGGGCGGATGGCGGCATTGTGCAGACGGCGGTGCGGGCCTTGAAAGCCGACAATCCGAACCTGCTGGTCTTTACCGATGTCTGCCTCTGCGAGTATATGCCTCACGGCCACTGCGGGATTGTGGAAGGCGAGCGTATCTTAAACGACCCGTCGCTGGACCTGCTGGCCCGGACCGCCGTGTCTCATGCCGCCGCCGGGGCGGACGTGGTCGCGCCGTCGGACATGATGGACGGCCGGGTCAGCGCTCTGCGCCGCGCACTGGACAGCCAGGGGTTTTCCGACACGCCGCTGCTGTCCTATGCCGCCAAGTATGCGTCGGCGTTCTACGGCCCGTTCCGGGAAGCCGCCGACAGCGCCCCGCAGTTCGGGGACCGGCGCACCTACCAGATGGACCCAGCTAACCGCCGCGAAGCCTTGAAAGAAGTGGAACAGGATATTGCCGAGGGCGCAGATATGATCATGGTCAAGCCTGCCCTTTCATATCTCGACATCGTCCGCGAAGTCCGCGATTTGACTCATCTGCCAGTCGCCGCCTACAATGTGTCGGGCGAGTATGCGATGGTGAAAGCCGCCGCCGCAAATGGATGGCTGGATGAGCGAGCGACTGCGCTGGAAATCCTCACGTCTATCAAACGCGCGGGTGCGGACTTTATTTTGACCTACCACGCTAAAGACGCCGCCCGGTGGCTCCGTGAAGACCAACCGTGAAGACTAAGCCCAGCATCCCGATGATGATCCTGCGCGGCCTCGCGCTGTATACATTCTCTTACGCGATGTACTGGGGCGCGGCGTGGATGGTCGGCAGCCCGCGCGAGTTTTCAAATTTATGGGCCAAGGCGCTCATCCCCGTCGCCGTCGTCGCGGCGGCCTACTATTTCAACCAAACCAATCAAAGACGCGGAAAATAACGAACGCGCAATGAGGAGACAAGAATGAGGAGACAAGATGGCAGACAATAAAACGCCGCTGATGGCGTTTCTCACGGCGGAAGGCTACCTGCCGACGGCGGATGAGCAGGGCGGGATTGCGTTCAAGCGCGAAGGCCGCGTCTTTCTGAGCTTTGTCGGCGACGACGACCC
>CAXSFV010000034.1:0-12107 GCA_964236795.1 uncultured Armatimonadales bacterium | reverse complement strand
ACAATGCTGAGGCCGAGGCCCGTGCCGCCGGACGCCCGGCTGCGGGCTTTGTCGGCGCGGTAGAACCGCTCAAACAAACGGGGTATGTCGTGGGAGAGAATGCCGATGCCGGTATCGGCAACCGACACGGTGACGGCTTCGGGGGTCTCGGCAGCGCTGAGTGTGACCACGCCGCCGCGCGGGGTGTAGGCGATGGCGTTGTCCAGCAGGTTCACGAGAACCTGGGCCATCTCGTCCCGGTCGGCAGGGATTATCAGCGGGATGCGGATCGTGTTGACCAGACTGACATCAGCCTTTTCCGCCTGCGGCGCGAGGCGCCCGGCGACTTCAATTACCAGCAAGGCCAGGTCAATCGGCTTCTTGTCAATCCCCAGCGCTTCCACGCGCGATAAGTCCAGCAGATCGGCGGAAAGACGAACCAGGCGGTCAGACTCGCGAATGATCGTTCCCAAAAAGCGTGGAGCGACTTCGCCATCTTGGAGTGCGCCGTCGAGCAGCGTCTCGGCCATGGCTTTGATGGACGTCAGCGGGGTGCGAAGCTCGTGGGAAACGTTCGCGACAAAGTCGCGGCGGACCCGTTCCAGCCGCCGCAGCTCGGTCAGGTCACGCAGCACCAGCAGGTACTCGGCAGAGGAGACAGGAGTAATGCGGGCGTACAGCGCACGCGGCGGCCGGCTGAGGGTAACTTCGCGCTCCACCTGTGCCTGACGCCGGACGGCGGTCTTGTACAAGTCATCCAGCTCAGCAGAAAGCGTCTGCGCCAGCAGCGTGCCGGGACCGGAGATGCCGAACAAGGCGGCTGCCACGGAGTTCGACAAGACGATCTGGCCTTCCGCGCTGACCAGCAGCACCGCATCTTCGGTGGTATCTAAAAGTGCCGCCCAGCGGCTTGAGTCAAGCACTTCTTCCTCATCCGCCGTGCCTGTAGCAGAGGCTGTGCCCTGTTTGCCATCGTCTTTAGGACGGCGTGGCCACGCGAAAAGACTCACGGGTTTAGCCTTTGAATTTGTAGCCGACCCCGCGCACGGTCAGCAGCAGTTCGGGCTTGGCGGGGGTAATTTCCAGCTTCTCGCGCAGCCAGCGAATATGAACATCCACCGTGCGGTCGTCCACATAGCAGTCTTCTCCCCAAACCCGCGACAGCAGGGTCTGACGGTCAAAGACCCGTCCGCGATGGGCCGTCAGCAGCGTCAAGAGATCAAACTCTTTGCGAGACAGCGAGACAGCCGCGCCGTTTTTGACCACTTCGCGGCGTTCGGCTCTTATCTCCATGTTGTCAATCCAGAGTGAGTCGCTTTTCGTCAGTGGAGCTTTGGGGACAAGAGTTCCAGAGTCGGCTTGGGGAGCCGCGCGGCGCAGAAGGGAATGCACACGGGCCATCAGCTCACGCATGGAGAACGGCTTGACAACGTAATCGTCGGCCCCAGCGTCAAAGCCGCGCAGGCAGTCGGCTTCGGCAGCGCGGGCTGTGAGAAGCAGCACCGGCAGCGCGGCATTGTGCCGGTGCAGCCGCCGGCAGAGGTCGAGGCCGCTGCCCGACGGCAGCATAACATCAAGAATGACTAAATCGGGCTGGCCCAACAGGAACCGGCTGATGCATTCGTCGGCGTCGCCGGCAGTTTCCACCGTCAAGCCCTCTTTTTTGAGGTTGTAAGAAATCGCATCCACAATCGGCT
Organism: uncultured Armatimonadales bacterium; assembly: GCA_964236795.1. Lineage (GTDB taxonomy): Bacteria > Armatimonadota > Armatimonadia > Armatimonadales > Capsulimonadaceae > JANXMY01. Next base: position 10,431 of record CAXSFV010000034.1, on the reverse strand, counting down.
CTTCATCGTCCACGACTAAGACTTTCGTCATGTGCTTCTCCCCTGCTTCGTAGGACATCGTTAAAGAACAGCTCTTCAAGCAACAGTGGGAGTATACCCAAGGATTAAGTTGTTGTCTATCCCCGCTTGACAGCTCCTAATTATTAGGTTACACTATTACAAAAAATGGATAAACAGACTAAAGAAGCGTTAAAGCAGATGCAGGCGGAGATGAAGCAGCTTCAAGCCCTGCTTGCCGAAACGCGCCCCGAACCAAAACATGAGCCGAAAGTCGATCCCAAACTCGATCCCAAGCCTGACTTAAGATCAGACGGCGGTGTCACTTACAGCATTCACCGGCCTGCCGTCAGCGGCGCTGACACGGCGTTCAAGACCGGCACGATCACCGTACCTGCGGCTCAGATTGAAAAAGCCACCGACGAAGCCGCCGCCCTGCTCGGCTACGCGCTGTCGTCGCCGCAGAAGGTCGCCCTGCTCCGCGCCCTGCTCGGCCACCCATCCGAAAGCGCGGCAGCTTTAGGGGCGTCGGCTCAGCTCAGCACCGGCAGCTTGTACCACCACTTGCGGGATTTAATGCACGCTGGATTGATCGCTCAGGAAGGGCGGAACCGCTACGGGATCACGCCGCGCGGCCAGCGTGTTCTTTTGCTGCTGCTGGCGCTGGCGGCGGAGTAAGTATTTCTAAAGGAAAAAAATGTCCAACTATACGCTGTCCACCGAAACACTGGCCGGAGACATCCCGGCGCTGCTTGTCGCTCCTGCCGATGCCGCCGCCGAAAAGCCGCTTGTCGTCGTCCTGCATCCGATGGGAAGCCGCAAGGAAAAGATGCTGCCGGGACTGCTGGCCTTCGCCCGTGCCGGGTTTCAAGCTGTGGCGATTGACGGAGTGGGGCATGGGGAGCAGGACGGGGCGGAGGAACGGGAGGCCCGCCTGCAAGCGGACTTCTTCGGGGCGTCGGCGGCGATGATCGAAGGCACAGCGCGTGACGTTTCCCGCGTCCTGGACGCGCTCGGCACCCGGAGTGCGGGTATCCACGGCATTTCTTTGGGCGGGTATACCGTGTTCGCCGCCCTGCTGGCCGAGCCGCGCCTCCTTGCCGCCTCAGTCGCCATTGGCAGCCCCGACTGGGCCGGCCCGGTGCGGGCTTATGGCCTCGGCCCCGGCAACCCGCTGTACGACCGTGCCGCCGCGACCAGCCCGCTCAATTTGCTGCCGGCTGTTTTGCCGCCGCGTCCGCTGCTCATGCAGCACGGCACTTTAGACGAGACTGTCCCGGCAGACGGAGCCATCGCTTTAGAAGAGCGCCTGCGGCCTTTGTATGCCGCCATGCCAGAGCGTCTGCATTTGGAGCTGTACCCCGGCCTCGGCCATGTGTACCCTGACGACATGGAGCGCCGCGCCGTGGAGTGGATGGCCTGGTTTATGAAGGGTTAGACTGCCGGGGGCTCGGCAGGCGAATGAATGGAGCTGAAGTAGAGATGAGCGCCTTTGGAGGCCAGCAGCGAGCCGGCCAGGGTCATCACGCCGAGCAGGAGCAGCTCACGGGTGAACCCGGCGAGCGAAATGCCGATATTTGCGGCGGCAGGCGGGGCTGCGCCGGGCGTTTGCAGCGTCTCTAGACCCGGCACGGGCGATTGAAACAGGTGCAGGGCGGACACGAACACAAAGATCAGCATTCCAATGCCCAGCAGGAACACGAGCAGGGCTACTAAGCGGCAGGATAAATCGGCATGGGATAGCGAGCGCGGCGGGACGGACATCGGGGGCAGTTCCTGTTGAAGTCTTCTGGCAGTCTTCGGGTATGACAGCATCATGGCATACTGCGCATGCCGCCGTCAAGCCTGTTTCCGTGACGCTGACAGGTTAGAGATTGTTCCCATTTGCCGAAGCCTATCCCCAGGTCTGGCCGGCCTTGACGAGAGCAACCGCCATCAGCGCCGTCAATGTGGTTCCGATCACGAACCATTTCAAGAAATTGGCGTCCACTCTTACTCCCATCCCAGCTTAATCAGCACAAATGCCAAGAGCGCGGTCAGCGCCCCGCCAATCAGAGTATCACGCAGCACACGGTTCATAGAGACATTCTCTTTTCTAAATACTCACGCCGGACAGTCCACAGCAGCCCGAAGAACGCGGGCCACCAGATCAAATCGTTAAAAACGTTCACCCAGAGCGACGGCCAGGGCAGATGCCCTAAAAAGTGGTGCAGCGCCCAGCCTAGCGGCCCAAGTATCTTACCACAAAGGCCGAGCAGGGCAAACGGCCAAAAACGCGGCGGGTCGAGCGCGATGCAGGCATACCCAATGGCGTAAACCCCGACAAACATGCCGATGCACGCCGCAAGGATAGCGGGTAATGGCCCGGCGGCGCTTTGCTGCGCCGCGCTCATGCCCATCCATCCCAGCATCAGCGTCGGCTTCAGCCCGACGACTGTTCCCCAAACAATATTGTAGACGGTCGCCGCCCAGAACCAGCGTTGATAAACGCGCCAGGGATTTCGGGTTTGTATGGCTGTCAGCGTTTGCGCCATTTAGTTTTTCTCCGGCGATACTGGCTTGACATACCAGTCCGTCGCCAGGGTCAGGCACTGCGACGCCAGCATCCGGCGCTTCGGGAGGTCGCCCGCCCCGCAGACCACCAGCAGGCTTTGGATGCCTCGCTTGTGGGCCGCCGCGCCTGCCGCTAAAAGCAACTCTGCCCCAACCGTCGGCCACATCTCAGGCATAGCGACGGTGAAGTCGTCTATGTAGCCTTGCGCGTTTGCAAGAACATAGCCGTCTACACTCCCATTCTGATCATGCGCCAGCGCGATCACTTGCGAGTTCTCAATCTGAGACCGCAAGTACGGCCCGAACGTCTCGCGCGGTTGGGGCGATACGCGCCAGAAGACCGGCGAGTAGGCGGCGTACTGCCGCCGTTTCTGCTCGCCGAGTTCCAGCACGCGCGGCACATCGGCGGCTGTCAGCGAACGGATGCCGCAGGGCGTCGGCATCCCCGTCAGGGGCAGCGAGGCCGTGTACCATTCCGAGGCGACTGAATACCCGTGCCGGGTGAGCGACGCCGCGCGGCCAGTGTCGCTATGAGGGCAGATCACGCGTGTCAGAACCGCACCTTTTGCCGCCGCCGTCTGCTCCGCTTCGGACAGCAGGGTTTCGTCGCCGGACCAGTCTTCAATAAAGCAGACGGGGCCACCGGGATCGTAGACCGGGGGCGCAGACAAAACAATAGCCCGCAGTGTGTCCGTCCCATGTGACAATGTAAAGGCGTTAGGCTTCATAGTTATCTTCTTAGCGGTACTGGTTTTCGCCGCTGGTGGACTGGCCTGTGCCGTGGTCAGCGCGATAGCCGCGATGCCCGTCAGCAAGACAGGCAGGGCTTTACCGCTCAATGCCAAGCTCCTTCCAAATGCTGTCTACTTTCGCTTTGACTTCTTCAGGCATGGTGAGGACATCGGGCCACTCGCGGGTAAAGCCTTCGTCGGGCCACTTGCGCGTCGCGTCCACGCCCATTTTCGAGCCGAACGCCATCAGCGGCGAGGCATGGTCCAAAACGTCAATCGGGCCTTTGACGAATGTAATGTCGCGCTCCGGGTCTACATTGGCAAACGCTCGCCAGACCGCGTCGGCGTGGTTCTGGACATCGACATCTTCATCAAAGACGACGATGCACTTGGTGAACATCATCTGGCCCAGGCCCCACAGCGCGTGCATGACTTTGAACGCATGGCCCGGATACCGCTTCTTGATGCGGACCAGCGCGAGGTTATGGAACGCGCCCTCGGCGGGCAGCGAGTAGTCAATCATTTCGGGGACAAACAGCTTGGCAAGGGGCAGGAACAGCCGCTCGGTTGCCATGCCGATGTACTTGTCCTCCATCGGCGGCGGCCCGACAATCGTACAGGGGTAAACGGCATTGCGCCGGTGGGTAATTGCCGTGATCTTTAGAACGGGGTAATCGTCGGCCAGGCTGTAATAGCCGGTGTGGTCGCCGAACGGCCCTTCCCGGCGGCGAATGCCTGCCGGAACGATGCCTTCAATCACGATCTCGGCATTCGCCGGGACTTCAATGTCTACTGTTTTGCACTTGACCAGCTCGACCGGCTGCTTCCGCAGGAAGCCCGCGAAGACCATTTCATCAATGTCGTCCGGCAGGGGCGCGGTCGCGGCATAGATTTGGGCCGGGTCGCCGCCTAGCACAATCGCGATGGGGATATCCCGGCCTTTCGCCTCAAAGTTCGCGAAGTGGCGCGAGCCGACCTTGTGCCGCTGCCAGTGGACGCCCGTTTCGTGCGGCCCCTGCTTCTGGATGCGGTACATGCCGACATTGCGCTTGCCGGTGCCTTCATCTTTGGTGTAAACGGTAGGAAGCGTGATATACGGCCCGCCGTCGTCCGGCCAGCAGGTCAAAATCGGCAGGTCGTCGAGATTGGCGTCATCGCCGAGATGCACGACTTCCTGACACGGGGCAAACGACGACGACACCATCTTCGGCGAAATCTTGCCGAGAACCGCAAGCTGAGGCAGAAGCTGAAGCTTCCCGAACAGCGTCGGCGGCACATCCGACGGCAGCTTGGTCAGCGCGGCAATCTCATGGCCGATTTCTTCCATGTCGTCTACGCCTAAAGCCCACGACATACGCTTGCGGGACCCCATGAGATTGATCGCCAGCGGGAACTTCGAGCCGATGACATTCTCAAACAGCAGCGCCGGCCCGCCGCCGGGCATCTTCATCACCCGGTTCGCGATCTCCGTAATTTCTAATTTGGGGCTGACCGGCGTGGTAATCCGCCGCAGCTCGCCCGCTCGGTCTAATCGCTGAATAAACTCGCCTAAAGACGCATACGCCATTGCCGACACCTTCTTCTAAATCCGCCAAAAACCATCCGTGCATTTTTTCACAATGTCAGTTTTGAGTATACCGGACGGGTTAAACATTGTCAACGGCAGTTCGTTTCGGCAAATTTACTACGTCTCGGTTTGCTGAAATCCTAGCTGCCGATGCTCTTCTGGATTAGCCCCGGCTTCAAGCCAGGCAATTGCGTTTTCTTCTGCTTTATCCGGGTTGACCCAAACGATTTCACGGATCTCGCCAATGTTCTCGGTTGCCACCGAAAAGTGAAAGCGAACTTTCTCATCCAAGGATAGAATACTCTTGCCAGACTGCAAAGCGGCCTCCAGCAAGACGCAATCCTTCAACATGATGCTGCATATTTCTTGCGTTACCCTAGTCTTGCCGATTTTTTGCCCGATGAGGCTTGTTACCTTGTCTCGCAAATCCGCGTTTCCCGGTGAGGGTATTTCTTGGATTTTGTTCTTCCTGTCCATCGCAACCCGCCATCCGATTGCAAACCGCCCTTGATGTTTGTTCCATTCCTGCTGTATTTCCGGTGTCATAGTCAATCTGTGGATTGACTCTAAGACCGCGACGAGCAGATCACGGCACTGTTTTGAAGTTGGGGCGGTCGCGTCTTCTGGACCTGCAGCTCTTGCAATGGAGGCGTCGATAACCAGCGCTTTACCTACGTCAGTAGCCAAGTTACTTCCTTGTTGAGCGTGCTTCGGCTGCGTCTAAATAACGGCTCTGCGCCTTTAGCTCCACGGTGTCAAAATCCTCCGGCCAATCACCGAACCTGCCGCCTTCGTCTAAATCTGCACTGCGGATCGTTGTCGCACCATCGTCGCCCCGCTCAAACCAGTGCAGCTTGACTAACTCCGGCGGCAGCTTCCCCTCCGCGACAAGCGTTTGAACGCCCAGCAATAAAAGCGAGCTATGCGTCTCCGCAACCACCCGAACACCGCGCATCGCCGCATCCGCTAGTACCTGCGCCATTGCGGTTTGAGCGCGTGGGTGCAAATGGATTTCCGGCTGTTCCAGATAGACTAACTGGCCTGGTTTGGCGGCAAGCAGAGCAACTAAGACAGGCAAAGTTTGGGATACGCCGATGCCAACATCGGCGATGCTGACCATATCCGAGGCGTCGCTTCTAATTGTTCTGCCTACATTTAATACTACCTGAGTGTCGCTGATGTGTTCCGCCGTAACTACACTTGCCAATCCTAGAAGGAGTATCTGTGTCTGCAATATTGAAAGTCTTTCTTTATCCTCCCACATCTTCCAGTGTGCAATCACACTCGCAGTATAGTCGTCAAATGTGCCAGGAAAAGTAGGACCGACAACGGTTGCAGGATAAACACGTACAGGAGCGCTTCTCAGGCCGGGAAGATGGATAGTTTCCAGTATGTGTGGCTCAATGTCGAAGGTGGGCTTCAAATCAAATTTCGCCATCACAGAACCATCTCGACCTTTAATCGTTAAATCTATTTGTAAAAAACAGCGGTTGCGATCTATACGCCACTCAGCGTATGTACCATCCCCGAAATTCATTGCAGACAAAAAAGTCTTTAACATCTCAGGAGCATTATGTGCTACGAAGTTAGATTGCATATCCGGGTTATAAATTGATAAGTTGCTGCCATCTTGTCGAGTCATCCGACTCACCTTCAACCCTCTTCCTGAGTAAGATGTGGTTAAGCTGGCACCAGAATCAATTTCTAAACCTATCAAGAAAAGGTCAAGCTGCTTACTTCCCTCTTTCGATAAGATTTGCAACGCTGACTTCACATGAACATTCGGCCCATCTAGCAACAACGCTTCCGGCTCGTAGCTTGCCTCTAGCGTTTGCTTCAGCAATAACAATGGCTGCATGATGCTGGATTTGCCGGAACTGTTCGCGCCTGCCAAAATAGTCAGAGGCCGGATTTCGATGCTCTGTTCCTGGGCGATGGATTTGTAGCCGCCGACGGTGATTTTTGTAATGCCTTCGGGCGCCGCTTGCGGTTTCACGCCGTTCTGACCATTTTGTTCCGACATTTTTGTACCGACCTTTGCGACAGCCAAGAGGCAACATTGCGTTGCTTGTTCTGTCCCTATTGTAGCATTTTGGGGGCTGGTTTAGACTGTGGGTGGTTTGAGGGCGTAGGTCAGCAGCTTGATCTGCTTTGCCGGGTCCGGCGTATGCGTCTGCCGTTCTTCGGTTTCTTGGAAGCCAAGCCTTCGGTAGAAGCTCAATGCACGCTGGTTGTCTTCGACGACCCAGGCTTGCAGCGTCGTCACGCCCTGAGTAATCGCCCATTCCATAATTGCCGCGACTAGAGCATCGGCGATGCCCTGCCCGCGCTGTTCAGGAGCAACCCAGAACGCCGTCATCCCGGCGGTTTGGGGAGCGGCCTCGGCGGCAAAGACGCTTGCCATGCCGCAGGGAAGGCCATCTGCGTAGGCGAGAAAAGAGGCGGCGGGTGGAAGAAGGGTAAAGCGGCGGGCATTTTCCTGCCACTCGGCATCGGTTCGAGTCGACGCCTCAGCAAGTGTCATGCCGAAGGCTTCGGGATTGCTTGTGAGCGCTTGGAGCCGGACACGTTTCAGCAGGGGCCAGTCTTCAGGCAAAAGCGGCTTGATTTCGAGCATGAGTTGTCCCTAGTGAAAACCCGCATTCCGTGCAGTGAGCGCTTGGCGGGCAAACGGCACAATAGAATGTGTAGGCAGGATCGCCTACCGGAGCCGCTCTCCTTCAGCAGTACGGAGCGTCTGTGTGCCGAGGCCGCTAGGTCCTCTTCTTCCGGCTCCCCAAGCGGCTGCCCCTGTCTGCAACGGCGCACAGAGGAGGCAGCCGCTCTTAAGGTCAATCTTCTAGGAGACAATAATGGTGTATCAAATGCCGTGTCCCGGCAGCAAAGGTGTCTTCGTGGCGAGCAGCGAGGCGAACCCCGACCAGGCGCGTCAAGAGCTGCAAGGCTGGGCGACAGGCAACGGCTACCGGCTTGCCGAGGCCGCACGGGCAATCACAGTCTACGGGCGCGACCAGCAGCCGCGACAATGGGTGCTGCTGGAACAGGCCGGGGTTAGCCGACGGTCAAATACTGCACGCTGAACTTATGATCCGCGTCAGTCCAAACTCGGCGCACCTCAAACCCGGCGGACGCCGCCATGCCGGCGAGCTCCGGCAGGCTATATTTATAGGAGCATTCGGTCCAGATAGTCTCGTCTTCGGCAAAGTGGATTGTCTCGCCGCCGAGATGGACCGTCTGGGCGTTTAAGCTCAGCAGGTGCATCTCGATCCGGCCGATCTCGGCGTCATAGAACGCCGAGTGCGCGAAGCCGTCCACTGCGAAGTCCGCACCAAGCTCTGCGTTCAACCGCTGGAGCAGATTAAGATTGAACGCCGCCGTGACGCCCTGCGCGTCGTTGTAGGCAGGGTTGAGAATGTCCGGCGATTTCCGCAGGTCTACGCCGATGAGCAGGCCGCCGCCGGGACCGCAAACGTCCGCAATGCGCTTCAAGAAGACCGCCGCTTCGGCCCGGTGAAAGTTGCCGATGGTCGAACCGGGAAAATAGATAATCCGTGACTGCACCGGGCGGCAGGCATTCGGCAGCGTAAATGCCTGCGTATAGTCAGCGCACAGCGGCAGGATGTCCAAGTCCGCGTAGGCCGAGGCCAGCTTTTCGGCAGTCCGGTACAAATGCTCCCGCGAGATGTCCATCGGCACATAGCCCGCGAGATGCGGCAGATGGTCCAATAAAATCCGGGTTTTGGTGCTGCTGCCGCTGCCGTACTCAATCAAGAGCGTGTCCGGGCCGAATACTGCCGCCATCTCCTCGACATTGTCCGCCATGATGCCCGCTTCGGTGCGGGTCGGGTAGTATTCGGGCAGCTCGCAGATTTCGTCAAAAAGCTGAGATCCGCGCTGGTCGTAAAAATATTTGCAGGGCAGTGTCTTCGGTTTAGTTTTCAAGCCGGCCAATGCATCCGCTAGAAACTGCGTGTCGGTCGGTATCGGGGTCGAATTGGGCTTCGCTGCCGTAATCATGGATTATCCTTTGAGAGCCATAAACTTCCGTTTGCGGCGTTGGCCCAAGATTGGAGTCCTGGGCTGTTACTCTAAACGTCTTTCGCCAAACGAATGCCCATGAACTGCCAGCGGGCGTCCGGCGGGAAGAAGTTGCGGTAGGTTGCCCGTATGTGCGAATGGGAAGTCGCGCACGAGCCGCCCCGCAGGACAAACTGGTTGCACATGAACTTGCCGTTGTACTCGCCTAAAGCGCCCGGCGGCGGGGCATAGCCGGGGTAGGGAGAATACTGGCTGCGGGTCCATTCCCATACGTCCCCGAACATCTGGTGCAGCTTGCCGGGTTCGGCCTCGGCGGCGTCGAGTGGCGCGGGATGGAACCGGCCTGACTCGGCGAAGTTGCCGCAGACGGGAACTGTTTCAGAAGCGATCTCCCATTCGGCCTCGGTGGCTAGCCTCGCCCCTGCCCACCTCGCGTAAGCATCGGCCTCAAACAGCGAGACATGGCAGACGGGAGCATTCAAGTCTAAATCTTCCATGCCCGCCAGCGTGAACTCTTTCCAGTCGCCGCGCTTGTTCCACCAGCACAGCGGCGCAGTCCACCCGTTTGCATTGACCGTACTCCAGCCTTCGGACAGCCACCATTCGGGCTGCACGTAGCCGCCGGCTTCGATGAACTTCAAATACTCGCCGTTTGTCACCAGCCGCGAGCCGAGTGCGAACGCCGAAAGGTATTCTTTGTGTCGGGGCGTCTCGTTGTCAAACGCAAATCCGCCGCCGCCGCAGCCGATCTCCTGAACGCCTTCGCTGAACGTAATCCATTCCAGTTCGGGAATGGCAGCAACTGCCGCATCGCGGCGCGGGCGGTAGACAGGGCAAAGCGGGTTCTCGAAGAAGTTGTACTTCAAATCCGTCACCATCAGCTCTTGATGCTGCTGCTCATGGTGCAGGCCGAGCGTCAGAAGCGGCTCCAAAAGCGCCAGCGCCTCCCCGTCCGAGCCTGACAGCAGCGTTTCCATGTATTTGTCCACATAGGCGCGGTACGCATAAGTCTCGTCCACCGTCGGGCGCGAGACCACGCCGCGCTTGACCCGGCAGTGCCGCTCCCCGACTGCGTTATAGTAGGAGTTGAACAAGTAGTCGTATTGGGGGTGGATAGACTGGTAACCTGCCAGATGGGGCTTCAGGAGAAACGTCTCGAAGAACCAGCTTGTGTGGGCGAGATGCCACTTCGCCGGGCTGACATCAGGCATGGACTGGACGACATAATCTTCGGGAACCAGCGGCTCGCAGATCTTCTCGCTGAACCCCCGGACGGTTCGGTACTGGTCAAGCAGAGGCTGGAACAAAGAGGAACGTAGCATAAGAATTGGTTTTGCATTCTAGCCCGGACGGGCCGGCGGTTAGGGCGTTTTACCCGCGAATTGTTCTTCTCTAACCGCCGGGTGGCGCGGGAAGTTCCGTGCAGAGTTTTCTCCCCCCCCCCCCCCCCCCCCCCCACCCGGGGGGGGGGGGGGGGGCCCCCGGAAAACCCCCCCCCTTTTCCTACCCCGGCACGGGGAAGAACCTCCCGGCCATTCCCCCCGG
>CAXSFV010000033.1:0-35485 GCA_964236795.1 uncultured Armatimonadales bacterium | reverse complement strand
ACCCGGATGTCACCGTGCGCGAAAAAGGCGTCATGGAAAAATGCACGTTCTGCGTGCAGCGCATCCGCCGGGCCGAGGAAAAAGCCGGCGCGGAAGACCGCGAGCTGGAACCCGACGAGTTTACGACCGCCTGCGCTCAGGCGTGTCCGCCGAAGGCCATCACGTTTGGCGACGTGAAAGACGACCGCTGGAGCGTCTCGAAGCTTTGGAATGACCCGCGCCGCTTCCGCCTGCTGGAAGATTTGGGCGTTTCCCCCGCCGTCGTGTATCTGAAGAACGTGGACGAGGATACGGAGGCAGCGCCGGCCAATGTTTGACAAAGATAATATTTTAACGTCGCCGCGTGCGATTGCGCTGGACCCGAACGCCTACGAGCCGCTGCGGATCGTGCTGGAAGACTCGCACAAGTCGCGCTGGACCAAGCTGCTGGTGACCACACTGGTCTGCTTCGCGCTCGTCCTGTTCGGCGGCGCGGTGATCTGGGGATGGGCAATCCCGACTCAGAGTGATAATCCGGGCTTCTGGCATATCTCGCTGATCTCGCTTTTATACTGGATCGGCATCAGCCAGGCGATGGTCGCACTTTCGGCGATTCTGCGGATTTCTCACGCTTCCTGGCGTTACCCGCTGAACCGGCTGCTGGACATCAGTTCCCTGTTCGGTCTTTGGATGCCGCTGCTGCTGCCGGTCCTGGTCGTCGCCCGGCACGAGATTTACAGCCTCGGCGTGGATGCCGGACACTCGACCAGTGTTTGGGACATGGCTGGCTCGATGGAATGGGACTCACTGGCCGTCGGCACGGCGTACCTCGCCGGCTGGATGCTGCTATATTTGACTTCGATGCCGGACTTTGCGATGCTTCGGGACCGGGCGGCTGCCGGTACGAAAGAAAAGACTTTTTACGGGCGTATGGCGAGCTGGCGAGCGGTTCACGTCACAAAGTTTACCAAGATCGGTCCGGTTTCCGTTCCAACCGGCTTTGGCCTAGACCGAGTGCAGTGGGTTGGGGCAGACTACCAGTGGCGTGTGCTGCGCCGGGCGGAAGGCGTTCTGGTCGTCGGCATTCTCACCTCGTTTATCGGGTCACAGACGATTTTGGGCTGGGACTTCCAGCTTGCCGCCGCGCGGAACTGGGACTCCAGCATCTTTGCGCCGCTTTATACTCTGTCTTCGATTTTAGGGGCGCTCGCGCTCACCGTCTTGATTATGGCAGTCGCCAATCGCCTGCTGCGCGGGCGCGGCTTCTTCACCGAGAAGCAGTATGACAGCCTCGGCAAGTTTATGGTCGGCATTGCCTTGATCTGGACCTACTTCCGCATCTGCGACTTTCTGACCGCCTGGTACGGGCATATCCCGGAAGAATGGATGCTTCAGCAGAGCCGGACGGTGCTGTTCCCGGTGCTGGTCGGGCTGATGGTGCTGGGCTGCTCCGCGATCCCAATTTTCGGCAACCTCACTCCGTTCTTCCGCAAGAAACCCTGGGCGCTTTGCATCATCAGCGTGTTTGTGCTGGTCGGCGTCGCCTGCCAGCGGTACTTGGATACCGTGCCGACGTTTGCGCCGAAGTACGGCGCCATCCCGCTGCTGCCGACCGGCCCGGCGGTGCTGGTGTTCTTCAGCATCGCCGCCATGTTTGTGCTGACGTATCTCATCGCCGGGCGCTACTTCCCCTTGATGTCTTGGTGGGGAACCAGCAAGGAGCGTACCCGCACCGCCGAGCGCAAAATGGGTAATGCAACTGTCACGGTCATGGTGGAAGACCCGCCGCTGTGGGAAACTTGACCTGACAGAATTTGTGCGATGGCGTGAACGCCTCCGCTGGGGAGCGCAGACGCTAAGGTCCCGCCTACGCGGGACAAAACTGCTCTTATTGTATTATTTTCCGCCACGCAGGTGGCGGCTTGGCGCTCCGCCCCCCAGCGAAGGCGTTCACGCCATCGCTTCTCGGACGCACTTTTAGAAAAGGCACTTCGTTATGGCATTGATTGAGCGAGAGCTTGACAAGTTTCAAGAGACGCAGCGGGAAGTCCCGCTGGTTGAACAATCTCCGGCGTATCTGCCGGTGCCGCCGGCCGCGCAGGTGAACACGGACTTGACTGACGCTGTGCTGAAAACCAACTGGCGCTGGTGGGCCGTGCTGGGCTTCTTTGCGTCCATTTTCGGCGCGGCGGCGCTGACCTTCTGCTGGCAGATCTACCAGGGCATGGGCGTTTGGGGTATGGACCGGCCCGTCTACTGGGGCCTAGACATTGCGAACTTTATCTTCTGGGCAGGCGTCGCGCTGTCAGGAACGATGATCTCAGCGATTTTGCGGCTGCTGCACGCAGGCTGGCGGCGTTCGCTGACACGCTTGGCTGAGACGCTGACTGTCTGCGCTCTCGCGGTCGCAGGCGTCTTCCCGCTGCTCCATATCGGGCGCAACTGGCTGTTCTTTTACTTTATCCCGTTCCCGAATGAGCGGCAGCTTTGGCCGGACTACAAAAGCCCGCTGATCTGGGACGCGACCGCTTTGGGCGTCTATTTGATTACGAGCGTCATCTTCTGGTTTTCAGGCATTGTGCCGGACTTTGCGACGCTGCGGGAGCGGACCTTCGGCTGGCGTCGTTTTCTCTACACTGTCTTAGCGCTGGGCTGGCGCGGAACCGACCGAGAGTGGCGGCGCTTGAAAGTGCTGTTCGGCATCCTGACCGTGATGATTATCCCGGTCTTCGTGTCCCTGCACACGATTGTCGGCTGGGACTTCGGCATGAGCATTGTCGCGGGCTGGCATTCCAACATCTTCGCGCCGTACTTTGTCTGCGGGGCGCTGCTGTCGGGCGCGGGCGCGGTCTGCGTCGTCATGTGCCTTTTGCGCTGGGTGTTCCATTTGGAGCAGTATATCCTGCCGCAGCACTTTGACAACATCGGCAAGATTCTGCTGTTTATCGCGCTGTTCTGGGTCTACTTCTTCGGCGGCGATGTCTGGTCCGACTGGTTCTCGCGCGACCCCGACCACGAGAACTATGTGAACTTCCTGTTCCACGGCTACCGCTATGTGCTGGTTCTGCTGCCGATATTTGCGGTGTTTATCCCGCTGGTCGCGCTGCTGTTCAAGCAGGTTCGGCGGTCGCCCTGGGCGATGCTTGCCATCGGCGTCGGCGTCAACATCGCCATGTTCTCCGAGCGTATTCTGGTGGTCGTACCGAGCGTCGCCGTCAACCGCCTCACCTGGGGCAATTACACGCCCGCGTGGCCGGACATCATGATCACAATCGGCGCGTATGGCCTCTTCGGGATGCTGTACACGCTGCTGACCAAGTTTATCCCGATTGTCTCCATGTGGGAGTACCGGGAAGGCGAACACGCGGAAGGCGTCGAGCGGATCGGCGGCGCGGAGATGCCGGTGACGATGCGCGAAGAGTCGATTGGATAAGTGAGAGTGGACGTAGAGGCGCGGACATAAACGTCCGCGCCAGTCGGCATTTGCGTCCCCTGGACGCGCGGCACTTCCGAGTGCCTTCCAGCGAGTGACTTCAGTCACTTGGACTTAGAAAGACAACGATGGCTGAAACGACTGTTTTAGGACTGTTTGAAGAGATAGATCAAGCCGCGGACGCGCTGAACCGTCTGAAGAGCGAAGGCGGGACGGACTCGCAGGAGCTGATGGTGCTGTCGTCGGTGCCGTTCCCGGAAGGCGTGCTGGAGGCGGACCGCTCGCCAATCCGCCTGCCGATCTTAACGGTCGTGTTCGCGCTGACCGGCATTGTGTTCGGGTTCCTGCTGGCGTCTCAGACCGCCCAGCTTTACCTGATCCGCGTCGGAGGCAAGCCGATCTCGCCGGCCCCGCCGATTGCCATTATCTCCTATGAGATGATGATGCTGTTTGCGCTGTCAGGCGCGTTCGCTGCCGCGCTGTTTGAGATGCGCCTGCCGTCGTGGCGGTCAAAGGTCTACGACCCGCGCATCTCCGAAGGTTTGATCGGCATCGCCGCCCACTGCGCGACGGCAGAGAAAGCCAACCAAGCCGAGAATTTCTGCCGCGAGGCCGGCGCGACCGATGTACGCCGTGATGCAAGGAGTTTCGAGTGAAGCATCCCGCTTTCTTGATGCTGACCGCGCTGCCGTCCGCGCTGCTCCTGTCAGGCTGCGGCAACCAGATGTACCGGCAGCCGAATTATACGCCGATTGATGCGCCTCGCGCCGCGCCGCCGCAGGACTCGGTCATGGCGGATGTCGCGCTGACGCCGACCGACGGCAAAGCCGTAGCGTCCAACGCTTATGGGGCGCGGGTCAAGCTAGATGGCGAAGATACGCCCAAGCTGGTCGCACCGTATTTTACAACATTCCCGTCCAAAGAGCCGGTGCTGCCGCCGCCGAACTTGTCGGACAATGCCCGGTATGAGCCGGCCCCGGCGTCGGTGAATACCCTCAAAAACCCGCTGCCGCAGGGGTCGCGCTTGGTGCGCTCCGGGCAGATTTTGTTCTACAATCGGTGCGTCCAGTGCCACAACCCCGGCGGCTACGGCTACGGGACTGTGGGGCAGTACCTGGTCCCCCACCCGCCGGATTTGGCCTCGGCACTGGTGCAGAACATCTCGGATGGCGCGATGTTTTGGCATATCACGATGGGACAGGGCAAGATGCCGGGCTTCCGGCATTGGACCACGCCGTCGGAGCGCTGGGCGCTCACGGCCTATGTCCGAAGCCTCCGGGACAGCAAAGATACGGCGGACGCGACCAATGCTGGTGCATGGACTGTCAGCCGCGACGCCCCTTACCCTGTTTACGGCGTCACGGGCTACCAGGACGGGCGCAGCGTGTACCCGTTCAAAGTCCTGCGCCCGCCGACGTCCGACCCCGACAGCCGCGAGACCGTGCATAACCAGGGTTTCGGCCAGCCGCCGCCCGCGCAGGACCGGAACTAAGCAGGAACCAGGAAGGGCGAACATAAAGTTCGCCACTGCGCTATCTGGCCCGCCTCGTAGGGGCGAACCTTGTGTTCGCCCTTCCTGGTTCCTCCTGCCGCTTTTCATCGCAAACACAAAAAAGCCGCCTTCTCTGCAATTAGCAAAAAAGGCGGCTTTTCCTGTGATTGTCTTAAAGGGCTTTAGAAATCAGGCCCGTAATGGTTGACTTCGGGTGTGCGCCGACAAGCTGGCCGACCTGCTGGCCGCCCTTGAACAAGAGCAGTGCAGGAATGGAAGAAACGCCGTAGCGGGCCGCGACTTCCGGCTCATCGTCTACGTCGACTTTGACGATCTTCGCTTTGCCCTCAAACTCCGACGCGACTACATCGAGCGTCGGCGAAATAGCGCGGCAGGGCGGGCACCAGGGCGCCCAGAAGTCCACGAGGACAGGGACCTCAGACTGCAAAACTTCCTTCTCAAAATCAGCCGTTTTAACGGCGGTAGCGTTGCTCATGACAAAAACTCCTTCGGGTTAATCAATCGTATCAGGAAAATCAAGTCGGCTAGATATGTTCGGAAAGAGCGGCTTCAATCGTCTGCCGCGTGTTCTGACCACCGACCAACTCGCCGACCTTCTGACCGGCCTTAAAGAACAGCAGGGTCGGAATGCTTTGGACGCTGTAGCGCCCTGCAATTTCCGGCTCCTCGTCCACGTTCAGCTTCAGCACTTTGGCTCGTCCAGCAAACTCGGCGGCGACCGCGTCCACGGCTGGCGCGATCGTCCGGCAGGGGCCGCACCAGGACGCCCAGAAATCCACCAGAACCGGAACTTCCGACTCCAGCACCTGGGAATCAAACTCCACCGTCGAAACAGCCGTGGCTGCGCTCATGTCGGTCTTCTTTCTCGGCTGACTGTCAGCCGCCAGCGTCGCGTGTTATGAGAAGAACAGCCGCCCGAAAGAGATAGTTCCCATGAAAGAGGAGATTACGGGGCGGGGTTAATGACAGCGGCAGCTTCGGCCTGCGATTCCGTCTTGATTTTGACGCCGGGCTTGGACATAAAAGGCCGCTCAAAAGCGAGGTGAAAGAGGTAAGCCGCTCCAAGCGATGCAGGAACTCCGAGAACCAGCAGCAGGCACAAAAACTGCCAGCGGTTTGCGTGGAGGCTGAGAATAAGACTACAGACCCACAAAAGCACCGGAAAATGTATCAGGTAAAGGCTGTAAGAAAATGCTCCGAGGCGAGTGCATACCTGCGAAGAAAACAAAAACACTTGCTTCCGGCCGCGCAGTGCCCCAATCATGCAGACGGCTGCAAGTCCTGCAAGGATGTCCATCGGGATTGCTGCGGGGTCGTATCGCCGGTCCAGCATCAGGTAGAGGAAGACACAAACGCTTCCAGCCGCTTTCAGGCGCTGCGGTGGTACAGACAGTGTCGCTCCGGCCATCCCAAAAGCGAACAAGAGCAGAAACTGGGGTGCAGCGCAGTCATAATGCCCATGAAAGAGGTAGTACGGGGCAATCCCAATGATGCCCGCCGCAGCAACGGCGGCCCCTATGCTCAGCCGCTTCCAGACCGGCAGCAGAAGCAGCGCAAACACGAAATAGATTTGCCATTCGGTTGCTACCGTCCACATGGATCCGTCAATTTTAGTGCTCCAATCCGAGCGAAGGTTATGCAGCAGCAAGAAATGCGAAGCTAAGATGCTTTTAGTTCCCACCGGCCAGATGTCGGCGGTCCAAATCCTCCCGGACAAGCAGCGGAGCGGATCAAGCGGCACAACAGCCAGGCAAAGGACTAAAGCAGCGTAGTACGGCGGCAGAATGCGACGTGCCCGCCGGAGCATAAACTGCTGCACGCCGCCGCGCAGGATGCCGTCGCGAACGACCGGCAGCATTAAACAATAGCCGGACAGCACAATAAAAACATCCACACCGACGCGCCCAAACAGCAGCGGATGCGTCCAATAAGGAAGACCAGGAAAGCGGGAAAAACACGGCGAGAGAAAAGCAATCATGTAGGCATGATGGATGACAATATAAAGCGCTGCAAGGCCGCGTATTCCGTCAAGATAGCCAAGATGCACTTTGTTTTGGTCGCGCGAGGCACCGACAGTTTGTCGTAGAGCAGTAGCAGTCATGCTTAACTAGGTTGCAAGATTTATGCCAAGTTTCCTCGGTATGACCGGACAAAAGTGTTTACAAGCACAAGCGCTGAAAAGAGCCGCCACAACCTAAGGGCGCAGCGGCTTTTTCGGGTATTGATACGGCGGTCAGCCGCCATTTTTAATTAAAGCCATGAACTCGGCGCGGGTGGCGCGGTCGGTGCGGAAGGCGCCCATGACGTGCGACGTGACCATCGCTGCGCTCTGCTTTTGGACGCCGCGCATCTGCATGCACAGGTGCGCTCCTTCGACTACGACAGCGACACCTTTGGGTTCCAAAGCATTTTCCAGCGCTTCGGCAATCTGGGTCGTCAGCCGCTCCTGCACTTGCAGGCGCCGGGCGAACATGTCCACCAAACGCGGGATTTTGGACAACCCAACGATTTTGCCGTTTGGAATGTACGCGACATGGACTTTGCCGTAGAACGGCAGCAGGTGATGCTCGCAAAGCGAGTAAAACTCAATGTCTTTGACGACCACCATGTCGTCGTAATCCTCATGGAACACCGCGCCGTTCAGCAGCGCTTCCACCGACTGGTCGTAGCCGCGCGTCAAGAACTTCAGCGATTCCGCGACCCGGTGCGGGGTTCGCAGCAAGCCTTCCCGGTTCGGGTCTTCGCCGACAAACGCCAGCAGCTCGCGGGCTGCGGCTTCGGCTCTTTCTTTTGAGGGCCGGACAACCGTATCCTCGGGCGACGGCACAGATTCGCGCGGCGGGCGGGCGTCCAAAGCTTCAATGGCAATTTCGGAAGGTGACAAGGTCACGGTTTCATTCCTCAGCGGCGGCATTGCCGTAGTATTCAAAGAAGTTCCGGGCGGTTTCCCGGACAGCAACCCGGTACAAACGCGCCCCGTGGGTCGCCTCGCGGTCCAGGCGGCGCGACAAGTTGTTCCAGATCACGACGGTCAGGTTTTCCGAAGTCGGGTTGAGGTCGCGAAAGTCGGCGGCGTCGTAATTAAGGTGCTTGTGGTCGTAAGGGTCCAGCACCTGCTCTTTGACAATCCGGTCCAGGCACGCGCCGTCCCAAAGCTGCCCGGTCGCCGGGTTGGGATCGCCGGTCAGCGTGACCTCGACTTCGTAGTTGTGACCGTGGCCGTTCTCCCAGTTGCATTTGCCGAAAATTTCGGCGTTCTCGGCATCGGGCAGCGCGGACGAATGCAGGCGGTGAGAGGCCGAAAAGTCGTACAGGCGCGTGACAAAAAGCAAAGGCGTTTCCAGTTCTAAGGGCATCCGGGACAGCTCGGCTTTCAAAGTCGCCGTCGGCCAGAGCGTCACGTGGGCCAGCCGCCCTTCCGGCAGCAGTGCGTAAGCGCACTGTTCCCACACAAAGCGAACTAGATTTTCCGGCGTCGGCGGCGTGTCTTGAAACAAAGAAAAGTCTTCGTCGAGAAGCTTCCCGTTCATCGGCTGAACAACCTGGGCTTTCAGCACGGCGTCCACGTCTTTGATGTTAACGACCATGCCGGTGCGCGGATTGATTTCGCCGCCGACAGTTAGCTCTACTAAATAGTCATGCCCCCGGCCGGTTTCGCCCGGCGGCGGCTGCCGGAAGCCTGCCGAGAACGACGCCTGGCGGCGCAGATAGACCGTCATGCAGTTGATTCTCTCCAGAAAATAAACACCCCCTAACCGCCGCCGAGTTCCCGCAAACAGCAAGACGCCCTGCAGTCCGTTCAGGACCGCAGGGCACCGGCCGATTAATTCGCGCAGACGCCGGTGCCGGGAGTCGCGGTGCCGGGCATCGGCAGCGGGACAGCCTGCGTGTTGTTCAGGTCCAGACCGTCCTGAAGATTATACACTTTGGTGTTGTCCCCGGCAGACGCCGTTGAAGCGCCGGTGTTGTCAATCAAAGAATATTTTGTGTGGCCGTCCACAAACAGCATATTGGCCCCGCCGTTATGGCGCAGCGAGACGTTGTCGGTGCCGAACAAGAAATAAGCATCATTGGTGGTGAGGTCGGCGGCGCTGGCAGCTTCTTCCGTCAGCAGCAGTGTCGCTGAGGGTGTATCAAGCTGGGACAGCGATTTTCCCTGGGCATACGGTGTGCCGACCGGCTGGAACTGCGCGGCGCAGGAAGAAAGTGCATACGAGTCGCCGGCGGTCTGACCGGGGCTGTCGTCCGGGCAGACATACACGCCTTTGCTTTTCACATACGAATAGATACTGCCCTGAGTCACGTCATAAATCGGTGCTGTGGTTCCATTGCCGAACTGGGAATAATACATCCAGCCGCCGAGGACACCCGCGCCGCTCGGCCCTTTCAGCGCCGACGGCATCCGCTCATCGCTGTCCTGCTGATACTGGATAAACGCCAGCCCAAGCTGCTTCATGTTGGACAGGCAGGCCGTGCGCCGGGCATTTTCGCGCACCTTCTGAAACACAGGAAATAAAATGGCGGCGAGGATAGCGATAATAGCAATGACGACGAGCAGTTCAATCAGCGTGAAGCCGCGATTTTGTTTATCAGGCGTTGAAGTCATAACTGCGTACTTTTCTATGAAAATTGCGGGGCGAACGCACCGCCGGAGCAGCACAAATAAGGACACTGAAATTTTCCCAATGTTCAGCGTCCTTAAACAAACCGCTTACTGATTTCCGTGGACAGCGGAGAGAATGGCAGTCTGATCCGTATTGCCCACTTCCTGTATCACACTCGTTGCTTCGTGGAAAGACCTCTGCGCCGGTACACTGATTGCCGCCGGAGTGACTTTCTTCATGCGCTCTATGTGAGCCACAACTTCACTTAAATACATGTTTGACTTCAGTGGGACTGGTCCATGTGCAGATGCGGTCTGAACAGTGGGAGCATCAGGCGTTATCTTTGGCGTGAGAATGTCGAGGGGCCGGGGAACCGGCTCTTTGATGATCTTGGCGACTTTCAGAGTCTCCGGCAGTTTCGGCGCGATGGCTTTCATCACTGGCGGCGGCAAATGCTTCTCAATGCTATGATGTTCAGTCGGGGCGAAATTAGCCGATGCGATTTTCTGCGTCGGCAGCGCATGATGCACCAGCGCTTTCGTGATGATCGTTGGCACGGCGGGCAGCTTCGACGGCACGACATTAGACGCCGTCTGTTCCTGTGGCATGACAGCAATCGGAACAGCCTTCCGTGCGATGGGCGCGTGCTTGACGGCGGCAGACGGAGCGCTGTTGAAAGCAACTAAAGGCCGGGTTGACATCTTCGGTACGGGATGCGGCTTGACGGCGGGCGGCGGCACAGTCGCAACGACAGCCGGCTTCGCCGGATGCTTTACGGCCACTTCAGGCGGCGTGTGCAGCAGCCCATAACTCAGAATTGCGCCTAAAACAGTGACGGACGCGGCGGCGGCGTAGGCCGTCCGCACCGTGAACACGCGAGCGGGGCGCAGCGAGATCGGGGCAGGCGACGACGCGGCGATGGCAAGCGCAATGCGCGAATGCAGGTCCGGCGGGGGAACGGCGACCGGGCGGGAAGCTAAAACCGTGCGGGTTGCCTGCATCCAGGACAGCGCGGCCCGGCAGCCTTGACACTCCGGCAGATGGGCTTCAATCCGCCGCGCTTCGGCGGACGACGCCATGCCGTCGGCATACACCGATAGCAGCGGTTCGATGCTGTCGCAGAGGGTTGGAGGCAAAGATCGGAATGACCAAAAGGGCCGGTTCATAAAAGGTAAGCTTCTTTCCCGTACATGGGGAGTATCTCCTTGTAAGACAGCGTTTCCGCCGAAATGTTTCACCCATTTTTTGCCGATTTTTAGGCTGAATCGGGTACTCTCTTCGTACTATGGCGGACACCAAACAAAACGGAGAGTTCCTCGGCGGCGGCCCGAAGTTCAACACGGTCGGCAAAGACAACCGCCCGGCGGCGGGCTTCGACGAGCCGATTGTTGCCCCTAATCGCAGCGGCTACTGGGTGCGCGTCTCCGGCGTTGTGTTTCTGGTTGTCGTGCTGGCAGGCATCTTGTTCTACCTTAACGATTCCAGTCTCGGCAAAACAACCGTGACGCCGGGACGCGGCGGGCAGACGGTTTCGCCGGACGCGAAAAACGCGGACATTCCTTCGACCTTGCGGTAACGTACTATGCCGGCTCCTCAACCCACTCCTTTATCCGGCGGCGAGGCCGGACGGGTCCGCTGCCTTTACTGCGGCGCGAACAACTTCCCGGCGTCCCCTGCCTGCTGGCAGTGCAGCCGCCCGCTCAAGGCCATGCCGGACGCCCCGCCTACCCCTTCAAACACTAGTCCAAGCGCCGGACCTACGTCTGTCCCCAGCATAGCGCCTGCCGCCTCGATCCGGCCCGCACTCGCCGCATCGCCGCTGGCGCCGAAGGCGGCGGCGGCAATGGGAATGTTGTTTCCTTTCATCGGCTTGCCGGCGGGCATGATCTTTTTGATGCTTGACGACCCGCGCAAGACTCATCTCGGCTGGCTTTTGATCGGCTGGAGCCTTGCCGGAACAGCTCTCAGCGTTGTGCCGCTCCTTCTCACGCTCGGCCCGATCCTGGCGCTGCTGCATGGCCTAGCGCCCCACCCCGGCAGTCCGGCGCCATCTATCCCCGGCCTGCCGACTGATGGCGGCGCGGGAGGCGACGGCCTCCGACTGCTGCTTGCCTGCCTACCGGCGCACCGCTTTTAGTTTGACTCAGTCCCGTTCACGGATATAAATCAATATCCAAAATGGCGGGCAGGACGCAGAACTTGTATCACAAGACCTGATGTATCGTAAGACCTGCCGCCCCGTTTTTCCGCGCCGCGTTTCGGCGCGAGGAGATGTACTACCCATGAGCGCCTATCCGAACCTTGCCAAGCGGCATAAAATCGCGTATGTCGGGACTTACCCGCCGAAAGAATGCGGGATCGCCACGTTTACCCTGGATGTCGTGAATTCCACCGATCTGTCCGGCTGGCGCTCCATCGTGTTTGCCGTGGACGACGCCGCGCCGGCCGAGCCGCACCCTGATTCTAAAGTCGTTTACACGATTGAAAAAGAAAACAAAGCCGATTATGTCCGGGCCGCGAAGCTGCTGGAAAAGCACCGGGTCAGTCTCTTGTCTATTCAGCATGAATATGGCATCTTCGGCGGCGATCACGGCGAATATGTCTTGGATCTAATCCGGGCGGTGACTATGCCGGTTGTGGTCACCCTGCACACTGTCCTGCCAAACCCGTCGGAGCCGCAGCGGCGTATTTTAAAAGAGATGGAAAAGTACGCGGCCTGCTTTGTGGTCATGGCCCACAAGGCGGTCGAGCTTTTGGAGACGGCCTACGGTATCGCGCCGGGCAAGATCCGCTTTATCCCGCACGGCGCTCCAAACGCGCCGTTCCATGCCGACGCCGCCGCGAAAGAAAAGTTTGGACTGGCCGGGCGGCGCGTTTTGTCTACGTTCGGCCTGATTTCGCCCAACAAAGGCATTGAAGATGCAATTGCCGCCATGCCCGCCGTGGTCGAAAAAGAGCCGCTGGCAACGTACCTAATTCTTGGCCAGACGCACCCCGTCATCAAGCGCAAAGAAGGCGAGTGGTACCGGGACAGCCTGGTCGAGCAGGTCGAAGACTTAGGGCTGCGGGACAATGTCAAGTTCATTGACAAGTATCTGACGCTGCAAGAGCTGATTGATTATCTGCTGGCGACCGACGTGTACATCACGCCTTATTACGCCAATCCGCACCAGATCACGTCAGGAACGCTGGCGTATGCGATGGCGACCGGCAAAGTCATTGTGTCCACACCATATTTGTACGCCGAAGAATTGCTGGCCGATGGGCGTGGGTTCTTGTATCCGTTCCGCGACTCGGCTCGATTGTCCGAGATTATCGGCAGCCTGCTGACCGATGATGGGCTGTTCGAGACGACTCGACAAAAAGCCTATGCCTACGGGCGCTCCATGACCTGGCAGAGCGTCGGCATCCAGTACACGAAGCTGTTTACGGAGATGCTTGACGAACGCTGGGTCAACCACCGAGCCGCGATAGACGCAATGGCGATTCCGGGTTTAAACGATCTGGTCCGCGAAGGCGAAGTTTGGGCGCCGTCGCCCGCAACGGCTGCCGCCGCATCAGGCGTTTAACTGACCCCAATGTCGGGAGAAAAACAAGTCAATGACGACATATCACGACCAACTGAGCTACGGCCATTTAGAAGAAATGCTGACCCCGATCGGCTTATGGCAGCACTGTCAGGACTGCCACCCAAACCCGCGCCACGGCTACTCGATAGACGACGAGGCGCGGGGCCTCATTGTCGGCCTTCGCTACTGGCAGGCCGGAGTCGCGCCGGAGTTCTATGAGCGGCTGGCCAGTACCTGTTTCAACTTCGTCGAAGGCGCGGCGATCACGAGGGGCACCTGCGCCGGCCAGTACCATAACTTCTGCGACCTGGAAGGCCGATGGCTTGACTCGGTCGGCAGCGAAGATTCGTTTGGGCGGACGCTCTGGGGTCTCGGCGTCGCCTGCGCCGCAGACTCCCCGCTTGCGCCGCGCACTCAAGCCGAGGCGCTAATTTTAGGCTCCCTGCCGGTGCTGCCGGCGATGCGGTCCACCTATTTGCGGGCAAAGGCGTTTGTGATTTTGGGCCTCTCGGAAGCGCAGATCGGTACCGAGCAGATCGGGATGCTGGCTGATGCCCTGGCCGACAAGTACGAAGCCTGCCGCGACGAGGAGTGGCACTGGTTTGAAGACCAGATGACATACTGCAACGCCCGTCTGCCGCAGGCATTGTTTATCGCCGCCCGACTGTTCCCGGACAATTCCCGCTACAGCAAAATTGCACGGGAGGCGCTTGACTTTCTCTTAGAAAAAACGCGCAACCCGCAGGGCAGCTACAATCCGGTCGGCAACCTGCGCCTCACCGAAGCCGGCTGGTTCACGCGCCAGGACGACCGCCCGCCGCTGTTCGACCAGCAGCCGGTGGACGCCGGGGCGCTGGTAGAATGCTGCGCGGAAGCCTACCGTGTTACCGGTGCCCCGCGTTACAAGCAGGCTGCTGAAGACGCTTTTGGCTGGTATCTCGGCAAAAACATTCATGGCCTGCCGGTTTTTGACGCCGAGACCGGCGGCGTGTTCGACGCGCTGAACCCGCACGGCCTGAACACCAACCAGGGCGCGGAGTCGGTGCTGTCGGTCCATCTTGCCTACCAGGCGCTGCAAACGATGTAAGAACCGGCACTGGAAGTGCCAATTCCCTATCATGCCGATTTTTTAAGGAGACACCCCTTTATCATGCCGGAAGCGGAAAAACCACAGATTTCGTTCGGAACCGATGGCTGGCGCGGCATCATTGCCGATAACTTCACCGGCGCAAATGTCCGGCTAGTCGCGCAGGCCGTCGTCAATTACATGAAGCGGCCTGAAGTCCCCGGCGAAAACACCATTTTTATCGGCTACGATAACCGCTCGCAGTCGGAATACTTCGCCGCCGAAGCCGCCAAAGTCGTCGCCGCCTCCGGTATGAAGGCCGTGCTGTCGGCTCAGTCGTGTTCGTCGCCGTCCATTTCCTACAACGCCCACAAGAACAACGCCAAAGGCGGGATTATGATCACGGCGTCCCACAATCCGCCGCAGTTCAACGGCCTGAAAATCAAGATGGGTTTCGGCGGCTCCGCCCTGCCGTCGGACGTAGACCAGGTTGTCGGCGAGCTGAACGCGCTTTTAGAGGCCGGCACTTATGCTGTCAGCACCGACGACGCCGTAATAGACAGCGTCGAGAAGCGCGATCTGCGGCCTGCCTACTTTGACGGTCTGCGCGGCATGGTGGATTTGGAGAAGATCAGAGCAGGCGGGTACAACATCGTCGCCGACCCGATGCACGGCAGCGGGAGCGGCTACTTGTCGGATATCCTGCGCGGCGCGGGCGTTGAGATTGAAGAGATTCTTACAGACCGCAACCCGGTTTTCGGCGGCCTGAACCCGGAGCCGATTGCCCAGAACTTAGGGCCGCTGAAAGATGCCGTGCTGGCGTCGAAAGCCGATGTCGGTCTGGCCGTGGACGGCGACGCTGACCGAGTGGGCGCGATGGACGCTCATGGCAATTTCGTAGACAGCCACCGCATTTTCGCCCTCGTTTTACGCCACTTGTACGAAGATCGCGGCCTGCGCGGCTCGGTCGTCAAGACTGTTTCGACGACAACGCTGATTGACAAGCTCTGCGCCAAGTACGGCCTGACGCTGCATATCACGCCCATCGGCTTCAAGAACATCTGCGAGTGGATGCTCAAAGAACCCGTGCTGATCGGCGGCGAAGAGTCCGGCGGCATCGGGGTGTTGGGCTACATCCCGGAGCGCGACGGCCCGCTGATGTCGCTCATGCTTCTCGAAACAATGGCGGTCCGCAAAAAGCGCTTAGAAGAGCAGATCGCCGAGCTGATGGCCGAGTTCGGCCCGCACGAGTATCAGCGCGTGGACCTGCACCCGGAGCCGGCCAAGATGCCCGCCGTCGTCAAGTCCTTGACCGAGGATAATCCCGACGAGATCGCCGGTCTTAAAGTGCGGAAGATTGACCGTACCGACGGCACCAAGTTCTTTTTTGATAATGATGCCTGGCTCCTGCTCCGTGCTTCGGGGACTGAACCAGTCGTCCGCGTCTACGCCGAGTCGTCGTCGCAGGAAAAAGTCTCCGAACTCATCGCCGCTGGTCTGGGGCTGGTCGAGCGGGTGTAACAAATAATTTTCCGGCCCGGCATAGATTTGTGCCGGGCTTTTTCTTTGGCAGGTATACTGCTCTTTTAGGCTGTGACCCATAGGAGAGAATGCTGTGAACGTGCTGCCGCAGGATTTGGGAGAGAAACGCTGCAAGAGGATTGTCTCGCTCCGTGCCGGCACTACCCTGAACACGCGCCAAGAGCAAGATGCACCGCTTGGCTTTTGGGGCCGCCGCTGGCTGGGGAAGCTGAAAAAGCAGGTTACTCCGAAAGAAGCACAGCCAATCTTGCAGGCGGCACAGCCTGCGGTTCGTGGTTGCACGGCCTTTGGCTTCCTCGGCGTCCTGCTGGCGGGCGGTGGAATTGTCAGCGTAGTGGAAGCAGGCTTTTCACCCTATTACTATCACCCGGACCCAATGCCGGGAATAATCTGCGTGGGGGTCGGCGGGTGTTGGACATGGCTTTTGTCCACGACTTTGCCGCGCCGGATCGCGGCGCGGCAGTACCGGCGGCTGTATGAGCAGCCGGTATCGGGCGCGGAGGTAGCGGCGCTGCTGCCGCAGACGCACGATGAGCTGGAGCGAAGCTACCTGACGCTGGTCATGGATGTTTCGCGGCAGGAAGTTCAAACAGCGGCGGGCGCAAACCTGCGGATAGCTTTAAGGTCGCTTGGCGAGGCGATTGACAAGCTGCCCGCGACGCGGGTGGTGGTGAGCGACGACCATGACATCATCACGGAAGTTTTGCAGCGGACGGCGGCGGCAACCCTGCAAAAAGCGCAGGAAGAACCTGACCGGATCGCGGCTGCATCGCTCATGCGCCGGGTAGAAGCGCTGCACCGCCGGGCAGATGCGACCAAGCGGGCGAACACGCTCACCCGCCGGTTCTCGGTGCTGCGTCAAGAAATGGCCGCCGAGACCGAAGCGCTGCGGGCCGGACTGACGGCCTACTACTCCGGCGCTCACGACATTGCCGACTTGACGCAGCTTGCGGAGGATATGCAGCGGCTGGCGACGGAAGCCACCGCGCTGACCGATGCCGTCGAGGAAGTAGATACGTTCTCAGCGGGAAGCATTCCGGCGGCGCTGCCGCCGGCGTCCCCTGCCCCGGCTGTGCGGGTGCGCTTAGGGTGATTGGCCTACCGCGCGGGCTTAGGCCGCCAGCAGGCGCTCTTGGTGAGGCTGTACGGCGGGCCGGTAGGCAGACAGGAGCGCTTGAACGCAGTCAGGGTCCCACTGGGTTCCCGCGCCATCTTCTAAAATTCCCAGGGCTTTTCCCTGCTCCATGCCCTTACGGTAGGGCCGGTCGGTGGTCATGGCGGAGAATGCATCAGCGACCGAGACGATCCGGGCCAAAAATGGTGTTTCTTTCCCTCGCAGACCAAACGGATACCCGCCACCGTCCCAGCGCTCGTGATGATGGCGCACGGCATCCAAAGTCTCCTCAAAGCCCGGTATGGCTCCGACAATCACCGCGCCCATCAGTGGGTGCTGCTGAATGGCCTCGTACTCGTCGTCGGTCAGCTTGCTGGGCTTCCGCAGGACCCGGTCGGGAACACCGATCTTCCCGACATCATGCAGCAGGGCCGCAATTTGGATCGTCCGCTGGGTGGCCGCATCCAGCTTAAATTGCTCGGCGATTTGCAGGCTGTAGGTGAGAACATCTTCCGAATGCCGGCGGGTGTAGCGGTCTTTGTTGTCCACGGCTGTGACTAGGGCGTTCAGCATCGGGAAACCCGACAGCGACTGGGTCAGGTCCCGGCAGAGCTGTTCGGCGGGATGGTCCGTGCCGCCGCCGGTCTTGAAGTGAAGCAGGCGGCAGTCCGCTACTTCCAGCGCTTCCAAAGGCGTCGCCGCCTCTTCGGGGAAGACTGCGACGCCGAGCGAGATGGTCAGCGGGATCGGCGACGGACTGCCCGGCGGCTGGAAAAACAAGTTGGCTAAAGAGGCCTCTAGACTTTGCTGTACGCCCTGCGCCAAGAGGCCCTGCCGCAGACTGCCGGCGGATTTCAGCGGCAGCAGCAGCGCAAACTCATCGCCCCCGAACCGCCCGACCGTGTCCTGCGGCATCGTGCTGCCCAGCAGCGCCCGCGTCACCTGTCGCAGCACCTCGTCCCCGGCGGCATGGCCGTAGGCGTCGTTAAAGAACTTGAAGTTGTCCAAGTCCAGCATGACCACGGCCAGCGCCTGCCCGCCGGCGCGGGCAATCTTGGCTTCTTCGACGAGGCGGGCATGGAACGTCCGGTGGTTTACGAGGCCGGTCAGCGGGTCAGCCGTCGCCAGCGCTTCCAGCCGCCCGTTCAGCTCCCGGTTTTCCAGCAAGGCCAGCACCTGCCGCACCAGAATCAGGCAGATCAGCGCGAAGGCGCCCCAGAAGACGCCGTGCTTCAGAATGGCCCGGCCCGGCGCCTGCTCCGTATACAGCACCAGCGCCCCGACCAGCGGCAGCAGGGCATACGGCAGCAGCGACGCCCCCAGCGACGGCAGGCAGCGCGGCTCGTCTTCCGGCCGGGTGAACGTCATCGCCTGCCGGGCGGTCCAGACGGCGACTCCGATCAGCATGAAGCCGAGCGACCAGCCGATGTCCAGCAGAGTTCCTGCCTGAAATGTCAGATGCAGAAGAAGGTAGGAAGCTGCGACGTCCACCACCACCACAATGCTCAGGCCAATCGCGAACAGCAGCAGCACCGACCGGAAGTAGCCGGTCCGGCCTCCCAGCAGCAGAAGGCAAGCCGCCAGCAGGACATCGCCTGCCGGGAACAGAACATCCGTGAGCTTGCCTTCCAAAGTCCGGTGAGATTGTAAACAGCACGGTCCCAGTACGAAGTACCAGCTAAAGGTGAGGGCAGAAGTGACGACCATCAGACCATCCAGTGCAATTCGTCCCTGAGACGACACGGAATGCGCCCGGCGCGGCAGCCGCCAAATCCCGGCCAGCAGCAGAGGATAAGCGAGCAGCGCGATGACATCCGACGCCGTGTAGGGGATCGGCGCATGGCGTTGGTGTGCGAAGTCGGGCCAAATCGCATAGACCTGCTGCACCGTGTAGCAGGCCATGCTCAGGCCGCAGAAGACCGCGACCTGCTTGGAGCGTGATTGGAAGAATGCTTCTTTGGGACACGGTGCCGGCAGCAGGCAAAGTACCGCCGCCAGCGCCCCGCCGAGCGTTTCCATGATGTCGTCGCCGAGGTGGGTGACATGCGCGGAAACCGGGTGGACAAGCAGCCAGACGGCATACAGCAGGTGAAAAAGCAGCGTGCCGGCAATGCCGATTGTCATCCACCGGCGGCTTTGCTCGTGGGATAAGGCTTGAGGGGGGAGTTTGTCCGTTTCTAATACTTCTTTCATCTACAGTGGAGTTATCGGCAACAACAGCGTACTTTTTCAGGCTGGCCGTCTTTGAAGATTGAGCAGACAGGGCCGGGTATACTGAGATTATGGAGCATCCCAAGTCAGCGCGGCTGTTTGCCGAGGCCGAGCGTGTCATCCCCGGCGGCGTCAACTCCCCCGTCCGGGCGTTTAAGAGCGTCGGCGGCGATCCCCTGTTCATGCAGCGCGGCGAGGGGCCGTATATCTTTGATGTGGACGGGAACCAGTACTTGGACCATGTGCTGTCCTGGGGGCCGCTGATCTTCGGCCATGCGCCGCCGCGCATTATAGATGCGATTACTGAGGCCGCGAAGCTGGGAACATCGTTCGGAGCCAGCACGGAAGCCGAGGTGCGACTCGCGCAGAAAATTGTGTCTGCCGTGCCGTCCGTCGAGAAAGTGCGGCTTGTCTCATCGGGGACCGAGGCCGTAATGAGCGCAGTGCGGGTCGCACGGGGATTTACGCGCCGCGACAAGATCATCAAGTTTGAGGGCAACTACCACGGCCATTCCGACGGCTTTCTCGCCAAAGCCGGGTCTGGACTGACCACACTCGGCCTGCCCGACTCCGCAGGCGTTCCCGTCAACTTGACCCGCGATACGATCACGCTGCCGTACAACGATGCTGAAGCCCTCCGGGCGGCTCTGCTCGCCCACCCCGGCGAAGTCGCCGCCGTGATGCTGGAGCCTGTCGCCGGCAACATGGGAGTCGTCACGCCTCGCGCCGACTTCCTGCACGCCCTGCGGGAGCTGACGCGGCAGGACGGGGCGCTGCTTTTGTTTGACGAAGTCATCACCGGCTTTCGGGTGGCCTACGGCGGGGCGCAGGAGTTGTTCGGCATCACGCCCGACTTGACGGCTCTCGGCAAGATCATCGGCGGCGGACTGCCGCTGGCGGCTTACGGCGGGCGGGCGGACATCATGGACGTGGTCGCGCCGGTCGGCCCGGTCTACCAGGCGGGGACGCTGTCGGGGAACCCACTTGCCGTCGCCGCCGGTCTGGCCCAGCTCACCATGCTGGAAGAAGCACGCGGAACGCTGTACACGCAGATGCACCACCAGATGCACTATTTGGCCCAGTCGGCCAAAGACACGGCACGAAAGCTCGGCATCCCGCACCGGGTCAACCGCCTCGGCTCCATGATGACCTTGTTCTTCACCGATGCCAAAGTGGTTGACTTCACAAGCGCGAAAACGGCCGACACCGCCCGTTATGGCCGGTTCTTCCGCGCGCTGCTTGGGCACGGGGTTTATTTTGCGCCGTCGCAGTTTGAGTCGGCGTTCACCAGCGCGGCCCACACGGACGCCCAGATAGAAGAAACTGCGCGAGCCGTCAGTGAGGCGCTCCATGCCGTGGCCTGACCCGCTGCAGGCGCTGTTCAGCCTGCCGCGCACCGACGAACCCGAACAAATTGACGATCCCGGCCAGCCGTTCGCCGCACTCGAATCGTCCATGCGCGACGTGGCGCTGACTAATCGCTTGTTCGGCGGGACGCAGACAATTTTAGGTCATGTCGCCCGGCTTTTAAAAGAAGCGCCGCCGGGAACGCCTATTCGTATTCTGGACATCGCCACAGGGTCCGCCGACATCCCGAATGCGCTAATGGCCTGGGGCCAACACCGTGAACTCAATCTCACGATTATCGGCGTAGATAATCAAGCAGCGATGCTGCACATGGCACAAGCGTCAGCTCCGAATGTCTTTCTCGTCCAGGCCGACGCTTTGACCCTGCCGTTTCCGCCGAAATCGTTTGACCTGGCTTTATGCGCTCTGGCGTTCCATCACCTTGGATTTGAAGCGTCCGTGCGGCTGCTGGCGGCGATGGACACGCTCACGACGCGCGGGTTTGTCGTCAGTGATTTGAAGCGCGACAAGCCGACGCTGTGGGGTGTCGAAGCGGCGATGGCCGCCGTCAAAGCCCACCCCTTCACGCGCCATGATGCGCCGGCCAGTGTCCGGCGGGCGTTCACCGTGCCGGAGTACCGCCGCATGGTCGCTCTCAGCGGCGTTCAAGGCGTGCGCGTACAGACACATTGGTATTTTCGCGTAGCGTTGGTGCAGAGAAAGAATGGGTAGATACTGAAAATGGGCGAACACAAGGTTCGCCCTTCTTTGAGCTATCAGCAAAGCTTTAGATCGGCTGTTTTTCTTGCCTCAAATCACAACGGACGTTGTTGTCATCGGCGCCGGTCCGGCGGGGTCGGCGACCGCGCTGTTTCTTGCCCGGCGCGGCTACGGCGTTACACTTTTGGACCGTGCCGTGTTTCCGCGCGACAAAGCCTGCGGGGAGTATCTGACGCCCGGTGCCGTTAAGCTTCTGCGCGACGAAATCGGCATTTTGCCTCAGCTTTTGGACATGGGCGCCTGTGTGTTGACTCAGGAAACCGTTGTTCCCCATAACAGCCGGACGTTCTCCGGCGCGACCGATGCGCTGGCCTGCCCGCGTGTCGTCACTGACAAAGCGCTGCGCGACGCTGCCGAAGCCGCCGGGGTCCGCGTTCTTGAAGGCTTCAATGTCCGGCGAGTTTTGCGGAACCCGGACGGCTTCGGCGGCGTCTTAGGAACAGATGCAAGCGGCGTCATGCAGAGCATCAGCGCAAAAATTGTGGTCGGGGCCGATGGGACGCATTCGCTTTTGGCGCGGGAGATGGACATCGTTCGGCCCGTGCCGCGTCTGCAAAAGCTCGCGCTCGTGACGCATTACCGCATGGAAAGCAGCGGCTCCGGCGTAACCATGCACCTGCCCCTAGACCGCTCCGACGCCTGCTGCGGGATGGGAACGGTGTGCGGGCCGGACGGAACGCGCAACGTCAACATTGTTGTGCCGCAGCCCGAAGCGCCGCGCATGGCCGGGCGGCGTCAGGAGTATTTTGAGGAGCGCCTGCGCGTATCATTCCCGGCGGTCTGGGATGAAGTGCAGCACAGTGTTCAAGTCGGCCCCCTGCGCTCGGTCGGCTGCTTCGGGCATCACACGCGCCGGGCGACGGAGGACGGCGCGGTTCTGGTCGGCGATGCCGCGACATTCATTCACCCGTTCACCGGCGAAGGCGTTTACTTCGCCCTGCGCGGGGCGCAGCTCGCGGCAGACGCCGTCAGCGCCGCTTTGGAGCGCGGCGATGTCAGCCGCCGCAGCCTGCGTTCTTACGACAATGCGCGTCGGGCGGAGCTTCTACCCCGCTACCGCCTGTGCGACCTGGTGCAGCGCGTTGTCCACTCCCCGGCCCTGCTGGGTTGGGGCGCCGAGCGCCTGCGCCGGTCGGCGCCGCTGACCGACTTGCTGCTCCGCGCCGTCGGCGATGTGGCCCGGCCCGCTGACTTGTTTTCGCTGCCGGCGCTGCGCCTCGCGCTGGGAACGCTCTAGCCTATGCACACGGAAAACACGGTTTATATGCGCGGGTCGAAATCACGCATCTTTCAGCTTGCCGCCGACATCCAGCGCTGGCCGGAGATTTTGCCGCATTACCGGGAAGTGATCGTCTTTGAGCAGACGGACGACGGCTCGCGCAAAGTGGTCGAGATGGCGGCGGTGCGGGCGGGTTTCCCTGTCAAAAGCCGATCGTTTCCCGTGCGCTGGCGGAGCGTGCAGATCTGCGAGCCGGAAACAAACAAAATCTACTTCAAGCATCTGGCGGGCGTCGCCCTCGGCATGTGGGTGGTTTGGAGTTTGAAAGACGACCCCTGGGGCCGGGGCATCGCCGTGACGATCAGCCATGATTTGACCTATCCCCTGTCCGTTCTCAACGGCTGGTTTGCGCGGGACATGGTCGGCGACCAATTTGTCCATGCCATTGCCGGGAGAACTTTGGCGACGATCAAAGACATTGTAGAGAAGGAAGCGATATAATGGAGACGACACGGAAGCGCGTTGCGGTGACGGGGCTAGGGATTATCACGCCGATTGGAATCGGCGTGGACGGCCTGCGGACGGGCCTGCGGGGCGGGAAGTCGGCGGTCGGCACGATTGACAGTTTTGATACGTCGCCGTTCGTCTCGCACATGGCTGCCCAAGTCAAAGGCTTTGACCCTGTCCCCTATCTGGACGGCAAAAAGCTGAAGCGGCTGGACAAATTCTCTCAGTTTGCGGTCGCGGCGGCAAAGATGGCGGTCGCCGATGGGGCGCTCGATCTGCGCCTGGAAGACCGAGACCGAATCGGTGTCTGTTTGGGGACTGCGCTCGGCGGGGTCGCTTTCGCCGAGGAGCAGTACCCGGCGTTCATGGCGCAGGGACTGCGTGGGGTCAACCCAATGCTGGCGCTCTCAGTCTTCAACGGCGCAGGGTCGTGCAATGTCGCGATTGAGCTAGGCGTCACCGGCCCGGCCACAGCCAATGGCGACTCCTGCGCGGCCTCCCCGATTGCGATAGGCCGCGCCGTGGATTTGATCCGTGACGGCAGCGCCGACCTCATGCTGGCCGGCGGCTCGGAAGCCCCGCTGTCCCCGCTCTGCTTTGGCGCATTCGCGATCATCCGGGCCATGAGCCAGCGCAATGACGACCCGCAAACGGCTTCTAGACCCTTTGACGCGGGCCGCGACGGCTTTGTGATGGCCGAAGGCGCGGCGATGCTGCTCCTGGAAGAATGGGACCACGCCAAAGCGAGAAACGCCCGCATCTACGGCGAGATTTTGTCCCATGCCTCTACTAACGATGCGTCCCACATGACTCAGCCCCGGCCCGACGGCGTCCAGGCCGCCCGCTGCATGTCCCTCGCCATCGCCCGCGCGGGCCTCACGCCCGCCGACATCGGCTACGTCAACGCCCACGGCTCTTCCACGCCACTGAACGACAGCACGGAAACGCTCGCTTTGAAGCAAGTCTTTGGGGACGCTGCCTACCAAATGCCCATCAGCGGGACCAAAGGCTTCCACGGCCACGCCCTCGGTGCGACCGGTGCCTGGGAAGCCGCTGTGTCCCTGCTCGCCCTCCACGACCACTGGCTCCCGCCGACGCTCAATCTCACGAATGCCGACGCCGCCTGCGACCTGAACTACCTCCCCGGCACCGAGGGCCGCGCCGAGAGCGTGGACTACGTCCTCTCCAACTCCTTCGGCTTCGGCGGCATCAATGCGTGCTTAGTATTTGGAAGGGCTGACCGGGCATAATCGCGGTGAGGAGACCAAATCAATGGCACAACAATCTACCTTAGCGGGTAACTCCGTAAAGCTCCAAGAACGCGAACAAGTCGTTACTGAACAAGAAATCGAAACCGATCCGCAAATCCCTTCACAGCTTGAACATTACGCTTTTGCAATCGGCGCGTTTAAAGATGATCCGATGCTGGATGCCATGATGGCAAACATCCGGGAACGCCGCTGGGAAATGAACGCGGATGACAACATCGCCTGAGCTTGGGTATCTGTTAAACGCGGATACCCTTGAGCGGTTTTTTCGCTCCGATGCTGCTATCCTCAACCGTCTGGATAAAACTTTTAAAGAGCTGGTCTGGGTTAGTTTCATTACAGATGAGGAAATGCTTTCCGGCGCTTTGAGCGAAATCAACAAGGCTCGTGAACGGGGAGGCCATCGAGATATTGAAGCCCCTTCGCGGTACTTCTCACGTCTAGTTGAGCGGCTCCGCGTTTTCAATATCCTTCCTTACACAAACGCCGCCGAGCAAGAATACGACACTTACCCCACCGCAATAAAATGTATCGGCAAGATGGACTGCCGATTAGCGGCTCATGCCAGCGTCAACAACTTTATCGTCGTCACCTGCAACACCGCCGACTTTAGCCGTATTCCTAACGTCAGATTTGAGGATTGGAGCAAAGGGTAGAAATCAAGCGACTAAAGACCGTGCTGCTCATGGCATGGTCTTTGGGCTATCTATATCCTCTGCCCAGGTCGCGGGGAACCCGTGCCGCTGCCGGGCTTCAGCGACAACTTGCGCGAGCGATTTAACACGTCCCGCCGCCGCCGCTTCCAGTCCACGATCAATGCCCGCCCGAATTTCAGCAACCTGTTCGGGATTCAAACCGTCCGGGTCACCCACGGAATCCTCACGGCCCTCATCTTCAAACGCAAGAGTAGTCATCTGCAATTCCTATAGCATCATCGTTAAGGTTTAATCAACCTACTAGCAAAAACGGCAGACGGAACACCTACAGCAAAAACAACAAGAAGCGGCCAATTTGTTTCATGCAGAAGCAGGCCACCGATGGTCATTAAAATGGATGTTATCAAGACAGTCACCAGCCAATGAGTGACGGGATGCTGCTGAAAGTAGTGTCTGGTTTTATTCATGTGGTGCCGCTTTTTAGCCCGCCGTGAACAAAGGTTGGTCGCGCTGGAGGTAGCCGCGCAGGCGGAGGACGGCTTGGGTGTGGAGCTGGTAGACGCGGGATTCGGAGACGGTCAACACTTTGCCGATTTCTTTGAAGGTCAGGCCCTCGTAGTAGTATAAGGAGATGACGAGGCGCTCGCGGTCGGGGAGGCGGTCAATGCCGGCGACGAGGGACGTTTTCATGGCCCCGGTTTCGACATCGGCGGAGACGTTGGCGTTTTCGTCCTGCAAAACGTCGGTGAGGTGCAGGCGCTCGCCGTCCGACGAGCCGCCGCCGAGGAGCATGTCGTCGAGCGACAAGACGTTGGCGCGGCTGGTGTTGACGAGGAGCTTGAGCAGGTCTCCTTCGCTCATGTTCATCTCGGCGGCGACTTCTTCTTCGGTCGCAGGCCGGCCGAGGCTGACTTCCAGCTTGTAGTAGGTGCGCTCCAGGATTTTGGCGCTGTCGCGGACCGAGCGCGGCACCCAGTCTTCTTCGCGGAGCATTTCGAGAATCGCGCCGCGCACGAGCGCGATGGCGTAGGTCTCGAACTTGACCTGCCGGGACGTGTCGAACTGGTCCACGGCTTTGATCAGGCCCATGATGCCCGCGCTGACCAGGTCGTCCCGCTCTAAATTGGGCGGCAGATTGGTGACGACGCGGCCTGCCGTGATTTTGACGAGGTAGGCGTAGTGGTTGATGATCTGGTCGCGGGCCTTCTGGTCATTGCGCTTCTTAAAGCGGTTCCAAAGGTCCGGCATGTTGTCAGGAGTAGGCATAGAAGTTAGTGGTTTAAGGCAGGAAATTTAGTGCGTGTCGCCCGTTGGGGATGCCGGCTCATCCAGGCTTTCGTCAGGCGTCACCCCGTCAAAATGCCTGCCCGGATGCATCGCTTCTTGAGCCGGCGGCTCGGCTTGCAGGGCGAACTGGAGGCCGAAGCCGGCGGCAGCGAACACGACAAACGCCGCCGCCACCCGGAGCAGGCAGGTCCAGGGACCGGCGCCGTACAGCAGGCTGATCCCGCCAACTAGCAAACCGGCCAAAGAAGCAATGCGCCAGGGCAGACCGACAAAATGGTTCATTCGCATCCGTCACGGGCCGAATGCCGCGCCCCCATCTGCACACTTCTCAAGTGTTACCAAGTATACCACACAGGCTGGACTTTTTCACAAAAAATCACCGCCCGGCAGTTTGCAGCGACAGCGCAAAGCTCGTGACGTCGGAATGGCCGCTCGTCAGCCGTACCGGAGCCGTGCCGTCGCTGTTGATTCGATACAGGTCGTGGCCTCCGTCGGCGCGGCGGGCAAGAAAAAAGAGCTGCTTGCCGTCTGGGGAAAACTGGGCGTCTTCGGCATCCCCCTGCGCCAGAATGTGCGGCGTCCCGGTGCCGTCGGCATCCACGATAAACAAGCCGAGGACTTTGCGGCTGGCAAGGTCGGTCTGCCGCCAGACCTCAAAAACGACCTGCGTACCGTCCGGCGAATAGACCGGGTCCTGCGGCCTAAGCGCTGTGTCTTTTTGGGGCCGCACAATTGGTTTTTGGATATTTCCGTCGCCATCGAACAGGATCAAGCCAGAAATGTCCTGGACGCCCGGCAAGCCCTGCACATGAAGCATCCCGACCGCCATCTTCGTGCCGTCTGGGGCATAAGACAGAGAAAGACGGTCGGCGGCGGCAAGCGGTGGACCGCCCGGCTGGTCGTTCTGGGTGAGGCGCGGGGCCGACGCCAGGGTCGGCAGCACGGCCAGCGTTTGAACGCCCGCCGTTTCCAGCACGGCGGCGAGGCCGACACTGTCCGGGTCCTTGCCGACTGCCGGCTTCCAGGCAAAAGACACGGCGGCGGCATTCGTCTCCTGCGCTTGAGCGGGGTCGGTGGAAGCCGAGTGCGCGGAGGTCATGGGGGGCGGCAGCAGCAGCGTCGCATTGCCCTTGCCGACATCCATAACGGCCAGTGACGCTCCCGATAAAAAGCCGAGCAGGGAATTCGAGCCGGGCGCGAACTTCGGGTTCGCCTTTGCCCCGGCAGTCCGGGTCACTTGGACCGCGTTTTTGCCGTCGCCGTCCACCATCCATATCTGGTTCGGCCCGCCGCCCCGGTTGGACAAAAACGCAAGCTGATTGCCGTCAGCGGTGAACACGGGATCCGTGTCGGCGGATGGCCCGGTCGTGAGCTGCCGGGGCGCGGCGCTCGTGCCGTCGGCCTTGACGGTCCAGAGATGTGCGGCGCCGGGCGAGTTTAAATCGGACGCAAAAACGATTGTGCCGGCGGTGAGGACGGAGCGGCGCGGCTTCGGGCCGAAGACAAGAAAATAAAAAACGGCCAGCAGGATCACCAGCAAGCCGGGGGCGATCAGCCAGGGCGAAAACCGGCGGCGGCGGCGCTGCGGCAGCAGACTGGATTCGTAAACGGGCCGGCCTGTCGGGCGCGGCTCATTGGGAAAAAGCGGGTTGCTGCTGGGAGAATTCGGATTTGCAGGAGTGGAGTTGTCGTCAGCCATAATGAAGGTAATTATACCTGGG
The DNA here is from genome assembly GCA_964236795.1 of uncultured Armatimonadales bacterium. Classification (GTDB taxonomy): domain Bacteria; phylum Armatimonadota; class Armatimonadia; order Armatimonadales; family Capsulimonadaceae; genus JANXMY01. Next base: position 7,669 of record CAXSFV010000033.1, on the reverse strand, counting down.
GGACGGGCAAGTGGGGCCGAGGAATTTTCAACTCCTCGGTCCGCACAGCATCGGGGGCAGGTCACATCCGGGTTGCCAGTAAATTGGCCGCCGTGGCCGCTAAACGCCGCTCGTGACTGTTGAAGGCCCGGCGGCGGGGCGCACGGAGGAAGATCAGGACGCCACGCGGCTTGGTGTCCGGCAGGCTGGGGACGGGCAGAATGAGCGACGGCACGGCATGGGCCTCCGGCACGAGGTCGAAGTCACGCGAGGCTTCGACTTGAGCCGCCAAATCACGCAGCAGAGTTTCTAAATCTTCGGCGCGGGCCTCGCCGCCCTCGTCCGGCAAAACGTCTACCGAGAAAACATAAGACTGGTCGGGAATGCCGAAGCGCTGAAAAACAGCGGCGTCGGCTTCGGCGGCGGCGCAGAGAAGGCGCAGGGCTTCGGGGAAAAGCGCGGCATCGGGCGCGGCGCGGGCCAGCAGCTCGCCGAGGGCGCCGAGCGCCCGCAGGTCTTGGAGGCGGCGGCCCGCCTGCTCTACCAGCAGGGCGTTTTGCAGGCCGACGCTGGCCTGACTGGCGAACGTGATGAGCAGGCGGACCTCGTCAGCCGTGAAGCGCCGAGGCTCGCGGCTATAAACTTCCAGTACGCCCAAGACTTCTTTACCGATCTTCAGCGGGACCCCCAAATAGCCGGTGACGCGCTCGCGGGCAGCGAATGCGGGCAGGACGAAGCGGGTGTCTCGGCTGAAATCTTCAATGGTCAGCGACCGTCCGCGCCGGGCGACAGACGCGGTCGCGGTTTCCGGGCCGCGTCCGGCTTCCGCAAGTGTAATAATCGGCAGCGCAGCCAGCGGGGACTTGAACGACGCGGCGGCCTGGGCGGCGAGATTGCCCTGCGAGTCGAACGTGAACAGCAAGCCCCGGTCGGCGCCGGTCATCTCTAAAGCGAGATCGGCAATAGTCTGGGCGGTCTGCCGGCCATCGAGTGATGAGCCGAGAGCGCGGGCGATGCGCCGGACCCCTTTGCGGATTTCCTCAGACTTCTGGCGGGCGTCTTCGTACATCCGGGCATTGGCAATCGCTGCGCCGACCTGGTTGGCAATCGTGTACAGCAGCTCCATCTCGCCGACGGTGAACAAGCGGCGGCGGCTGCTCAGGGCGTGAAGCACGCCGATGACCTGGTCACCCGACTGCAAGGGGACGCAGACAAGCGACGTCACCCCATCGCCGTCGATTGGACAGGAGCGGTTCCGGTGGTCGGCGGCCACGTCCTGCACCGCCGTCGGCGTCTCGAACTCCAGCACCCACCCGGCGATGCCTTCGCCGAGGCGCGGCTTCATCGTGTCCACTGTTTCACGGGAAAGATTGCGGCTGGCTTTGATTTCCAAGCGGCCCGTGGCGGCATCGTACAGAAACAGCGCGAATTTGTCCACATGCAGCAGGCTGAGAACGCTGTCAGCGACAAACTGGATCACGCGGCTCAGGTTTAAAGTCGCGCCGACCGCCTGGGACAGCTCATACAGGGCGGCGGCTTCCTGCGCCCGCCGGGTTGCGTCCTCGTAAAGCCAGGCATTTTCTAAGGCGACGGCGGCCTGAGAAGCGACAGCAGACAAGAGGAACGCATCGGCGTCGGAATAGGCGCCGGGCTGGCGGGAGCCGACCACCAGCAGACCTTCCGGGACCGAGCGGGCCACCATCGGCGCGAGCAGCAGCGAGCGCATTTCCGGCAGGGGCGAGTCGCTGTCTATGGTCTCGCGTCCGAGGTCGCTCAGGCGCAGCGGCTGGCCCGATGCCAGGGCGCGAGCGGCGTAGCCAGCGCCCTCGGCCGGAAGCTGCCGGTCTTCCTCGCCTTCCGCAAGGCCCCGCTGGGCGCCGATGTACAGCCGCGTCCGCTCGTCGTTCAGCAAATACACCGCCCCGGCGGTCATCTCCATGCTGCCGACCACCGACAGCAAAATGGAACCGAGAACGTCCTGGACGTTCAGCGACGACGACGTTGTTTGGGCCGCCCGGAACAGAATGTCCCGCTCCTGCTGCTTCTGCGCCGCGAGTCGTTTCAGCGCATCTGTTTGCAGCGCCTGAGCGGCGAGGCTGGCGAGGGTTTGCAGGCAGAGCAGGTCCGCCCCGGTGAAGGCTTCGCCGTCCGTGCGGTTCAGAACCGTCAGCGCCCCGGACGGCGTGCCGCCAGCATAAATCGGCACGACCACGGCGGACCGGACTCCGACAAAATCGGTCTCGCCAGTGGCGGCCTCCGGCGAGTAGGAAAGATACACTTCGCCCGTCAGCGCGGTGCGGCCTGCCAGCGCATCTTCGGCGCGAACGGTCTGGCCGACGATCTCGGCGGCATCGGTTCCGGCGACGGCGGCAAAGTCAAGCAGCGTGCGCGAGGAGTCGAGGAGGCTGACGGCGGCGGACGCGGCTTGGGTGAGGACGCGAGCCTTTTCGGCGACAACGCCGAGCGTTACGCGCGGCTCGGTTTGACGAGCGACGGCACCGGCCACTTCATGCAGGGCCGCCAGCGCCGGGGCAGCGGAGGTCGGGATCGGTTCAGGGTCCATAAAAAGCGGAAACCTCTCAGCGCCTGACTAAAAATAGGAGTTCAAGAAATCCGGCTGCGAAATTTGTGAAACATTCATGGGTCTGTGGCTGTCAATTATTGTGTCACAAGAACCTTGTCCTGTCAAGTTGCTCAGACTCCCAGGTTATGCCTGTCTCCAAGTTGCCGCCATTGCTGAACCCATTGTGTCCTATTTTTTGTGCTGCTCTGTTTCTGCTGCCGCTCTGCGCTCAAAGCCAGCTTCCGCGTTCCCCTGCCCCGGCGAGTCAAAGCACGGTGAATTTGGGTCCGGTTCCAAATAACGTCCCGCTGCCGCCGCCGACTGACCAGCCGCCGCCGGAAGTGCCGCTGCCGAACCCGATCCCGCTCGGCCAGGATCTCCTGATCAGCGGCGCACTCGATGTTCGTACCCGGACAGCCAGCACCGGGCGGCACGGAGGAGTGTGGGTCAACACCGTGGAGTTGGATTTGCAGCGCCCGGTCAGCAGCAAAGGCGAGACGCGCGGCTCCTTCTACTTGCAGCTTCTCGCGGAGAACCCGCCGGACCTGCCGCACCCCGACGATGTGCAGATCGGCGAAGCATACTTTATCTACCGCCTGCCGGTCGAGAACGATTTTGACTCAACCGCGTATGTCAAAGTCGGCCAGTTTCCGCTGCCGTTCGGGCTGCTGGCTGTTTATGATCCGCATCTCGTCATTTTGCAGCCGCTGTATGCCCAGTCGCTCGGCGTCCGCAACGATTTCGGCATCGCAGTCTCCGGTCGGGCTTACGGCTTTCTGAACTATGACTTGGCAATTACGACCGGCACTGGGCCGGGCCACTTGTATGTGAACCCCAACCGCGTGGTGACGTTTCGGCTTGGCCGGACCTTTACCACCCGCAACGGAGTGGTGAATGTCGGCGGCTCACTGCTGCAAGGCCGTTTACCGATCACCGACATCACGACACAAAATCCATTTGCGGTGGAACTGCCGCCGTCGGGCCGGGTGCGGGCCGACCGGGGCGGCTTCGTCTCGAAAAGCCGGCTCGGCGGGGATGCATCCTACGGCTACAAGCGGATCGTCGCGCGGGGCGAAGTCGTCGCGGGGGCCGATGGCGACCAGCGCATTTTGGGCTACTATGCTGAGGGAAACTACAGCTTTTCGGGCCGCCTGAGCGTTGTCGGCGCCCGCTCGCTGTTCGTGTATCCGCAGGGCAACAGCACGGCGTCCCAGGAGGCCGCCGGGCTGACGTATGCGTCCAGCGCGAACCTAACGTTCCGCGCTCTGTACCAGTACCTGCGCGATGTCCCGCGCGACAGCGGCGCAAGCATCCGCCATCGTCTGACGTTTCAAGTCCTGCTGCGCTTCTAACGGGCGGCTTAGTGTATAATAGGATATGCCTGCCTCACCCAAGCCGACGCTGCCGCCGTTCTGGAAATGGCTGATGCGCGTCACCTTCACCGTCACCATGGCTTTGTTCCTCACGCCGACCGTCTATGTCGTGAAGTATTACGCCGTAGACAGGCTTGCCGAGGAGGCGTATGTCAGGCAGTTAATGGTCTGTGCGTGTTCCCCCTCACTGACAACGAACGCTATTATTTACTGGGAGCGGCAGGCGACTGATGTTCAGGCAGAGAACCGGATGCCAGCCATCCACGCGCTCGGAGTTATTCTTCATTTGCCTACAGTGGGCATCACACGGCCTTTAGAGTGCTTATCGGCGAAGGCGACGCTGGCGGATTTAGCGGCGAAAGACAAAAACCCGGCGGTGCGGGCGGCGGCGTCAGAAGAGTTAGGGAAAGTGGCGCAGGGCGGGGCGGTCATTCGGCGGTAGAAGAAAAGAGCGTGGAACTGAAGTTCTACGCTAAGGCTTTATTAGGGTATGGGGCGAATCGCCTCTTGACCGCCTTCGCGGGCAAGGAAAAGACGCGCGACCTACTCTTATTCCGTACCCACGAAGGCGGTTACCAGGCACCTGCGCCCCACAGCGTCGCCGTTTATTGACGCGTTCTTTCCGTTGCCGCGTTCTTTACTTCCCTTACCCCATTGTCACTCCGGCAAACAGAACTTCGATCGCAAGCTGGCTGTTTGCGTTTCGCTCAATCGCCTGCCGGATATCCAGGAGAAGTCCCAGCGCCTGCTCCATCTGTTCGAATGTACGCCGCTCCGCCAGCGAGAGAAGCTGCTCGCGGCGGTCAGCGTTGACGATGTTCGCGCGGGCCGCGCCCATGACGCCAAGCGTCAGCACGTCGCGGAAGTACGTTGCCAGCAAGTCTAGCGCCCGGCCAAGCAGCTCACGGCCTGCCTTTTCCTCGCCTGGCTCCGCTGCATCGTCGTCTTCCGTTGCCTTGAGCTTTGGAGCCAGCTTACGGAACTCTTCTCCCAGCTTGAAGCTCTTGACCGGCGGTGCGAGAAGCAAGTCGTGGGCCAAATCCAAGAGCGCCTCGCGGCCTGCCAGCAGCGAAGGCGACCGGGCCAGCGCGACGGCCCGGCCTAATCTGCCTTCGGAGTAGGCCGCGAGAAAACGTGCCTGGGCAGGGGCGACTTGGTAGCGCGTTTGAAGCGTGCTTTCAATCATGCCGGCAGGCAGCAGGCCGAAATGAACCACCTGGCAGCGGGACACAATCGTCGGCATAACGCCGCCCGTGGACGCAGCCGTCAGAATGAAATGTGCGTAAGCCGGCGGCTCTTCCAAAGTTTTGAGGAGACTGTTCCCGGCATCCGCCCCGCCCCGCCCTAAGCCTTCGGCGTCGTGCAGGATAAAAACGCGCTTTGGACCGGCCATCGGCTCAAACTGCAAGTCCCGCAGGAGCGCGTTCTCCGCAAGATGCTCTTTGTGACCGGGCCGGGGCCAGACCTGCGCGATGCTCGTGATTTTCGACGGCGGCGGGTCGAGCGTGCGAACATCGGGCGACCTCCCGGCGTCAATCGCCCGCGCGACCGGGTCGGTGTCCGCCGCCGCTCCGCAGAGCAGCTTGGCGAACTGCCGTGCGGCGGTGGCTTTGCCGACGCCGTCCGGGCCGACAAACAGATACGCTCCGGCGAGGCGGTCTTCCTGGTACGCATTTTCCAGCACACGCACGGCATATGGTTGTCCGAGAATGTCTTGAAGCATAGAAGTGAGGGTGCTACCTTTTAAGGCCGGACCCTTGCGGCTAGAACCGGTCGAAGCTGTCCACTTGCAGCACAAACACGACTGCGCCGCCAGCTTCGACGCGGATGGGATGCGGGGCAAGTGTGTTGAGCGAAGGGATACCGGCCCCGCTTTGGCTGGGCAGGGGGACGAACTCTTCCGACGACCGGCAGGCGCTTTTGATGATGTCCATGACCCGCGCCGTGTCGTCGTCTTCGACACCGATCAGCACCGTGACGTTGCCCTGCCGCAAAAAGCCGCCGGTTGAGCCGAGCTTCGTAAACGTCAGCCCGTTTTGCAAAAGCGCGTCGCCGAGCTTGTGCTTGTCGCGCTCATGGGCGATAGCAATAATGAGTTTCATAAGCAGGCAGAGGCGTGGCGGAAGATGTAATCAAATCTGGTCTTGTCCCTTACCCTCGGGACCTTAGCGTCTATGCTCCCCACCCCAATGAAACCTTAGTGCGGGCGTTCACGCCCTTGTCCCCCGCTCCAATTTTTCTCTCACCGCCGCCCAAATATCTTCCTGTACCACGTCCGGCGGGCGCGATGAATCCACGACGCGCCAGCGGCTCGGCTCGGCTTCGGCCAGCGCCAGAAATCCGACGCGGATGCGCTGGTGGAACGGCAGCGCTTCTTCTTCCATGACACTGCGCTCTTTTTGACGTGCCAAGCCGACGGACGGGTCAAGGTCTAAAAGAAACGTCAAATCGGGCGTGAGGCCGTGGGTCGCATACGCATTGAGTGATGCGATTTCCGCTAAGTCTAAGCCACGCCCATAGCCCTGATACGCCGCGCTCGAATCGGCGTAGCGGTCACATAGCACGACGCCGCCACCGGCTAAATGCGGCCGCAGGACCTGGCCGACGTGCTGGGCGCGGTCAGCCATCATAATCAAGAGCTCGGCGCGAGGCTCTACCACCATGCCCATCGGCGGATGCAGGGCCAGACGGCGCAGTTCGGAACCGAGCGGGCCGTCGCCCGGCTCGCGGGTCGTCAGTACGTCCTGACGGCCTCCTTCCCGGAGCCAGGCGGCAAGACGCGCGATCTGCGTGGTCTTACCCGCCCCTTCAACCCCCTCAAAGGAGATGAACATTAGGGTCTGCTGATCCGCACCCGCCGGTTCGGTTCCTGACCGATGCTTTCGGACGCCATCTTGTAGTTCTCGGCGATTTGGTGCTGCAAGCGGCGCAGGAACGAGTTCTGGGGCGCGAGTTCCAGTGAGTTCAGGCCGCCGGACGTATCGTTCATAATCTCTTCAATGGCTTCTTCCGCGTGAGAAATCGCAACATCTTCTTCGGAAATTTCCTGCGGCATCTTGAAGATCTCACGCAGAACGCTTTCAATCTGAATGTAGGTGTTACTTTTGATCACATACGTCGGCAGGTTGCGCGTGATACCTTCTTGAAGCTTCGCCGGCTCTTTGCGATAATTTGCTTTCAGGGCGATAATCACGTCGCTGTCTTTCACGTCTTTCGAGATAAAGGCCGAGACGCGCAGGGTGCGAATCGCCCGCTCTAGTCGGCTGCGGCTGACGCCGTAGGGAAAGACGCGCAGAGTCACCGGCAGCGGCTTGCCGTTTGAGAGGGTCGGCGGGCCACCGTTGGTGAGCGGCTCGCCCGCCGCCGTCGGCGGGGCAATGCGGGACAGCGGCGCGTCAGCCATCGGCTCAGGCCGCGCATAGTCGGACCGAGCCGAGTCGGGTCGGGCATACTCCGGCCGAGCTGGGGCGGCTTCGGCAGTGTACGACGTGCCGCTGCCGAAGTTACCGCGCCCGCGTGTGCCGTCGTCAAACAAAGACGCCGTCCGGTCACGGTCCGGCGGACGCGGGGCTTCAAGATCTGATTTCTGGATGACCTCGACCTGGCCCGACGCATTACGAACGCGAATTTCCGGGCGGGGCTGGCCGCCGCGCAGCATTCGGTCCACGGTACGTGTCACGTCATGGTGGATCGCGAGCTTGTCCACTTCCATGATCTCAATGATGACTTCAAACGTCGGCGGCGCTTTGCGCTC
>CAXSFV010000032.1:0-39177 GCA_964236795.1 uncultured Armatimonadales bacterium | reverse complement strand
ACCGGGTGATGATCTTCTACAAGCTGCCGATGAACGAGATTTTGATGGACTTCTTCGACCAGCTCAAGTCCCGTACCAAAGGCTATGCGTCGTTTGACTATGAGATCAGCAGCTACGAGCAGTCGAACTTGGTCAAGCTCGACATCAAGATCAACGACGAGCCGGTGGACGCGCTGTCGTTCATCACCCACCGGGACAAGTCGCAGGAGCGTGGCCGGCAGCTTGTCGAAAAGCTCAAAGAAGTGATCCCGCGCCAGCAGTTCGAGATCAAAATCCAAGCCGCCATCGGGGCCAAAGTCGTCGCCGCCGAGCGCATCTCTGCCCTTCGGAAGAACGTCATCGCCAAGTGCTACGGCGGCGACATCAGCCGCAAGCGCAAGCTCTTGGAGAAGCAGAAAGAAGGCAAAAAGCGCATGAAAAGCATCGGCAGCGTCGAGATCCCCCAAGAAGCCTTTATGAGCGTCCTGAAGCTGGGGAGCGACTAATGCCGCATCCGCTCGCCGAAGTTTTCGGCTTTCCGACCGACAACCTGACCGCCGACGCCGACCGGCACCGGCGGGACCGCCTCTGTCCGTTCGGAAATACCGTGCCGAACTGCACCAAGACCAGCCTGGAAAACCCGCTCGGCGTGTGCAGCGTCCACGGTGCGGGCGGCGAGACTGTCATCACCTGCCCGGTGCGCTTTCAGGAAGGCTGGCGCATCGTCTCGGACGCCGCCGAGTTCTTCTTCCCGCCCGGCGCGGCCTGGACTTCGCTGACAAAAGTGCATACAAGGAACAGCACAGACAGCAGTAATATCATCCTGCTTTCGCATGATGCTTTGGGCCGAACTATTGACTACGGCCTGTTACGAGTGCAGACGGCTTACGCTCCCAGTGAGATAAACATTTCAGGCGGTAGGGGCCGAAAGGCGGCGGTTGCGCTGGACACTTGCACTTACAGCACGTTACCGGCGTTTGATGAAGTAGACCCCGCTGACGCGGATTTGGCATTCTTTGTTTATGCCTTAGTTCAGAATCCGGCACAGGGTCGCTACGTCCTGACAAGGAACAAAACTGTGTACGCAAAACAGAATAGCGACTTAACTGAGGCAAGCGCTGGAGGAGCCAAACTTATTCGACGGCTTGAGAAATGGCTCGAAGTGATACCAGCAAGATGACCATGCCGCTTAATGCCGATACAGAAGCCTGGTGCAAATCCGAGATTGACCGGATGCTGCGGCTTTCGCAGACGAAGGTAATCTTTCCGCTGATCACGCTGGGCTTGCTGGAAGAACACCAGAGCAGCGGCCAGCTTCAGTTTACAGACAGCGAAATCCGGATATTGTACCACCAGGCCGTCCGTGTCATGGCAGAGCATCTGGGCCATGACCTGCACATCGGCGGCAAATACTATGATGCTTATCCGTTGCGTAACCTGCCGCGCTACGGCGTTTTGCAGACGGTCGGGCCGAACAAGTACGAGCTTCAAGCTGCTTATGCGTCCTGTGCCGAAAGCCTGCTGCCGTGGATACCGAAGCGCATCAAAGCACATATCGCGGAAAAAATCGGCCTTATTCCGCAGCTTGGAGACCGTGGCTACCGCGCCGAGCTTTCGGCGGAGTTGGCCCCGTTTCTGGGAGCCGTCGAGAGCCATCTCGGCAAGAACCCGACCAACTTTGAGATCTTTAGCTTTGCCGTGATCCGTGTCCACCTAGAGAAATTCGCCTGCAAAGTGTACCGCGATACCCGAACTTCGGCTCACGACGTCGGTGTGGATTTGTCCACGAATTTCGGTGTTGTGTACCAGGTCAAACAGCTTCAAGTTCTCACGAAAGCCAGCGCGGACAATCTGTATGCCGAGCTGAGGGCAAACTTTGACTCGCAGCGTCTCAGCGACGGCAATGTTATCTTGGTCATTGATGACATCTCAAAGGACATCAAGCAGTATTTGATCAACATGAAAGTTCAGGCCATCAGCAGGCATGACTTGATGAAGCTCGCCGCGCAGTTTGAAGACATGGAAGACCGAGAGAAGGTGCTGCGGATCGTTCACGACGAGTTCCGGCGCGAGTATGGAAGCCGGATGACGTAAAAGACTTGCAGCGGTCAGAGCCGCCCCTGGTTTTTGGGTATGTTCAAATCTCTTGGGAATGTGGTATAAAGGGGATGAGTACTAATCATACAAAATTACGTCACAGCATACATCGGGCTGGGGGCGAACTTGGGGGACCGAGAGGCGATGCTGCGGGCGGCCCTGAGTTCTCTTGGTGATTTGCCGACAATGGAAGTGCGCCGGGTTTCGTCGCTGTACGAGACGGCGGCGGTCGGAGTCACCGACCAGCCGGACTTCTTGAACGCTGTTGCCGAAGTTTACACGACGCTTTCGGCGGAAGCGCTTTTAGATGCGCTTTTGAACCTTGAAAACTTGTTGGGGCGGGAACGAACCTTTCGGTGGGGGCCGCGCGTTATAGATTTAGATCTGCTGCTGTACGGCAGCGAGCAGATCGCGCTGCCGACGCTGACTGTCCCCCACCCGCGCCTGCGGGAGCGGGCGTTTGTGCTAATCCCGCTGGCGGAAATCGCGCCGGAACTCACGCTGCCGGGGGACCACCAGGGCGTGGCGGAGCTTGCAAATAATTTAGACGCGGGCGGGAACATTCGGCGCGTCGGCGTCGTCTAAGATGAAAAAGCCCTGCCGCGTTTCTGCTTTTCCCATTTGAAGGACGCGACATGCTGTATTCGTACCAAGCCAAAGACCAAAGCGGACGCACCGTAACCGGCGCCCTTGACGCCGAAACGGAGCGTCAGGCCGCTCAGGAGATCCGCGACATGGGGTACTTCCCCATGCGGCTGGCCCCGCAGCAAGGCGACGCGGCGGCATTCTCTCCGCAGACAATTCCTCAAGAAAGACCATCCGACCGTTCAATGCAGAACGGGTCAGCAGTGGCAAACGCCGGGATGCTGCCGCGCCGTTCAATGTCGCCCTGGCTCTGGCTGCTGTCGCGTTTGGTGTTTCCCCTGTTTTCCGGGGTCGGCCTTCGGGACATGGCCCTGATGTACCGGCAGTTCGCCGCCATGCTCGGCGCGGGCGTTCCGATTTACCAGTGCCTGACCTCGCTGACCCAGCAGACCGGAAACGGCATCCTGCGCGGGCATCTGCGAAAGATCACGGCGCGGGTGCAGGAAGGCGAGATGCTGACGACGGCGATGGCCGATGCGCCCTGGATTTTCACCGACTTTCACCGGGCGATGATCTCGGCAGGCGAAGTCAGCGGAGGCCTCGACACGATGCTGTCCCGGCTGTCCTCGGCGCTGGAACAGGAGTACGCGCTTCGGAACAATATCAAGCGCGAGATGACGGAGCCGGTGGTGACGATCGTGCTGAGTTTCCTGCTGCCGCCGCTGGTGCTGGTTGTCGTCGCGCATGACCTCCACGGCTACTTGGTGCAGGCCGTGTACCCGCTGCTGGAAGCGGCCGGAGCTTTGCTGGGCGTTTATGTCGTCGGCAAGATGCTGTCGCAGTTTAAGTTTGTCTTTGATGCTTTGACCTATTCGCTGCCGGGGATCGGCGGCGCGGTGCGAATGATCTCGGTTGCCCGCTTTGCCCGCGCCCTGGCATCTCTCTATGCCGCCGGCGTGGGTATTCCGGAAGCCATCCGGTTCTCGGCGGCGGCGACCGGCAACGAGTTTCTGAGGCGCCGCATGGTTTCGGCGATCCCGTCCATTATGGCTGGGCGCGGGATTGCCGAATCGCTGGCAGCGACCCGCGTGTTTCCGCCGATGGTGGTGTCCATGTTGGGAACCGGTGAACAGACCGGCGGCCTAGACGCGATCATGGACAAGGTTGCTGAGTATTATGAGCAGGAGTCTATTGTCCGTCTGCACCAAATCTGCGTGACCCTGCGGACGGTGGCGACGATTGTTGTCGGGATCCGGGTTTTGCTGATCTTGATTGCGTTCTACGGCGGCTATTTCAGCAAGATGAACGACATGGCAAGCCCCGACGGTCCTTAACAACGGGCTGCGGCTTACGCAAGATTTCGTAAACAAAAACAAAGCAACGGCGCAGCATTCTTTTATTCATTTTCTGCGCGGCGGTTGAAGAAAGAGGAGCAGTACAGGGACGAAACAGCATTTGACTTATTTATACACTCGGAGCATTCTTTATGAGCTTACAGCGAAATTACTACGAAGTGCTGGGCCTTCCGCCCGGCGCAACGACCGATGAAATTAAAAAGAAGTACCGGGAGCTTGCGCGGAAGTTCCACCCGGATGTCGTGCAGGACAAAGTCTTGGGGCAGCGGGTCTTCACGCAGATCAACCAGGCATACAGCGTTCTCGGCAACCCGGAGCGCCGCGCCCAGTACAACAATACCCTTCAAGCCGGCAGCTCGCCGAACGGCACGGCGGCGAATGCCGCGCCGAAGCCCAATGGGTCGCCGGCAGCGTCTCAAGCCGCGCCGGCGGCAGAGCCGGCCAGCCCGGTTAAGTCTCAGGCTAACGCCGAGATGCTGGGCCGGGCGGAAAATGCCATTATGGCCGGCAAGCCGGTCGAGGCCCGCACCCTTTGCGTCCGCATTTTAGAGGCCGATCCGCGCCATGTCCGAGCGCTGGAGATTTTGGGGGATGCGCTCGTCCAGATAGGCCGCCGCGAGGAAGCCGCCGTTCAGTACCGCCGTGCGCTGGAAATCGCGCCCTCGACGCTGATCCAGGCCAAGCTGACTCGGTTGACCGCCGCCCAGCCGTCTACCCGCCCGGCCCCGCCTTCCGCGCCTCTGCCGCCGAGAAACGGCAATGGAAATGCAACAAGTAACGGCGGACAAAAGACCATTCCGCCGTCGTCTGCCGGCGCCGAGGAGACGGAAAAGTCCGGTGGCCTGCTGGGGCGCTTGCTCGGACGGAAGTAGAGCAGACATGCAAAAAAGCGCGAACGGCGGAAGCCGTTCGCGCTTTTTCGGCTTTGCACTACAGTACGCGCTCCGGCAGGCGGGCCGGCGGCAGGTAAGGCGAAACGCGGGCTGCCAGGCGGTGGTACAGTGCAGTCAGCGCAAGCTGAAGATGGTCGCTGGACCGCGCGGCAAAGAACAGCACGACGACGAAGAGCGAGTAGCGCCGCCCGCACTGCCCCAGCAGGAAGCGGTCGGCCTGGCCCCGGCGCATCGAAAGCGCGGCCCGGTAGAGGCGCGGCGCGGTCATGGCGACGTATTCGCTGGCGACGCACAGCATCTGGGCTTCAATCGGGATGGACCGCCCATGTCTACCGAACGGATAACCGCTGCCGTCTAAATACTCATGGTGATAACGGACGGCATCGGACGCTGGGCGCAAAGTAGGAACCGCGTCGAGGATCGCCGACCCGACCCGGATATAATCGCGCATCACAAAGCGGTCGCGCGGGCGGCTGAGGCAGGCGGGGCTGTTGAGCAGCTCGTAGGGGATCGAGACTTTGCCGATGCCGTGCAGCAAAGCAGCGTATTCCAGCCGCCGGGTCGCGAGCAGGCTCATCCCGCGCAGCCGTGCCATCCAGACCACATACCGGGCGGTCTGCTCGGCGTGTCCTAAAAGGTGCGGCTCTCGCGCTTCCACCGTCCGGGCCAGGGCAATGAACGTCTGCCGGTACGAGCGGCGCACAGTCCAGGGCAGGTACAAAAAGATAACGGTCAGCGAGACGCTGAATACAGTCCCAGCAATAATGTTGATGGTATCCATGTGCTAGAAAGAGTCTCAGAAGTTCAAGGAAGGGAATAAACGGCGCTGCTGTCGTAAGAGCCGGACCACAGCGAGTCGTCGAACACGCTCGGCCGGGGGCCAACCGCCTTGCCGGCGGCTTCGAGCTGCCGCTCCCGCTCCAGGATAGTAATAAAAGTCTTGACGACATCGGCTTGAAACTGTGTCCCGGAATGGCGACGCAGTTCAGCGACGGCGGCGCCGTGACTCATCGGCTGCCGGTAAGGCCGCTGGTCTTCTTTGGCCGGGCCGCCGACCATCGCATCAAACGCATCCACCGCTGAAATAATAGATGATTCCAGGGGAATGTCGGCTTCGGTCAGGCCGTCCGGGTAGCCTTTGCCGTCGGGCCGCTCGTGGTGGTGGCGGATCCAGTGGCCGACTTTGCCCATAACGCTCATCTTCACAACTAGGTCCGCGCCGGTGACGGGGTGGCGCCTGATCATTGCCCAGTCGGCATCGGTCAGCTTCCCAACTTTGTTCAGCACCCGGTCGTCCACCGCCACTTTGCCGATGTCATGCAGGATCGCCGCGTCTTCAATCTGAGCCAGAGATGCCGCCGGCAGGTGCATCTCTTCGGCAATCTTGTTCGCCCAGCGCGCGACCCGGTGCAGGTGTCCATGCGTGTACGGGTGCGCTTCCTGCATCATCCGCCCCATGAGTTCCACCCCCTGCCGGTACGCCGCCAGCATCCGCTCATGGGTCAAGACCGCGAGGCGAAGCGCATACACCGGCGCAATAATAAACCCGATCCCCAGCCACCAGTGCCGTTGGTATAAAAGCGCGGTAATCAAACCTATTGGCGACATATAGATCGCGCTCGGCAACTGCCAGCGAACATTGTTGTACCAAATTACGTCCCAACGCTTGTTTTCGTAGTAACTAATAAGTGTAGTCGTCAGCAGAGCATTTCCGACAAATGCGGCAGATGTACAAAATGGCAGTAACAAACAAGCAAGCCAACCTGGATGCTCACCAGTACGCACACCATTGTGCGGAAAGCAAAGACGTTCCAGCAAAACGTAAATTAAAGCACTGAAGCCAAATGCAATAACCTGACCAGCAACATTAGGGACATACATCTTGAGCCTAAAACGGTCACGCGGACGCATTGTGGCAAATCCACTTACTGCAACGCAAGTAACGATTGCCACTACTGCAGCGGACGCACCGAATAAACCGACTATTGTGAAAAAAATAGGTATGCCAGGATAAGTGGTCAGATGGCTATTAGGTAGACGGACTGAAAGAAGGCTTGTCAAAACGACAAGGCCAATCAACAAAGCCACACCGCGCCACTCGTGCCAGGGAAAGGGGCTGATAAGAAAGCAGAGGCAGGCAACGAACGGCGCGACTTTTGCAAGTTGCTGGCGGAACCCAGCATAAGTAGTTGCCAGCTTCGGCAACCGATCACGGTTCAAGCCTATTTTTTGTAATTGTACGGTGTTCAATGGAATGTGCATGGAATATAGCGGTTCTTGTAGTTTCTATTGCCGGTACAGAATGCCGGAAAGTTAGAAAATCATGGGCTGCGAGAATTTACTTCTTGTCTTATTCATTATTTCGGAAGGGTAACTCAAAATGAACCATCATCAACGGGCATGAATACGGTTCGCCTGTTCAGCCAAACAATTATTCGCTGGGAGGCCAATGCTGCATAACGCCGCAACCCTGGATGGCGGTGGAGAGGGTCTTGATCATTTTGGAAACGGTATTCATGGGATACCTACACACGACACGGCAGCGCCGATCTCTCGGACATCATGCCGGCTTCGCTTGCGAGACCTCTCAGGTCTCAGGATTTCTCGCAGCCCAAATCGAAAAACATCTTGGGACATCTGCTCTTGGCGCTCGTCTAAAGACGCTCGCCCAAAGCATCTGTTCCCGGTGTCTACAAGAACATTATTCCATTGTCAAGGTGCAGATTACAGTAATTTTACTGCGGGAGTAGGGAAGAAAATCAGAAAGAAGAAACTAGAGTTCCTCTTCCAAAAACGCGAGGCTGACGCGCCGGTTGACGGCGTCGAGCGTGGCGTTTACAACCGCTTTCCAGGTGTCCTGGCGGATCAGAGCGCTTCCTGTCAGAAGCTCCTCGCCTTTGGCGGAACCCAGGGCGCTGACCAGAACCACAACCGCTTTGCGGCCTGCCAGCGGGAGTTCGGTCTGTAAATCTTCGACGACCATTGTGCCGTCGTTCCCGCCGCTGTCTTCCACGGCCCGAATGGCGGCAGTTGCAATGAGGCGAAGCTGGTTAAAACCCGACGCATGGCCGGACGCCGTGCCGGTGTAAACGGCGTCGCCCCGGAGCAGATGCACGACGGCTTCCGCCCGGCTGCCGTTGACCGAAAGCGCGACATCGGAGAAGCCGAGGCGCGGCAGGCGACCCGGCCCGCCGCCGGCAATCGGCGCACGGCTCTGGACCTGGGCGATGGAAATCTTTTTGTAGTCGAGAATAAAATCTAAATGAGCGCGGACCGCCGATTCAATATCGCGGGCGACTTGCTTGGGCGCGCGGCTCGGATGCGTCAAAACGTGCAGCTCATCTACCCGGCCCGACGGTCCTAAAACCGCACGGACGGAGACGACATCTTTGAGCTGACGCACAGTATCTTCGATCTGTTCGGCGGACACATAGCGGCGCGACGTGGAGGCGTCTCCAGTGGGTAGTTCCAAGTGCGGAGTCACTCCTTATAATACAACTACAGGCCGCCGGAGGGTATGTCTGCTAAATCGGCCTGCAAAATTATTGTAACATAGAATTCGTCATTTGTGCGGGTTGTGTTGCGAGATTTTAATTTATTTTTTACAACAGCCGGACAAGCAGCGCGGCCAGTCCTGCCGCCGAAACCGTGCAAAGTCCGTTGACTGCGTCATTCCCTACCCCGCGCACTCCGCGCCCCGGCGGCCCCGCCTGCGGCTGCTCGGTCCAGCGGCTAAGGTTCGCCGGATCGCGCCACTGCGCCTGCAAGGTTGCGCCGAGCAGGCTGTCGCAGAAAGCGCCGCCGAACCCGGCGAGCGTCACGACAAGGAACGCCTTTAAACTGCCCGCAAACAGGCCAAGACCTGCCGCTCCCGCAAGCGCCGCGAGGGTTCCCGGCAAGCTGACCGCACCAGAAGTCCCCGCATCTGCCCGCCGCCCGGTGCGAATATCGTAGGGATGCCCGCCCAGCGCCGAGCCGATCTCCGTCGCCCAGGTGTCGGCGTTCGCGGCGGCCAGCGCGGCCAGAAACAAGAGCAGGGTATTCGGAACGCCGAGCGGCGTCAGCAGAAGGCACGCCGCCGCGACGCCGCCGTTTGCCAGCACCTGCCCAGCATCGCGCCGCCCGCCCTTTTCGTAGCCGAGCGACTCTTTCTGCCGCCGCCGCCACCGGCTGAGGAGCGACGACGAAACGAAGAAGGTCAGCAGTGCTGCTGACGCAAGCCAGCCGCCGGTGCCGAACACGACCGTGCCGACCGCCCACGCGGCAAAGGCGCCGCTTCGGGTGAGGGCATGGGCGCGGTAGGCGATCGCAGCAACGGCGCCGGCAAGCACAAGGCCGAGAGGGATGGTGGGAAAGAGATGAAAAGGCATGGTTTGGAGCCGGCACTGGCCCAGCCGGTGAGGGTATCACTTTCGTGATACATAGCTGTTGCCGCGCACATAGTACCGCCAGGGCAGGTCTACGCCCTGCGAGATGCCGATGCGGGTGGTCTCGACGACTTCAAACGGCGGCGGCGTGCGGGGCAGGACGTACAATTCGCTGTCCGATGTTGTGATGTCCAAACCGTTGTGGCCCAGCCGGGTCAAGGCCAGCGCCTGCGCGAGCTTTCCGGGGCCGTTCGTGAGCTGTTTCGTCTCGGCAATGCCGCCCCGGTTGACCCGCATCAGGTCAACGCCGTCTATTGGCTCCAGTGCCCGGACAAGAACCGCTTCGGCTGTGCCTTCGGGGGCGCAGACGAGGTTGAGCATCATGTGCAGGCCGTAGGTGAAATACACATAGGCATGACCGGGCGGGCCGAACATCATGGCGTTTCGCGGGGTCTGCCCTTTGTAGGCATGGCAGGCCGGGTCGTTTTTGAGGTACGCTTCCGTCTCGACAATCACGCCCGATAGGGTTTCGCCGCCCGGCAGCGTCCGAACCAGCAGTTGTCCGAGCAGCTTCTTCGCGGCTTCGCGCGTGTCCTGCAAATAAAACTCCGTCGGCAGCGGCGTCACCACGGCGACTCGATCTCCGGCGCTTCGCTTTCTTTCCCTATTTCCTCTTCCAGCGGCGCGTCTTCTTCGCTGTGGACCGGGGCGGCGTCTTGGGCTTCCTCCGCCGCGTCTTCCGCCTTCAGCCGCTCTAACAGCTCACACGTTCCCGTCGATAGTATTTCCTGCGTCTTGCCCGCAATCGCGTCCCCGAAGCCGCCGATCTTCTTCAGCTCGCCCCGCGCACCGATCGCCGCCACCGGCTCGGTCAAGTTCTCCAGAGTCCGAACCGCGTTGCGATACGCGCGGATTTTGAATGGGTTCTCGCCGCGCCCTACCAAAATTTGTGCGATCTGCTCAAAGACATCGGCGACTTCAAAGTTTGTAGGCGTATGGTCCATAGAAGTACTTTACCCCGAATGCAGCAAAGAGTAGCCGACGAGAGCGCCGACGGCGGCGGCGATCCAGCGCCAGATTTTCCAGTTGCCCCAGCCTTTCGCATCTAGGAAAAACGCGCAGGCTTGCAGAACCAGCAGTGTTAAGACCGGGGCGGCAGCCTGCACGAAGATCAAATGCGCCCGGCTGCCGGCAACAGGGGACATGAGGCTTAGGCGCCAGAACACGAGCGCGGACAGGCCGAGGGGCAGCAGGCGCGGCGCCCACGCGATGTCGGCGGCGAGCGACAGCAGAAACGCCGATAGAAATAGAAAGCCGCTTGCGGCAAATCCCGGCTGCTGAATGCCATGCACCGGCGGATGCAGGCTCCGAGCCGCGATGCTTGCCGTGACCGGCAGGCCGGCGCACACGAGAAGCGGCCAGTACCAGAAGAAGATTCGCCCCCACCCCAGACGGGCGGGCAAGATCTGCACCCGCACGGCGATTTCCTGCCGTCCGCTTGGTGTTTCCAGCGTTACCGTGTCGGCATAAGACACGGGAACGGCCCAGACCGTGTCGGTTTCGGTCGTCAGCGTCAGCGTCTGCCTGCGCCTTGCCGAAAATGCGGACGGCTCGACCCGCACCCAGCCCGGCGCGGCGCTGACCCGGCCTTCAACCATTCCACCGCCGCTGTGGAGGGTGATTTTGCTTTGGCGGCTTTTACCCCGGCGCAACCTTCCGAAATCTACTGTATCGCAGCTCAGCGTCAGCCTGGCAGCGTCCGCCGTTTGGACAGACGGAGCCGCTGCCAGGCCGCGCCGGTGTTCGGCCCGGCTTGGATCGAGACGCGCGGCGCGGACCCGCAGGACTTCGGCTTCGGCCTGGTGGCCTTCCCTCGCTTGGCGCTGCGCTTCTTTGTAGTCCCGACGGGCCTCGTCGGCGGTGTTCACTCCGGCTCGGTAGAGAAGGTCACGCAGCTTGTCATCGCCGCTCCGGCCCGGCTCCACCGCCACTTCGTCGGCGACCGCTGCCAGCGGCTCTTCGCCCAGCCCGCGCAGCCAGTGCGACAGCGAGCCGTCTTGGAGCGCGTCCCGCGCGGCGGCCCATTGGTCGGGGGCATGTGCGAGGAAGGCATCCAGGTCAGGCAAAGTCGCAAGAAAGCCGGAGGTTGACGGGGAATATGCCGGCAGAGCCACCGTTTCCAAATCTTCAGTGTCGGAGACACTTTTATTCAACAGCAGCCCGGCTGGGCCAGTGCCGGTTTCCATTCCAAGCCCCCGCAAGTCCGACGCCATTTCTCCCGCATCTTTGTAGCGTTCGGCTTTCCGGCGGGCCAGCGCACGCGCTGTAATCGCTTCTAACTGGGGCGAGACTTCCGGGCGCAGCGCGTGCAGGGGGACAAGAGGATCGGTCTCAATCGCTGTTTTCCACGCGAACGGGTCTTTGGCTTTTTGAACTTGAAACGGACGGCGGCCCGCCAGCATCTCGTACAGGATAACGCCGACGGCCCAGATGTCCGACTGCCGATCCGACTGCTCTTCGGGGTGAAAGTCTTCCGGGGCCATGTAAGCATAGGTCCCTGCGCCCCCCGCGAACGAGTGCGTTCCCAAGACTTCCGCCAGACCGAAATCTACCAATTTAACCGTGCCGTCACGCGTCAAAAGGATGTTCGCGGGCTTGATGTCCCGGTGAACGGTTCTTTGAGAATGGGCATACGCCAGACCGTCGCAGATTTGGGCCGTGATGGAAACAGCATCGGCCACCGGCAGCGCCGAGGTGTCGCGCAGCACTTCCTGCAAGTTGCGGCCACGGACATACTCCATGTCAATGACCACGCGCCCGCCGATTTCGTCCACGCTGTTGACCTGCACGATGTTTGGGTGGCGCAGGCGGTCCAAGACCCGCGCTTCTTCCAAGAAGCGCTCTTTGTCCTCGCCCTGAGCGCTGATTTCTTTGAGTGCGACCTGCTTGCCCAGCAGCGTGTCTTTCGCAAGATAAACGATGCCCGACGCCCCGTGTCCCAGCACGTCCAGGCGCTCATATTTTCCAATCTTTTCAAGCGGCATGTTGATTTATTCGGCATGACCGGCGACGGCGTCTTCAATTCGTCGGTCGGGAACCAGCCACATCAGCGCGACGGCGATGTAGAGCATTGCCGACAGCAGGGGCGAAACAAACGCCAGCACAATTGCGAGGGCATACAGCACTGGGGACAATTTGCCTTTAGTGTCACGTCCCAGTGCCGCGCCGAGCAGCGAGTCTGTTCCCTGCATTCTGAGAATGGCCTTCTGAAGCAGCCAGTACGCGAGAGACGCCATCAAAAGCAGGCCGCCGTACACGGCGGTCGGAGCAGGCGCAAATGGATGCCGCCCGGCCCACTCTGTCGCGAACGGGATCAAAGACAGCCAGAACAGCAGGTGCATATTTGCCCACATGACCGTGCCGTTGATTTTCTCGGTCGCAGAGAACAAATGGTGGTGGTTGTTCCAGTAGATGCCGACGTAAATAAAAGAAAGCGCATAGCTCAGAAACACCGGAAGCTCCGGGCGCAGGGCGGCAAAACTCGCGCCGTCCGGCACCCGAAGCTCCAGCACCATGATCGTGATGATAATGGCAAGGACACCGTCGCTAAACGCTGCCAGCCGTTCCTTTCCCATGCGCTGATCCTAACGCCGGTACCGACGCCGGTATACGTGCAGCGGAGCGGCAGGCGGGACCGGCGGGGCAGCGGGAAGCACGACAGGCTTCGGCGGAACAATGACCGGGATCGGCGGCAGGGACGTACTTGACGGATGTGCTTGGAAGGCTAGAAGGCGATCGCTGTCTACTAAATACAGTGTGCCGTCGGGCGCGGCGCCGATGGCCTGCGGGTTCTTGAGCGACGAGCGCGAAATCAGGCCCAGCGGCTCGCCGTTCGCCCGGTACTTGGTCACGGTCTTCGTGACCGCGTTTGAGACATACAAGTTACCCTGCGGATCGGTTGCCGTGTGCAGCGTGACGCCGCCTGCGCCGATCGCGCCGGGCGGCATGGGCGGCTGCGGCTTCTCGAAGGGCAGTGTGTACTTGTAGCGCAGCTTGCCGCTTCCCGGCGTAAGTGCCAGCACGGAGCCGGACAGTGACGCAACCGTCACGGTTCCATCCACGGGACTGACCAGCAGAAAACTGCCGCTGACGGGCGCGAAGCCGAACGCTTTGGGCGGGTCATAGGAAAGGTGGGACAAGTCGAGCGGCTTGGGCGGCGGGGGCGGCACGGGCTTTACGGCAAACGGCGGCGCGGTTTTGAACGAGTAGCCGTCGTGGTTCAGCACATGAAGGAGCCAGCCCGCCGACGCCCCGGCGGCAAGCGTCAGCGCCAGAAGCAGTCCGGCGACCGACGGCCACAGCCCGGCGCGAGGCGGCGGCGCGGAGCGCGGCACACGCGAAGACGTGTAGGAAGCCGCGCCGGCCGCGCCGCTGGCACGTGTCTCGGCGCCTGCCGGCAGCAGGACGGGCTGCGGGGAAGGGCGGACCAAATCGGCGACCTGCATCCGAAGTGTCCGCGTCCCCGCCTGCAACCGGGCAACAATCGCGGTCACATTGTCCCGGCCGCCGCTCCTGACCGCCATCTGCACCAGCCGGTCGGCGGCGGCCTGCGGGGACGGCGACTGCATCAGCGTTCGGGTGATGTCTTCTTCCGCTACAATATTGGACAGACCATCGGTGCAAAGCAGCAGGGTGTCGCCGGGCTGGACATCGGCTTCGGAGACTTCGGCCTCCATCGTCGGCTCGATCCCGATGGCGCGGGTGATGATGTTGCGAAAGCGCGACGATCGCGCCCCTTCTTCGGTGATCGCCCCGGCCCGCACCTGCTCGGCGACATACGAATGGTCATGCGTGACCTGGCGCAGCAGCCCGTCGCGCAGCAGATAGGCCCGGCTGTCCCCGGCATGGGCGACATACAGCCGGTCGCCTTCGATGACCGCCGCGACGCAGGTTGTCCCCATGCCTTTGCGGTCGTCATCGGCGGACGCCAGCTCATAAACGCACGCATTGGCCCGGCGGAGCGCCGTCGTCAGCGCATCGGCCACCACGACATCTCCCACCTGCCGGCTGTCCAGCAGTTCCGCGAGTGCATCTTCGGTGGTTTCCACGGCCGCCGCCGCCGCTTGTTCGCCGAACGAGCGCCCGCCCATGCCGTCGGCGATGATTAAAACCCCGTCCGCGCGGATCTGCCGCTTGCGCGTGTCTACCACAGCAAATCGGTCTTCGTTGTTGGGCCGCTGCCCGGTGTCAGTTTTTGCTCCCGCAGAGATATTCATAAGTCAAAATAGTTCATGGATAGGAATAGTATAGCGCGAGAGAGTAGAAAAGGCAACAGGCATGAAAGGTTCTTACTCTCGCAGTGCATGTACCGACAGCCCCACTGCACCGAGGCAGCCAAGCGCGAGGCAGACACCGTAGAAGATGCGGAACGGTGGGGGGAACGGCAGATCATAGCCGAGCGCCGACGAGGCGATCCCCGCCGCCGCCAGGCACGTTCCGATACGGGCGTTGATGTCCGCCGGTTTCCTCTCAAAGCGCCGGGCATTGCCGAGGCCGCCGCCGGCCGCCATGCCGACGAGAAACAGCAGCCCGCCGACCCCAATGCCGACCGAGAGCGCCAGCCAGTACCAGTGCGCCCAGGTCGCCCCGGCGATGGCAAGCGCTGCTGCGCCCGCCAGCCCCAGCCGTCCCCATGCCGTCTGCCGCTGAGACAAATTCATTCCCCCGATGGCGGTGGTGAAGGACGCGGCTGCCACGGATTAGCCAGCGGCGTCTCGTCAGTCGGTTCCGGCTCCGCCGGCGGATACTGCGTCGGCGTCTCCATCGGGTACTGCTGGGCAGGCGGAGGCGAATACTGCGGCGGCGGGAAGTTCGGGTACTGCTGCTGGGGCGGAGCAGCATTCGGCGCGGGCGGCCAAGTCCCCGGAGCCGGAGGCCAGACACCAGGCGCGGACGGAACGCCGTAGCCGGGAACACCCTGACTTGCGCCGGGCATCCCGACCATGTCGCGGTAGGCCAGCGCGGACACGAGCCAAAACATCGGATAGGTCACGAACAAGCCCAGACCGCAGGGAATGGCGCTGACCAGAAGCAGCAGGCCCAGCACGAACAAAAACGCAATGCCGTTCCACATGTCCCGCTTCATGCCCTTAATCGAGCGCGAAATTGCTTCCGAGAAGCCGACGCCGTCTCCCAGCAGCGCATAGGCCGGCATCATCAAGGAAGCGACCAGCAGACCCGGCACGATCAGGAACACGAAGCCGACGATCACAGCAAGGCCGTAGAGCAGGCTAAACGCCAGCATCGGCAGGAAATACCGACCGCCGCTAAACAAATCCGACGCTGAGATGGGTTCCCCGCGCACTTGCTTGACGGCCATGTGGTACAGCCCGCCGGAAACAAATGCCCGGTAAGCAAGGCTGAGGATCTGGATCAGCAGGTTTAAGCCGACCGGCAGGCCGCTGCCGAACGCACCGGGATGCAGGCTGCCGGCAGAACCGGCGGCGGCATTAGAGACCCCAAACACCAGGCCGACGACAAAGCCGATCAGCCCCGGCACAAAGAAAAATGCGAGAACGGCCAGAACCCAGGTACCGGAGTTGGCTTTGAACAGATCAAAGGACTCGTTCAGCCAGCCGAAGTTGACCCGGTCTGTCGGCGCGTATCCGCCTCCGCTCATCGGCGGATAAGAGCCGCCGGGCGGTCCGCCATACGAAACACTCATAGGTTAGTTCCTTTCGTCTGCACTTCCTGGCGGCTGGCTCATCGGCGGGGACTGCTCCATCGGCGGCGGGGCCCAGGTTCCCGGCGCGGGCGGCCAGACGCCAGGCGCGGACGGGGTATAGGTCGGTCCCGGCGGCGGGGCCATGTTCGGCATCCCGATCATGTCTCGGTAGGCCAGCGCACAGATCAAAAAAATCATCGGGATTGTCGCCAGCAGGCCGATACCGCACAAAAGCTCGCTCGCATAGAGCAGCAGGCCGTACACGAACACAAACCCCGCGGCCGCGCCCATGCGCGGCCGCATCGCCACGGCGCTGCGCTTCAAGGCCGGGATGACGGCAACGCCGTCGCCGATCAGCGCAAACGCCGGCAGTAGCAGCCCGTAAGCGAGGAAAAACAGCACGACCACCAGCACAATGCCGACGGCGGCCGTCAGCCCCGTCGTGAGCGGCGAGCCGTGCCGCCAGACCGAAAGCCCCATCGGCGCAAGGCACAGTGCTTCCAGTCCGTAAGCGCCGAGGCCGATGAGAAGAACCGCGCCGAGCATCCGCCCGAACAGCGGCCCGCCCCGAAAGATGTCCTTCATCTCGATGGGGACGCCGCGCACCTGGCGCACGGCCATTCGAAACAGCCCTCCATACACATAAGCCGACCAGAAAGCGTAGACCAGGCCGAACCCCAGCTCCAGCGGGAAGATGGTCGCCATCTGCGCGTTCAGCGGCGAGGCCGTCCCCAGCGGATTGAGCGGCGCGGTCGGCAGGCCGTTTGCGGTCGGCGGCGGAGAGGGCGGCGGGAACCCGCCGGCAAACATCGCACTGAGCATTATCGCATACAGGACGATGCCGAAGATAATAGCCGGCCCGGCCAGCACCAGCCCCCCGACAATCCAGGGACCCATCTGGGCGCTGAACAGCCGCCAGGACTCGTTGATCCAGCCGTAGCTGACCTGCCCGGTCACGTAAGAAGTCGGGCCGGGCTGCGCGGATTGCCCAAATGGGGCGCTGCCGCTTTGCTGAATTGGAATGCTCATCGGTATTCTCCTAACAAACACGGGGCGGCGGAGGCCAAACGCCCACCGGCGCGGGGTCAAGCTCCGGCCTATCAGCGGCAGGCGGCATCAGCACGAGATAGACAATGAAGATTCTGAGGGAGATCGGAAAACATAGTTCCATTGCCCCAGTTCAGACACCCAACCGGGCCGAAAACAGCGCCCGCGCCTGCTTGATCCAGCCGAAGTCAATTCTCGCCAGAATGCTCATGCCGCACTATTCGCGCTCATCACGCGGTATTCCTGCATGAATGACGCTAAGGCTTTGGCGGGCGGCGGGACGGGCGGGCGGCGGCTTCGGCGCGGAGCTTCACAAGGCGCGGCAGGGCGAAAAAGTGAATGTAGGCGCCCCACCCCAGCACGACCAGAACGAGCAGAACGCCCGCACCCCATGACTCGGCGCTGGGCTGAACGAACACGCCGATGCCGAGGGCGGCGAAAACCAGCGCGGTTAAGGCCGGCAGCCAGAGGCCGCCGCGCATCTGGAAGGGACGCGGGCGCGACGGATCTTTGCGGCGCAGGGCAACGACGGCGGCGGCGGCCAGCGCATAAATAAAGGCTTCGGTTGCGGCGGCGAGGTTGACCAGCAGCACAAAGCGCTGGGTCCAGTAGACCAGCGCGGAGACGAGGAGCGCGGCGACGTAGACCACCAGCACGGCCCGGTCGGGAGTCGCAAAGCGGGCCGACAGACTGGCGAGGCTGGGCGGCAGCACTTTGTCGCGGGCCATGCCGTACAAAAACCGGCTGACCCCCATCAAGCCGGCGTTGAACGTCGTCAGGGACATGCAGAGGCTGGTTCCGATCATCACCCAGCGCCCGGCGGGGCCGAGGACGCTGCGGGCAAACACGACATGAGGAATCGGCTGCCGCGCGGCCAGTGTGCCGAAGAGCAGGCTTCGGGGAACAATGCCGGTGAACATGGCGGTCGCCGTCAGCGCGTAGACGACAGCTAGCAGACCGACAGCGATGAACATTCCTATCGGGATGGCGCGGGGCGATTTGACTTCGTCGGCCAGCGGCGTCACCCACTCAAAGCCGACAAACAAAAAGACCGCCACGCCGACCGCCGAAAACAGCGGCCCGATCCCGCCGGTATGGGTCGGCGCGGGAACGTGAAAATGAGCATGAGCCAGGGCGAGAATGCTTAGGATCATGATGGAGGCGACGACCGAGTAGGTC
The DNA here is from genome assembly GCA_964236795.1 of uncultured Armatimonadales bacterium. Taxonomy (GTDB): domain Bacteria; phylum Armatimonadota; class Armatimonadia; order Armatimonadales; family Capsulimonadaceae; genus JANXMY01. Next base: position 20,951 of record CAXSFV010000032.1, on the reverse strand, counting down.
AGGACATTTTGGAATGCCCCGGCGATTTTCAGCCCCCGGAAGTTGATCGCCGTGGCGAGCGTCAGCATCAGAAAAATCCACCAGGGCGGCTTAATCGCGGGCAGCGCGTCGGACAAAACATGGGACAGCACATACGCTTCCGTGCCGACCACGAGCGTTACGACTGACATATAGGAGAGCGCGGCCACCAGCGAGACTTTCTCGCCGAAGGCTTTCAAGAGGTACAAACGGATGCCGTTGACGCTCGGCCACATCCCGTTCAACTCGGAAAACGCGGCGGCGGCGAGGGCGCACAAAGCGCCGGCAATCGCAATTGCGATCCAGGCGGCGTCGCCTGCCAGATAACAGGCCATCTGGACGACGACGAGAAACGTGGACGAGGCAAAAGTTAGCCCGGCGCTTGTCGACACAACTGTTGCCAGTCCGATGGAGCGCTTCAAGCCCGGCGCCGCTGTCTTGCCGTCTACTCCCATAACATCGCAATGACGAAATCGAGGCGCACGATGTCGTCTTCCGGCCCCTGAATGCGAAGCGTCCCGGCGTTGTACGGATCGTTCGGCGACAGCTCGCCGTAGAAGATCTGGGTCAAAATCTCGCTGTCGGCTTCCAGCACCAGGTCCGCCGCCGCCGGGGCGTCCGGCAGCGCCGTCACCGTGCCGCCTTGCGTCACCAATCCGGCGTCGGCACCAAGGTCCGTGGCGCGGATGTGCATGACCCGGTTCCAGTCCTTGATCATTGCCATCAGCTTCGCGTTCTCATTACAGCTTCCGGCGAACGAAGTGAGGCTGTCTGTGAGTTCTTCGGCAGTTGCCATTTAGGGGTACTCCTTGTTGAAAACGCAGATTGAAGTTTGTGGCGGCGGCTCAGATGAGGCCCAAGATCTCAATCCTGGGCAGTTTGCAGTTGGTGAAACGTCCCGCACCAGCCTAGCTTCTCGATCCACTTCTCGTACACGGTGGGCGTGATCTCGGAGAGCGGCAAGCCGATGACGGCCACTAAGGCCGCTTCCATGAGATTGGTCCCGCCTGAAAGGCCGTCCATTTCCGGCGTCGTCGTCGCAATCCACGAGATCCCGGCGGCGGCCAGGCGGGCAAGCGAGTGCGGGCGGGTGGTATTGGTGACGACACCTTTGCCGGGCGAAAGCGACGGCGGCAGGTGGCGCAAAATGAGATGGCCGTCGCCTGCAATCACATCGGCCGCTTCGTAATACTTGGCGTAGCGCGGGTCGGCGGCGGCCATGTCCTGCGCGGCACCAGTCGGATAAAGCTGATGAAACGGAACGGTCAAGAGGCGCGAGCGGTACTTTTTCGCGAGGTCTTCGATCTCGGAAAGCGTCGAAAGGGGGAAGTCCAAGCCGATGTTGAAAATGAGGTCTCCGAAGACGCAGGGACAGCCCATTTCTGCAAAAGCGTCCGCCATGCCGAAGCGGTCCAAAGCACTCACCATAAGGACGCTGGACGACGGCGTGATTTTTCCTGATGCCGCCAGCTCGCGGACGACGCGCCGCTCTAGGGTGTTCTTCAGGCCGCTGCCGTCTACAAGGGGAGTGTTTACGGCGGCTTCTGCAAGGCGCACACCGTCGCCGATTAAGAAGCGCTCGTCGCCGACAGAGAGCGAAATGTCAATCCCGCCGAGACCAAGCGCATCTACCGTGCCGTCAAGTTCTGCGATGCGTCGCCGCGCCCGGTCCATGTCCCCGTTTGTTCCCTCACGGGTCAGCCGGACAGTCTGCCCGGCCAGCGTGATTTTCCGCACAAAATCGCCCGCCGCCGATCCCAGACTGACGCTCACTGCCTGCTTCATTCCCTTACTACCCTCATGCCGCTATCATACCTAAGTTCGCCCGGAAATTCCAGTGGCGGAGGGAATAGACAGCAGTTCGGCAGGGCTGATCCGGCGGCGGGCGAACAAAGCGTCGTACACGGACTCCATTTTACGGGCGGTATGGCGGATTGTGAACAACCGCTTAACCCGGCGGCGGCCTGCCTGGCCCATAATCCGCGCCTGAACCGGGTCCGCCAGCAGGCGCTCCAGGGCCAACGCCATTTCTTCGGCGCTGCCCATTGCCACTAAATAACCCGTTTCGCCGGGAACTACGATTTCCGGCAGTGCGCCGCCGTCGGTGGCGATAAGCGGCTTGCCCGCCGCCATGCCTTCGATCACGACTTGGCCGAACGGCTCGCCGAGCGTACTGGCATGGACCACAATGTCTATCTGCGGCATGAGTCGGGCAACATCGTCCCGGAAGCCGAGGAACTCGACGCAGTCGGTCATACCGAGCTGCTCGGTCATCTCGTGCAGGGAGCGCTCGTACTCGTACTCGCCGAACAAGGGAGCGCCTACAATCCAGTAGCGAGTGTCCGGGAAGCGGTGCCGGGCGGCAGCCGCCGCCCGGAGAAAGACATGCTGGCCCTTCCATTCGGCGATCCGGCCGATGAGGGCAACGACCGGCGGACGGCTCCAGGCGGCGGAGTTGTCCGGCGTTTCGGCAGCGATCTCTTCTTCCACATAGCCGTCATGGACCACTTCCATCGGGACGCCGCTGTAAATGACCGCGCCTGATTTCACTCGCTTCGGCCAAAGCTGGCGCAGCGTGCTGTGCGAGTTTGTCACGACGACCTGCGGCAGCAGGCGGGACAGGAAGCGGAAGCCGGCGGCGACCACGCCCGGCAGATAGTCGGCGTTGATGCTGTCTCGAATATGCCACAGGACGGGAATGCCGACCATCCGGCCGGCGACGCCCCCATAAATGTCACTTTTGAGCGAATTGGTGTGGATCAAGTCCACTTTCTGCGCTTTTGCATAACCCGCCAGCCGCCGGCTGTACGCCCAAAGCGTTTTGATCTGTCCCAGCTTCAAGAGTGAGCCGGCCCCCAGCGTATCTTTGCGCGTTTCCCGCAGGGCGAAGTCGAGCGGCAGGACGACTGTTTCAATCCCTGCTGCTCGCAGTCTCTCTACCAGCGACCCGTCTTCAGCCAGCACGACCAGTGACCGGTACTTTGCCGGATCCAGGGCGGTCACGAGATTAAGCAGGGCGATCTCGCCGCCGCCAAGCTTTGCCGTATGGTCGACATACAGGATGGTTTTCGGCGGCGCGGCGTCAGAAGCTGCATGGGAAAAATTGGTCATAAAGACTTTCTTTGCACAATCCATGCCAAGTGATGAAGCCCGTAAGTAATGAAGCCCTTAAATGGACTGCGCGTGCGGGCGGATCTGGAGCAAAATCACGTCACTCCGCTCCGGCTGAACCAGGCAGAAATGAACTGCCGCCGCGATGTCCTCAGCCATCAGCATTTTCCCCTCAGCGATTTCGGTGGGCTGTTCTTCCGGGGTCGAGTTCGGGAAATCCCTGTCTCATCAACCTGTTTTCGCAGGGACTCGGAAAAACCTTCAATCGCCGCTTTAGTCGCGACATAAATGTCCGCGCCGCCATCGCGCAGCTTCGCGCTGAGTGAGCCGATATTGACGATATGGCCGCTCTTCTTTTCCTTCATCCGGTCAACCGCCTGGCGGGAGCAGCCCATATAGCCAAGGATATTGGCCTGCACAACATAGTTCCATTCGGCGTACTCTGTGTCTACAATGCTTTGGGCGGCTTCAGCGGCGTTGATGACGAGAATGTCCACGCCGCCGAGCTTTGCGTCAGCCTCAGCAAAAATGCGCGTGATGTCTTCGGGTTTGGTCGTATCCGCGACAATGCCGTAGACTCTGCCCTCTTTAGGCATATCAGCCAGGGTTTCGCTTAGCTCCGTCTCATGGCGGCCTAAAATCAGGACGCTCGCCCCCTGCGACGCCAGCAGCTCGGCCGTTGCCCGGTCAATTCCGGTGGTCCCGCCGGTGACGACCACGGATTTGCCCTGAAGACTGGTGGGAACAACTTCGTTTCGCATTTCTCGTTCACTTTCTTGAAATTCGTGTCCCCACCGTGGTATACCCAGGCGCGTTTTTGGGAAAACTAAGCAGGCATATTTGCTTGGGAAAGAAAACATGATGGACGCAGATAAAGTGACGGGAATTGATGCCTGGACCGCAGCGGTGCAGAGCGAGCTGTCGGCAAATGCCCCGCTGTATTCGCAAGCGCTGGCGGGGGGAATGACGCTGGACGTGCAGGCAGGCCGCGACTCACTCTGGCTGATTGTGCGCGGCGGCAGCGGCGGCATGGCGTTCCGCATGGCTTACACGCCCGGCGGCAGCCTGACAGTGGAAGACACGGCGGCGGCGGAGCAGTCGGTCCGAGCCTCGCTTCAGTCGCCGCTCGGCACCTTCAGGATCACGGTTGAACTGTTGGACGACGGCCTGCTGCACTGGACAACAAAGCTTACGCCCTCGGCAAATTTGATTTTGCCCTACACGCCGCCTGATGTTTATCCGATTGGCCGAGACAACAGCCCGGCCCATGCACACGGCACGGCGCACGCGGGGCAGCCGATGGTGGGCGCGTCGGCGCTGTTTTTTTCGCTGTCAGAGCCGGCGTTCGGGTCGGCGCTCTACCTGCACAACTTTACGGCGCTGAACCCGCTGTTTGAAGCGCTCGGCACCAAGCCGGTCGGTCTTGTCGGCGGCAAGTGGCCGCAGCTTGGGTTTCAGCTTCCGGCGTCGGAAACGCCGCTTCCTGCCGGGCAGGAGATAATCGTCTCGGATGCGTTCGTCTGCATCAGCCCGCTTATTCCAGCCGATGAACGGGAAGCCGCGCGGCTGTATCTGGACAGTCTGGCAGCGATCTACCCGCGCTTGACCCAGCCGGAAACCGAGTGGCGGGACTGGCCGGGGCGAGCCGCGAACGCCCTTTACGATTTGCAGACCGGCGACGGCTGCCTCACGCGGCGGAACGGTTTTACCTACGCCCTGCCCTATGTCGGTGCAGAGGAGCCGGACAGCATGGTCCAGCTTGCCCTGACGCTGCCGATTGTGGAATACGGCGAGTGGACGGGCCAGCCGATGCCTTTTGCCGACGCGCTTCGGGCGGGAGTGCCGGCGTTCTTTGACGAAAGCTTGGGCGCCATGCGCCGCTACCTGCCGGATGTCCCGGAGGGTAAAGACCGGGCCGAGTCCGACTCCTGGTACCTGTACCATCCCCTGCTGGACTTGGGACGCCTCGCCAAGCGCGGCGACGGCGAAGCGCGGCGGCTGCTGTTCGGTTCGCTAGAGTATGCAATCAAGGTCGCGCATCATTTCGAGTACCGCTGGCCCGTCAAGTTCAATTTAGAAACTTTAGAAGTCCTAACCGGCATTCGCAAGGACGGCGAGCCGGGCCAGTCGGATGTCGGCGGCATTTACGCCGCCGTGATGATCGAAGCCTGGGACTTAACTGCCGATGAGCGCTACTTGGAAGAAGCCAAAGCGGCCATACGGGCAATGACGGGGTATAGGTTCGCGGTCGGCTACCAGTTCAACATCACGGCCATCGGTGCGGCGGCGGCGCTGCGGCTGTGGCAGGCCACCGGCGACGACTTCTTCCGTGATCAGAGCCTCTTGCTGCTGGCGTCGTTCTTCCAGCACACGACTTGGTATGACTGCAAGCTCGGCACGGCCAAATACTTCCCGGCCTTTCTCGGCGTCCTGTGTCTGCACGATGCCGAATACACCGCCGTCTTTGAAGCGTTTGAGTCGTTCGCCGCGTTCCACCAGATGTTCGCCCACGCGGGCGACGGCCTGCCCGACTCGGCGCGGCTCCTCATCACCGAGTACTGCCGGTGCCTGCTTAACCGTGCCTGGTATTACTATCCCGGCGAGCTGCCCGAAGATGCCCTGGCAACTGAAGTTCGCAACGGGCATCTCGACCGAACACTTGCCGTCCCCATGGAAGACTTGTACCCGGCGGGCGAACCGGCGGGCCAAGTCGGGCAGGAAGTATACGGGGCAGGCGCGGCCTTTGTCTTCGCCGTCCGCTCATTCCAGACGCCGCCGGGCGCTCCGTTCCAAATCGCCTGCGACTACCCGCTGACGCTCACAAATACCGCTCCCGGCTGCGCCGATCTGCGCGTTCACGGCGTTTCCGCGTTTTTTTGCCGCTTGAAGCTGAGCGTGATTAGTAGCGACACGGTGCTGCCGAATGTCTCCGTGCGCCTCGGCGGCAAAGAGCTTGCCGGATCCAGTGCGCGGGACGGCGAAACCGAGTACGCGGTACCAGGCGGCAGCGATTTGGAGGTGCGGTGGTAGGCATGAAAGAGCAGGACGAGAGACGAGACGCCACAGATTTTAATCCGTGGCGTTCTTCGGCAGTCGCCTTTGATGGCTTCTGATTGACCCCGCCTTCGCGCGGGTAAGTTTGTGCCATCTACCCATTTGCTCCCGGAAAGGGCCACCTTATGACACAGCACTCCGCCCGTTATGTTCTGATCGGCGGCGGCCTCGCGTCCGCAACGGCGGCGGAGACAATCCGCAAGTATGACCTCAAAGGCGGGATTTTAATTGTCGGCTCCGAACCCCACCCGCCGTATCACCGGCCGCCGCTGTCGAAAGAATATCTGCGCGGGGAAGCCAAAGCCGAAGACGTTCTGCTGATCCAAACCGAAGACTGGTACGCGCGAAATGAAGTGACTTTGCTGACGGGAACGAAAGCGACAGGGGCGAACACGAAGACGAAGACAGTCACGCTGGACAGCGGCGATATGGTTGTTTATGAAAAGCTGCTGATTGCCACCGGGTCGTCGCCGAAACTTTTAGACATCCCCGGAGCGGATGGTCCAAATGTCCAAATGCTGCGGACCTGGGAAGACAGCGACATGCTTCATGCTGGGCTTGGCGGAAAGATTATTCTGGTCGGCGGCGGCTATATTGGAGTCGAAGTGGCCTCCGATTACCTCCAAAAAGGCGGACAAGCCACGATTATTGAGCCGACCGATCACTTGTGGAGCAAGTTCGCGTCGCCGGAATACGGGGCGTTCCTCAAAAAGAAGCTGGAAGCCGCCGGGGCCGAGGTTGTTTTGGGCGACGAAGTAGTCGAGATCACGGCGTCGGGCGTCAAAACGAAAGCAGGCCGCGAGATTGACGGTGACCTTGTGCTGGTCGGGGTCGGGGTCAAGCCGAACCTAGAGTTTGCCCTGGCGGCGGGCGTAGACGTAGACGAGAAGAAAAACGGCGTTCTCGTCAATGAGTTCTTGCTCTCGTCCGCACCGGATGTCTACGCCGCCGGGGATGTCGCAGGGTTTGTGGACCCGGTCCTCGGCAAGCAGTGGCGGGTGGAACACTGGAACAACGCGCTGTGGCACGGTGAGATAGCCGGGGCGAACATGGCCGGCCAGAAGATCGCCTACGACCATGTCCCGAACTTTTTCTCAGATGAGCTGGACGTTCACTTTGAGCTGTTCGGCGACCCGCAGGGCGGTAAAGGTGGCCTCTTTCACGGTGACCCGGACTCAAACCGCTTTGACGAGCTGTATTTGGACGACAATAACCGCGTCGTCATGGTCATCTCAGTCAACCCGCCGCCGGAGCTGTACGACACGCTCCGCAAGCTGCCGCGCGTGAAGCCCGACGTGGACGATCTGAAAGACGAGATCCGAAGCGCCGACTTTGATCTGGACCTGCTGCTGGCGCTGGATTAACAACCTGTCCCTAAAAACTTGTCGGCGGTCCGCAGGCTGAGGGCCATAATAGTCAGTGCGGGGTTGACACTGAGGGCGCTGGGGAAAACCGAATTGTCGCAAAGATAAAGGCCGGGAACATCGTGGGAGCGGCAGTCGGCGTCCACGACCGACGCCATGGGGTCATCGCCCATGCGGCAGGTGCCGATAGTGTGGGCGTAGCGCTCCAAAGCCCAGACTTCTTTCGCCCCTGCCTCAGCCCACAAAGCCCGCATGATTTTCTCGCCGTGCGCGGTCATGCGCTTCTCGTTCTCGCCCGCCGTGAAGTGGACGCGCGGCTTCGGCAGGCCGCGAGCATCGGTTTCCGCAGACAACTCCAAGTAGTTATGCTCATATGGCAAACAGTCGCCGCAGATATTGATGCCGGCAACATGGTTGTAGCCGCGCATGTGGTCGCGCATTTTCTGTCCCCAAACTCCTTCGGCCCGCGCAAACTGGCTGGCGTAAGTCACCGGCATGACCCCAATGGATTGCAGCAGGTAGCCGCCGGCAAAGTCGGCGTCTTTCGGGCGGTGCGTGTCTTCCGAAATTAGCCCGCCGGGAATGCCTTTGTAGGGCCGGATGTCATCGGCGAACTGCCCCCATAACTGGATCGCCGTGTGGGCCATAAAGTTTCGCCCCACCTGCCCGCTGCTGTTTGCCAGCCCGTTCATCAGCAAAAGGCGCGGACTCTCAACCGCGCCGCCGCACAGGAAAACGTTCCGGCAGGGCTGCCGATGCTCGCGCCCGTCCTGGACATAGACAACTCCCATCACCGCACCGGATTTGTCGGTTTCGATCTGTGTCACAAAGCATTCCGAGCGGATTTCAGCCCCATTTTGCAGGGCGATAGGAATAAACGTCACGTCCATGCTGGCCTTTGCGCCGACCGAGCATCCCGCCTGGCAGAAGCCCCGGTTCGTGCAGGCTTTGCGCCAGCCGACGCCCGGCTGGAAATATGGCCCCGAAAGCGCGGCATTCGGCGCGGGCGACGTGCGTATGCCCAGCGTCGCGCAGGCGGCTTCCATAAGCTGGGCGGCCCCGTTCAGCGGCAGCGGCGACAGCGGATACGGCTGGTCGTGGGCGTCCCACGGGTACGGTGACGGGCCCGATACGCCGAGAAACTGTTCCAGCTCCGTGTAGTACGGCTGTAAATCGCTGTAGCCGAGCGGCCAGTCCATCCCGACCCCAAAGTCCGAGTGCAGGGTGAAGTCGCCGGAATGGGCGCGGGGCGTGTACGCCGTATAGTGCAGGGTCGAGCCGCCGACGCCGATGCCGGAGTTATTCGCCCCGAACGGCAGCGGGTTCCCGCCGGCAGACAGCCGCTCGTCGTTCCAGAACAGCTTTTCCTGGGACCGCTCATCGGTCGCAAAGTCGCGGGCGGGGTCCCAGAACTTCCCGGCGTCGAGTGCGACAACGCTTCGCCCCGCTGCCGCAAGGCGTGCAAGCAAGGGCGCCCCGCCCGCGCCGGTCCCGATGACCACGGCGTCTACGGTCTCGGTCAGCGGGTAAGTACGTTTCGTCGGCACGTCCTGCGGGTTCGGCACGGACGCCGTGACGGGAGCCATCGTCAAGTCAAGGACAGTCAGATTGGGCGCGGCGGGAGCGTTTGCGCCCGGCTCCCAGGCTTCGCGCTCGTTCATTTTGATTTTGGACCAGCCCTGCCCGTCGGCCATACCGACATAACCGATTTCTTCCTGCGCTAGGGGGTGGCTGTAATAACACCCGGTCGCTTCGGCGAGAAGATCTTCAAAGTAATGATCGCCGGGCAGAGTTTGCCAGATTTCGCCCGTCGCTTCTCCCTTTTGCACCGCCGTCAAAACGGCGTCCTGCTGCTCGGCAGGCAGCGAGACAAAGTCTGTTTGATGCAGGGCCTGAGCGACCTGGTCCATTCCTTGTAACCCAAGACGGGCCGCTTCGGCGTCCGGCGGCAGGCTGTCGTAGCGCCAGCCGTCGCTTTTGCCGCCGGCCAGCCGCGTATCTATCGCCAGCGCCACGTCGCGGGCGGGCGGCGCGGCTGGGCCGGCGAAAAGCCGTTCCAGGACCGCAGTGAGCGTGTGAAAGTCATGTTCGGAAAAAAAGCGCGGGTCAGCCGCAGGGGCTTCTAAACGTGCGGTGAGAACTACGCGAGTGGCGGGCGTGACGAGGTCGGTATCCAGCAGGGAACGAACAGTGCCTACGGGGTAAGTGTCGGCGAAGGCAGGGGTGGGATTGTCGAGCGGCATGGAGAAACTCATTTCTAGTTGCGGATAAAGCAAGGCGCGGACTTCCGAAGGAGGGCGAACCTTGTATTCGCCCTCCTAATTTGCGTCCACCCCTCTTAATACTCCAGGTGTTGGCTTCTAGCCCTTCTTTGCTTCCAATTCTTCCCAGCGAACGTACAGCGCGGAAACCTGATCGCGGGCGGCAGGAAGGGCGTTCCAAACATCGTGCAGGCGGGCGGCGTCCGACGCGACCGCCGGGTCTTCCAGTTGACGCTCCAAAGCGGCGACGGCTTCGTCGGCGGCCTCAATTTTAGCTTCGATTTGGCCCAGCTCCCGCCGCTCCGATGTTGACAGGCGCATCGGCGCGGGGGCCGGCGATTTCGGACGCGCGGCAACGGCAGGCGCGGCAGCCGGCACGGGTTTTTGGGCGGCTTCCCACTGGGACAATCCCGTAAAATGCGCCGATCCGCCGCGTCCGTCAAGCGCCAGGAGATCGGTCGAGACGCGGTCGAGCAGGTAGCGGTCGTGCGTCACCAGCACCAGAGCGCCGGGGAACGACAGCAGGCTGTCTTCCAGCACTTCCAGCGTCGGAATGTCCAGGTCGTTGGTCGGCTCATCCAAAATCAGCACATCAGCGGGCTGAAGCATCAGCCGAGCAATCAGGATACGCGCCTGCTCGCCGCCGGACAGCACCCGGATCGGCGTGTTTAATTGCTCGGTCTTAAACAAAAACCGCTTGGCCCAGCCGGAAACGTGCATCGGGTTCCCCCGGTAGGTCACGGTATCTGAGTTCGGGCTGAGGGCATCGCGCAGGGACAGCGATTTGTCAAGCTGCTGCCGGGCCTGGTCGAACAAGACAATTCGCAGGCCGTCGGCGCGTTTGATTGTCCCGCTGTCCGGCTCGGTCTCGCCCGTGAGCAGCTTGATCAAAGTCGTCTTGCCGCTGCCGTTCGGGCCAATCAAGCCAAGCCGTGTTCCCGGCGCGAGCGTCAAGTCTAACTCCGAGAACAGCGTTCGCCCGCCGAGTGTCTTGCTTAAGTCTTTGGCAACAACTAAGTCACGGGTCTGGCGGCCCGACGCATTGAAATCAATCCCGGCGGTCTTTCCCTGGGCATTACGAAACTTAAGCTCGGCCAGTTCCTCGATCATCTGCCCGGCCTGCTGAATGCGCCCCTGCGCCTTTGTCGTCCGCGCCTGCGGCCCGCGCCGGAGCCATTCAATTTCCCGCTTGACCTGGGTTTGAAGCGCATCTTCCCGGTGCGCCTGAGCCGCCAAGTATTCTTCGCGCTGGACTAAAAAGTCGCTGTAGGCGCCGCTGACGCTAAGATAGCCTTCGGCATACGCAGGGTGCAGCTCCACTACGCGATTGGTGACGTTTTCCAAGAACACGCGGTCGTGGCTGATGAGAACAAACGCGAACTGCGCTTCTTGCAGCAGCCCTTCCAGCCACAAAACGCCTTCCAAGTCTAAATGGTTCGTCGGCTCGTCAATCAGCAGCAGCTCGGCGTCCTGCACCAGCGCACGGGCTAGCGCCAGCCGCTTTTTCCACCCGCCGGACAGCGTCTCAACAACTTGATCACGCTGCTCAAATCCGACTTTGCCGAGCGCGACTTCAATCCGCACATCCCGCTCGATTTCGTCCAGATGCTCACTTGCCAGCGCGTCGGTCAGCACGCTGCCAACCGTCGCGCCGCTCGGAAACAGATCTTCCTGCGCGATGTAGGCGATCCGCAGGCCGCGCCGGGCCGAGACAGTCCCGCTATCGGGCTTTTCGAGGCCCGCAAAGATTTTCAGCAGCGTGGACTTGCCTGCGCCGTTCGGTCCGATCAGCCCCATCTTCTCGCCGTCCCCGACGCCGAGTGAAATATCCTGAAACAAAGGCCGCGAGCCATAAGATTTAGTCAGCGCCGCACAGCTTAATAAAACAGCCATAGTTACTCTTCAAAGACGATTGACAAAGAAAAGCGACCTGGGCCGGAAGCGGCGAACAGGTCGCGAAAGATTTCTGAATGCACCCGAACGGATTTGAACCGCTGGCCCTCTGTTCCGAAGACAGATGCTCTATCCACTGAGCTACGAGTGCAGAAAGAAAATTGTACCCGGTAGGTGTTGATAAGTCAAGGCAGCGATTTAGGACGCGCGGCGCAGCAGGCCGTACTCAATGCTGTCTACGACCGCGTGCCAGGAGGCATCAATGATGTTGGTGGAAACGCCGATAGTGGACCAAGTTTCCCCGGCGTCGGCATAGTCTACCACGGCGCGGACTTTCGCCGCCGTGCCTTCTTTGACGTTGACGACGCGCACTTTGAAGTCGGTCAGGCGAATAGACGCAAGCTGCGGGTAATGCGGGGTCAGCGCAAGCCGCAGGGCGCTGTCCAAAGCGTTCACCGGGCCGTCGCCTTCCGCCACCGTCAGCATTTCTTTGCCCTCGACGCGCAGCTTCAGCGTCGCCTCCGTAATGGCTTCGGTGTCGCCGCCGCGCTTTTCGACAATCACCCGATAGCCGATCAAATCAAAAAGCTGCCGGTAACGTCCTGTCGCTTTTTGGACCAGCAGCGCAAACGACGCTTCCGCGCCTTCAAATGAGTAGCCCTGATGCTCCAGCGCCGTGAGCTGCGCGAGTATTTCTTTCGTCTCCGGGCTGTCTTTGCGAAGATCCAGTCCCGTATTCTGCACTTTTTCCAAGATTGCCGACGACCCCGAATGCTCGGAAACTAAGATGCGGTTCTCGTTGCCGACCAGCGCCGGGTCGAGATGAATGTACGTTTCCGGGTTCTTCCGCATGGCATCAATGTGCAGCCCGGCCTTGTGGGCGAACGCCGACCGTCCGACATACGCCGCCGCCGTGCGCGGCGTGACATTCGCGATCTCGTCCATGTACGCCGACAATTCCGACAGCTCCGTCAGATGCGCGGCGCAGTTTAGATCATAGCCCAGCTTCAGCGAGAGCGACGGGATAATGGATGTGAGGTTCGCGTTGCCCGTGCGCTCCCCCAGCCCATTGATCGTTCCCTGCACCTGAGCGCAGCCTGCCTGAATGCCGATCAGGCTGTTCGCCACCCCGCACTCGGTATCGTTGTGCGTGTGGATCGCAAACCGACCTTCGGGGAACTGCGCCGTCACTTCCCCGACAATCAGCGCAATCTCGTTCGGCAGAGTCCCACCGTTCGTGTCGCACAGCGCAACACAGTCCACGCCCGCCGACAGCGCGGCGTCCAGACACTGCGCGGCGTAGCTTGGGTTCCGCTTCCAGCCGTCAAAAAAGTGCTCAGCGTCGAAGATCGTTTCTTTGCCGTGCGATTTGTAGAATGTCACGGTGTCGGCGATCATTGCTAAGTTCTCTTCCAGCGGCAGCCGCAGAGCTTCCGTGACATGAAAGTCCCACGACTTTCCGACAAACGTGATGACCGGCGTTCCTGCGTCGAGAAGCTGCTGCAAGTTTGGATCGTCTTCGGCGCGTCGGTTTGGACGGCGCGTGGACCCGAACGCCGCAAGCTTGGCATGAGAAAGCGGCACCGACTTCATGCGCTCAAAAAACTCAATATCTTTCGGGTTCGACCCCGGCCAGCCGCCTTCGATATAGTCAATCCCGAAGGCGTCCAGCCGCTTGGCGATCTTGACTTTGTCTTCAACGCTGAACGAGATGCCTTCCCCCTGCGAGCCGTCCCGCAGCGTGGTATCATAAATGTCTATTTTTTGGGTCATAATCAGCTTTAGTCGAGAGCCAGTTGCCCCCGTGTGACTTCGGGCGGGCCGGTGACATAGCCTCCCCTTTCCGGGATATTTACAATAATTCCCGGTGCGAAGAAATAGCGTGTCGCAGGGGCAGTTTGCACTCCGCTTTCTCTTTGTAATCCGCCTTCTTCAACTCCGCCCAGAATTCGAACCTGTTGAGCGGCAAGGGCAAACGTCATTCTGGCATGGATATTATAGAGTTGTGCGGCTATCTCGGCAAGGCTCCAGCTTATGTTCAGCCAGCCTATATTCTGCGGGTCCCATGCCTGCGGAGCCGCTCCTGGAAACAAAGTCGGACCCGATAAGCCGCCGGTTGGGGGCAACAGCCAGGGGTAGATGTCCAGCGGAACAGTGCGCGGCGGCGTATTGACAGAGGGCGACCTTTGTGTCTGCGCGAGGCAGCCATGACTGCAAAGTCCCAGAATTATGACCCCGGCAATAATTTTACTCAGCATTATTCTGCCCTTTCCAGTTTTCACTAAAGTGCATCTTCCCCTTCGTCGCCGGTGCGGATGCGGATGGCACGCTCGACGGGGTACGCGAAGATTTTGCCGTCGCCGATTTCGCCGGTGCGGGCGGCTTCTTCAATCGCCGACATGGCGGCTTCGGCGACGCTGTCCGCAACGACAAGCTCTAGTTTAAGCTTGGGCAGCAGATTGACGACGTAGGTATTGCCCCGGTACTTCTCCGTATGGCCGCGCTGATGGCCGTAGCCGCGCACGTCGGTCACGGTCATGCCGACGACGCCTAAATCTTCAAGGGCGTCTTTCACTTGGTCGAGGCGGGCCGGGCGGATAATGGCTTCGATTTTCTGCATACCCACCTCCTTGCTTCGTCACAAGTGACTTCGCAGGGGTCCTCCCCAAAAGGGAGGACAAAGAGTTCAGACGTTCAACGCGACCAGGGCACAATCTCCGCGTCCTCCTGTTTCGGGAGGAACCCTGCGAAGTCACTTGTGACGAAGCAAGGAGGTGGGTTAGTCCCGTGGGTCTGCCCCGTTCATCACGGCGCCGGCAACGAGGTCGCCCATCTGGCGGCAGTTGACGTGAACGAAGTTTGGAGCGTCTTCCAGAATGTCCGACGTGCGGTAGCCGGACTCGAGTATACGGGCGACGGCGGCTTCAATCCCGCAGGCGGCGGCTTCTGCGCCAAGCGAGTAGCGCAGCAGCAGGGCGCCGGACAGGATTGTGGCTAAAGGATTGGCTTTGCCTGTGCCGGCGATGTCCGGGGCGCTGCCGTGGCTCGGCTCGTACAAGCCGAACGTGCCGTACTCAGTCTTTTTGGCACCTAAAGACGCCGACGGGAGCATTCCGAGTGAGCCGGTGAGCTGGGCGGCTTCATCGCTGAGAATGTCGCCGAATAGGTTTTCGGTGACAATCGTATCGAACGACTGGGGGCGGCGGACCAGATCCATCGCCGTTGCGTCGACAAGCTGATGCGACAGCTCGACGTTCGGGTACTCGGCGGCAAGCTGGGTCACCGTCTCGCGCCAAAGCCGGGACGTTTCCAGGACATTGGCTTTGTCTACACTGAGAAGCCTACGCCCGCGCTTCTCTGCCGCCTCAAACCCGACCCGCGCAATGCGCGTGATCTCGTCGCGCGTATAAACGCAGGTGTCCACAGCTCGGTCGCCGTCCCATCCCTTCGGCTGACCGAAATACAGGCCCCCGGTCAGTTCGCGGACGACGAGAATGTCAAAGCCGCCCTCAACCAAGTCCGGTCGCAAAGGGCAGGCCGACGCAAGTGAGGGGTACAAAACGCAAGGACGCAGATTGGCGTACAGCTCCAGATTCTGACGCAGAGGCAGCAAAGCGCCGCGCTCCGGGCGCAGGTTCGGGTCGGGAATAGCGTCGTATTTTGGGCCGCCGACTGCACCAAAGTAGACGGCGTCAGCGCTTTCGGCCAGCGCTAAAGTCTCCGGCGGCAGCGGGTGACCAGCGGCATCATACGCCGCCCCGCCGACCAGCGCTTCGGTGAAGTTCAGCACGAGGCCGTACTTGTGCGCCGCCGCGTGAAGGGTTTTCAGCCCTTCCGCCATGATCTCCGGGCCGATGCCGTCACCGGCCATGACTGCAATGTGTGCCATAAGTGTTACTCGCTTCTGAGGGTTCGTAAAAAGTCGTTGTACCCCATCTTGCGCCAGAAGGCTTGCGACGCCGGGTTTGCCCGGACCACCTGCACTTCCACCGCCGTGATGCCGCGCGATAGAAACCAGGAGCGCAGGCGGCTGTGGAGCTGACGCCCGACTCCCTGCCGCCGCCAGCCATCCCGGACGCAGACATCGGCGATGTAGCCGCAATTGCCGGACTGAAGCGTCGGGCGCTGCATAACCTGTCCAAACGTGTACCCAACGACGCTGCCGCCGTAGTCGGCCACATAGACCGCCATGTTCGGATTGTCTAGATTATCGCGCAGGTAGCCCAAAAACCAGGCTTCGGCGTCCGCGTTCAAGGCAAGGCGTGGGTCATACGAGGCGTTGATGTCTTGCAAGGCCCGCCAGAGCGTGATGACGGCGGGCAGGTCCAGCGCATCGGCAGGGCGGATTTGGGTTTCGGGCATGATAAGTTTAGCAGAAGTGTCCTAAACCTCACCCGGTCGCTCCGCGCCCACCCTCTCCTTCTGAAGGAGAGGGTATGCTACGCACTACTGCGTATCGGAACGCAGTTCCGGGGTGAGGTCTCCTACACATGTTCCAGCACCTGCCCAGTCTCGACGCGCCCACTGGCACGGGCGATTTGCTTGTTCAGCGCCTGCAAGTAGGCTTTCGTGGACGCGACAAAGATGTCCGTATTCGCGGCATGGCCCGTGTAGATCATGTTGCCTTCGGCTTTAATGCGAATGGTCACATCGGCCATCGCATCAATGCCCTCGGTGACGCTCTGGACGGTGAACTCGATCAGCTCGTTCGGCACCTGCACGATTCGGTTGATCGCCCGGTAGATCGAGTCTACGGGACCATTGCCAGTGTCGGCGTCCATGAGAATGGCCTTGTTCGCGTGGCGCAGCTTGACGGTTGCGGTCGGGATGGCCTGGTCGCCGCAGGAGACCTGCACCTGCACCAGCTCATAGGTCTGCGGCACGATGGTCAACTCGTCGCCGACAATCGCGTCTAAATCTTCGTCGTAGACCACTTTTTTGTTGTCGGCGACCAACAAAAAGCGCGTGTAAACCTTCTCGAATTCGTCTTCGGTGGCGAACGTGTGACCGAGTTCCGTCAGGCGGTGGCGGACGCCGGCCCGGCCTGACCGGGCCGAGAGGATGATCTTGCTTTCGCCGATGCCGACGGTTTTGGGGTCCATAATCTCGTAGGTGGAGCGCTCTTTTAAGACGCCGTCCTGGTGAATGCCCGACGAATGGGCAAACGCATTGGCGCCGACGATGGCTTTGTTCGGCTGGACCAAGATGCCGGTCATGGTCGAGACCATGCGCGAGGTCTTGTAAATCTCCTCGGTCTTGATTTTCGTGCCGGCGCCGTAGACATCGCCGCGCGTATAGAGGGCCATCACGACTTCTTCGAGCGACGTGTTCCCCGCCCGCTCGCCGATCCCGTTGACCGTGCATTCCACCTGTCTAGCCCCAGCCTTGACTGCTGCCAAGGCGTTTGCAGTCGCCATGCCGAGATCGTTGTGGCAGTGCGCCGAGAGCGTGATGTTCTCGCTGCCGGGGACATGGTTCAAGATGCCCGCAAACAGCGCCCCGTACTCTTCCGGGGACATATAGCCGGTCGTGTCCGGGACATTGATCACGGTCGCGCCGGCTTTAATGACGGCTTCGATGACCCGGTACAGATACTCCGGATCGGCCCGCCCGCTGTCTTCGGTGAAGTATTCGATGTCTTCGCAGCCGAGAGAACGCGCGTGCTTCACGGCGGCGACACCGATCGCCAGCGCTTCGTCGCCGGTCTTTTTGAGCTTGTGCTTGAGATGGCTTTCGCTGACCCCCAACCCTGTGTGGATGCGCGGGCGGGCCGCACCTTTCAGCGCGTCCCACGCGACATCAATGTCTTTTGGGACGGCGCGAGTCAACCCGCAGACAATCGCCCGGTCCCCCACCGCCGCCGCGACCCGGCGCACGGCTTCAAAGTCACCGGGGCTGGAAACGGGGAAACCCGCTTCAATGACATCTACGCCGAGACGGACGAGCTGACGGGCAATTTCCACTTTCTCGTCCACGTTGAGCGACGCGCCCGGCGACTGCTCGCCGTCCCGCAGGGTGGTGTCAAAGATTTGGACTTGGCTGCTGTTGGTGTTCATAGTTGGTGCTTCTTAGATCGTCGGCATGACGTTGCCGCCGCAGACAGGAACATATGCGCCCGTAATGTAACTCGACAAGTCGGACGCCAGAAACGCGACGACATTGGCGATCTCTTGATCGGTCCCGCGCCGGTGCAGCGGCACTGACTTCTCGTACTCCGGCTGCGACTCGCCGCCCGCTTCCCGGTCGTTGTCGCTGATGGTCCAGCCCGGCGCGACCTGATTCACGGTGATACCATGCTCGCCAATCTCTTTAGCAAGGACGCGCAGGACGCCGTCCATCCCGCGCTTGCCACTGACATACGCCGACTGGGTCGGAAAGTTCTGCATCGCGCATTCGGTGTTAATCCCAATGACACGCCCGCCTTTTCCGCCGCTGATCATGCCCGGCACGAACGCCTGCGCCATCAGGACGTTGTGCAGCACGGAGCTTTGGAACTGGCGCTCGTAACTCTCCACAGACTGCTCCAAGACGCTTGTCCACGGCGACGGGCTGACGGCGTTATTGACGATAATTTCCGCCGCGCCCAGGTTCTGCACGACAGCGTCACGAAGCGCGAGAACGCTGGCTTTGTTCGAGACATCGGCCTGCACGGCAATTGCCCGCCGTCCCATTGCCGCGACTTCGGCTTTCAGCGACGCCGCTTTGTCCGCGTTCTGCAAGTAGTGAATGGCGACATCCGCGCCGCATGACGCTAGTGTTCGCACCATGACGCGGCCTAACTGGCCGGTCGCGCCCGTCACCACGGCGATTTTGTTTGTTAAGTCGAGTGTCAGCATTGTTACTTTCTAAAGGCTGCCGGAACCTCACCCCGCGACTACGTCGCGACCCTCTCCTTAACAAGGAGAGGGTGGCAGCTTGCTGCCGGGTGAGGTTTCTTCCTAATCGCTCACGGTATCCGGCTTCTTGACCCAGGACATCAGGCCACGAAGCTGCTTGCCGACGGCCTCGACCTGCGAAGCATTATCTATCGCCGCCAGCGCGTTGAACATCGGACGGTTGGCCTTGTTCTCCAAAATCCAGTCGCGGGCGAACTGACCCGTCTGGATTTCTTTGAGGATCTTCCCCATTTCGGCTTTGGTCGCGTCGTTGATGATGCGCGGACCGCGCGTCATGTCGCCGTACTGCGCCGTGTCTGAGATGGAGTAGCGCATCCCGCCGATGCCGGCCTCATACATCAAATCCACAATGAGCTTCAGTTCATGCAGGCATTCGAAGTAAGCAATTTCCGGCTGATAGCCTGCGTTCACCAATGTCTCAAAGCCCGCTTTGACCAGCGCCGTCGTGCCGCCGCACAGAACCGCCTGCTCGCCGAACAGGTCGGTTTCGGTTTCTTCTTTGAACGTCGTCTCCAAAACGCCCGCCCGGCTGCCGCCGATGCCTTTAGCCCAGGCCAGCGCAATATCTTTCGCGTGGCCCGTCGCATCCTGCGCGACTGCGATCAGACACGGGACTCCTTTGCCCTCGGTGTAAGTTCGGCGCACGAGATGCCCCGGCCCTTTCGGCGCGGTCATAAAGACGTCCACGCCATCTTTGAGCGGGATCTGGCCGAAGTGGATATTGAAGCCGTGACCGAATGCCAGCGCATTACCGGGTTCCAAATACGGTGCAATGCTTTCTTTGTAAACATCGCCCTGATACTCGTCGTTGATCAAGATCATAATGACGTCGGCCTCTTTCGCCGCGTCTTCCACAGTCTTGACCGTCAGCCCCGCTTCTTCGGCCTGAGTCCAGCGCTTCGAGCCGGGCCGCAGTCCGACGCGCACGTCCAGCCCGCTGTCATGCAGGTTCAGCGCATGGGCGTGGCCCTGCGAGCCGTACCCGATGACGGCAAGCTTTTTGCCCTCCAAAAATCCCAAATCGGCATCAGTGTCGTAATAAACCTTCGCGGCCATGTGTTTGTGTATTCTCCTAAAGTTAGTTCAATCCTCTGGTTTTAGTCGCCCGGCAGAACCGGCAAGAGCAGGATTTTCAAGTTCTCGTGATTCTCAATGTCACCTTCCGCCTCGGCGAGACGGCCATAATAGTCGTAGGAGTAGACATCTTTATCGGGCTGCACAACGACTTCCCACCAGTCCTGTCGGTGACGGACGCCCTGCTCCATGACATTCAAGCGATAATCCGCCGGCTGATGAGGCTCCAGATAACGGCGGACGACATCTATAACATTCTGCTGTTCTTCACTCATACTCGACCTCCAAGTAGCGAAATAAGGTAACGACATCTCGGATCGCTTCGCGGGCGATTACAGCATCTGTTGTGCGACGCTGGTAGTCGGCGGCAATGCGCCTTGCATAGAGCCGCCTTATAATAGCGATACTGCCAGCCATCGGTCGGTTTGACAGTGCCAAATACTGTTTCATAAGCTTGGGTACAGATTGGTGCGTCGGAGTTTCCTGTAGACCTCCAAAACGGACTCCCGTTTCCACAAGAATGTGTGTGATCACGCTGAAGGCGGCATAGTAACTGCGGCTGACACTGCTGCGATACCGCTGTTGTTCATAAAGCATTTGTGCCGCGTCGAAGCTATCCTGTCCGATTTTCTGCCACGTCGCCATTGTCCCCTCCTTGAACGATCTGCGAGGCCATCTGCTTCCGCGCTGTGTAAATGCCCGCTCCGATCCCTATTGCGCTTCCAACAACAACAAACACTCCCAAATTGACCAGCAGGTTAGCGACTGTGTCCAGACCCAGCTTCTGCGTGATCGCGTTGTAAACGGTCCAAAGCCCGTAGTTGCCGCCGCCGACAACAACGCCGAAAGCCAGACCGAGCGGCAGGCGCTTATTGACCAAGCCCCACCCCACCCCCAACAGCGGAGCCAGCACAAGCACGCCGAGCATCAGCAGATGCGCTTGATGGAGATCAATTAATTCCTTCATGGCTGCGCCTAAATTCCCCGAACGCCGCGTGCCATCGCAATCCGCCCGGTGCGGACCAGCTCGCGGATGCCGTAAGGCTCCAAGAGCTTTTCGAACGCATCTATCTTGTCATTCGCGCCAGTCAGCTCAATCACGAATGTCTTTTCGGACATGTCAATGACCCGCCCCCGAAAAACTTCCACAAGCTGCAACAGTGCCGTGCGGTTCTCGACTAAAGCGTTGACTTTGATGAGCGCCAGCTCGCGGGCGATGATCGGAATATTGATGTAGTCCTGGACTTTAGACACTTCAATCAGCTTATGAAGCTGCTTGG
>CAXSFV010000031.1:0-40569 GCA_964236795.1 uncultured Armatimonadales bacterium | reverse complement strand
AAGCTGTTTCCCAGCGCCTCGGCAACACCCCCGCCGTCTGCCGCAAATGCTACGTTCACCCCGCCGTCTTCGCCAGTTATTTGGACGGCACACTTTTAGAGACTTTGAAGCAGCGCACCGAACAAGAGCTTGCCGAGACGCTGCACTCGCTTAAGCCCGAAGAAGCCGCCGTCATGGCGCTGCTTGAGCGGCGGTTGATGGAGGAGACGAAGAAGTAGGGGCAGGATTTGCCCCCACCCTCTTTCCGTCCCTGCCCTTTACCTCTTGCTGAACGTGAGGGCGTACTTGGTGTCTGCCGTTGCTGCCGCATTCCGCAAAAGATGCAGCTCACCCGGCAGGGGTACGTCGTAGCCCGGTGAAACCTGCTCAGGCCGCAGCCAAGCAACGTGTCCATCGCAGGCCGCGTAGTTCGCCCCGTCGCCATGCCGCGCATCGCTCCCATGCTTTCCCGGCTGCACGACGCCATTAACTGTTGCGCCGTTGAGTATTACGCCGTCCATGTTGCCGGTCGCGTACTGAGCTATCCCGGAAACACTGTATCCTGAAGGTGAAGTCGCCTCAGGCGTCACTGCCCCCACGCTGCATAATGCTTCACCATTTACTGTGTTCCCGAACGCCGACTGCTCATCGGCACCGAGAGTAGTAATAGCCGCGACATTGCCGCCGACCTCAAATAGCAGCACGGTTCGGGCGGGCGCAACAATCTGTCCAAATGTCACAGAGGGGATAGATGTCCCCAGTCCGTTCACAACTTCCTCTCCCGCAAGGTTGGAATTGAAGCCGTAAGAAATCGCAAACATTGACCAGTTGTTCATACTGCCACTGTTCCCAGCAGCCACATTTGCGGTGAGGTCGTCGGGGCAGCGAGAGACGCCGACATCTTTAACGTAGGGAAAGCAGCGGCCAGCCCACCCAAGTCCAAATCCCGCGTAGCCGAAGCCGTGCGGTTCCGTTCCCGCTACGAACAAAGTCTCACCGTTATCAGCGGCATACTGCGAGATTGCCATGCCGAGCTGCCGCTCATTGGATAAGCACTGCGTTCGGCGGCCCCGTTCGCGTATCCCGGCGAATACCGGAAACAAAATCGCGGCAAGCACGGCAACAATTCCGACGACGACCAGCAGCTCAATCAGCGTAAAACCGCGATGACCATGTCGTTCCTCTTTGCTTTTCACTTTAAGCCTCCTCCGATACAAGCCCATCAACACTGTATCATCCTACAAACGAAGGAAAGAGCCAAAAGGGTTCGCTCTGCGGAAGCCTAAAGAAGCCGCTTTCTCCTGCCAATAATAACAGTGTTATTGTTGATTTCAGGCTGTGCTGCGGCAGAACGGGCCGCCAAACACACAGGAAGAGTGGGTTCTATGAAACTGTTCGGCTTTTGGGGCGGCGGCAATCGCTTTCGAATACTGCAAACACGCTTTGAGCTGGTCAATTCCGCGTCAAGCGATGGATTGTGGGATATGTCGGTCATCGCGGGCGACCCGATCAACCCCAGCAATGAGTTCTGGTGGTCCGACCAGTTCCGCCGAATGCTCGGCTACAGCACAGAGCAGGAGTTCCCGAACGTTCTTGATAGCTGGGCTTCCAAGCTGCACCCCAGCGACAAAGACCGGGTCATCGCCGCCTTTGCCGCCCACCTCACCGACTATACCGGCCAGACCCCGTATGACATCGAATACCAGCTTCAAACCAAGTCGCAGGGGTATCGGTGGTTCCGCGCTCGCGGCACAACACTGCGCGACCCGCACGGCGTGCCGCTCCGAGTCGCCGGATCGCTCACCGATATTACCGAGCAAAAGCGCCAGATGCTGCAAATGCAGACGCTGCAAACGCGGTTTGAGCTGGCAAACAAAGCGTCAAGCGACGGGCTGTGGGATATGTCGGTCATCGCGGGTGACCCCGTTAACCCACAGAACGAGTTCTGGTGGTCCGACCAGTTCCGCCGAATGCTCGGCTACAGCACAGAGCAGGAGTTCCCGAACGTTCTTGATAGCTGGGCTTCCAAGCTGCACCCCAGCGACAAAGACCGGGTCATCGCCGCCTTTGCCGCCCACCTCACCGACTATACCGGCCAGACCCCGTATGACATCGAATACCAGCTTCAAACCAAGTCGCAGGGGTATCGGTGGTTCCGCGCTCGCGGCACAACACTGCGCGACCCGCACGGCGTGCCGCTCCGGGTCGCCGGCGGCCTGACGGACATTACCTGGGAAAAACAGCGCGTTTTGCAGGCCCAGGGCATCGCGGAGACCGCTGCCGCCGCAAGCGCTGAGTTTGCCGCCGCTGCCGAGGAGATTTCGCAGGGCGCCCGCGACCAAACGCGCCAGACCGAGCAGAATGCCGCCGCGATTGAAGAAATGGTCCGCTCGCTTACCGACACCAGCCGCAACGCCGTCATCGCCGCCCAAACTGCAAACGAAGCCGGTGCGACCGCCGAGGAAGGCGGCCAAGTTGTCGCCAAGACCATTCAGGGCATGAATGCAATCGCCGCCGTGGTCAGCGAGGCCGCCGGGAAAGTCGGCGAGCTGGGCAAAAGCAGCCGGCGGGTCGGCGTGATTGTCGGCGTGATTGATTCCATCGCCGAGCAGACCAATCTACTCGCGCTGAACGCCGCGATTGAAGCCGCCCGCGCCGGGGCGGAAGGCCGGGGCTTTGCGGTCGTCGCCGAAGAAGTCCGCAAGCTGGCCGAGCACACGGCGGCCTCCACGAAAGAAATCTCCGAGGTCATCACCCAGATCCAGCAGGATACGGCAGAAACGCTGCATTCCATCCAAATGGGCAAGCAGGAAGTGGAAAAAGGCCGTGCGCTGGCAAGCCAGGCCGAAGCCGCCCTGTCCCAGATCATTGCCGCCGCCCAAAAAGTAGACGGAATCATCGCCCAGGTCGCCGCCGCGGGCCAGCAGCAGCTTGCGACCAGCCAGCAGCTTGCTCAAAGCACAGAAACAATCCACCGGATTACCCAGACTAACGAGCAAAATATTCAAGAGATGGTCGGCGGCTCGTCCAGCATTGAGCAGATCATTCAAGAGCTGCTGGACTCGCTGACCTCAGAGCAGGAACTCCCGCCGGTGGAGGCCAAAAAGCCGAACCATCTCCGAATGACGGCCTAACAAAGTCCCTTGACATCCCCTGCTCCATTAGGCTAAAGTAGCCCTATGGAACACTCGCATCCCGACGCCGAAGACGTGACGCAGGACGTCATTGACAAGTACCAGAAGTTCGTGAACCCGACCCAGGTGGCCCTGCTGAAAGTCGGGGGCTTCGATCACATCGAAGCCTGCGCCGAGGGCATGACGCTCACCGATTTGGAAGGCAACTCCTACATAGACTGCCTCGGCGGCTACGGCGTCTTTTCGCTCGGCCACCGGCACCCGAAAGTGGTCCAGGCCGTCAAAGACCAGCTTGACCGCATCCCAATGGCGTCCAAGACGTTCCTGAACAAGCCGCTGGCCGATCTGTCCGCGAAGCTTGCCGAGATCACGCCCGGCGACTTGCAGTATTCGTTTATTTCCAATTCCGGGGCCGAAGCCGCCGAAGCCGCCCTCAAAATCGCCCGCATGGCAACCGGCAAGACCGATTTCGTCTCCACCCACGGCGCATACCACGGCAAAACAATGGGAGCGCTTTCGGTGACGGGCCGCGAAGTGTACCGCCTCCCGTTTGAGCCGATGCTGCCGGGGGCCAGCTTCGCCCCGTTCGGCGACGCTGCGGCGATAAACGCCCTCATTACGGGCCAAACCGCCGCCGTCATTCTGGAACCCATCCAGGGCGAAGGCGGCATTCAAGTCCCGCCGGATGACTACTTCCCGCGCGTCCGCGAGATCTGCGACCGTCGCGGCGTCCTGCTTATTGTAGACGAAGTGCAGACGGGTCTCGGACGCACCGGCAAGATGTTTGCGATCAACCATTGGGACGTCAAACCCGACATTTTGATCCTCGCCAAAGCCCTTGGTGGCGGGGTCATGCCCATCGGCGCAACGCTGGCGACCGAGGCGATCTGGACGAAAGTCTTCCGCGAAAACCCGTTCATCCACACCACGACGTTCGGCGGCGGCGAGATGGCCTGCGCCGCCGCCCTAGCCGCGCTCGAAGCCACCTGGGCAGAGAACCTGCCCGCAAAGGCCGCTGAGAACGGCGCGTACTTCCTCGCGGGCCTCAAACGCATCGCCGCTGACCACCCGAACATTTTGAAAGAAGCGCGTGGCCTCGGCCTCATGCTCGGCGTCGAGTTCACCGACAGCGACATCGGCAAGCTCGTCATCGGCACGATGGTCCATCGAGGCGTCATCGCCGCCTACACGCTGAACAACCCCAAAGTCATCCGCTTCGAGCCGCCCCTCATCATCACCCGCGCCGAAATAGACACCGTGTTAGGCGTCTTCGCCGCCGGCGTCCAAGACGCGCTAGACCTGCTGGGGGATTTAATTTAGAAGCGAAAAGCCACGGTCTTCCAGACCGGGGCTTTAGAAGTGCAGAATGTCCGCCTGCGCGGACGCCGAAAGTTCCGCGCCCGCCTGTTCTTCGCCACGACGCTTCACCTCGCGGCGAATGTCGCTCCAATCTTCTGCCATCATAGGTGTAGAAAGGCCGCTGTCTAAGCCTTCTTGTAACAGTGTGTCCAACCTCGCCTGCGCCTCCCGGCGTGGGCTTTCGTCTCGGTCCTCAGCCATTGGGAATATCCTCCGGGTACAACGTGACCAAACTAACCTCGTCTACCGCTCCCGCCGAGACCATCCGGTTCGCGTGGGCGTTGATCGCCTTCTCAAATAAGTTCCGCGCCAGCCGTGCATTCCCGAACGTCTCATCACGGGCCGCGTACAGGTCTGCAAAGACCTTCGGCAAATTAATACACGATTGAAACTGGTTTCGGAGTTAACACTTCCTGCTAAATCCTCGTGCGTTAAATTCCTTCCTATTTCTCGTATGGTAAAATGAAGGCATGTCACAAGCAACTCTCTCCAATTCGGCACTGATCTCTAAACTCGCTCCACGAATTATTGTTGCAGGAGGAGGGAGTGCCCAGGACGAGCGCCCGCTTCTGGAGCTATTCGCGGCTTGGACGGGAAGCGAGGGAAAAGTTTTGTTCCTTCCCATTGCCCAAGCAGGCATGGGGCGTCCGCTCGATGATTGTCTTACGTGGGGCAAAGCCGCCCTGCAACCTGTCGGCATAAATGACATTACGATGTGGACTGATCTGAATTCCGAGAACCATTTGTCACTTACTGATTTCAATTCGATATTCATCAGCGGCGGCAATACATTCTTTTTGCTTGACCAGGTACGGAGGTCAGGCTTTGATACAGCTCTCATACAATTTGCCGCTCAGGGCGGGGTCATATACGGAGGCAGCGCAGGAGCAATCATTTTGGGGCGGGACATCCTAACATGTGCTCACTTGGATGAAAATCGTATTGGTCTGGACAACTCGCGTGGCTTGAATACGGTCAACGGTTTCTGCGTCTGGTGCCACTATCAACCAGAAGATGATAAACGCATCGTTGAGTATGTAGCGCGGAACGGCTGGCCTGTTCTTGCCCTTTCAGAACGGTCAGGCGTCAGTATGGATGGCGTTCATTTGACAGCTCAAGGATACGAGCCGACTCATATATTCACCCCAAATGGCAAGCAAATTATTGATGTCGGCGAAACGATTCTGCCAATCTAAAAAATCTAGTCCTCTCTGTCATCACGCGAGATGAGCCGCTGCCTTCCCCGCTTGATGATATCCTCAACATCTAATGGGGCAACTTCACCTCGCGCTGCCGCCTCTAAACCGATAGCAATTTCTTTTCGCAGGCGTTCCAGCTTGATTTGGCGCAGGGCATTTTGGTCTTCCAGCAGGTACAGGCCGGCGCGGATGACTTCAAGGGCAGATGGGTATTCGCCGCTTTGGACTTGAGCGTTGACAAATTCTTCTAATTCGCCGGACAGCGTGGCAGTCATGGTTGGCAGGTTCCTTTCGGGAGCGGTTGCTATTTCCTTCTGCTTTATTACAGCTTTCAGGAAGTTTTCGCTTCTATGGTCACAAGGCCGCCATCTATGACGTCTATGATAACGCGATAGCCGTACAGCAGGGACATTCCAATAAGAGACACGTCTTCTGTTTCCATCACTTGCACGGGACGCGGCTGACCGTCCCAGATAACCGTCGCCCGGTAGATGTTGAGGAGGACCGTGCTGCCGTCGCCTAAAGTGACATAGCGCGATCCTCTCGCGGGCAGTGCCAGAGAAGCGATGACTTCCAGCGGCAGGGAAAGTGATCCATTGTAGCCAGTGTCAAGAATGGACTCGACTTCTATTTCCTGCCCGTCCGCGCCCTGTACCCGCATTGTCAGCACGGCTTCCCTGCTGTCGTTAATCATCCCTGTCATCATGTTGGATTTACCTGCTTGTTTCCGCCTAAGCGATAAGCCGCCCGGTAGCCGATGCGAACGCCGAATAAGACGGCATCTGGCTGTCGGGCGAGAAGCCGCTCCGAAGCGGTCAGGTCTTCGGCGTCTATTTCGTAATCGCCGGTGTTGACGTCTAAAATCAAAAACTTGCCGCGATTGCCTTCTTCAACTTGCGCTTTGATGGTTTGGTCATACAGCGCCTGGCCGCGCTGTCCGATTTGCTGTCCTGCTTCAGTCATTGGCCTATCCTCCTGAGTTTCGTTTTTCCATTATACACCTTCTTGCTTGCCTCGCGCTTATTCCGTGGGCTATAATTAGGGTATGAGAAGTCTTCCTATTGGTCTGCTGACGCTTGCGCTGCTGGGCGGGGCGCTTTCCCCTACCCTCGCCCGGTCCCCTGCTCTTTCCTCCAAACAAGCCGAGAAGCCGGAGATGCGGGCGTTTTGGGTGGATGGGTTTAACGATGGGTTTAAGACGCCGGAACAGTGCGATCTGCTGCTCCGCCGGCTGCGGGGGATGCACGCGAACGCGGTCTTTGTCCAGATGCGGAAGCGGGCGGATGCCTACTATCAGTCGCATTATGAGGGGTGGGCGCAGGACGACCCGGCCCAGTTTGATGCGCTGGCGTATTTGTGTCAGCACGCGCATGAAGCCGGGAAGCCGCGCATTCAGGTCCATGCCTGGATCAATGCCTGCGCGGTCGGCGGGAATGCTTCGGCCGGGGCTTTGACGCGGCTGCACCCGGAATGGCTGTCGCTGTCGGATACGGGAGCGGATTTTGACGGAGAAGCGACAAAGATTGATCCGGGGAACCCGCAGGCCGCCGATTGGACGTTCCGGGTCTATATGGACGTGGTGCGGCATTACGACGTGGACGGCATTCACCTCGACTTTATCCGGTACGGCGGCGACGGCCAGACTGCCGGGCATTGGGGCTACAACACGGTCTCGGTGGCCCGCTACAATGCCCGCTATGGCACGACCGGGCAGCCGGCATTCAATGACCCGCGCTGGCAGGCGTGGCGGCGGGAGCAGGTGACGGATTTGGTCCGGCGAGTGTATGTCTCGGCGACGGCCTTGAAGCCGCATCTGGTAGTCAGCGCGGCGACGATCTGCTGGGGTGACGCGCCGAAAAGTGACACGGCTTATGAGACGAAAAGCGCGTCGTACACCGAAGTTTTTGCGCCCTGGCGGGACTGGATGCGCGAAGGGATTTTAGACCTGAACTGCCCGATGGCCTACTTCGGCCTGCCGAAAGCGGCGGCGCGGTGGGCGGGGTGGAACACGTTCGCCAAAGATCGCACTTACGGCCGGCAGGTGGTGATGGGGGTCGGGGCGTACCTGAACCCCGTGCCGCTGACGCTTTCCTTGCTGCAAAGCACGCGCAGAGCGACGGCGGCGGGACATGCCGGAGCGGGCGCAGTGGTCTACTGCTACGATACGACTTCCGGCGCCCATGGGGTCGAGCATGAAGGCGACACGGCCCTGTTTGCCGCCATTCCGCGCGTCTGGACGCACCTTGTCCCCGTGCCGCCGATGCTTTGGAAGACGCAGCCAAAGACGGGAGCACTCATGGGAACCCTGCTGTCGGACGGCGACCTGACCCCGGAAGACGGCGTGGAAGTCACCGCAACAAGCGACGACGCGCACGTTGCCCAGACGGTTCATGCCGACGGCAATGGCTTTTTTGCGTTCGCCAGCCTGCCGCCCGGCAGCTACACGGTGTCTTTGCCGTCGGGAACATTTCCCGGCTTTACCGTGCAGGCCGGGCAGGTCACGTCCTGGACGCCGGACCTAGACAAACAGTTCCGAAACACCGTAATTGGGCTGGGCAATGAGCCGGAAGGGAAGAAGATTGTGCTGGGAAGCGTCGTCGTCTCCAGCGGCTCGGACCGCTTGGGAGACCACTTCTTTGCCGCCGACGCGCTGGGGCAGACGCCGATTGAGATTGATGCGCCTCGTCTGGTGCCGCCGGTCATTATGGGAGACAAAGTGGCGGTGGCGGGGACGCTGCATCACACGCCCGGCGGCGTGGTAGTGGAAGCAAGCACGGTGCGGCTGGTGGGGGTGGAGAAAGAACCGTAGCGACCTCACCCGGCAGCGCCCCAATGAAACCCTAAGCTGCCGCCCCCTCCTTATGAAAGGAGAGGGTGGCAGATATAAATTAATGCTGAAGGCATAAGAATGCGGTGGGGTGAGATCACTATTGCCCGTTCTGCCGCGCCCGCTCCCGCCCTCGCAGGCCGAGCCACGTCCCTAGCACACAGATGGTCGTCCAGAGGATGGCGCTGACGACCTGCTTGACAATCAGCTCCGGCGGCGCAGTGATGTTCACCTGCTGGCCACCCTCAATATGATTCAGCGCATTCTGGTCTAAAATGCCGAATACCCAGACGAATGCGACGGAGGCGGCAACAACAGCAAAGCCCATCAGGCCGCCGGCTACCAGAACGCGGCGGCGCTCCACATAGCTCGGTGCGAGCCAGCCCAATGCGAGGCCGCCGCATAGCATCGAAACGGGCATCGCGAACAGGACTTCTTCCTCGCTGATTTTCTCTAACCACTCCTGATATAGCGGGTCCAGCGCCAGAGTAGCACTATGGATGTGCTGGGCGAGTGAGAAAAACTGGTGAGCGGGGGTGCCGGGAAGCAGCACGGAGACTACGGCGATAACGATGCCTGCCGCAAGTGTCGCGGCGAAGCCAAGCGTGATCGCGACGCCCAGCGGCTGTTCCCGCTTTTTCCCCCGCCGGGCTTTTCCCTGCGCCATCTTTCTGCCCGCTGTTTTTCGATCTGCCGTTTTTGTGTCGAGTGATGCCGTTCGTGCCATACAGCATTATAACCCACGTGCGGCGCGGCGTCAAGCACATTACGCCCCCGGAGCAAGGCGCGGCTTCAAGGAACGCCACATTTCGGCGGCGAAGAACAGCAGGTGCGCTTTGCGGCGGGCTTCTACGACCGGGTCCTGGCTCAGCGGCTCAATGAACCGAAAAAAGTAGACCGGCGTGCTTTGACGGCCAATCAGCGCGTTTTCCAGCATCGCCGTGCGGATGCGCGTGCTGCTGCTGAGGACCTGGCTGTTGACGACGTAAAAATACGAAACCGACAGATCAGGCAGGCCGGCGGTCGTGCAGCCGTCATACGTCTGCATGACAACCGGCGTGCCGGGCACGGACAGCGTCTGCGGGTTAGACAGCCGGTAGCCGCTGAGGCAAAGGCGCGGGTCGTGCAGGGCCACGCCTGCCGTACCGCTGAGGAGCAGGAAGTCGATCGCTTCCGGCGGGCGACCATAGGTGCGGAACAGCATTTTGGCGCCCGGCAGCGCCGACATCAAGTAGTTGCCCGGAGCTAAATCGCCGGACGACGCATCGCCGGCGACGGTTTTCGGGACATCGGCGCTTTCGACCCCCACCGGAAAAGACTCCAGCGACGGGTGCCACAAACGGTCCGCTCCGAACAGACCGAGCAAAGACAGTGTTAAAAGAGCGGCAGCCCCGCGAAAGTGCGGCATCCCATCCTCCGAGCAATCCAAAACAAAAGAAGCAGTCCGAGGCCCACGACCGCAAGGCCGCTGGGGTCGTGAATGACGTGTTCGGCACGGGCGCCGAAGCTGTCCCCGACCACCGCGAGAAGCGTCAAGCGAAACACGTTGTCGGCAATCGCCAGCGGCAGTGACAGCGCAAACAGCCACAGGCGGCGCACGGGCGGACCGCCATCCGCCAGCCACGCAAACGCCGACGAGATCACCAGAAGCGTCAGCAAAAGCATGAACCCGGAACATGGCTCCTCAACAAACAGCGAAAAGCTGTCCAGCGTGATGACATTGCCGTGCAGAACCGTCGGGAACTGCAAAACGTGCAGGAACTTGTCCGTCAGCTCGGTCGAAAGCTGCTGGCTGCCGAACGTCGCCTCATGCAGCAGCGGGCCGGGCAGCGGGGACATCCACGCAAGAAACAGCAGCGGGAACCAGGCCGCCCGGAAGAAGCGGCCGCCGAGCAGGAGCCAGACGCCGCTCCAGACCGAACACAGCAGGCCGAGCGACGCCACGGCGCTGATCTCATGCTTGATGCCGAGCAGCAGCACGCCGAGCGACGCGAAAAGCGCCGGCAGAGCGGCATAAGACGGCGCTTTCGGCACAGCCCGCAGGGCATCGCGCCGGTGCCAGAGCATGACGGCGACCAAAAGCGGGATCGCCGGACCGTAGACGTAAAACGAGTTCGGCTCTAGATACGCCCAAACCCACTGCTTCAGCAGGGCCCGGGCAACAAACCCAAGCAGTCCCGCCGACGCGGCAAGCAGGGCGAGTGTGAGCCAATCGCGTGGCGCTGCCGGTTCTCTGTTCCCCGGCGTTTGCGGCGCAGCGGATTGTTCTTGAGCAGATTGTTCTTGAATGGTCATGGGTGCGCTTACGGCGACGGCAGGCTGGCGGTCTTGGCGGTTGGTTTCGCCGTCGCGGCCGGCGGCAAGTGGGACGCGGCGGCTTCAAAGTCGCCGAGATACGGCTGGTAATTGGTCATGTCAAAGACCGGCTTGTTGGCGGCATAGAGCGTCAGCAGCTCGGCGGGTGCGGTCGGCGCTTTTTCGAGCTTGATCTCGCGGGCCACGAGGTCGCGCACCTGCGGCAGCGGCGGCAGTGCGCCCGGCGTGTGCGAGTTGGCTCTGGCAACGAGGGAAACCCCGGAGCCGCGCGACGGGAACACTTGGACCTCGCCGTTATGCAGTCCCAAAATGGTCTGGCGCAGACCCGGCGACAGCGCCCCGGCGGGAAGCGCGAAGCCGTTCACGCCGTCCACCTGCAAGCCGGGCACGGCGGCGATGGCGGACGGCGTTACGCCGGCTCCCAGCAGATGGGTCGCCTGAGCGGCCTTGTCCGGGCTGGCCGCGACCACAAGCGTCGCCGACATCTGGGCCGGCAGGCGAAACTTCTCCGGGTGCTTTGCGTACTCGGCGGCAATATCGGCGTCGCTGGCCGAGATGCCCCGCATCCGCAGGTTTTCCAGCGCCAGATTCTGCTCAATCGAGTCGCGCAAGTCCGCCGCCGGCTGAGGCGGCAGCGCTCCCTGCCGGCGCAGCAGAGCGATGCGGGCGTCCACATCGGCAGCCGTGGGCGTCACTCCGGCCTGCGCGGCAGCCTGCCGGATCAGCTCGGCGACAACCATGCGGCTCAGGACTGCTTTGCCGGCGGCAGCATCGAGATTGGCCTCGTAGTCGCGCTTCGAGACCGTGTGCTTTCCGACAGAAAGCAGCGCCCGGCTCGGCGACCAGCGCACGAACAAAACGACGTTCGCCAGCACCGACACTGCGGCAAGGCTATAAACAAAGCGCGAGAGGAACCGACGCAGATTGGGCTGCCCCGCGCCGCCGCCGAAGGCATAAGCGCGGCTTTGCAGCGTGTTCCAATGCAGCGCGTCGGCAAGTGAGGACCGGCGCTCGGCGGCATCGCGGCGCATGCCCTGGAAGAACTGAGTCCGCTGGCGGGCCGCTCTTTGACCGGCGGCACCTTTCAGGACTTCGTCCTGGCGGCGGGAATGCTCTCGCTCGGCTTTCCGGCGCTGCTGCTTGCGGCGGCGCTGCTCCTGCTGCTGCTGAAGAGACTGGAGAAATCTGGATAAGGGGTTTGGCATCTATGCTTCCTGGGTGATTGGTGCGCTTCTGCCATGATACCTGCAAGTTTCGTGCCAAGACAAAACGTGCAGCCAAGAGGAAACGCGGGGCGTTAAGGCCTGCCGCCGTGGTATAATAAGCCATGCCACGAGACATCCCCATCGGCAACGGCAATCTGCTGCTGACCTTCGATTCCCGCTATACCCTGCGCGACGTTTATTATCCCTATGTCGGCCAGGCCAACCACACGCGCGGCCAGGCGTGCCGGTTCGGCGTCTGGGTGGACGGCCAGATGTCCTGGATTTC
The DNA here is from genome assembly GCA_964236795.1 of uncultured Armatimonadales bacterium. Taxonomy (GTDB): domain Bacteria; phylum Armatimonadota; class Armatimonadia; order Armatimonadales; family Capsulimonadaceae; genus JANXMY01. Next base: position 28,264 of record CAXSFV010000031.1, on the reverse strand, counting down.
CGAGCCGTCGTGGGAAAAGACCCTGCGCTACGAAGCCGAAACACTCGTCACGGAAGTGTCGGCAGTCCACTGGGGCCTCGGCCTGCGGCTGGTCTGCCGGGACTGCGTGGACTTCGACCGGGACCTATACGTCCGCAAAGTCGAGATCGAGAACTTGCTGCCGATGACCCGCGACATGCGCTTGTTCTGGCACCACGACTTTAACCTCAACGAGTCGTCCGAGGGCAACACGGCCTACTACGCGCCTAATTTGAAGGCCATGATCCACTACAAAGGCAAAACGTGGATGCTGGCCTCCGTCGCTGTCGAGAACGGCGATCAAACAGACTTCGGCGTCCATCACTACGCCATCGGCGTTTCCCACGCCCACGGCGCGGAAGGCACCTGGCGCGATGCCGAAGACGGCGTGCTGGGCATGAACGCGGTCGCGCAGGGGGCCGTAGACAGTACGATTGCCGCCCATGTCACGCTCGACCGAACCGCGACTGTCTACTACTGGCTGGCGGCAGGTGAAGATTACGCCGCCGTGAAGCTCATTCACCGGCTGGTCGAGCAGCGCGGCGCGGAGTTCTTTCAGCACCGGGCGCGAATTTACTGGAACCGCTGGGTCAACAAAGACGACATTCCTTACGGCGATTTGCCGACTTCCTTGGTAACATTATACAAGCAATCCCTGCTGATTTTACGCACCCAGATTGATAATCGCGGCGCAATTATTGCGGCGAACGACAGTGACTACTTAACATTCAACAACGACACTTACTCGTATATGTGGCCGCGCGATGGGGCTTTAGTTGCGTATGCACTCGATTTGGCCGGTCAGCCGGAAGTGGCCCGCAACTTTTATAAGTTCTGCAAGGACGTTCTCTTGCCCGAAGGCTACCTCCTGCACAAATACAACCCAGACAAATCACTGGGGTCGTCGTGGCATCCCTGGGCCGACGGTGAGGGTCACACTCAGCTTCCGATCCAGGAAGACGAGACTTCTTTGGTTATCTGGGCCTTGTGGGAGCATTACGCCCGCTACAAAGACGTGGAGTTCATTCGCGGCCTCTATGCTCCCCTGATCCGCCGCGCGGGCGAGTTTATGACCCATTACCGGGAGCCGCACACCGGCCTGCCGGGCGCGTCGTATGACCTCTGGGAAGAGCGCCACGGCATTCACTTGTTCACCGTCGCCGCCGTTTGGGCGGGCCTGAACGCCGCCGCGCTGTTCGCGGAAACCTTCGGCGACGAGGAGCACGCCCAGGCGTTTCGGACCGCCCAAGAAGAAATTAAAGCCGCGGCGCTGGTGCATTTGTGGGACCCGGAGCGGAACCGCTTTGTCCGGCGCATCACCGTAGACCGCGAGACCGGCAGGATTGATGCCGACCTGAACATTGACGCCAGCCTTTACGGCGTCTTCCATTTTGGAATGCTGCCCGCCGACCATCCGATGGTCGTGTCCACGATGGAGCAGATTGAAGAGCGCCTCTGGTGCAAGACCGACATCGGCGGGGTTGCCCGCTACGAGAACGACTACTACCACCAGATCAGCCAGGACATCGGCGCGGTCCCCGGCAACCCATGGATCATCTGCACCCTCTGGCTTGCCGAATGGTACATCGCCAAAGCCCAGACTTTGCCCGATTTGACCAAAGCGCTGGACATCCTGGAGTGGGTCCGCAAGCACACGCTTGAGTCGGGCGTGCTGGCCGAGCAGATCCACCCCTACAACGGCGATCCCATCTCCGTCTCGCCGCTCACCTGGTCCCACGCCACCGTCGTGATGACCGTCCGCGAATACTTAGCCAAGCTCGACAAGCTCTGCGAGTCCGATTCTAAAAATGCCCTACTCACCGGCAATATGGACCTGTACGAGCTGGCGGATTAACGTGGACATCCTAGAAACTGAGCCCCTGACACTGCGCGTTTTCCGGCCCGAAGACATTGAAGCATTTGCGCCGATTGAAGCTGACCCGGAAGTCATGCGCTTTTATCCTTCCGGGCCGCGCCCAAGAGAATGGGCCGAGCGCGGCGTGAACTATTTCATTCGCACTCAAGAACAACGCGGTTTTAGCTTGTGAGCAGTCATACACGAGGCTGACGGACGGTTTATCGGCTACTGCGGCCTCGTGCCACAGATGATTGACGACCAAGAGGAAGTAGAGGTCGGCTATAAGCTCGCCCGTGCCTACTGGTGCCGAGGGCTTGCGACCGAAGCAGCCAACGCAGTACGCGACTGGGGCTTCGCGCGTTTGGATGTGCCGCGTTTAGTCTCAGTTATTGACCACGGCAACGCCGCCTCGGTTCGCGTAGCGGAAAAGAACGGCATGAGCTATGAGAAAGACATCACTCACGACGGCAAAGTCTGCCGCCTCTATTCTGTGAAGCGTTAGGAGAAACCGATGGCACTTGTATTGGAAATCAGTCCCGAAGCCGAAGCGCGTCTGAGAATGTATGCGGCGGAGCGCGGACAAGACGTGACCGAATATCTCGTGGAGCTTGCTGAGTATAGTCATATGATTGACCTGAGCGAATTCGAAGACCAGGCTGATTTCGACGACTCGGTTGCGGGCATTCGGGAAGGTTTAGCGGATTTAGAGGCAGGCGAGACATATTCTCTTGAGGAAACGTTTGCATACCTGAAAGAGCAGAGAGCCACGCGGCGAAGAGAAAAAGGAGTGCAGCAAGTCCCGCAGCTCCAGTCAGCGGCGACAGCTTAATGGCAACCAATGATGAGCCGCCGGCAATATGGGCAGTCCGCACTACAAAGCGGGCGCGAAGCGATATGGAAGTGGCTGAGGAGCGGCTTGCCGTGCTTGCTGGTGAGGAAGTTGCAGAGGCATGGAGCGATGGGTTAGAAGTGGAGATCGGCAAGCTCGCACAGCTTCCGACGATCTGGCTGATAGCCGAGGAAGACAAGCTGTTCCGGGAAACCGTGCGGCGGATGCTGTACCGCCGGACGCCGGGCGGCCCTTCCCACCGAGTTTTGTTTGTCCTGCGGCAGAACCCGGACGATGCGCCGACAGTCACGGTAATCCATGTCCGCCATGCCGCGCAGAAGCCGATGACGCGGAAAGAAGCGCGGGAGATTGAAGCGTCGGAATGAGCATATACAAATGAGCATAAAAGCCGTTATTTTTGATGCCGATGGGGTGTTGGTGTTTCCTTATCGTTTCGCCGAGCATTTGACGCGGGAGCATCAAATCACGCAGGACGCGACGCAGGCGTTCTGGCAGGGCAAGTTTTTGGACTGCATTCTAGGCAAAGCCGACCTCAAAGCGGTGCTGCCGCCCTACCTCAAAGAATGGGGCTGGCACGGTTCGGTGGAAGAATTCATGCAACTCTGGTTTTCGGTGGAAGACGCGGTGGACACACGGGTGCTGGAAACCGTGAAGTCGCTGCGGAAAGCGGGGCTTGTTTGCTGCCTGGCATCCAATCAAGAACCGCACCGGGCGGAGTACATGAAAGAAGTCATGGGCTTCTCGGCTCACTTTGACCACTTGTTCTTTTCAGGCGTACTGGGAATGAAGAAGCCGGATGCGCGGTTTTATGAAGCGGTCGAAGCCGCGCTCGGCCTGAGCGGGGAACAGATTGCGTTTTGGGACGATTCGCCGCGTCATGTGGACGCTGCGAAAGAGCGCGGCTGGCAGGCCGAATTGTACATAGACTACGAGACTTTTCAGCGGCAGTTTTTGGAATTGAAGAAGACAATTTGACAGGGTGGCGCAAACAACCGATTGGCGATCTGCCGCTGTATCAAGCGAAAACGATGGCCTGGCTGCCCCGTATTACGCAGGGCTTCACGACCCGCAAGGGCGGGGTCAGCGCCGGGCCGTATGATTCGCTCAATCTCGGAGCGCATGTCGGGGACGATTTGACGCAGGTAACGGCGAACCGGCGGCGGGTCTGGCACGATTTAGGCGTTGCCGAAGCGGATGTTGTGCTGGCGGAGCAGGTGCATGGGGACACAGTTAAAGTAGTTGCGGCGGGGTCGGGGTCGGCGCCGGTTGCCGGGGCGGACGCTTTAGTCTCGAACATGCCAGGCCTGCTCTTGATGCTGCTGTTTGCCGACTGCGCTCCCGTCTACGTTGTAGACCCGGTGCGAAAAGTCATCGGGCTGGCCCATGCCGGGTGGCGCGGAACAGCGGCAAACATTGCAGGAAAGACGATGGAAACCATGACGCGGGAGTTCGGCTGCGTGCCGTCGGCGTGTTTCGCCGCCGTTGGACCGTCCATCGGCGAAGGCAGCTATGAGGTCGGGCCGGAAGTCGCCGATCGCTTCCGGTCCCTGCCCGGCGCACGGGCTTCCAGCGTGGTCACGCCGCGCTCCGACCTCGGTGGCACTTACAATTTAAACCTGCGTGCTGTGATCTTCGGGCAGCTTCTGTACGCGGGCATACCGGCAGGAGCGATTGCGGTCTGCGACGAAGATACGTTCCGCAACAAGCGCGACTTTTTTTCCTACCGGCGCGACGGAAAAACCGGACGCATGGCAGGTTTTTTAGGAATCAAAAGTTAGGGATTACGGGAGGAGCAAAATGAACCGTCTGTTTATGGGTGCCGGGCTGGCGATTCTGGTTGTCGCGCTGATTTTTATCAACAAGGGGATCAACAAGGCCGGGCAGCCGGACCATGACGACGACACGCCGCCCGCCGCCCAGTCGGCACCCGCGCCGGCTACGCTGCCAGCCACGGCAACGAATGATCTGCCCGCCGAGCAGACGGTTGGCAACCCGGCGACCGCAAAACACAAAATCGTCGTCGGCTGGTCGTACAACGAAAACAACCAGCAGAAGCCGGACACGCTGGCCGGGCCGATCAAAGCTATTCAAGACTACGCGCAGAAGACCGGCGGCAGCGTCTCAGCGGTAATCGTCAACACCGATGTCCCGGCGTCCGACCGCTCCCCCGCCGCCCAGGCCGTCCTCGGCAACGGCGTTTTTGTGGACGGCAAGCCGGTCGTCAAGGGCGACGTATCCACAGCCCCGCCCCAGCAGGTGCTGGGTGCGGTGCAGGCAGCGACAAAGTAGCGAATGTAAAAGTAGGCTACTTGCCGGCCCGCTGACGCGCTCCGACTTGAGACAGCTTCAAGGCAACTTTCATTGCGTTCGACAGATTGGACGCATACGCCACGGCGGGCTTTAATTCCTCCGGGTGGACTGACTGCGCTGCACCCTTGATATGCACGGCGGCGTCCTTCACCGACAGCGCTGCGACTTTCGCGGAGGTCCCGATATGCTTGCCGCGCATGGCTTCCTGCTGGGCGATGCCCTTCACCGTCGTCACGAGGTTCTTGCCTGACGCGAGAGGCCGCTTATAGAGCCGCCCGGCGTTGTCAATCACGGACGTTTTCAGCTTCAGCGCAGTCATCGCTAGGAAGATAAGAACGCCGACGAGGCCGACAAGGCACAAAATTGTCAGCCCTTCGCCAAATCCAAACAGAAAATCAGACATAATTTTGTTCCTATCGCGTTAAACTAAAAATCTCAATCAAAAGATGTTAAAGGAGACTGCCCTATGGCACAGAAACCAGCGCCCACGCTGACCGAGGGCGAGGCTGTCCGCCTTGCCGACCGCGAGACGACCGCCGCCGATACCAAGTCCGGCTTATTCTACCCATATTACCGGGGATTGACCGGGACCATTGCGAAGCTCTACAGCGACAGCACGGCGGCGGTCGCCGTAGACCCCGACAGCCTGCCGGACGACATCCGCAAGCGCCACCAGGCCGGGACCGACGCCATGCGCCAGAAGTGGCTGGACGGGTTATCTGAAGAAGGCCGTAACAAGCTGTCCGCCGCCGAGAAAAAGTTCTCGCTCCGCTATAGTCTTTTGGTCAGCGTGTCCGATTTGTCGGCAAGTGACGCTGCCGAGCCGTCCCGCAAAAGCCTGACGGAGATTGAAGACGCTGAAGCCGCGCACTTGGCGGAAGTTGCGAAGAAAGCGCCTTAGTTCCTACTCCACCGACAGCACGGCCAGCCGCCCAAACTCGCCGTGCAGCCAGGCCAGCTCGCGGGGGGTGCCGCGCACGGCCTGGTCCACAGCCTGCTCGTAGGTGACAAAGTCTAAGTCGGATGCGCCGCTTTCATAATCCGCCGCAATGGCCTGGGCGGCGGCAGGCAGCATGACTTCGAAGGCAACTTGGCTGGCGTCGGGGTCGCGCCACGCCCGGCCAATGACAGCACCGGGCGTTTTGGCCTGCGGGATGTCTTCCAAAAACGGGTACCCCCAGCCGAGCGGCTTGTTCAGCGTGGTTGCGAAGAAGACCAGTTCGGCTTGCTCCGTATCGGCGCTCGCTTCCACCCGCACGAACGCGCCGTCTGCCAGCGTGTCCCAGCCTGCCTGCGCCCGGCGCACGACGGCGTCCCACTGCTCACTGCTGAGGTTCCAATTCGGGGTTTCTTCTGCGTCTGCCACAGGAAGAGTGTACCCATTGGACGGCGGAAAGAAGCAGGGTTAAAAATGTCTCTTTGCCGGGGAAACTGTGTTTATGCCGCATGACCCGCCTCTACACTCCGATTCAGGACCGGAGATCCAGCCTGAGCATTCCGCACCTGGTCATCCCGTGCCTCACATTGTTCCGATCCAGACTGACGACCCGCTTCGCCATGTCCTGCCCTGGATTTTGTCGGCGGCGGCCGTGCTGGGCCTGCTGCTGGTAATGCTCTTCGCGGTTTTGCCGCACTTGTCCCAAGTTCCGCGCCATTCTCAAAGTCCACCTCTGCCGTCCGACCCGGCGACGGTTCTGCCGCCCGCAGACCCTGCCCTGCCGCCGCCGGCCCCGGCACAGCCGCTCGCAGCAAAAACGCCGGCCGGCGACGCGTCGGTTCCGCTTGCGGTCACTCTTTACAGCGCCGGCAACAGAAAGCATGTTCCCGTTGGGACGCCGGTGCTGATCTCAGCCTACGCTTCTCTGCCGCCCACCGGGAGCGCAACAATCGCGATTTCCTACGCCCGCAACGGCGGCCCCCAATCCCTGCTGACACTTGCACAGGGCAGCCTTTCTACGGCGTCCTGGACCCCCGCCGCACCAGGCCGTTATGATTTCACGGCCAGTGCGCTCGACAGCCACAAAATCAGCGCTTTTTCCCGTCACATCGCTATTAACGTTGATGCGCCGCCCGCACCCGCCCAGCCGTCGTCGGCAGCCTTCCCGGCCCCGCTTACGGCAAGAGTTGCCGCGCCGGTGCAGCCCCCTCGCGCGGCCACGCCCCGGCCCAGCGCCCTTGTGCCTCTTGCGGCGGTGCGGCGTCCCGCGCTAAGGTCCACTGTCGTTAAGGAGGCCGCACCGGCGAAAGCGCCGCGTTCACGGGCATACCATGTCGCGGCGGCGGCGTTTGTCGCACGGCCCCTGGCCGAGACATTAGCCGGGGCGCTGCGTCGCCGGGGTTTCCATGCCTCGGTCCAGCCCAGCCCCGGTCCGTTCCACAGAACAAGCTATGTCGTGCAAACCGGCGATTATCTGCGCTCGGCGGACGCGCAGAAACAAGCGACGCTCTTGAAGCAGGATGGTTATCCCTCCTACGTCTTTCAGGTGCGTTAATGACAGCACGAAGTTTATGCGGCAGGGTAAGCCGGAACTTTTCAGCAGTTTTAAGCCTTTTTCTTTTACTATTCTCGTTGTGGTAAAATAAAAGATATGACCGTCATGTTAACCGCCCTTCAAGTCTCCCATTTGTCGGAGCTGGAAGCCGAGTCCATTTTCGTTATCCGCGAAGTCGCTGCCCAGTTTGAGCGGCCCGTGCTGTTGTTTTCCGGCGGCAAAGACTCGATTATCCTCAGCCATTTGGCCCGCAAAGCGTTTTGGCCCGCGCGTATTCCGTTCCCACTGCTTCATATCGACACGGGACACAATTTTCCCGAAACGCTCTCCTACCGCGACGACTGGATGGAGACCATCGGCGCGAAGCTCCTTGTCCGCTCTGTCCAAGACTCCATCAACCAGGGCCGGGCGGTCGAAGAAAAAGGCTACAACGCCTCGCGCAACCTGCTCCAAACCGTGACGCTTTTGGACGCCATCGAAGAGCTAAAAGTGGACGCCGCGATGGGCGGCGCACGCCGGGACGAAGAAAAAGCCCGTGCGAAAGAGCGGTTCTTCTCGCACCGGGACGAGTTCGGCCAGTGGGACCCGAAAAACCAGCGGCCGGAGCTATGGAACCTGTTCAACGGCCACAAGCATATCGGCGAGCATTTCCGCGTTTTTCCCATCTCCAACTGGACCGAGATGGATGTCTGGCAGTATATTTTACAGGAAGGGATCGCCCTGCCGAGCATTTACTTCACCCATGAGCGCGAAGTCATCGCCCGCGACGGCAACCTGCTCGCCGACTCCGAGTATCTCAACAAGCGTCCGACCGAGACGCCCGAAATACGCCAAGTGCGCTTCCGCACCATCGGCGACATGACCTGCACCGGCGCGGTTCTGTCCCCTGCCAGCAGCCTAGAAGAGATCATCCAGGAAGTCGCCGCCTCCCGCCAGACTGAGCGCGGCACCCGCGCCGACGACAAGCGCTCCGAAGCCGCGATGGAAGACCGCAAAAAAGAAGGCTACTTCTAGTGGTCGTCTATGTAGATGTAGACGACACGTTTGTCCGCAGCTACGGCACAACGCGCATCCCGATGCCTGCCGTCATCGGCACGATTCGTCAACTGCATGCATATGCAGAGCGAGACGCTTTTAGGCTGGAGTTCCGGCGGGGCCAAGTATGCCCGCACCAGCGCAGAAGAGTTCGGCATTGCAGACTGCTTCCAGGCATTTCTGCCTAAGCCAGACGTTCTGCTCGATGACCAAGCAATCGCTGATTGGCGCCGTCTGCGCCAGGTACATCCGAACGAGTGCGAGTTGCTGGTAACGCCAGAAGCAGAAAGAACAAGTTTATGAATGAAGTGCTGACACGCGCCGAGATGGAAGCGCAGTTTGACGGAGAATGGGTTTTAGTCGCTGACCCGGAGGTTAACGACAACCATGAAGTGCAGCGCGGTCGAGTCGTTTATCACGGCAGCGACCGAGAAGCCATGTACGACCAGGATGAGACGCTTGGGCTGCGGCAGGCGGCTTACCTTTATTTCGGCCCAATGCCGAATATGTCTGTTCTTCTCAGCTATTGGTCGTAGATTTTTATGAGTGTTCCCTTTGACACCACGCAAACTCTCATCATTGTCAGCATGACGGTTTTCGGCCCCTCCGGCAGCCGCGAAGTGCGTCTGGCTATGGATACTGCGGCAACGGAGACAGTCATCAGCCAGCGTGTGCTGAGAATACTGGGGTATTCTGTGGCTTCCGCTCCCACCGTGCCGATTACTATGGGCGGCGGCACGGTCTTAGTTCCATTGATCACTGTAGACAGGCTGGAGTCCCTGGGTCAAGCGCAGTCCTCTGTAAATGTTCAAGCACATACGCTGCCGGCGGTTCTGCCTTTTGACGGACTTCTAGGGCTGGACTATATACGCGGTCAGCGCCTTGTGGTTGATTATCGCACAGGTCAAATTGAACTGTCATAGAACACGGAGCGGCGATTGAACACACGGCTTGACCGGCAGATTGCTTTTGTTCTCGAAATAGACAAGCTCAAAAGCGTCCTGCGCCGCTCCTATCTCTTGAACGAAAATCGGCATGAGAACTCGGCGGAGCATTCGTGGCATTTGTCGGTCATGGCGCTGGTGCTGGCGGAACACGCAGACGCCGAGATTGATCAACTGCGCGTTCTGAAGATGCTGCTCGTGCATGACATTGTCGAGATTGACGCCGGCGACACTTTTATCTATGACACCGCCGGGAACGACACGAAGGCGACGCGGGAGCAGGAAGCGGCACACCGCATCTTCGGCCTGCTGCCAAGCGACCAGAGCGCCGAACTTCAAGAATTGTGGCAGGAGTTTGAGGCGCGGGAAACGCCGGAAGCGAAGTTTGCCGCTGCACTGGACCGGCTCATGCCGCTGCTGCATAACTACCATACCGAGGGCCGAAGCTGGAAGGAACACGGCATCACGAAAGAGCAGGTTTTGAGGCTGAACCGGCACATTGCGAACGGCTCCGAAACGCTTTGGGAGTACGCCGAAGCGCTGATTGACGACGCGGCGGCGAAAGGCTACTTGACCGACAAAAGGGAAATCAAATGACAATCTCACTCACGCCTGATTTGGAACAGAAACTTGCCCAAAAAGCGCAGGAACTCAGCACGACGCCGGAACATCTGGTTCTCAGGACAATCCAGGAGGAGTTTTCGGGAACACCTCGGCAGGAGCAGCCCTTTGAACCGCAGGATGAGTGGGAGCGGCGGCTACAGCAAGCGTCCTCGCCCGCCGGTGTTGCGCTTTCTGCCGAAGCTGTCAGCAGCGAAGGCATCTACTAAAGCTGATTGTCGAAATGAGTAAGGAGACTTAAACAAAATGGCTACAAAGACTGAAATACTCAGGCAGCTCCGTTTCGGAGCAATTATTGCGGAGCAAGACGATCTACTCGCGCAGTGTTTCATATCGCACCCAGTTCTAGACGACTTGGTACAAGACCGTCGTGATCTTGTGCTAGGATCAAAGGGCGCTGGTAAATCTGCGTTGTGGAAAGAGATCACGGAAAACCAGAATTCCTACAATGAAATTAAAGATGTCAAGATAGAGCTTGTTACCAATCCTTCAGGCGATCCAGAATTTCGAGAAGTCCTACTTGAAATCGCGAAAGAAAGCTTTCCAAATGCAGATGAGCTACGGGTTGCATGGCGGCTATACCTTTTGGCTCAGTTCTGGAAGGCAGCCCGGCAGCCCGTAAGTATTTACAAGATCAGCAAGCAATCAAGATAATAGGCAAGGAGCTTGAGAAATATGGGGTAATCCCCGACTCCTCAAGTGGATTAAAGAAAACTTTCGCATTCGCTATCGCAAAGGTGCAAGCCTTGAAAAAGGCTGACATAAAATGGACGCAAGGATTATCTTTGGAGTTTTCCGATGACATTTTAAGAGCAGGCGGAAGCGTATCTGCCATCCCATTTAATGATCTTTTCCAGCAGATCGATGCTGCTGTACAAAGCGCAGGTTTTCGGGTCTGGTTGATTTTGGATCGGCTAGATGAAATTGTGCTGGGAGATGAAGACCGCGAGAATGTGGTGTTAAAGGGCTTGTTGTTAGCATATCGAGACATATCGGATTACGCTAACTTGCGATCTAAAATTTTTTTGCGAGATGATGTTTACAGCCGGGTTACGGACACAGGGCATTTTCCAGGATTAACTCATATACGAAGCAGAGCGTCACGCCCCATAAAATGGGACGTAGAAGACTTGCTTCATCTAGTCGTAAAGAGGCTTTTAACCAACCAAGCAATTATTGATATCATTGACATTACAGATGACTCAGTCAAAAACTCCGAGCAACGGCGTAAAGTGTTTTATGCGTTGTTTCCAGAGAAAGTCGACAAAGGCCGTGCGGCTGAGGGGTTCAAGTGGATATGTGATCGTATTTCTGACGGCAACGACGTAGCGACACCTAGAGATTTGCTGTCGGTTCTTGACGAGGCGCGAACTCTACAAGTGACTCAAAACCAACGTGAAGATTTGGAGCTTTCTGGGATGCAAATCTTCACAGAAGATACTATTCGCAAATCCGTGAAAGCGGTTGCCGAAGTCAATCTCCAAACTAAAATTTATGCTGAATATCCTGATTTAGAGCCAATGATTAAAAAATTTGCTGGCTCCAAAGCCGATCACAATGAGGAGACGCTAGTAGGTCTACTTGGGTCAGATTGGGAACGCATTGTGAAAAGACTTGAGAGAGTAGGATTTATCTATCGCAGGACGCGAAGCAATACACAGATGTGGACAATACCATTTTTCTACAGTTCGGCATTAGACATCAAACGTGGAGCAGGATTTGAACTTGAAGATGGATCATAATATCAGTTTTTCGACGGCAGGTTATTTGGATATGGACCTGCTGCGGTTTACGACGGCGGGGAGCGTAGACGATGGGAAAAGTACGCTGATTGGCCGTTTATTGTATGACAGCAAGGCGATTTTTGACGACCAGTATGAGGCGATCCGGGAGTCCACCGAGCGGCGGGGCGAGGAAGGGGTCAATCTCGCGCTCCTGACCGACGGCCTGCGGGCGGAGCGGGAGCAGGGCATCACGATTGATGTGGCCTACCGCTATTTTGCGACCCCAAAGCGCAAGTTTATCATCGCAGACACGCCCGGCCATATCCAGTACACGCGCAACATGGTCACGGGGGCATCTACGGCTAATCTCGCGATTATTCTGGTGGATGCCCGCAAGGGGGTGATTGAGCAGACCCGGCGGCACGCGATTATTGCATCGCTGCTGGGCATCCCGCACATCGTCGTCTGCGTCAACAAGATGGACTTGGTGGACTTTAGCCAGAGCGTCTTTGACGGCATCAAGCGGGACTTTGAGATGTTTGCGGCGGGCTTAGAACTTGGCGGCGTGTACTTTATTCCGATCAGCGCCCTCAACGGGGACAATGTCGTGGACGAGTCCCAAAACATGGACTGGTACGGCGGGCCGGCGCTGCTGCCGCTGCTGGAGACCGTGCCGATTGAAACCGATGTGAACCACACCGACGCCCGCTTCCCGGTGCAGTATGTGATCCGCCCACAGTCCGCCGAGTTCCCGGATTACCGGGGCTACGCCGGGCGGATTGCAGGCGGCGTGTTCCGGCCCGGCGACGCCGTTCAAGTGCTGCCGTCGGGGTTCACGTCTAAAGTGCAGTCGGTGGACATGATGGAACGGCACCTGCCGGCAGCGTCCGCGCCGCTGTCGGTGACGCTGACGCTGGAAGACGAGATAGACATCAGCCGGGGCGACATGATCGTGGCCGCAGGTGACCCGCCGACGGTCTCTCAAGACTTAGAGATCATGGTCTGCTGGCTCGGCGAGAAAAGCCTTGCGGTCGGCGGCAAATACACGCTGAAGCACACGACCAAAGAAGTGCGGGCGATTGTGAAGTCTGTTGACTACAAGCTGGACATCAGCACTTTGGACCAGAACACGCACGACAAAAGCGTCAGCCTCAACGAGATTGCCCGCTTAACTTTGCGGACGACGCACCCGCTGTTTTTTGACTCGTACAAGCGCAACCGGGCCACCGGCAGCGTCATTCTTATAGACGAAGCGACCAATGAAACAGTCGGCGCGGGCATGATCCAGTAAGAGCAATTTTATGAACACAGCGCGTTTAGTGTTTCTTGCAGCGGCAGCTCTTCTGCTCGCCGGGTGCGGCGATGACAAGCCGTACAGCGGGCCGGACACGAGCCAGACCAGCAGCCGCTCTCCGGCTTCCGCCCCGGAGCCGCTTGCTGACGCATCTCCTGCCCCGGCGTCACCCCCGGATGACCCGCTGGTGTCCGGGTCGAGCGCCATTTCAACTACCGATCCGCTGCTGCCGACGGACACTGCCCAGACCGATCCACTGGTCGGCAGCGACCCGCTGAAAGGCCCAGCGATGCCGACCGAGCATTCGCACTGGCTCCGGGGCCGGGTGCAGAACGCCCACCTCACGGTGCTTTTGAACGGTATTCGAGAAGGCGACTATGACGGCTTAGTGGACCGCGACATCACGATGAAGCTGCGCCGGGGCATTAATACGGTCTCGTTTGTTTATACGCCGCAGGAGGCGAACTCGTCCGCGCAGATGGATCTCCTGGAAAGTGAGCATCATCCGCCGATAGCCCCGCTGGCATCGTTCCAAAGCGTGACTCAGCCGCAGAACACGACGGCACAGACAGAGTTCAAGCCGACGACCCAGCGGTTCACGTTTTTTGCGAATTGATCTACCCCTTCGCTGCCTTATCACCTTGCTTCGCTCATTCTTTCGGCATCGGCCAGTTTTTGTCGCGGCCTTCTTCGCGGATGAGTGCAAGCTGATCATAAGTGACATGGAACTGGTTGCAGAAGCGGGCGTGGTACTTCTCAAGCAGGTACGCATTGAACGTCGCCTGCCGCTCGGCATCGTCCCGCGCGGTGGATTTGGAATAGCTGGGACTGCCGGCTTCCGGCACCGGGTAAGCGTTTGCCGCCTGCCGGTGCGCGTGGATGTCTATCTCAGCCAGCATCCAGGCATACTTCTGCCGCTGAGGCAGAGCGATTTTTGCGCTGACGGCGGCATAAGGATCAAATGGGTGGACGGGGGCCGGGCCGGGCCGGTAGGAGACGGTTCCGCGCGTATCGCCGCCGGAGTTTGCCGTGACCCCTATTAGTGGAGCGGCAGGAGGCGGTGCAGGCGGAGCCACGCGGGTACAGCCGGCAAGAGCGATGACGGGCAGCACAGGCAGAAAAAGTCGAAGAGCGGCGCACATACGCCTAGTTATACCCGGCCCACGCAAAGATATGAAAAAAGCACTGATACTCACGCTGGACATGGGAACATCGTCGGTCCGGGCCATGCTGTTTGACACGCGCGGGCGGACTCTCCCGAACGCCGAAGCGCAGATGCCTTATGCCCAGACAACAACCGCTGACGGCGGGGTGCAGACCGACGCCGAAGCGCTTCTGACGCTGACCATGAACTGCCTGAAGCAGCTTATTCGAAAGACCGACAAAGACACGCGCGGGCGGATTGGCGGGGTCGGCATTTCCTGCTTCTGGCATTCGCTGGTTGGCGTCGGCGAAGACGGCCGTGCCGTAACCCCGCTGTTCTCGTGGGCCGATTCGCGGGCGATGGCCCAGGCCGAGAAGCTGAAATCCGAGATGGACGCCGCTGCCTACCATCAGCGCACCGGCTGCGTTCTGCATCCCTGCTACTGGCCCGCCAAGCTGCGCTGGCTTCAGGAGACCCAGCCGGAGCAGTTCGGAAAAGCGGTGCACTGGATGTCGTTCGGCGAGTATTTGCAGTCCCGTCTGTTCGGGTCGGCAACGTGCAGCCTGTCTATGGCATCAGGCACGGGTCTTCTGAACCAGAACACGAAAGAATGGGACCCGCAAACACTGACTGAGCTGCCGATTGCCCTGCGCCAATTAAGCGCCCTGAATGACAAAGACGCGCCAAGCACGGGCCTGTCTTCCGAATGGGCAGGCGCACTTGCCCCCTTGAAAGACCTGCCGTGGTTCCCGGCGTCCGGTGACGGCGCGTGTTCCAACGCCGGCAGCGGGGCCGTAGACGCCACCCGCATCGCCATCAACGTCGGCACATCGGGGGCCATGCGCGTCGCCGTCAAAGCCGATACAATAGACATTCCGGGCAAGCTGTTCTGCTACCGGGTGGACGACGAGCGGTTTCTGGTCGGCGGCGCGTTCGCCAACGGCGGCAATGTCTATGCGTGGGCCGAAAAAACGCTCCAGCTCGGCGACCGCCGGGCCGCCGGCAAAGCCGCCGCCGCGCTCTTGCCCGACGGCCACGGCCTCACAATTTTGCCGTTCTGGGCCGGGGAGCGCTCGCCAGGCTGGCACGCCGGGGCAAGGGCCGCAATTTTAGGCATGAACCTGCACACCACTCCCGCCGAAATCCTCCGCGCCTCGCTCGAAGCCGTCGCCTACCAGTTCGCCGATGTTTACGACATTCTTATTGCCCAGTTCCCCTCGGCCACCCAAATAGTCGCCTCCGGCGGCGCGTTGACCGGCGACCCGGCGTGGGCGCAGATCATGGCCGATGCGATGGGAACCCCAGTCACCACCAGCCGCGTCGGCGAGGCCACCAGCCGGGGCGCGGGCCTCTTAGCCCTCAAGTCCCTCGGCTACATCCAAGACCTCTCTGAAGTCCCCGCATTTCTTTGGAAAACCTACACGCCTGACCCTAAAACGCACGAGATTTACACCAAAGCCCGCACCCGTCAAGCCGCGCTGTATGCCGAAATTTTGGAGAACGATTAGACCCGAAACTCTTGAGGAATTGTGATTCTCGCCGAAAACAAGCCTCTTCGGGGTAACATAAAGCAATCCCAACACAGCAAGGCGGCTGCCCGTGTCCTCTTCTTTACTCCACTGCTTCAGGCGACCGATACTGGCTATGTTCTGCCTGCCGCTGCTGCTTCTTTTCCAGCCTGCTTCTGCCCAAGCACCGCCGCGTTACGCTGTGATTGATCTCGGCTCGCTCGGCGGGCAGGAATGCGATGCAACGGGGCTAAACGCGAAAGGGCAGGTAGTCGGCGGGGCGGACACGGCGAAGCATGGCAAGGGGCCGGAGTTTCTGACGAATGTGTTTGTCTGGCAGAATGGACACATGCAAGCGGTGCCGGGCCTCGACGGCAGCCATGCGTTTGTCGTTGCCGTCAACAGCAGCGGGCAGATGGCGGGAGCATACAGCCCGGACCCGCTGAAGGCGAAATTCGCGGCGGCGGTATTCACGCTGTCCGGCAAGGTGAAGCTCTTGGGCGGCTTTCCGGCAACCCAGCACGGCTACTCGCTGTCCGAAGCCGAAGCAGTCAACGTGAAAGGCCAAGCGGTCGGGATCTCCAACAATCAGGCGTTTTTGTGGAGCGCGGGTAAGCTTAAAAAGCTGACGCCGCCGCCGGGCTTTACAGCGGCAGACGCCGGGGCGATTAACGATTTAGGCATGGCGGCGGGCAAGGCAAATAAGATCGGCACGGGAAAAACGGCGACCCATGCGCTGCTGTGGAACCCCGCCGGGCAGGCAAAAGACTTGGGTGTCCTGCCGGGCTACACGGACAGCATCGCGCGGGGCGTCAATAATGAGGGTCAGGTGGCGGGCTGGGTCGGCGCGTCGGGGGGAACGCCGGGGCGGGGCTTGACGTTCCGGTATCAGGCTTTTTTGTGGCAGAACGGGAAAATGCGCGGCCTCGGCTCGATCCCGCGCCTGCCGGACAGCAAAGCGTCGGCCTTGAATGACCGAGGGCAGGTGGTCGGCAATGCCTACCACCGAACCGACGAAGCCGCGCTGTTGTGGCAGCACGGCAAAGTGTACGAGCTGAACATACTGGTTCCGCCCCATTCCGGCTGGAAGCTGCAAAACGCGCTGGTGATCAACAACAACGGCTGGATTATCGGCAACGGCATCCATAACGGCATCCGCCGGGGCTTTTTACTGATACCGCAGAGGCAAGAAGAATTTGGAAAAGTTCGCGTTTATCATTCATCCATTTGACGTGCGCCGGGATGTCGCCAAAAAAGGCGGGGTCTACACCGCCGCGAAGTACCTGCCGGAACCGATAGTGGAATGGGGCATTCAGTTTAAGTCCCCGATTGTCATGTCCCATATCACGGGCATTCAGTCGCTGACCGGAGCGGAAGCGGAAGGCTGGTTCATCGGCTGCCCTTTAACGCCGAGGCAGCTCCTTACCCTGCCGACGGAGTTTGTCTACAAGCGGCTTATCCAGTGCGGCAAGCTGGCGGAATCGCTCGGCGCGGGGATTATCGGTCTTGGCGCATTCACGTCGGTGGTCGGCGACGGCGGCGTGACGATAGCAAAGAACTTGGATATTGCCGTCACGACCGGCAATTCGTACACGGTCGCGACTGCCGTGGAAGGGGGTCTTGACGCGGCCCGGCGCATGGGCATCAAGATTGAAAACGCCAAAGTCGCCGTTGTCGGCGCGACCGGCTCCATTGGCCGAACGTGTGCACTGATGCTCGCCCCCAAATGCGCCGAGATTGCTTTGATCGGGCGTGATTTGACCCGCCTCGAAGCCGTCGCCCATGAGCTGCCCGGCGCGTGCGTCCGGCTGTACGACGACGTGCATCTCGGCCTGCGCGATACAGACCTCGTCATCACCGTCACCAGCGCCCGCGACGCCGTGATTGAACCCGAAGATTTGAAGCCCGGCTCGGTGGTTTGCGACGTGGCCCGCCCGCGCGACGTGTCTGTCAGGGTCGCCAAAGAGCGCGACGACGTGCTGGTCATTGAAGGCGGCGTCGTCGCTGTTCCCGGCTCCGAAGCCGACTTCCATTTCACGTTCGGCTTCCCTCCTAAAACTGCCTACGCCTGTATGTCCGAGACTATTATGCTTGCTTTAGAGGGCCGCTACGAATCGTTCACGCTTGGCAAAGAAGTCTCGGTCGAGCAGGCCCAGGAAACGGAGCGGCTGGCTCAAAAGCACGGCTTCCATCTAGCCGGCTACCGTTCCTTTGAGAAGGCCGTGACCGATCAGACGATTGACGACACCCGCCGCCGGGCGAATGCAAGACGGAAGTAGGCGCATTCTATGGAGCGCACGAAACTTCTTTTTGCCATTCTTCTGGTCGCCGCCGCTTTCGGGGCGCTGTTTGCGAGTATCCGGCACGCGGGCATTGCCGACACGCCGCCGGGCCTGATTGCCGCCGCCCAGGCTAAGCCCGCGCCGGCGTTTACCCTCGCCGACGCCGCAACCGGGAGGCCCTTCTCGCTGGCGACCGAAGCTAAATCCGGGCCGCTGGTGCTGGACTTCTGGGCGACCTGGTGCGGCCCCTGCCGCGCCGAGCTGCCGCATTTACAGATGCTGTCGCGAAAATACCAGGGCCGCATCGCCTTCTACGGCGTCAACTCCAGCGATACGCCCAAAGCCACCGCCACGTTCGCGCGTCAGAATCACCTGACGTTTCCCATGCTCTCCGACACCGACCACCACGTCGCCGCCTTGTACGGCGCTGACTCCATTCCCCTTTTGATCGTCATCGGCACGGACGGCAACGTCCGCGCCGTCACCGACGGCTACTCCGAGAACGTCGAAGCCGAGCTTTCCAAAACACTCGATGCACTGCTGGCCGAAGAAAAGAGAAGCCCATGACCAAAGTCATTCTCACCGCCGCCCTCCTGCTGTCTGTCCAGCCGGCGTTTGCTCAGACCAAGCCCCTCACGCCGCCGGACGTTCTCGGCGCAGCAAAAACAATCCAATTTACGGCAACAGCCTATGAAGGCAGCGGCGAAGTCAAACTTTCAACGGCGATGCTGGTTCAGCCCAACAAAGCCCGCTTCGTAGACACCAATCCAAAAACCAAAGTCGTGGAGATTATCTGCACGTCTGATGGCGAGTCGCAGACTGAATACCGCGCGTTGACCAACCGCTACATCAAATCTACGCCGGGCGGCAGTCTCAGCGCACTTTCCTCCAATTCGTTTTCCGCGCATTTCGTCGCGGTGCTTCTTTCACCGAAAAATTTTGCGGATTTCCATCACCTCAGCAGCGACGCGCCTGGCGTCTATGAGATCCCATTGGGGACACAGGAAGGTACAACGCGAAGAGAGGTTCTGACTGTGAACCCCGCCACGGGCCTGCCGCAATCCCTCAAAATTGCTGTTTCTGCTGCGGGGCAGCCCGACTCCTACCCTGAAAAGATTCTGTTCACAGGTTGGAAGCTGAACGCTCCGATAAACAAGAGCCAGTTTGTGGCGGCACTCCCCGCCGATGCGAAGCCATTTGTCATGCCGCAGGTGCTGGCGGACGGTACGGCAGCCCCGGATTTCACGGTGCAGGACAAAGACGGCAAGGCGGTGAGGCTGTCCGATTACAAGGGCAAAACAGTGGTGCTGGACTTCTGGGCGACCTGGTGCGGCCCCTGCCAGTCTTCTCTGCCGCACACGACCGAAATGGCGAAGAAGTATGCGGACAAGAACGTGGTCGTGCTGGCGGTTAATGTTTGGGACACGCCCGCCGCGTTTCAAGCCTGGCTGCCGAAGCACCCGGAATATGCCCCGGTCCACTTCGCGATTGATCCAAATCCAACGATAGATTTGAGCGTGGCAACAGCGCTGTACGGGGTGAATGGCATCCCTACCCAATATATCATCGGGACGGACGGCAAAATTGTCAAAAGCATCGTCGGTTTCGATTCAAAGGACACACGATTGGAAGACGCGCTGAAGACGGCGACGGTTGGAACGGGGAATTGATGACAAACGGAAATCGGAATAAGGCGGCGCTAGGATTATTGATGATGTTGTGCGTCCCGCTGGCGGCGCTGGCAAGCGCCGACCCCGCCGCGCCGGTCAAGACGACGCTGCCAAACGGACTGCGGATTATCTGCAAGCAGGAAACTTCGACGCCGCTGATTGCGATTGATGTGTTTGTTCGGGCTGGAGCGCCTCAGGAGACCGCCGAAACAAACGGCGTCGGCAATTTCGTCGCGCACGCGCTGTTTGACTCCACCCACGACAACACGCCGGAGAGCATGACAAAGCAGATCAATGAACTCGGCGGCAGCGTCGCGGCGGCCTGGCATCCCGACTGGACTCAGATTTCCGCGCTGACCGTCCGTGACCGCTACAAAAGCGCCGTGTTCCTGCTGGCCGACGCTTTAGAAAACGCCGACTTTGACCCAGCGGCCCTGGAGGAGACGCGCGGACAGATCTTGTCGGAGCTGGACAGCCGGGACGCCGACTCGTTCCAAACCGCCTACGGCAAGCTGGAGCAGAGCTTGTACGCCGGCACTTCCTACGCCCGGCCCGAAGGCGGCACGGCAGACACGATCAGCCGCCTGTCGCGGGCCGACCTGCTCCGCTACTACTCGCGCTACTATGTGCCGAAGAACATTGTGGTCGTGGTGGTCGGCAACATCGCCCCGGACAATGCCGCGAAAGTCATCAGCGACGATCTCGGCGACTTCCCCCGCTCCGGCCCGTCCGCCATGCCGTTCGCCGATCCTCTGCCGCCGCTGAGCGTTGACCTGCCCGCAATTCACACCTACCAGCCCGATTTGACCCAGGACTGCGTTGTGGTCGGCTGCCGGGCCGCGCCGATGGCAAACGCCGATTACTTCCCGCTGCTGGTCCTGAACGCCCTGTTCGGCGGCATGAAATCCGGGCGGCTGTTCACCCAGCTTCGCGAGCAGCAGAGCCTGGCCTACGACCTCGGCTCAGTCTACGACCCGCACCTCGCCGCCGCCGCACTCGCCGGCTACGTCTTCGGCGCCCCCACCAAGACAGACAAGGTGACAAAAAAAGAAGTCCCGACGGTCGGCCTCATCAAAACCGGCATTTTGGCCCAGATCAAGTATCTGCAAGCGACGCCCCCCACCCCGGCGGAGCTGTCCCGCGCCCAGCACTATTTAATTGGGGCTTACGCCCTGCGCCATGAGCGCCTGGAAGACCGTGCTTCCCTGCTCGGCGCAGCGGAACTATCCGCCCCCGACGGCTACAAATTAGATACTGACTACGCCCAGCACATCAGCGCCGTCACCGCCGCCGATGTCCAGCGCGTCGCCAACACCTACTTCGTCCACCCCGTCACGTCCACCGTGGAGCCGGACACGACTGGCAGTTCGGCGGCTGGGGGCTAAAGCCCCGCCGTGAACGGCAGGTCTGCGGGCGAAGCGCCAACCGCCCTGCGGGCGGGAAGATGGAATGCAGGAAGATACAGATTTGTGTGTGAGCAAGGAGGCTGTCACAATGCGTCAGAGCAAATCGGAAATTTATCTACATCTTGTCTGGGCAACGCTGAAGCGCGAGGCGTTTGTGACGGACGCCATTGAGCGTGCTGTTTATCGGTGCATTGGAGGCGAGGCGCAAAGATTAGGCTGCACGGTGCTGGCGGTCGGCGGAATGCCGGACCATGTGCATCTGTGTGTCGAACTGCCGACTTCGCTCGCCGTCTCGAAGCTGATGAACCAGGTAAAAGGCGTCTCGTCGCATTTTGTCCACGATCAGCTTTCTGTAGATTTGCCGTTCCGCTGGCAGGAAGGATATGCCGTGTTCAGTGTCGGTTCCAATCAAGTCAAGTTCGTCCTCGCTTATATTGAAAACCAAAAACAGCACCATCGGGAGAACACGCTCCATTCACGCTGGGAAGAGACGGATGAGGAGTATCTGCCTGCGGTGAAGCCGCAAATGTGAAGATTGCTGCCGTAGAAGTCCCCGCCGTGAATGGCAGGTCTATGGGCCTTGCCAACCGGTCTGCGACCGGAAAAACAGTACGGGGTTTAACCGATGGCACTTCCGCCCGCAGGGCGGTTGGCGTCCGCGCCCTCAGACCTGCCGTTCACGGCGGGGACTTCTACGGCGGGGATAACCTAGACGCCGCTCGATCTCTGAAGGTGAGGCGGTCTTAAAGCCTCGGCGGCAAATTGTCCCTAAGACGCAGAAACGCCCGGCTGCTCAGAGAGCAGCCGGGCGTCATTATCTGTCTTGCTGGTAATTGCCTACTTCGCGGCGGCGGTGCGCTTGGATTGGCCGCGTCCGAGGCCGCGCTTGAACGGGGCGCGATGGACAATCTCGGTGTAGTCCAGGCCGGCGGCGGTAAGCGCCTTGTGCCAGGAGTCGAACCGGCGGCGGGCGGCGGTGATGAGCGTGATGTCCTCGATCTCCATGTTCTTCGCGTTCAGCTCTTTGCCGTCGCGGTGGAACTCGCGGACCATTTCGAGAATGCGCTCGTCGTCCCATTCGCGGTAGCGCCGAATGGCGTCGTAATCTAAGCCGGACGCTTCCAGCGCCTCGCGCCAGGAGCCGAAGTGGCTCTTTTTCGTCGCGGCGGCGGCAAGCTGCGGGTCAATGTTGAGGCAGACGTTGCGCCAGGACAGGTCAGCACTCTGAGCATGCAGCTCTTTGATCCGCTCGATGATCCGCTCACGGGTCCAGGACTTGTAGCGGCGGATGGAGTCGTAGTCCAGGCCGGCAAACTTGACCGCGTCTTCCCAAGTTCCGAAGTAGCGGGTGGCGGCGCGAAGCAGCGACAGGTTGTTGCTGGCGACGCTTGAGTAGTTCAGGTTCTCGCCGGACTCGTACATGGAGAGGATCTCCAAGCCGATGGCGTCTTTATTCCATTTGCGATGCATTGAACGGGGTCTCCTTAAGTCTTCGCTTAAAATTGGGCGTCTAGTAGTCGTACTCTAGCTGGCTCAGAGAGCGCCGCGCACATCACTGTCACGTTGCGGGTTTAAGCTTGTTTTGACTTGTAAGCTCAAAACAAGCGGGATGAGCAGTGTTTGGTATCGCTACGGTTGCGATAGTCTTATTATACTGGGTATATTCCCAAAGGTCAACAATTTTATATAAAAGTTATGTTAAGTTTTCATTAAATTTTATGCTACACTGAAAGCACTCGAAAAACAGAGGAAGAGATTATACAGAGGAAGAGATTATGCAGACAGTGACAGTCGCGGACCATATTGCCAAGCTGCGGCCTTACGTGCCGGGCAAGCCGATTGAAGAAGTGCAGCGCGAGCTTGGCCTGTCGGACGTGATCAAGCTGGCCTCCAATGAAAACCCGCTCGGCCCCTCCCCCCGCGCATTGGAAGCGCTGATGCTGACCGCCGCCGGCGTTGCGCTTTACCCGGAAGGCAGCGCCCCCGCCCTGCGCCGGGCCGTCTCTTTGGCCCAGAATATGCCCGAAAACACGCTGGTTTTCGGCAACGGCAGTGACGAAGTTCTGCACCTCCTGTCCCTGTCTTTTTTGCAGCCGGGCGATGAGATTGTCCAGGGTGACCCGTCGTTTAGCATGTACGAGATTTACGCCGCCCAGTGCAACGCCGTTCCCATCAAAGTCCCCCTCAAGAAATTCACGCATGATTTAGACGCGATGGCCGACGCGATTACGGCTAAAACGCGCATTGTCTTTATCGCAAACCCCAACAACCCTACTGGGACGCTGGTGCGCCGGGCCGAAGTCGAGCGATTTTTGACGCGCGTTCCCGACCACGTCATTGTCGTCTTTGACGAAGCCTACGACGAGTATGTCGCCGACGCCGAAAAGCCCGACCTGCGCCCGTTTGTCCGCGAGGGCCGCAATATCATGATCCTGCACACGTTCTCCAAAGCCTACGGCCTGGCGGGCCTGCGGGTCGGCTACGGCATGACCCGCCCGGAGATCGCCGAAGTTCTGAACCGTGTCCGCTCCCCATTCAATGTCAACCTGCCTGCCCAGGCCGCCGCCGCCGCCGCGCTTGCCGACACGGACCATGTCACCCAGACGGTGGCTTTGAACGCCGCCGGCCTGCGCTACTTTTACGGCGAGTTCGAGCGCATGGGCCTTTCCTACGTCCCCAGCGAAGGCAACTTTGTGCTGGTCGACGTAGGCCGCGACAGCCGCGAAGTCTTTGAGAAATTGCAGCAAAAAGGCGTCATCGTCCGCGCCGCCTACGGGATGGGCCTGCCCCAGTTCATCCGCGTCTCCACCGGCACCCAGGCCCAAAACGAGCGCTTTATTGCCGCCCTGAAAGACGTGCTGGCCGAGTGAGTAGGTATGGCTTCTGTGATTGAAATCAAACCGTTGAAGGCCTCACCGCAGACGTGCGGGATGCTGAGGGACCTGCTGATGGAAACCGTCGCAAACGGCGGCTCGGTCAGCTTCATGTACCCTCTGGAACCGGAGAAAGCGGCGGCGTTCTGGAACAACGCCTTTGCGGCGGCAGCGCGGGGCGAGCGGGTTATCCTCGGCGCGTGGGACGGCGGGACTTTAGCCGGCACGGTCACTTTGCTGCTGGACTGCCCGCCGAACTAGCCGCACCGGGCGGAGATTGCCAAGCTGATGACTCGTCTGGACTACCGGGGCGGAGGCGCGGCGACAGCGCTCATGCAGGCGGCGGAGAAATTAGCCGCCGAGCGCGGGCGAACACTGCTGGTGCTGGATACGGCCGCCGACGGCGGGGCGTCAAGTTTATACGAGCGGCTTGGGTTTACACTCGCTGGGGTTATCCCCGACTACGCGCTGAAGCCGCACGGCGGGCTGACCGGAACCATGATCTACTGGAAGCGGATTGGAGCGGAATGACCAAAGTTTATCTTGACGTTTGCTGTCTCAATCGCCCGTACAACGATCGGACTCAGGACCGGATACGCTTGGAAGCAGTTGCGGTACTTTCTATCCTCATGCGGGTTGAAAATGGTGAACTACTGAGCATCAGCAGCACTGTCGTCCAAACTGAAATTAACAACAACTCAAATCAAGAACTCAGATTGCGTCTTCAAGAACTCGTGAGCGGCGCAACCCATCTTGTGAGAGTCGAAAAAGAGCAAATCAGGCGCGCTGATGAGCTGCAACAACTCGGATTTCACTTGTTTGATGCACTTCGTCTTGCTTGTGCGGAAACGGCAGACGTGGATGTTTTTTTGACGACGGATGATCGGCTTCTCCGGCTTGCATTTCGGGTACAGGAACAACTTACCCTGCGGGTTACCAACCCGGCAAATTGGCTGATGGAGGTAATTACAAATGAAGGAAATGACGACTGAACAAATCCGAAATCACGGATTGGAAGCGCTGAGGCGTGAGCTTGGCGTCGTCGGCATGGTGCGGTTCTTGCAACAGTTCTCTAATGGGGAAGGCGATTATTCCGTAGACCGCCATCAATGGCTGGATAATCTGTCGAGAGAAGAAGTGCTAGCACAAATCAGCACCTTGCAGCAAGGGAAACCCGAATGACTAAGATGAGACCGATCACTGCCGAAGATGTGCTGACTTTGCAGAATGTCGGCGATGTGCAAATTTCGCCGAACGGCGCGGACATTGTGTTTGTCCGCACGACGACGGACATGGGCAAGAACAAATACCAAAGCGAGCTGTGGCGGGTTCCTGCGGGCGGCAGCCGCCCGGCGCGGCAGTTTACAAGCAGTTCGGGCAGCGACAGCTCGCCGCGCTGGTCGCCGGACGGCTTGCAGATCGCGTTTGTGTCGGACCGCAAGGACGAAGCGGCGCAGATTTTTTTGATCGCCCCGGACGGCGGCGAGGCGCGGGCGCTGACTTCGCTTGACCCCGGCGGCATCCGCAGCCTGCACTGGTCGCCGGACGGCACGAAAATCGCCTTTGTCTACCGGGCGACTCCTGCCGGGTACACGCAGAAAGCGGAAGAAGAGCGCAAGGAAAAAGGGCTGTCATTGCCGCCGCGTGTCCACACGCATCTGTTTTACCGATTGGACGGCTTCGGCTACTTTGACGGCGCGTACTGGCAAGTGACTGTTGCCGATGTCGCAACGGGCGAGACGAAAACGCTCACGAGCGGCGACTTTTCGTGCAGCAGCATTACCTGGTCACCCGACAGCCAAACCCTGGCGTTTCTGTCTGACCGGCGTCCCGACGGCGACGCGCTGCCGGACGCAAACACGCAGGTTTGGACTGTTCCCGCAGGCGGCGGCGAGCTAACCCAAATTGACGCGCCCGAAGGCGACAAAAGCGGGCTGTGCTGGTCCCCGGACGGTTTGCAGCTTGCCTATGTTGGCAACCCGGATGCGCTCGATCAATGGGGAACCAACAACGACCGCGTCTTTGTCCTGCCCGCAAGCGGCGGCGAAGCACAAGACCTGACAGGCCATACCGACATGGCGGTCGGCAATCTGGCGATTTCCGATGTCGGCGGCGGGGGCGGCGAGGAACTGGTGTGGAGCGCAGACAGCGCGAGTCTTTACTTTCCCATCAGCCAAAACGGCGACGTGCGCCTGTACCGGCTGACGGTGGGCAGCGGCGAGATGACTTCGCTGACGCCGACAGACCAAGTCGTCGGCGCATTCAGCATTGCGTGCGAAGCGTTTGCCGCCTCTGTATCCAAGCCGACTGCCCCCGGCGAAATCTTTGCCGGCGACCGCCAGGTTACGGCAATGAATCAAGGCTGGCTAGAGACAATTGCCCTGCAAGCCCCGGAGCCATTTATGATTGACAACGGCAGCGGCGGCAGCGTGCCGGGCTGGTTTTTGACGCCGCCGAACTTCAAGGCGGACGGCACGGCACCACTCGTGCTGTATGTGCATGGTGGACCGCATTTACAGTACGGCAATATGCTGTTCCATGAATTGCAGTGGCTGGCCGCGCAGGGGTACGTTGTCGCGTATGCCAACCCGCGCGGCTCCAAAGGCTACGGGGAAGCCCACACGAAAGCCATTAAAGGCGACTGGGGCGGCCCGGCGCTGGCCGATATGGAAGCCGTCGCCGATGAAGCGATCCGTCGCGGCTATGCCGACCCCGAAAAGACCGCCATCATGGGCGGCTCCTACGGCGGCTACCTGACGGCCTGGGCCGTCGGTCACACCGATCGCTTCGCCTGCGCGATTGCCGACCGGCTTGTCAACAACCTGCCGTCTATGGCCGGGACCTGTGACTTTCCCTGGTCGCACGGCACCTATTACAAAGGCAATAGCTGGGACGATCCCGCCGATTTGTGGCACCATTCCCCGCTGGCCTATGCCGGGAAAATCAACACGCCGCTGCTCTTGATCCACTCCGACGGCGATCTGCGCTGCCCGGTCTCGCAGGCCGAAGAGCTGTTCGCCGCCCTGCGGCTTCAGCGCAAGCCCGTCGAGTTTGTCCGCTACCCGGCGGAAACAAGCCACGGCCTGTCCCGCAACGGCCCGCCCGATCTGCGGTTGGACCGCTTGCAGCGTAACCTGGCGTGGCTGAACAAGTATCTGAAAGACGGCTAGATGAAAACACTGATCCATGAGCGAGTTGAGATGGCGCAGGCCGGGACAAACTCGACCGTTTTCTGCCGGATGCCCTCCGGGTGGGCTGTGCTGGGCGACGCGCAGTTCATCCCCGGCTACTGCCTGCTGCTTCCCGACCCCGTGGTGCCGGATCTGAATGCGCTGGATGCCGACGCCCGGCGGCAGTACCTATACGACATGACGATTATCGGCGATGCGCTGCTGGAAGAAACCGACGCTTACCGGATCAACTACGAAATTCTGGGCAACACGGACCCGGCCCTGCATACCCATATCTTCCCGCGCTACAAAGCAGAGCCGAAAGAGTATTTGGGCCGTCCCGTCTTTTCCTACCCACGCGAGGAGCGAGCGTCCCGGCCATTCGACGCCGAGCGTGACCGTGATCTCATGCAGCGTCTCGCAAATGCCATAAGGAACAGATTGAAGTGATTATTGTGATGAAAGCCAATGCAGGCAAAGCCCAAATCTCGGAAGTGGAGGGAGCGCTCCAGGAATGGGGGTATGAAATCCATCCGATCTACGGCGTGGAGCGGACGGTTATCGCCGCCGTCGGGACGCCGACGCAGGACGAGGCGCGGGTGGCCGAGCAGGTGGAGTCGCTGCCGGCCGTGGACCGGGCCGTACTGATTTTGAAGCCCTATCGGTTCGCGTCCAAAGAGTTCCAGCCGGAGAAAAGCGTCGTCAAAGCTGGCGATGTGGTCATCGGCGGCGACAAGTTTGTGATGATGGCCGGGCCGTGTACGGTCGAGTCCGAGGACCAGCTTATGGAGACCGCCCGCGCAGTCAAAGCCGCCGGGGCGACTGTCCTGCGCGGCGGCGCGTACAAGCCCAGCACGTCCCCCTACTCCTTTCAGGGCATGGGCGAGGACGGCTTGAAACTCTTGGCCCAGGCGCGGGAAGAAACGGGCCTGCCGGTCATCACCGAGATCATGCACATCGGCAATATAGACTTAGTGTGCAAATACGCCGACATCCTGCAAATCGGCACGCGCAACATGCAGAACTACGACCTCTTGATTGAGATCGGCAAGCTCAAAAAGCCGG
>CAXSFV010000030.1:0-41864 GCA_964236795.1 uncultured Armatimonadales bacterium | reverse complement strand
AAGCGGCGGAGCTGGAAAAGAAGTTCCGCGCCAACAAGTTTGACTTTGAAGATTACCTCGATCAGATGCGCCAAATGCGGAAGATGGGGCCGCTGGAACAGATCCTCAAGCTCATTCCCGGTCTCGGCAACTCAGACGCGCTGAAGGGCATGAACATTGACGAAAGCCATCTGGCCCAAATTGAAGGCATGATTTTGTCCATGACGCCCGGCGAGCGTCGCGACCCCGCTCTCATCAACGGCAGCCGTCGGCGTCGGATTGCCGCAGGCAGCGGGCGCACCGTGCAGGATGTCAACCGTCTCTTAACCCAGTTTGAGCAGATGAAAAAGATGATGCGGGGCCTAACAAACATGGACGGCAGCGGGATGCCGTCGCTGGCCGGTATGGGCGGGCGTCACAGCGGCAGCGGCAAAAATGCAGCCAAGAAGAACAAGCGCAAGCCGCCGCCGAACTTTAAGCTGCCCTTTGGCCGGAACTAGCCCTTCAACTTTAACAGATTTACGAGGGAACAAGCTGCATTCTGTCCATAACAAAGCGCAGCTTGTTCCCTCGCGATTTACAAAGACAACATACCACTACAGGAGCAACACTTTATGTCCGTGAAGATTCGCCTGCGCCGCATGGGCGCGAAAAAGCGCCCGTTCTACCGCCTTGTGGTCGCCGACAGCCGCCGGGCGCGGGATGGCCGGTTTATCGAGACCCTGGGCTACTACAACCCCTGTGTCGAGCCGATTGAGCTGAAAATCAACGACGACCGCGCTGCCTACTGGCTCGGCTGCGGCGCACAGCCATCGGATACCGCCCAGGCTTTGCTGAAGAAGCAGGGCGTTTACGAGAAGATCGCCGCTGGCAAGACCGCACCCACCGCGCCCACGGATATCGTTTCTTCGGAAGCCGCCGCTTCCTAACATTTGACCCACCTCAGCAGTAAAAAGCACGACCCCTTTGTCCGCCGCCGAAGCATGGGCAAAGGGCATCAGTAGGAGCAGCAGTACGTTGAAACCCATGATTGAGTATCTCGTCAAGGAACTGGTCGATGAGCCGGAGAACGTCACGGTGACGGAAATCCCCGGCGAAGAGTCCACCACTTATGAAGTCCATGTCGCGCCCGGTGACCTGGGAAAAGTCATCGGCAAGCAAGGGCGCATCGCAAATGCGCTGCGGACCGTGACGAAAGCCGTTGCCATGAAAGCTAAAAAGAAAGTCTACGTCGAGATTATCGCGTAGACCTATTGTCCTATGCCGGTCACAGACACAGAGGAATACACGGTGCTTGCAGCGGAAGTCGCGGGCGCACATGGGGTCAGCGGCAGCCTGCGTTTGCGGCTGATCGGGGCATCAGCCGCAGAGGAAACCTCAGACGCCGCCGTGCGGTCGCTCAAAATTGGGCGTGCCGTGCGCCTTGTCCGGGCAAGCGACGCTTTTGAGACCGATCTGACGCTGCTGGCAATGCGGCGTCAGCCGAAAGGGGTCTGGATTGCCCGGTTCAAAGATGTCACGGACCGAAACGCTGCCGAGACGTTTTTGGGCTGCTCGGTACTGATCAAGGAAAACGAGCGGGCCGCGCTGCCCGACGGCGAGTATTATGTGGATCAGCTTCTGGGGCTGGATGTAGTCGCCGATACGGGCCGGTCATTCGGCACGCTGTCCGACGTGCTGAGTTCCCCCGCGCACGACGTGTATGTGACCTCTTTAGGCGCAATGATCCCCGTTGCCGGGGATTACATCGTTGACATTGATTTGGACGCCCGCAGGATTACAGTCCGAGACGTGCCGGGTCTGATTGACGACCCGAACGAAAAGCCTGATACAGTCTAGCCATGCGAATTGATGTCATCACGATCTTCCCGGAGATGATCGAGTCGGCGCTGGGCTTCAGCATCCTGAAACGCGCCCGCGACGCGGGACTGGTCGAGATATACGTTCACAATCTGCGCGATTATGCGCCCGGTGTTCACAAAAGCACGGACGAAACCCCGTATGGCGGCGGGGCGGGAATGGTGATGCGTCCCGGCCCGCTGTTTGACGCCGTGGAAAGCCTGCCGCGCTCAGGCGAAACGCGCGTGGCGCTGCTGACGCCGCAGGGGCAAACGCTGACGCAGGCAAAGGCCAAAGAACTTGCGCTCTGCCCGCATCTCGTTTTGCTGTGCGGCCACTATGAAGGCTTCGACGAGCGTGTCCGGGAGCATCTCGTCACTGACGAGATTTCAGTCGGCGATTATGTGCTGACCGGTGGCGAGCTGCCGGCGCTTGTTGTCATTGACGCCGTTACCCGCTTGCAGTCTGGCACGCTCGGAAATCGGGAGTCTGCCGAAGACGACACGTTTTCCGAGGGGCTTTTGGAATACCCGCATTATACGCGCCCGCCCGAT
This sequence comes from uncultured Armatimonadales bacterium, assembly GCA_964236795.1. Lineage (GTDB taxonomy): Bacteria > Armatimonadota > Armatimonadia > Armatimonadales > Capsulimonadaceae > JANXMY01. The sequence goes on along the minus strand of CAXSFV010000030.1, from coordinate 39,492 downwards.
TTTCGGGGCTGGCACGTCCCTGACGTTCTGCTCTCCGGCCACCATGCCGAGATCGCCCGCTGGCGACGCAAGGAGCAGTTCCGCCGCACGCAAGCGCGTCGGCCCGACCTCTGGGCGGAATTTGTCCCGTCTAAGTCTGACCAAAAGCTACTCCAAAAACTACAAGAAGAGCAGCTTGGAGAAGAGGAACCCAATGCATCCGTTGATTCAGGAAATTGAAAAAGCCCAGCGCAAGGAAAATGTGCCGGACTTCGGACCGGGCGATACCGTTCGTGTCTCGGTGAAAGTCATTGAAGGCGGCAAAGAGCGTATTCAGATCTTTGAAGGCACCGTCATCTTTCGCAAGCAGGGCTTGTCCCGGTCGGCGTTCATGGTCCGCAAGATCTCGAATGGCTACGGGGTCGAGCGCACGTTTTTGATCCACTCCCCGCGCATTGACAAGATCGAAGTCACCCGGCGCGGCTTGGTGCGCCGCGCCAAGCTGTTTTATCTTCGCAAGAAGGTCGGCAAAGCCGCGCGGATCAAAGAAAAGCGGAACTTCTAACCAAATCGTCCGCGTAAGCACAGTCGCCGGAACCCTCCGGCGACTTTATTTTTGCCTAAATCTTTTTTTGAGAGCCATCCATGCAGCCTACTTTAACGGAAACTGTCCCGACACCGAGTCTGACCGAAACGCTGGCGAACCTGAACATCTTGTGGATTCTCGGCATCATTGTCGCGCTGTCGTTGATCCGGCTGGCATTTGTATCGTCCAAGTCGGAGACGGCGCGGTCTATTTCCGAGATACTCGAATCCGGCATGATTGCTGTTGCGCTGGTGTTTCTCATCATTCGGCCCTTTGTAGTCCAGGCCTTTTTTATCCCCTCCCCTTCCATGGAGCCGACGCTGCTCGGCAAAAACAATTCCGGCGACCGGATTCTGGTCAACAAGTTCGGGTACCGATTTAGGACGCCGCACCGGGACGACGTGGTTGTGTTTCTCGCGCCGCCGGCTGCAATGGCCGGCGACCCGGAGTTCATCAAGCGGCTGATCGGCCTGCCCGGCGATACGATTGAAGTCTTTGCAGGCCATCTGAGCATCAACGGTACTCTGCACTCACATACGGATGTCCGGCAGAAGCTGACCGGACTTGGGCTTTGCGGCCCGGAAGCGCAGGCGGACATTGCCGATGAGTCTCAGCTTCAAGCCGACTGCCATGTGAAGTTTGTCGAGGACGGCGTGCAAATTTCGGACAATGACCAGCACGTTCAGCTCATCACAAAAGAGCGGCTGGCGGAGATTTACACAGGCCAAAAAGATCTGCCCGTCACAATCCGTCCGGGTTACACCGTCCGCAATGGCGAAAAACTGGATGAGCCGTTTGTTGCGGAAGACCCCGACTACGATATGAAAATTTATCACGGCGAGCCGCTGAAGCATGTTTACAGTCAGGGCGACGAGTACCGGCTGGCGGGTCAGCCGATCATGGCGTCGGAGTATCAGGCGGAGGCGGTTTATCCGACCGAGCCGCTGCCCGCTGCCCATTACCTGATGATGGGCGACAACCGCAACGACAGCAGCGACGGCACACAGTGGGGGCCGCTGGAAGCACGGCGCGTCGTGGGCCGGGCGCAGTTCATCTTCTGGCCGCCGTCGCGCATCGGCATCATCCATTGACCGAAGACACATGATTGAAAGCGCGGCTAATCTGTGGCGGCATGAACAGCTTGCGTGGAGCGCGGGCTTTGTGCGGGTTGCGGGAATAGATGAAGTCGGGCGCGGCCCGCTGGCCGGCCCGGTCATGGCGGCCTGCGTCGTCCTGCCGCCGGGGTTTGCTTTAGACGGCATCCGCGACTCGAAAAAGCTCTCGTCCAAGCAGCGGGAGCGGGCCGAAGCGCGGATTCGGGCCGAGGCTGTTGCCGTCGGCCTCGGCAGCGTCGAACCCGATGTTATTGACCGCATCAACATTTTGCAGGCGACGCATGAAGCGATGCGTCTGGCTTATGCCCAGCTCGATCCTCTCCCCGATTTCGTTCTCATTGACGGCTTGCCCGTCCGCGTATTTCCCTGCGAGAGCCGCAAAGCGCTGGTGCAGGGCGATTCTCACTCGGTTTCCATTGCCGCCGCGTCCATTGTCGCCAAAGTCGCGCGTGACCGGCTGATGTGCGCCTACGATGCCGTCTATCCTGAATACGGCTTCGCCGGACACAAAGGCTACGGCTCGGCGCAGCACCTGGACGCTCTGCGCGAGCATGGCCCCTGCCCTCTCCACCGCCGCTCGTTCGCCCCGGTCGCGGCTTGTCTTTCAACCGACGTTTAGAACCGGCACTGGAAGTGCCGGTTTTAAGCATCATGCCGCATTCCAAGCATTATGCTGCATTCCAAGCCTTCTCCAACACCTGCCGCGCCTCGGCGACCTGCTCCTCCAAGTTCTCCCACTGCGCCTCAATGCTGATGCGTCCAGCATAGCCCGCTTCTTTCAGCACGGCGAAATAATCCCGCAAGTAGTCGTAATCGGCGGGAGATGGAGCACGTCTGCCGAGGCCGGCGACATGGACGTGCCGCAGCCAAGCCAGGGCATCGCGCGTTTCGTCGTAGCTTTGATTATCTTGAGTGACATGATACAAGTCGCTCAGGACGCCGACGTTCTGAGAAGCAACTTCTTCGGCCAGCGCGGCGGCTTCTCGAACGCTGTTGATGAAGTTGCACTCCGCGGCGTTCAGCGGCTCAATAACAGCAGTCATGCCGAGGCGTCCGGCAATCACTCCGCACTGGCTCAGGAACTCTAAGATCTGGTCGTGTGCATTCTCCGGCGGCCAGCCTTCGGGGATGCGCCGCGCCCCGCCGCTGCCAAAGACAGCAATCTGGCCGCCGAGACGAGACGCCCGCTGAAATGCTGCGTCTAGGTAGAGCGCCTGACGGACTTTATCAGTGCCGGGACCGACCACTTTAAGATCACCGGGCAAAAGCAAGTTAAACGTCTCCGGCTTCAGCCGGGATGAGGCGAAGTGTTCCAGCAGCGGCGGCATGACTTCGGCATCGGGCCGCTCTGGCTGAAGCATCCCGGCGACCGGCGGCTCCAAATAACCGTAACCGGCCTCAGTCACAATTTGGAGCGCATCAAGCGGGGCGCAGACACCAAATCGCATGGGTGTATCCTCCATTTCTATACCTTTGCCTACATTTAGTAGGAGTCAAGCAAATTATGGCATAGATGTAGGCGAAAAAACTGAAAAACTGCTTGTCAAATGGCAACAACTGTGCTATAATCCAAAAAAGCGTGAATGGGATAAAATAAACCGCAGTGACGCCGAATATACGCCAAAGCTTTCGTGACGAACTTGCAGCCCTGGAACAGGAGCTGCTGCAAATGGGGACGCTGACCAGCGAAATGCTTGGCCAGGCGGTGGAAGCGATTCATCAAAACGATGTGGCAATGGCGGAAGCCGTTCTCGCGCAGGACGACGCGGTAGACGAGATGGACCGCCGGATCGAAGCGCAGTGCATCCGGCTTCTCGCGCTTCAGCAGCCGATGGCCCGCGATCTGCGTCAGGTGGAAAGCGCTCTAAAGGTCATCACGGACTTGGAGCGCATTGGGGACCATGCGGTAGACATCGCCAAGATCGCCCGGAAGCTGACACAGGAATTCTACCTGAAAGCGCCACTGGTGGATGTCGGGCCGCTGGCGCTCATGGCCCGAACCATGGTTGGTCAGAGCCTGCAATCGCTGGTGCGTCACGATCTGCCGCTTGCGATTCAGGTTTGCGACGATGACGATTTGGCCGACGAAGCGTTCAAGCGCCTGCGGGAAGAGCTGCTGGAGCTGACGCAGGCCGAGCCGTCCCGCATTTTTCCGGCGTCGTACCTGCTGCTGGTGGCGGTTTATTTGGAGCGCATCGCTGACCATGCCACCAATATCGCGGAGCGTGTTTACTATGTTGAGACCGGCGACCGCAAGCCGCTGGGGCGGCGTGAGGCACGTCCCGACGAATGAGTGAGATAAACGATAACATCCAGCGTGTTCGGGATACTATCGCTAAAGCGGCAGAACGTGCCGGGCGCCGCCCCGAAGCAATCACCCTGGTGGCAGTCACGAAGAAAAAGCCGGCAAGTGCAGTACTAGAGGCGCATGCGGCAGGCATTTTTGATGTCGGCGAGAACTATGTGCAGGAGGCCGCTGAAAAGCGCGGGGAAGTTACAAAAGGCCGCTGGCATCTGCTGGGTCATTTACAGAGCAACAAGGCCAAGCTTGCCGTGTCTCTGTTTGATCTGATTGAGAGCGTGGACAGCGTCAAGTTGGCGCAGGCTCTCGGCAGGCAATCCGCCGAAAAGCGGCAAGACGTACTCGTGCAGGTGCATCTCGGCGACGAAGAAACCAAAAGCGGTTTTGCACCAGACCACGCGCTGGACGCGGCGGCGGAGATCGCGGCCATCCCAAATATCCGGCTGCTGGGTTTGATGGGAATTGCGCCGAACGGTACGGACTCACGGCCCTATTTTCAGCAGATGAAGCGGCTGTTCGACCGACTGCCTGCCGGAAACCGGCAGACACTTTCGATGGGCATGAGCGGCGATTTTGAGGCCGCGATTGAAGAAGGCGCGACCTCGGTGCGCGTCGGCACCCTGATTTTCGGGGCGAGATAATACTTTTGATCATTTATTAGGAGGCTTGGCGAGACCATGAGCAACAGCAGCGCAGAAGCGGAAGATTACGGCGAGGCACCGGCCCACGAGAATGGTGTTTTTGGGCGGTTTTGGAGCTACCTGAGCGGCCACAGCAGCGAGGAGGAACCGGAAGAAGTCGCGGCGGAGCATCCCCAGCCGCAGCCCGCGTCAGTCCCGACACGCGCGTCCGGCGGCTCTTATAATCCCCTGCGGCGAGGAGGAACGACCCTGCGTATGGACCAATCGCGTCAGACACATATCACAGTCCGCCGAGCCATCCAGACCTTCGACGACGCCCGCCGGGCCGCCGACGGCCTGAAAGACGGCCAGCAGCAGATTGTCAATTTGGAGCAGACTTCCAGCGACATGACAGAGCGCATTATTGACTTTCTCAACGGCGCGACCTACGCGATTGACGGCAGTGTGGAGAAAATCGGCGAGATGGTCTATCTGTTCACGCCGTCCTCTGTCGTAATTGACATTGAAGACAAGCCCGCGACGCCGGTCCGCGCGGCGGTTTACGACCGAGATTAGTTGATTCCCATGCTGCGCGACAAGACACTGGCGGTTCTCGGCACCGGCATGATGGGCGGGGCTTTGGCTCGCGGCCTGGTTCATGCCGGGGCGATGCCGAGTTCCGGCCTGCGCCTCTTTGACACGCACACGGCAAAAGCGGCAGCGCTGGCCGCCGATCTCGGCCCCGGCGCCCTTGCCTCCGAGTCCGCGCTGTCGGCGATTGCCGACGCCGATCTGATACTGATTGCCGTCAAGCCGCCGATGGTTTCTGAAGTGCTGGCCGAGATCACCCCTGCCCTTTCCCCCTCCCAGCTTGTCATTTCCATTGCCGCCGGGGTACGTCTGGCGAAAATGGAAGCCCTGCTGCCGGACGGCACACCCGTCATCCGCACCATGCCGAATACGCCCTGCCTCGTCGGCTGCGGCGCAACCGCGCTCTGCCGAGGAGCCTCGGCGACGGAAGAACACCTTGCCCTGGCGCAAAATCTCTTTGCATCGGTCGGCCTGTCGGTGGAAGTCCCCGAACGACTTTTAGATGCCGTGACCGGCCTATCGGGGTCCGGCCCGGCGTATGTCTACTTAATGATCGAAGCGCTGGCCGACGGCGGCGTCAAAGAGGGCCTCACCCGCGACACGTCCCGCCTCCTCGCGGCTCAGACAGTTCTCGGTGCGGCTCAAATGGTCTTGTCCTCGGACCAGCACCCCGCTCAGCTTAAAGACAACGTTACCACCCCCGGCGGCACAACCATCAACGCTCTCCATGTTCTGGAACGCGCGGGAGTTCGCACTGCCCTCATTGACGCCGTTCAGGCCGCTGCCGAGCGCTCCCGCGAGCTATCCTAGCTCCTTCAAGCAACCCTCCCAAAAAAACTTTTGAACAGATGGCTTAAAACCTGCGTTTGCATGGTATAACATGACCAGAATAACAAATCAGTCATTCGTTCAGCACGTTAGGAACTTTTACAATGACACGGCACGGGGATGTGCGACAGAAAATACTGGCTGCCGCCGAGCAGCGGCTCTGGCGCTACGGCTTCAAGAAAACCACCATTGACGAGATCGCGTCCGACGCTGGGGTCGGCAAAGGCACGGTGTATCTCTATTTTGACGGCAAAGAAGAGATTGGCCTCGCCATCGTTTCGGGGTATAAACGGCGCGGGCTGGAAGAAATCGCGCGGATCACGCAGGATGCCAGCAAATCGCCTGCCCAGAAGCTGACTGAGATGCTGCAATACCCAATTTTGTACGCCTGCCAGAGCTGCCGCGAGTCACCCGCCATGCAGGAAATGATCACTGCGATCAAGCCGCACATCCGCCAGCATATCCAGCCGCAGACGGAGCAGGAGTACGAAATGATTGCAGGCGTTTTAGAAGAAGGCAACCGGCTCGGTGTATTCGATGTGCCGGACACACGGAGCGCGGCGAAGACGCTCAAAATGATGACCCTCGGTTTTATGCCGCCGTATCCATTCGTCTCAGAGCCGAACGAAATCGAGTCTGAAATTGCCGCCATTGTCGCTTTAGCAGTACGAGGACTTCGCAAAATATGACAAAAACTACACTGAACGCATTGGCCGCTGGGGTAATGATCAGCCTTGCGGCCCATCCAGCCTTCGCCGTTGATGCCCTGCTCCCCGGCCCGATCTTTATCGGCCAGGCCGCCGGTGGTCAAGGCGGCAGCACCGGCACAGGAGCCGGGGCTGGTGCGGGGACCGGCAACGGGGTCGGCGGCAGCAACGGCGCAGCGGCAGGCAACGGTCCCGGCGCAGGCGCCGGCAACGTCGGCGGCGTCGGCGCACCAAGCGGCGGGACGGATGCTGGGGCCGGAACTGGCGGGGCAGGCACGACTGCTGGCGGCAACGGCGCAAACGGTACCGGCAGCACCAACGGAAACGGTACCAACAATGCCGGCACCAACAGCACGGGAACCACGAACAGCGGAGCCAACAGCAACGGAGCCAACAACAACGGAACGAACAGCAACGGAACGAACAGCAACGGAACTAATAATGCCACGAATGGAAATACCGGCGTCGGCAGCAATGGCGCAAGCGGAAACGGCGGCGTAGGCTCCAGCGCAAACAGTTCAGGCCAAAGCGCGTCCGGTACGTCCGGGTCGCAGGGCAGCCTGCCGCTTCCGGGTGCAAGCGGCGCTCCGCAGGTTTTCAATCTGGGTCAAACAATTCAGGCAGGTGTGCAGAGCAGCGCGGATGTTCAGACAGCGACGCGCAATATCCAAATTGACGCGAGGCGTGCCGACGAGGCCGCCGCCGCCCTGCGGCCCAACCTCAACGCCAGCGGCCAGGCCACTCGCTTTGACCAAAAAACAGTGATCCCACTGGGAAATATGGTCATTCCCGTCACCGGAACGCACGTCGAGATCTTGCAGCTTAATCTGACGGACCGGCTTGACCTGACCGGCCAAATCGCCGCGTCTACCGACCAGTTCCGGCTGCAAAGCCTGGCGGACACGTTTATTCTGGGACAAGTTCGCAATTCGCGGATACTTCGAGCGCAGTCCATTTACTTCAACACGCTTCGCGCTCAGCATCAGGTGGATGTGGCAAATGCCGAGCTGGTAGACGCGCAGCGGCAGCTCACCGACGCCACAAACTTGAACACTGCCGGAGTCGGGCAGCGGATTGACGTGTACCGCGCTCAAACGCAGGTAGCGACCGCCGAGCAGGATGTTGCGACTGCCGAGAACAACTACGGTGTAGCACTGGAAAGCTTTAATGACCTAGTTGGGCGGCCATTGAATGCGCCGGTGATCTTGCAGGATGCGCCTGGCGTCACAATCGCTCTGCCCGTCACGGATTTCTCTCAGGTCGGCGCACCCGACATCAAGGCCGCGCCGCCTCTGCCGAACGCGCCGGGCGAAGTCGCCGCGATCAACATCAACAACGCCTTGCAATACGCCAATCAGCAGCGCCCAGAGATTTTGCAGGCGCAGGTCAATGTCCGGGTCGCGCAGACGGGCATCAAGCTGGCGCGGGCAGGACTGGAGCCGACGTTTAGTTTAGCCGCTGCTGGGGACTACTATCCAGATACGAACTTCCAATTCCCGCGCAAGCGGACGGCGCAGATTACGGCAAACCTGAACATCCCGCTGTACGACGGCGGCGCAACGCGCGACCGTGTGCAGGAATCCCGGCTGTCTACGCAGAATGCCCAGACAAGCCTCGCGTCTACGCGCTCCGATGTCGCTTTGGATGTCCGGCAGTCGTATCTGAACCTTGCGACGGCGGCGCGGCAGATTGGGGCGGCGAATGCCGCTTTGCAGTCGGCGATTGCGGCCCGGCAGCTTGCCGAGCTTCGGTATCAGGGCCAGGTCGGTCTTTATCTCGAAGTCACCGATGCCCAGTCAGCCTTAGTCCAGGCGGAAAACAACCAAGTAGACGCGGTTTACAACTATTTAGTGGCTCGCGCCCAGTTCCAGAACGCAATCGGCGCACCCCAGACGCGATAAACAGCTTTTAGACGCAATTTTTAGACGCAATGTAGGAAGGCACACACATGGCAGACGATCCTCAGCAGAAAACGCAGGGCCAGCCCCAGAGCGGCAGCAAGCCGGAGGGCGCTAACGGCACCAACGGTCACCACGCCGCTCAGTATCCCGCTCCAAAGAACGGTGTGGAAGTTCTCCACGAAGGCAGCAAATACGCCGAAAAGAAGGAAGAACCGAAAAAAGACGACGCAAAAGGCGCGGGAAAAGAGGGAGCAAAAGACGGTGCGGGCGGCCCACCCCCGCAGCCGGACAAAAAGCCGGTCAGCCCGCTCCGGCGCTACATTACAATCGGCTTGGCCCTCGCCGCGCTCATCGCCGCCGTGATCTACGGCCTGTCGTACTACAACTACGCGCAGAACCACGCTTCCACCGACGATGCCTACATCACGGGGAACCTGGTCAATGTCAGTCCGATTATCAGCGGGACGCTGAACTCGCTGACGGTGGATGAAGGTACCCCCGTCACGAAGAACCAGCTTATCGGACGCATTGAAGACAGCGGCCAGCAGGCGTCGCTCGCCCAGGCGCAGGCCGCCTACCAGTCGGCGAAGAGTCAGCTTCCGCAGGCCGAGCAGAACCTCGCTTACCAGAAGCAGGCAACTCAAGCCGGCATTCAAAAAGCGCAGGCGGAGCTGGCCGCTCAGCAGGCCAAGACTGCGGGGGCGCAACAGCAGGTGACTTTGAGCCGCAACCAGACCTTAAACCAGGTGGCTCAGGCCCAAAGCCAGGTGGCTCAGGCTCAGGCCCAGGCGGCGCAGTACGCCGCCCAGGTGCAGACCGCCCGCTCGGCGGTCGCGACCGAGCAGCAAAATGTCCGCACGGCCCAGCGGGCCGCTGATGCCGCTGACGCTCAAATTCGCGGCACCGTCGCGACCTACGAGAAGGACCAGAAGGACGAAGACCGCTACAAAAAGCTGGTCGCCCAGGCCGCCGTCACGGAGCAGCAGTACGACGCCGCACGGTCGGCTACGCTCAACGCCGCGTCCCAGCTTGACGCCGCCCGCTTTCAGGCCGCCCAGGCTCACTCAGCGGTGGACAGCAGCCGGGCCACGGTTGCCCAGTCGCGGAACCAACTCACGGCTGCTCAGCGTGCCTATGATGCGGCCCGCCAGAACGTGGATGTCGCGCGCGCCGGCCTCGGCATCGCCCGCGCCAATCTGAGCCAGATCCCGATCCAGCAGTCGAACGTACTGAACAACCTCGGTCAAAACAGCAGCGCTCAGGCAGACCTGTCCACGGCGCAGGCCGGCCAAACGCAGGTCCGGGTGCGTCAGGACGAGATCGCGACATTTCGAGCGAATGCGAACTCGGCACAAGCCCAGCTTAACAATGCCAAGATCATTGAAGGCGATACCTATCTGCGAGCGCCGAACAACGGTACGGTTGTCAAGAAGGCCGTCAACATCGGCGCGTCGCTCTCGCCCGGCCAGACCATTGTGACGATCACTCAAGGTGACTATGTCTATGTGACGGCGAACTTCAAAGAAACCCAGCTTGCCGATGTTAAGCCGACAGAGTCGGCGGAAATTGAAGTGGACTCGTTCCCCGGCTTGATTTTTCATGGGGCAGTCGCGTCCATTAATGAGGCGACCGGGGCAACACAGGCGCTTCTGCCGCCGGACAACGCTACGGGTAACTTTACAAAAGTCGTCCAGCGCATCCCAGTCCGCATCGAGCTCCGCCCGGCCAAGCCCGGTGAGGACAAGAAGTTCGCAACAGCGACAGACATCGCCAACCTGCGCCAGGGCATGTCGGTGACGGCGATAATCGACACCAGCACCGGCCGGCGCCAAAGTTCGATTCCTCAGTAGTTGGCAAGACAACCGGCGTTAGAAATGCCGGTTGTTCTTTCTCCGTAGAACCAGGTACGTTTCATGTCCACGCAAGTTTTAGACCATCGAGGCCGGCGGCCCGCGCCGCCGTCCAACGGCAGCAGCAACGGATCAGGCGGCGGCAATCCGGGCGGCGGGGGTGCTCCGCCGGCGGCCCCGCCGGTGCTGAACCCCCACCGCTGGATTATCCTGGTCGGGCTCATCACCGCGGCGATTATGGAAGTGCTGGACACGACCATCATCAATGTCGCCCTGCCGCAGATGGCCGGCAATCTCAATGCTACGATTGATGAGATCGCGTGGGTCTCCACCGGCTATATTCTCTCCAACGTCATCGTCCTGCCGATGACTGCCTGGCTCGGCCAGCGGTTCGGACGCAAGCGCTACCTTGTGTTTTCCATCGGCTTGTTTATCGTGTCGTCGTTTTTCTGCGGCACGTCCAAGACGCTGATCGAGCTTGTCTTCTGGCGCATCCTGCAAGGAGCAGGCGGGGCAGCTCTGCTGTCCACGGCGCAGGCAACACTGCGGCAGATTTTCCCGCCCCAGCAGCAGGGGCTGGTGCAGACGCTCTTTATCCTCGGCATTGTCGTCGCCCCGACGCTGGGACCGCTGGTGGGCGGCTATATCACCGACAACTACAACTGGCCCTGGGTTTTCTTCGTCAATATCCCCATCGGCCTTGTGGCGGCGTTTCTGGTCGGGAACTACCTGCACGACGCGCCGGGCGCTCCCAAAGCGGGCAAGATTGACATCGCCGGCATTGGTCTTTTGACCGTCGGCCTCGGCTCGCTGCAGTATGTGCTGGAAGAAGGCCAGCGCGACGACTGGTTTGACAGCGTTGCCATTACCCGCCTTTCCGTTCTTGCGGCCGTGAGCCTGTGCGCGATGCTGGCGTGGGAGCTGTCGCCGCGCAATAAAGCGCCGGTTGTTGATTTCCGGGTAATGAAGAACCGGGATTTAACATCGGGACTGGTGCTGTTCCTGGTGCTGGGCTTTGGCCTGTACGGCGGCTTGTTTATCTTTCCGCAGTTCACGCAGAACGTCCTTCAGTTCTCCCCAACCGCGACAGGCTTGGTGCTTTTGCCGGGTGGCCTGGCAACAGCCGTTGCGGCCATGCTCTGCGGCCGGATCAATAGCCTGCCGGGTCGCCCTGTTGACCCCCGGCTGCTGATCCTCTTCGGCATGGGGATTTTCATGGTTTCCATGTGGCAGCTTGGACATCTCAGCACGGCCTCCGGTGAACCGGATACGCGCTTGGCCCTGATCATTCGCGGCTTCGGCCTCGGCTTCCTGTTCTCGACGCTGAACGGGGTCGTATTCGGGTCGCTGAAACCCCAGGAAGTTCAGCAGGCATCGGGCCTCATCAACCTAGCCCGCCAGCTCGGCGGTTCGTTCGGGATTGCGTTCCTGAACACCTACATCTACAACATGGGCGCTTACCACCGGGTCAATTTGGTGTCCAATTTTTACGCGGGCAACCCAATTTATGACCAGCGGATCGCGGGAGCCGCCGCGCGGCTGATTGCGAACGGGAGCAGCGCAACTGACGCCCAAGCGGGCGCCTTGCGGATACTCAACGGCGCTGTCATGGCGCAGGCGTCCACTATGTCTTACAACGATGCCTTCCTGCTGCTCGGCCTTTCCTTCGTGGTTGCCGTTCCCGCCGTGTTTCTGCTGCATAAGCCCAAAGGCGCCCCGGCAGGCGGCGGGGGCGGCGGACACTAGAAGCTATTCTTATAAACACTGAAGCGGCTCCGTTGCCTTGAAGTCGACTCCTGCCGCCTAGCCTGTTCACTCTCAACCAGGCCAGGCAAAACCAGAAAAAGACCGTGCCCTGAGAAGGCTTCGGTATTTATGAGATAGCCTCTAGAAATTGTGGTTTGAACCGCTTGTTACATGTTACTGAGGACAGGCTCATCATCGTCGTCCTTCTGGATCAGATCCTCGATATATGCGGCATAGTATTCTATAAACTTTGTCAGGGTTTCAAAGCGCTCTTCTTCAGAAAAGCTAACATTACTTGCATCCCCTAGACAGAACTTTCCGTTCGCCCACCTGATTGTATAGAAATCTCGTTGCCCTAACTATAATTCTTTATTGGACAACCATTCAAAGAGGATCAAGTCATCGCAACTATGAAAACTAATAATCATTTCATAACTATAAGCGTTAGCAACTTCATACAGTCCAATAAGCTGTTCGATAGCTGAACTATCCAACCCATTATTTAGCGCCCTTTGCTTAAAAACATCAATTTGTTGCTTTGTTGCCGGTTCGATTTTATAACTGCCGCTATCGGGCAAATTCGTCAGAAGAGCTATTATCTTTTCCTGATTGGAGTTCATAGACTGGTCTCCTTCGATGATCATTCTTACTTCTACATAGTGTCAAACCGAAGTGCGTGGCTAAAGTGTATCTTATACCTGCTCAGGCAACTTAAGCATCTATGAGACACTCTCTAGGGACCTCACCCGGACGCCCCGTGTCCACCCTCTCCTTCCGATTGGAACAAACCGGAACGGTACACACAGCAATACCGTAGGCATAAAAGAGAGGGTCTATTTTTGCCTGCAACTTTTAGCGGTTTAAGGTGTCTGAGGGAGTAGAAGGCAGCGGAAATGCTGTGGATCGCCTGGAACAAATCCTCCGCTGAGACCTCGCAACGTTCCTGCCGACTTCTGCGTATTCAATGACCCTCCCGAAGCGGGAAGGTGAAGAGCATGACAGGAAGCCGGAAGGAGCAGCAAGCAGCGTCCCTACGTCATTTCCAAAACTCTGTACCTTCCCGTTTCGGGAGGGTCGCGAGGAACGAGCGGGGTGGGTTCACAGCGCCCCGTCACCTTCTTCGCCCGTGCGGATTCGCCGCGCTTCGGACATCGGCAGGACGAAGATTTTCCCGTCGCCTTCTTCGCCGGTGCGGGCCTGCTCTAAAATAATGGAGATGACTTCATCTACATCCGCATCGCGCACGGTTATCTCCAGCTTCACCTTCGGCGGCAGGCGTAGAACGTAGGCTTCGCCGCGAAAGAAATCCGGGCGCTGGCCGCCGGCTCGTCCGCAGCCGCGAACATCGCTGAGGGTCAGGCCGCTGATGCCGGCCTCCGCCAGCGCGGTTTTGACTGCTTCCAGCCGCAGGGGACGGATAATCGCTTCAACTTTCTTCATGTTTGACTGCTCCTGCCGTCTTGAAAATCATCTTTTTCCGCCTGCCATCGGGTAGAATAACGGCAGATACTCCCGACTCGCCAGTGCCTCTTCTCAAAACGAGGCACGAAAGGAAACCCCGTTTATGCATCGCCAGACCCGATGCCTGTTTTCTCTTAGTCTTTCCCTCAGCCTTTGTGCTTGTGTCACTTCTTCCGCCGTGTTCGCGCAGACCGCCGACGCTCCGGCTCCGGCGGCAAGCGGTCGCCTTAATGTACGGATGCGGCTCGGCGACGGACGCCAAATCTGGCATCCAACCCGCAAGCAGCTTGGAGTCCGCTACGCCGCAGGCGGCTCAGATACAAGCGCCTACGGCGGCTTTAAGTTTACCGTAGATCGCGCCGTATTGCGGAGCTATCTGGCCGGTATCGCGCCGTATGTGCGCCGCACTCCGAAAGATGCGAAAGTCGTCGTCGGTAATGTCGGCGGCGATGATGAGGGCACGGGTCAAGTCCCGGCTCGCGTCATTCCCGGTTACGACGGTGCGGTGTTGGACGTTACTGCTGCCGTGGATCAGATCCAGAAGGCGGTTGAAGCCAATCCCGGCGCGGTGCATATTATCCTGCCGGTTAAAACTAAAAAAGGCAGCCCTTCCGCATCCGACCTGAAGGGTGTCAATGCTCGCATCGGCTACTTCGTAACCCGCTTCAACCCCGGCGATGAAGGCCGAACCCAGACTGTGCGGCTGGCAATCAAGATCATTAACGGCACGGTGGTTCCACCCGGCGGCGTGTTCTCAGTCAACGACGTGGTCGGGGAGCGGACGGCGGCACGGGGCTTCGGCACAGGCCATGTCTTTGTAGACGGCAAAATGGAAGTGCAGCAGGGCGGCGGTATGTGCCAGGTGGCGACAACGCTGTTCAACGCTGCGATGCTGGCGGATCTGAAGATTGTCGAGCGCGAGCAGCATGTCCGCACGATCCCCTATGCCGATCCGGGCCGGGACGCGACGGTCTACTTTGGCCAGAAAGACTTCAAGTTCCAGAACAACACCGGGGCACCGATTTATGTGTCGTACAAAACGAACCGCAGCCACGCGGTTGTGTCACTGTTCGGGCGGGGCGTGCCGGGCCTGAAAGTGAGGCTCGTAGACCATTACCAGCGCCTCAGCGAGCGGCACTACACGGCAAGCTTCTACCGGGTCGTGTACCAGCCAAATGGAACGGTCCGCAAAGACCCGCCATTTAGGAGCAACTACAAGTGGACCCCGGCGCTTGATTTCAGCCGGTAACTCAAAAGCAAGGAAGCCGAAGAACGACTAATTGTTCTTCGGCTTCTTTGCTTTTGATGCGCCTTTTCGGGCTGACAGGTGGAACTTAAGCATCTGGCGGTACATTTGCATCCGGGATGCGGCCCCTTTGGCCCAGCCGAGCTTTTCTTCTTTCATTGGATGGGTGACACCGCGTAAGGTGACATCGCGCCGCACTAAGCCTCGCTTGTGGACGTAGTCGTTGATGGCAAGCTCGATGCCGTAGCCGACGGATTCAAGGTTGGGGATTTGCAGGAACACCTCGCGGCGGATCGCCCGCTGGCCGGTAATGGCGGGGGCGAAGAACTGGGCCATGTCGGTCCAGAGCCGCCCGCCGCGAAAGATGCCCATGGTCATAGCGGCGTCGCCGGCGCAGACCGGCGCCAGCAGGTCCCGGACATGGCGAGGGGTGAGGCCGACTAGATCGGCGTCGAAGAACAAGAGAACATCGGCATCGGCGTACATCGCCCCCGCCCGCATCGCGCCGCCTTTGCCCTGGTTCTTCGGCAGTGTCACGACTTCGACGCCTGATATGGCGGACGCAGCGGCGGCAGTGCCGTCGGTCGAGCCGTCGTTGACGACTACGACGGCGCTGACAATCCCGGCAGCAAGGACGGCGTTCAGGACGGCGGCAATCCGATGTTCTTCGTTGTAGGCCGGAATAATTGCTGCGATTCTTGTCAGCGGCTTCGTTTCCAAGGACCGGCTCTGCGGCTGGGGACGACCGGCGAAATTAGTAGCGGAAGACCGGCTCACTGAACAGTTCCCTGCGCTGCACTTGCCGGTGCGCTGCCCGATGGCGTAGTGGTTGACGGCGCAGTGGTCGGAGGTACACTCGCCGGGACTGTGCTGGGCGGGGCCGGACTTTGTGGAGGTGCGTCCGATTGATCTCCGCCCCGGTGATGATGTTCGGTCACATTCGGTGCTGTTTTTGCCGTCGGCAGCGGGGCCGGAATATTCGTAGACAGCACCAGCAGGTGATAGTCGAGATCATGCTCTTTTGCGGCGATCTTGTCGCCGTTCGGGTCATACGCTTCCGAGACGTAGGTGCCGTGGTCGGCCCGCAGCTCGCGAAGCTGCTCTTCGACGCGCAGGATGCGGTTTTGGTTAATTGGGTGGTCCTCAGCGTAGCTCGGCTCGCTGTTGCTGCCGTCTTCCATCTTTTCGAACGTCTGGAAGGTGCGGACCATGCCGGTCGGATCATACCCGGCGTTGTAAGCAAAGCGCTCGCCCCAGCGGTCTGCCTCAAACTCGGCAGCGCGGCTGTAGTGGAGCTGATCCAGCTCAAACAACGCCCCGCCGAGATTGCCGACGGCATTGCTGCGGCTCAAAAGCGTCGCAAGGTCCACCAAAAAGCCTTTGTTTTCAGAGTCCGAAATAGACTTGACGACGTGGCGGCGGACAACATGGGCGGACTCGTGGCCGATAATGCACGCCAGCGCGTCATCGTCAGGACCGATTTTGTTCAGCAGTCCTTGATAGATATAAACATAGCCGCCGGGAATGGAGAACGCATTGACTTCCGGGCTGTCAATGACGCGGATGCGGAACGAAACATCCGGCGCTTCTTTTTGAGCCTGAGCAAAGATCGGCGCGGAGACATCCAGAACACGGCGGTTGGTCTTGCCGTCCATCACGAACTTTGCCTCCGAATCGATCTCGGAAGCATATTCGCGGCCCAAAGCATTTTCCTGCTCGGTGTTCATCACATTGTTATGGATTTGGCCGCTCTGACAGCCGGCGCTGACTGCCGCAAGACCGATAGCTGTCCCGGCGGCAAAAGTGAGTTTCAGATGGCGAATAAGATCAAAGTTTGACATAAGACAACACTTTCCTGCTGGTTGACCGGAACCTACCGGCCTGATGCTGCAAGCGCTCCCATTGCCCTTGCAGAGAATAAAGATGAGAATGCGCGACAGGAGCGCGGGTGATGACTGCCGCTTGTTTCGGCTGCGCTTCCAGCGCCGCCACTTGCGCTTGCAGCCGCTGGGTTTCTGTCCAATTATAGGCGCAGGCGGCGATGAGAACAACAAGGAGAATGCGCGTGAGAAAACGCCTTATCACAGTTTCCTCCGCATCCACGCTTTGCCGCGCCGCTCAACCGTGTCTTCCACGACCTGCACCCGCCGGGCCAGTCCGGCGAAACTGCCGGAGCGGGTAACAATACGCCGCAGGTTGCAGTGCGAATGGTTGGTCCATTTGGCCTTGTACGGCTCGTCGCCGCGCAAGAAGTCAAAAACTTCGCGCCCTTCAGCAACCGCGGTCTGCATCGCCCGCGCGGTCAGCACGGTTCCCAGGCTAAGCCGGGCCAGGGTCGGCTCGAAGCCGCCCTGGTAGTAGCAAATGCGGTCCCCATAGCCGAAGCAGTAGAGCGACGCCTGCGTTTCGCCGTCGAGCCGCAGGGCGAACAGCCTGAGCCAGCCTCGGCGCAGAAGCCGCCGGGCGACGTCCCGGTGGAACGCCTGCACCGACTTCCGAGAAAAAACACCCGGCAGCCAGCGCTGGTTCCAGCGGCGGGCGTGCAGTGCGAACAGGCAGGTCAACTCGCTGTCAAGTTCGGCTTCGTCGGTGACGGGGCCGATCTCGACCGCGTAGACTTTTGCCAGCGCCCGGTCATAGTAGCCGACATTGGCACGGGTCTTTTTGCCGAGGCCGCGCAAAAGCGTGTCCCAGTCGGGCGGCAGCGGCAGAAACGGGCAGGCTTCGCCAGGTGCGTCCAGCACAGTTAGACGGTTTTCTGAAGGCGGGAGATGCCCGCGCAGGACGCCTCCAACGCGAAGCTGCTGGAAGTCGGCAATCTGCCACCCGCCGGTCGCTTCCAGATAAGTATACAGGCTTTCGGCAACTTGGTGTTCCCAGCCGGGCGCGGCAAGAACATCTAAATAATCGGAGGTGCCGGTTCCGAGGAAAGACAGGCGGCGGAGCGGAGTCGCGTACCAGAACGATGTCATCAGCGGGGCCAGACCGACGAGAATCCCGTCGGCATCCCGAAACGTCACCAGCCGCAGTCGTCGCCCTCCCCGTCCGAAATGCTCCCACCAGGCCGCATTCCATTCCCAGGTCTGAAAAACCGTCGCCGCCGTGCAAGCCGCCGCCAGCGTTTGCCATTCGGTTTGGAGCGCAGCAAGTCCCGCCGCCGAGCGCACGTCCGCCGTCTGTAATGCCGTTCCTGTCTGCGTCATACCGGGCGGAGCCACGCCCCTATTGTAGCACAAAGACGCCCAACTGTAAAGGTGATGGGTCAAGCAGGACTTTAGGAGCAAAACCGCCAATAGGACTACCAAGTCAAAGTTGGAGGTACTCACTGATGGAGCGTTTAATCAAATCAAAAGTCGAAGCGGGACGGGTAGCGATCCAGTGGCTCGGCCAGAGCGGGTTTGCGTTGAAGGCGCACAGCGGCGATGTTCTGCTGGTAGATCCCTACTTCTCGGACAGCGCAAACGGCGACGGTGGCGCGGCCCGCCTCGTGGACATTCCCATGCGCCCGAAAGATGTCCGCTTGGACTACCTATTCCTGACCCACGATCACATAGACCACACCGACCCGCTGACCGCCCCGGCCATTGCCCAGGTGAACCCCGACGCCCCGGTGATGTGCCCGCCGTCAGCCTGCCGCCATTTGACCAAGCTCGGCGTCCCGGCAAGCCGGATCACGGCCGCTATGCCGGGCCAGAGCCTAGAGTTCCCCCATTTCGCCGTCCATGTCGTCGCCGCCCAGCACACGGAAGACTCCGTCGGCTTCGTGTTTGAGTTCGGGAACGACGGCAGCGCGACCGACACGGTTTCCGTGTATCACACCGGCGACACCGAGTACAACGACGCGCTGGCGCCCGCCGTGGAAGAATACGGTCCCGAAGTCCTGCTGGTCCCGATCAACGGCCGCTGGGGCAACATGGACGCCGCCCAGGCCGCGCTCTTAACCGCCCAGATCGCCCCGCGTGAAGTGATCCCGATGCACTACGGCATGTTCGCCGCAAACACCGCCGACCCCGCCGACTTTTTAGTGCATCTTGCCTCGGCGACAAACTCCAGCCCGGACATCGCCGCCGTCGTGATGAAGCACATGAGCTGCCATGTCTACTGCCCGGAAGAAGCGGTCCAGGGTAAGCACGCCAAAACCGAGGCCCGCGCCGCCCGCGCCAAAGCTGCCCGCACCAGCCACCAGCACCAGGACGGCCAGCGGACGCCGGGGGGAGCGCGGCGGTAGAGAGGCTCCCACCCCAATTCCGGGGAACTATACAGGAGGAATGGGGCAGTCAAGGGCAACGGTTTTTCACTGTCTTGTTCCGGCTCTCCAGAATTGGGGGACTGTCTATACATCATCTAAGGAGCAGGCTATTTGGGAGCGGAGCAAGCAGGGTTAGAAGTGTTGAGTGGGTGCTTCGCCCTGCTCGCTCTCGTCATCGCCGAAGGCACCGGCGGGATCGCGCGACTCATTCACGTCAGGCACGGCAAGCGTAAGAACCCGGAGCGTCAGCGGCTGAATGACTTGTTGATTGACTTTTGTAGCGGAGCAGATGCAACCCGTGTTCAGGTTCAGCGGATACAGATACTTTTAATCACCTCGTTCGGGCAGGACAGCGAGTACGAGGAACTGACGACGGCGGTAGCAACGTTCGCCCCAAGCGGTCGACCTCCCTTTCACGATGAGGCATGGCTGGAAGGAAAGTTCCGCGTGTTCTTACAGGGCCAGGGCATCACCGTCCTGGACTATGGGAGAGAGCAGCCCGGCGTCTGGCCCCCGCTGCCTAACCTGCGCGGGTAAGAATGCAAAGGACGAGAGTTCAAGTCAATGAAATATTTATACCTGCCTGGCACACAGGCGATTTAGACGACGAAGCCTCTGATCGGGTTTTGGGGGCCTATCAGCGCCATCTGGCTGGTCTGCTTCCCGACCTGCCGCCGGCAGTGCAAACACTGGCGACAAGCATTAATATCCACGACGGCTTGCTTTGGGAGGCTATCACAGACCCGAAGCAAGCATCCTTGCGGCTTGTGCTGCGATGCGGTGATTTGCAGGTAGGGTACTTTGATCTCGAACTGGAATATCAGCAGGTGGATTTTGTCCCAGAGCTGACCCATGCCCTACGGAGGTTATCGGTCGTTCGGTTGGACGGAACCCAGGGTCCCTACCCTAACGAAGCAATGCACGATGAAGTAGACCGAGGAGGCGAGTTTCTCGTGCATCGGATTTTATTCTTGTGTAACCCGGCAAGATCAAGGCAAGCACTGCGACGGCAAATCTGGAAGGAGCGTCATAGCCGGCGACAGAAGAGGCATCGCGTTTCATCCTGGATTACTATTTACCAAGAGCTGACTATCCAGTTCAAGCAGCTCCGACTATGGATAACGCCGCGTGGGAGCCGTCACGAAGTTGGCGCAAATGAGGTGCCGCGCGGCAGCTACTTATCCCACTTCAACCGTTTCTGAGAGGGCGGCGAGCTTTTGCTCGGCGTCGGCGTAGAGGTCGAGGTCGGGCTGGGCGGTGATCTCACGGAAGATGTCGCGGATTTGGGTGCGGCCTGCTTCTAAAAGGAAGTCGCCGGGGGGGGAGGTCTTTTCGCCGACGGTGTAGAGGCCGATCTCCTGGGGGTGCAGGGCGCGTTCCCACGTCTGCGCGTCCCGGCGGTAGCCGACGTTTGAGACAACGGTGTCTACCGGGAGGCGGCGAGTTTCATGGTTGACCTGGAGCGTGACGTTGAAGCGGGCGTGGGCGATGGAATACTGCAAGGCTTCAATCTGGGTGACGGGGCTGTATTCGAAGCCAGGCGCTTTGGTTTCAACGAGCAGATTGGCCTTTTTGAGCAGGGTGTCCCGGAGCCGAAGCGGGTCGTTCGGGATAATCTGCAAGGGAAGCGCCGAGCGGGTGGGATTGACCCAGAGGACGGACGTTTCTGGGTTCAAGGCATGGACTTCGGCGAGGGCGACGGCGGTGGTGGCGGCGGAAGTGCCGTCGCCGATGAGCAGGACCCGCTTGCCGAGAAAGTGGATGCGGTCGCGGCCCGTTACGTCCGGAACTTGGTGGAATAGCTGGCGGAAGCCGCCCATCTCACCCATCGCGGGCAGGCCGCCCGCGCCGGCCCAGCGGGGCGCATGAGTAATGCCGGTGGCGTCGAGAAGATAGTCGGCGGTGAAGACGCGCTCGTCAAGCGGCGTTCGGGTCAGGATGCGGAAGCGGCGATTGGTGCGGTTTTCGGGAGCGTCGGCGTGATCGCCCGCAAATAGAAACGAGCGCCCAGCGGCGGCGACGCGGGTTTCCAGGTGAACCGACGTGCCGAGGGTGGTGGCGAGAGGCTTCAAGTAGCGGTCCAGGAAACGCTCCCCGGTTAGGTGCAGGCTGGGGGCAGGCAGATTGCCGAAAGGGCGGTCTTTTGCGGCAGCGTCTTCGCGCAGGACCAGTTCGCCGAGCGCGCTGCGGCTTGACTGCCAGTCGGTGAACATGGTGACGTGGCCCCAGGCGCGGACATCGGGGGCAATCTCCGGCTCGCGCTCAAACAAAAAAACGGTGTGGCCGAGCTTTTTGGCGTAGAGAGCAGCCTCAAGGCCCAGTGGCCCGCCGCCGATGATGGCGGTGCGGGGCGGCTCTTCCAGCCGCTTGCGGCGGTGGGCGAGCATGGGTTCAGCGGGTATCTCGGCGGCATCTGGAGTGTTGTCTGGGTACATCGCTGTTATCATACCACACGTCGGGGCGATTTTTACTTGACTTTGCCGCCGAAAAACGCCTATAATCTTGGGGTTTAGAGGAGAGCGCTTTTTGTTTTTTGTACGCTTATTTGCCACGCTGTGGTTTGCCACGCTTTGCTTGATTTCTTTTGCGGGAACGACGAACGCGGCGCCATTTCTGCCGCGTGTCGGCGCAAAGTCTTTTGCCGGGCCGCATGGAGTCATCGGCGCAGTAACCGTCAACGATCAGCCGGTCGCGACGCTCCATACGAGCGCAGGCGGTCTGAACCCGGCGCAGCGGGCTACAAATGCGAAGCTGCGCCTGACGGACCTGGTGGCTTCGGGGCTGAATGCCGGGCAGATCGCAGCGGCGTCGCGCGGGCGCGGCGTCTGGGCGGTGACAGGGCTGGGCCAGCCGCTACTGACGGCGACTGCCGAGGAAGCGGCGGCGCAGCGGCAGTCGGCGCGGCACCTCGCGCAAAGCTGGGCGGCAAGTCTCAAGCGCGGCTTGGCCGAGCCGGCGCTGGCAGTCTCAGCCCGGCAGTTTGTGCTGCCGTTTGGCAGCGCCAAAACGCTGCTGGTCGGCGGCGCAGCGCAGTCTTCGGATGTTTCGGTGTCTGGCGGGGATTCGCGCATTGTTGCGGTAAGCTATGACGGACCGAAGCGGCGGCTGGTCGTGCGCGGCATCGGCGCGGGAGCAGCGCAGATTACGGTCCACTCCGGCGACGCGGTTCTGCCCATTGATATTGCGGTGCGGAAGTACGCGGCGTTTGTGCAGCCGGAAATTACGGTGCGGGTGACGGGGAAGCCTGACGCTCCGGCAAGTCTAGTTCAGAACGCGCTTTATCTCGGCCTGAAGCTTGCTCTAAACGCGACGCCGGGGGCGCAGGTGCGGCTGCTCCAAACGCCCCGGACGACGGGGATTTTGCGGCCCGGCGCATCGCTCTCGCGCCGCGTACAGGTGCGGGTCGCCGGGGCGGATTTGCTGCCCGTGGTGGCTGCGCCGCTGATTACGATCATTAATCAGCCGCTGCCGAGCGTTCCAGCCACTGCTTTATATTACTCCAACAACCCGGAACAAGTTCGCGAAAGCGAAAAGCTGTTCACGGCGCCGCTGTCGCCGGGGCGTCCGATTCGGCTGGACTACCACCACCAGAACAGCAGCGGCAGGCCGCTTGTCTTTCATGCGGACGTGGTCAATGCCGGAGACAACACCGGCGCGGTTTATCTCATGGAAGGCGTTGCCAAGCCGGAAGTAGACACGGTGGCAATTGGGCAGAAGGCAGGCGTCGCGTTTCTAAACGCGCTGGACAGCGGGACCGGGCTGGTGCTGAACGTGCCGCCTCATGCCCGCGTGTCGCTGGTGGTGCAGGCATTCGCGCCGAGGCTGACCGTCAGCGGCATTTTGGAAGTGCAGCAAATCGGCGGAACCGCCGGATCGCTGTCGGTGTCGGTAGCGGCGGACGACGACCGGGAAACACTGGCATCGTCGCCGCTTTCGCTCGCGCAGGCGGTGGAAGGGACAGACGGGCCGGCTGCCCGGCTGGTATCGGCTCCGGCTGCCCGGCTGGCGTCCGGGGCAGTTGCGGACACGTCGCCGTATGTCTTCGGGGCGCCGCGCGTTTCTTTAAACGCTTCGTATGCGGTCGGCGGGCAGTGGGCGCATCTGCGGCTCGGCAACGCAGAATCGCTTCGCAACGCTGCTGGAACCCAGACGCTGTGGGGCAACTACGGCGTGTCGTACTTCGTCATCCTGCATCTTACGAATCCGACGCCTACCGCTCGGACAGTCGCAGTGGTTTTTGCGCCGGAAGCCGGCCTTGCGGCAGGGGTGTTTGAGGTAGACAGGCAGCCTTTGCTCCAATTCCCGCCGATGCCGCCACCGACGGAAGAAGAAGTCCTACGGGTGCGGCTTCAGCCGGGCGAGGCGCGGACGGTGCGAGTGCGGACGCTGCTACTGAACGGATCGGCCTATCCTGCATCGCTGGTGGTTCATGCGCTGTAAGGGACAAGTCAGCAATGGCGATTGACCCGTCGGAACCGGCAGACCAAGCCCAGCCTGGGACTCACTTTCGTTCAGCACAGACGTTCCCCTGGCCTCCCGCCGCGCTGCTGTTTCTCGGCACTCTGCTCCTCTACTGGAACACGCGCACGTCCGCCAACACATTCGACGCGGTCTCGTATGCCAATCAGATCGCGCATTTGTACTCGCGCACTCACGATCTGCACTGGCTGTTTCATCCCCATCATTTACTGTTCAACGCCCTCGGTTATGTCCTCTGGAAATCGGTACGTCTTTTCGGCTATCGGGGCGGCTCGCTGGCTGTCCTGCAAAGCCTGAACGCCGTGCTGGGGGCATCAGGCATCGTCGTCTACTATTTCACCCTCCGGCGTCTGCTTCAGCGGTCGCGCGGGCTGCCGCTGCTCTTTTCCCTCGGGCTGGCGCTGTCGTTCGGCTACTGGATTTGCGCGACCGACGGGCGGGTGAATATGCCGAGCATCTTTCTGATGTTGGCGGCATTTTCGGTTCTAACGCGGGTCATGGCCGCGCCTCGCGCGTCCCTCGCCGCACTGACTGGGACGCTGGCAGGCGGAGCCGTGCTGTTCCACGAGAGCGCCGGGCTGTTTGTCGTGGTTGGGCTGGTCGGCGTTATGCTGTCGCCGGGCGAATGGAAACAGCGGCGTCAGATGACTTTCATTTATCTTGCTGCCTGGGCCTTAACAGCCGCCCTGCCCTACCTCATCGTCGGCGTGTTCGTGCTGCATCTTTATTCTCTCTCAGCGTTTCATGCGTGGAGCGCCGAATACACGGAGCTTGGCTGGTGGTGGGACTTTCGCATCCTGCACAACCTTGTCAGTGACGGGTATGCGTTCCGCCATGCCGGGTTTGCCGAGCCGGGCAGTCGGGCGGGTGCGCTCACGCTGGGCTTGTACTGGATCTCGCTGACAGGCTGGCTTGCCTCCGGGTCAGTCATTTTGATGTCGCTGCCGCAGCTCTGGCGGTCGCCGAGCCGCAACTTGGCGCTTGTGCTGGTCCTTTGGATAGGAGTCTACGCCGCGTTCTTCACGGTTTGGTCGCCCGGCTACTTCGTCTTCTGGGTTCCCGTACTCATCCCCGCAGGCACGTTGCTCGCGCTGACGCTGGCGCATTATCGGGGGCGTCGCGGGGGCGTCTTGGTGAACTGGCTGCTGGGCGGCTGGATTGCTGTGTATGCCCTGCTAAACCTGCAAGCGAGCATTCTGTCGCATCTTGCGCCCCAATCAGACCCGTTCCGGCGGATCGCCGCCGATGTCCGGGCGCACACGCAAAGCGGCGACGTGGTGCTGGTGGCGGGCGCGGGGAACGGCGGGCCGTGCGAGGTCGCCCTGCCCTACTTCGCCGACCGGGACGTAATCTCGCTGCACGGATTACTGACAAAGAAACGCGACGACAAAGCCGCCGCGCTGGGGCAGGCACAGCAGGATATCGCGACGGCCCTGGTATCGGGCCATGCGGTGTATGCGCTTGATGAAGTCATCCCAAGCCACAACGAGAAGACGCTGGCCGCGCTTGCGGCGAAGCACCATCTGACTGACGATGACCTCAAAACGCTGCTATCGCCGTATGTGCGGACGTTCGCATGGCAAAGCGGGCGTGGGCCGGTGTGGCGGCTTATCAGAAAGAGCTAGGTTTCTCGCCAGCATCGGAAGTATTATTGGCCCCTTTTCGCAACCCACAGTTCAGGCAGCGATCAGTTCCGTAATCGCATCGCCAGGGACGGCGGAAAAACTCTAAGGAACAGCGCGGACAGCGAAAATGGCTCAACGGCCATCCAGAAGTCGTGTTAATTACAAAAGACAGTCCAACAAAAGAAAAAACATAAATAGAAGCAGGATGGGGAAATAGACCCAGAAGTAGCAATCCTGAGAACAATTCGGTCCCCATCGCTAGTTGAAGCGTTTTTTCTTGAGTCGCCAGTTTAGCCCAAATGAAACTCAAATCTTCACTTGGCACCTCTTTTTGTATTTTGGGCGGTTGCTGCTTCATAATCAGCCTAATTTTGTTAAAACGAGAGGGCGCAGCAAGCGGCGCCCCTACAAGCCATGGAGGCTATTTGTTCGCAACCTTCGACGGGGCCGGGTTATCACGCACGGCGAGGTGTTCGCGGTCGAGCGTGTAGTGCAGGAAGGCGATGCACATTTCGTCGGTGGTCTGCTCGCCCCAAGTCGTGGTTTTGGGCGGCGAGTTCGGGTTGCGTGGGTTGTGGACCGAGTTGTCGTAGGTGGCGGTCATCAGGACGCGGGTGCCTTTGGGGAAGGCAATCGGCTTCTTGTAGAAGTAGGTCGCCTGCCAGTTGAAGTCCCAGTCCGAGACGGAGATGAGCGGGACTTTCGCGCCGGTCGGCAGAATCGCGGTCAGCGCCATCTTGCGGCCTAACAGGTGCATGTGGGGCGTGACGGCGAGCAGGTGGAAGTCTACCGGAGACGGGACGCCGAGGGTCGAGACCGTGTAGTGGCTGTCGCCCGCCGGGATGTCAAGGCCGTGGATGACCGGGATGATGTGCAGGGTCTTCTGGACTTCAGACTTGGCGAAGTACAGGCCGATGCGTGAGAAGTCGGTCTCCGGCTTGCCGTCTTTATGGTAATGCACTTGAAGCACAATCCGCGCCCCAGCGGGAACGGCAGTCGCGACGCCGTCCGGCAGGGCGTGGGCGGTCATGCCGGGCGCCCAACCGCCGAGCGACCCCGTGGGCGTAAAGCCGACGCCGCCGAACGACGTGTAGCCGGGTTCTTTTTCGTGGTTGTCTAAGTTCGCCGACGCGCCGGAGCCGTCGATAAACGCGATGACATGGTGGACGACGGCGCGGTTGCCGGGCTGAACGTCGACAGCGGAAACATAGCGGTCGTGGGTGAAGTCGGTTGGGATGACGTAGCAGCGGTACACATCGGATCCGTCGGCTTCCAAGTGGTACGGGCGGCTCGGCTGAAGCACCAGATCGGGCTGACCGAGTGGCCAGCCGTCATGGAAGTGCGGCGGTGCGGGCAGATCGGCGGGATTGCCTTCGGGCGCCCCGGCGTCGGCCCATCTCGCG
The DNA here is from genome assembly GCA_964236795.1 of uncultured Armatimonadales bacterium. Lineage (GTDB taxonomy): Bacteria > Armatimonadota > Armatimonadia > Armatimonadales > Capsulimonadaceae > JANXMY01. The sequence continues at coordinate 12,804 of CAXSFV010000030.1, read as the reverse complement.
AGCGTCTCAACGTCGTGATCGGACAAACGCCGTGAATCTTGGAAATCGCCGCAGTTCGGGTCGGCCTTCCAGGGCGGCATCTGCCGGTCCGAAGTCCAGGTCTTGATGTCCCCGCGCCACGCCGCCGCCTGCGTGTAATTGGTCAGCGGCATCGGCCCGATCTGCCCAGCCCGGTGGCAGGTCTCGCAGCTTCGGGCCAAAATCGGGGCGACATCACGAGCATAAGTGATCTGCGTCGAGGCGATGGACGCCGCCGGGCGGCGCAGAATGCAGCCGAACGCGGCAAGCTTTGGGTGCAGAACGGGGCGACCCGCCAGCACGGCGTCGAGCGCGGCGGCCAAGTCACGGTGATGCACCTGGGTCGTATCCGCGTTGTCGTCAATGCGGCCTGAATAAACAACTTGGCCCGCTTGATTGACTACAAATGCCTGCGGGGTCATCGTCGCACCGTATTTGGCGGCCAGCGACGCATCGGCGTCACGGATTGCCGGGAACGCGAACGCATGGCTTTTGGCGAACGCCGCGACTTCGGCTTGGTCTTCCTGGATATTAGAAAAGACGCCGATGAGGGCGACGCCCCGCTTGCCGTAGTCCCGCGCCAGCGTGTTCAGGCGGGGCGCGTAGACTTTCGAGACCATGCACTGCGTCGAGAGAAAGACATAGACCGTCGCTTTGTGCTGGGCTGCGGTTACTGCGGGGGTCTCAGCACGGGCCGGAATAGGTTTTGGCGCGTGGCCTGTCGTTAGTCCGGCCAGCACCGAAAGTGCGGCGACCGGGGCAAGAAGTGAAAATATGTGAGCCGTTTTTGATAGGAACGGTGTCTTGTTGAGCAGAGACATAAAGAAGGACCTTCTAAGAGATGAGCGGCGAGAGCGTGAATGAAGAAAGGGATCACGCCGTCGTTTATCGGCTGCGCTTTAACACCTGCAATGATAGCCCAATCAGGAGCGACCCGTCAAGGGTAAGGCTGATATTTCGTTGACATTCCCTGGCGCGGCGGGGTACACTCACACGCATCAAAGTACACGTTTTCCCCGAACACGCCTCAAACCAACGTTGCGAAAACGCACAGAGACAAAACGTACCAATAGCACACAGGAGCAGCACCCCATTATGCAGGTGACCAAAGAGCCGCTTGACCCCTGTCAAGTCGCCCTCACGATTGAAGTGGAACCGGACAAGGTTGTCCAAGCCGTAGACAAAGCCTACCGCGAATACTCAAAATATGTGTCCGTTCCCGGCTTCCGCAAAGGGAAAGCGCCGCTTAGCTTCGTTAAGCAGCGCGTCCCCGAAACCGATGTCCGCCAGCGAGCGGCGGAGCTTCTGGTCGAGCCGGCGTATGCGGCCGCGATTGAGCAGGAAGCCGTCGAGCCGTTCGCCCAGCCGAAGCTGGAGCTGCTGCAATTAGAGTTCGCCGAGAAGCCGTTTATCTTCAAAGCCATTGTTCCCCTGCGCCCGGAAGTCGAATTAGGGCCGTATACAGGGCTGACCGTCGAGAAAAACAAGTACGAATTGTCCGACGAGAATGTCGAGACGCAGATGCAGCGGATGCGCGAGCGGGCCGCCGAGTACCCGGTGGTCGAGCGTCCTGCCCAGATGGGCGACCTGGTAGTCGCCGAGCTGTCGGCGCTGGTAGACAGCCGGCCCGAAGCCGCCGAAACACGTCCGACAATGATTGAAATCGGCGCAGACAACATTCCGGGCTTCGATGAGCAGCTTGTCGGGATGACCAAAGGCGAGGAAAAGACGTTCCCGCTGACGTATCCCGACACTTACCCGGATGCCGAGCTTGCGGGCGAGGAAGCCGAGTTCACGGTTAAGATCAACGAAATCCACGAAAAGCAGATTCCCGAACTGAACGACGACCTGGCGCAGAAGCTGTCCAATGGCCGTTATCAGACGCTGGAAGAGTTCCGCACCGAGCTAAAAACGGACATGGAAAAGTCTCTAGTCGCGAACAGCGAAAGCGAGGCGGATTCCAAGCTGATTGACCAGATCATCGCGGGGTCCACCATCAAGTACCCGCCGGTGCTGGTCGAAGCCGAAGTGGACGACGAAGTGCGTGCCTTGCTGGGCCGCCTGGAGCAGCAGCAGGTCGAGATTGACGACTACTTGCAGCAGGCCGGCAAGACGCGCGAGCAGCTTGTGGCTGAGTTCACCGCAGGCGCGAAAAAGCGCATTGAGATCGGCCTGCTTCTCGGCAAAGTCGCCGACGCCGAGAGCCTGATGCTGGTGGATTCCGATGTCGAAGCCGCGATTGCCGAGCGGGCGTCGGACGAGCGCACGTCCCCGGCGGCGGTGCGGGCGATGCTGGAAACAAACAACGGCATGGACGCGCTGCGGAACCGGGCGCAGGCGAAAAAAGTCCTGAATTTCCTGCGGGGATCGGCCATAATGGAAGAGAAGGTCGTGAGCGCCGACAGCACCGGAATCCAGGCAGACGCGGTAGACGAAGCGGCGGACGACGCCGCCGATACGATTGAAATGGCAGGCGAAGAGCCTGCGGCTGCTGTGACCGTAGAAGGTGGTACCGAATGACCTGGATTCCGACAGTTGTGGAGCAAAGCCCGCGCGGCGAGCGGGCTTACGATTTGTGGTCGCGCCTGATGAAAGATAGAATTGTCTTCATCGGCGACCAAATCCACCCGACCATGGCGAACATCATTGTCGCCCAGTTTTTGTTTCTGGAAAAAGAAGACCCGGACAAAGACATTGAAGTCTATATCAACTCCCCCGGCGGCGACGTCATGGCGGGTCTTGCAATCTATGATACAATGAAGCACATCAAGCCCGACATCGCGACCACCTGCGTCGGCATGGCGGCTTCGATGGGCGCCGTGCTGCTGTCCGGCGGCACGAAAGGCAAGCGCTCGGCGCTGCCGAACTCGCGCATTATGATCCACCAGGGCAGCGGCGCGTACCAGGGGACGCCGAAGGACATGGAAATCTCTATGCGCCTGCATATGTCGTTTGTGGAGCGCCTGACCTCCATTATCGCCGACAACAGTGGCCGCGAGTTCTCGCAGGTCTCGCGGGACATGGACCGCGACTACTGGATGACCGCCGAAGAAGGCGTCGAGTACGGCATCATTGACAACATGTTAAGCCGATAATCAATTCCCGGCCCTGATTATCGAGTGCCTTTTGATTGGGGCCGGAAAAGGACACACATGGCGAGAATTGGGAACGAGCGCAACGACAGCCGCTGCCTGCTCTGCGGCAAGGGCCGGGAACAGGTCAAAAAGCTGATTTTGGGCCTGCACGGCGGCGTCTGCCTGGAATGCGTGGATCTGTGCAAAGAGCTGATCCGCGATGAGACCCAGAAAGAGGAAGATTTTTCAAGTATCGGGGCGGTCCCGAAGCCGAAGGAAATCTACCGCATTCTGTCCCAATATGTTGTCGGCCAGGAGCAGGCGAAGCGGACCCTTTCGGTCGCCGTCTACAATCACTTCAAACGCATCAACTCTCAGTCTACGGATGTCGAGCTGCAAAAAAGCAACATTCTGCTGCTTGGCCCAACCGGCAGCGGCAAGACGCTTCTTGCCCAGACCCTCGCCAAGATTTTGAACGTGCCATTTGCAATCGCCGACGCGACCTCGCTGACCGAAGCGGGCTACGTCGGCGAAGATGTTGAAAACATCCTGCTGAAGCTGCTGCAAGCCGCCGACAACGGCGAGAACATCCAGACGGTGGTGAAAAACGCCCAGCGCGGCATCATCTACATTGACGAGATTGATAAAATCACCCGCAAGTCCGAAAGCCCCAGCATCACCCGCGACGTGTCCGGCGAAGGCGTCCAGCAGGCGCTTTTGAAGATACTTGAAGGCACGATTGCCAATGTCGCGCCGCAGGGCGGGCGCAAGCACCCCCAGCAGGAATACGTCCAGATTGACACGACCAACATTCTGTTCATCTGCGGCGGGGCATTCGAGGGCATCGAAGACGCGATTGAGCGGCGCTTAAACCAAAAGTCGCTCGGCTTCCGCGCTTCCATCGCGTCCAAGCGCGACCGCCGCACCGGGGATATGATGGCCCATGTCCTGCCGGAAGACCTGCTGCGCTACGGCCTCATCCCGGAGTTCATCGGCCGCTTGCCCGTCGTCACGACCCTGCGTTCTTTAGACCACGAGGCTTTGGTTTCCATCCTGACCGAGCCGAAGAACGCCTTGACCAAGCAGTACGCCAAGTTCTTCGAGTTTGACGGCGTCGAGCTGAAGTTCACCGATGACGCTTTGCAGGCCATCGCCGAGGAAGCGATCAAGCGCTCCACCGGAGCGCGGGCCTTGCGGACGATTATCGAGCAGGTGATGCAGGACATCATGTACGAAATCCCATCAGACCGTGACATCCAGAAAGTGGTCATCACCGCAGACACCGTTCGCCAGCACATCTCCCCGCTGCTGGTCACGACGCCGGAACTTAAGGCGTCGTAAATGCCGGCGATTATTCTTAACGGGACTTCCAGTTCGGGAAAAACCAGCATTGTCAGGGCCATCCAGAAGACTTCTTCGCTTCCCTTTCTTCATGCTTCTGTGGACGCCTTTACAGATATGTTCGATCTCGACGCGATTACAGAAGACGAACTGTGGTGGGAGTGTCACAACACCGGCATCTCCCTTTTTCACCGCTCCCTGCCGACCCTTCTGTCTACTCAGTTTCCTGTGGTAATTGATCACGTTTTTGTCGAAAGTGCTTGGCATCAAGAGTGCTATGAACAACTGCAAGGCCACCGCGTTTTCTCAGTTGGGGTACATTGCCCGCTCGAAACGCTCCGTGAGCGAGAGGAGCGACGCGGCGACCGAGCAATAGGTCTTGCCGAGAGGCAGTTTCCGCAGGTTCACGTTCATGGCGCTTACGATTTGGAAGTAGATACGTCTGCGGCCTCGCCCGCAGAATGTGCGGAACGTATCTTGGCAACGTTCAACGCAAGGGAGTAAAACTCTAAAGCGCAGGGTAGTTCTCATCTCTCGTCCGAAGGACGACCCTATTCAGCAGATACGCAGTCATGCCGCAGGCATAGAGGAGTTTACTCCCTCGCTGTCTTTTTGTGACCGACTAAGGTATCCTATCACTTATGGCCCGTACCCCTTCCACCGCGCCCCGCGCGAAGAAAACCCCGACAAAGCGCACGGCGGCAGAGACGCCGCCGCCTGCGCCGTTCCCCGACGAATTGCCGCTGCTGCCGATCCGGGACAATGTCCATTTTCCCGGCATCATCTTTCCCCTGTTTGTCGGGCGCGAGAAGTCAGTCCGCGCCCTGGACGAAGCGATGGCCGGAAGCGAGCATATCCTGCTGATGGCCCAAAAACAGGTAGCGACTGAAGACCCGGAAACCGAAGACCTACATGAGATCGGAATTGTCGCCGAGATTATCCAGATACTCAAAGTCCCCGACGGCACGGTGCGAGTGATGCTGGAAGGCAAAGAGCGGGTGCGGGTGACGGAGTGGATGCAGACCGAGCCGTACTTTGGGGTTAAGATCGAGCGGCTGCCGCCCGCCCCAATTGCACCGTTGGAAGCCGAAGCTTTGATGCGGTCGGTCATGGGCCAGTTTGAGCAGATTGCGAATACCGGCAAGAACATCCCGCCGGAAGTGGTTGTGACGCTGCTAAACATTGAAGAGCCGGGGAGCCTGGCCGACCATGTCGCCTGGCATCTGCCGTCGCTGCGGGTGGAGACGAAGCAGGAGCTTTTGGAGATACTCGACCCGCTGGAACGGCTGCAAAGACTAAGCCTGCTGCTGACCAAAGAGTTCGAGATTTTGCAGATTCAGAAGAACATTCGCAGCCGCGTGGAAAAGGAGATGGGCGAGACCCAGCGCGAGTTTCTGCTGCGCGAGCAGATGAAAGCCATTCAGCAGGAGCTGGGAGAGCGCGACGAGCGGCAGAGCGAAGTAGACGACTACCGGGCGAAGGCCGTAGACGCCAAGCTGCCGGAAGAAGTGGCGGAGCGGGCGTCTAAAGAGATTGACCGGCTCGAAAAGATGCCGTTCGGAATGCCCGAAGGCGTGGTTATTCGCTCGTACTTGGATACGCTGCTGGCCCTGCCCTGGTCGGTCATCTCGGAAGAAACGCTGGACGTGGGCGCTGCCGAGGACATCCTAAACGAAGACCATTATGGGCTGGCGAAAGTCAAAGAGCGCATTTTAGAGTTCTTAGCGGTGCGTCAATTAGCAGGCACGCTGAAAGGCCCGATCATCTGCTTTGTCGGGCCGCCCGGTGTCGGCAAGACGAGTCTGGGCAAGAGCATTGCGCGGGCTTTAGGCCGGAAGTTCGTGCGGATCTCGCTTGGCGGCGTGCGGGATGAGGCGGAGATACGTGGCCACCGGCGGACCTATATCGGGGCGATGCCGGGGCGGATTTTGCAGGGCTTGAAGCAGGCGGGGACGCGCAACCCGGTGTTCATCTTGGACGAGATAGACAAGATGGGGGCAGATTTTCGGGGCGATCCGTCGTCGGCGCTTTTAGAAGCGCTGGACCCGGCCCAGAACGCGGAGTTTTCGGATCACTATCTGGAAGCGCCGTTTGACTTGTCGGAAGTCATGTTTCTGACGACGGCGAACTTACTGGACCCCATCCCCCCGGCCCTGCGGGACCGGATGGAAGTGATTTCGTTTTCCGGCTACACCGAAGACGAAAAAGTGCAGATCGCCGAAGCGTTTTTGATCCCGAAGCAGATCAAGGACCACGGCTTGACCGATGCCTTGATCTCCATTCCGACGGAAACGGTCCGCAAGATCATCCGTGAACACACGCGCGAGGCCGGAGTACGGAACTTCGAGCGCGAGCTGGCGTCGGTCTGCCGCAAAGTGGCCCGCCGGGTCGCGCAGGGCGATACCGAACCCGTCATTGTAGACGATGCCGAGCTGACCAAGCTGCTCGGCTCCCGCAAGTACCACTACGGCGTCATGGAAGAACTCGACGAAATCGGCGCGGCCACCGGCCTTGTCTACACCGAAGCGGGCGGGGACGTGATCGCGATTGAAGTCTCGCCGATGAAGGGCAAAGACGGACGGCTTATTTTGACGGGGCAGCTTGGCGACGTGATGAAAGAGTCCGCGCAAGCCGCGATGTCCTATGTCCGCTCCCGCGCCGAAATGCTGGGCCTCGCGCCTGACTTCAACGAGCATTTAGAGATACACGTTCATGTCCCGGCAGGCGCGGTCCCGAAAGACGGCCCTTCGGCGGGCATCACGCTTGCCACGGCTCTCGCCTCCGCGCTCACGGGTCGCCCGGTCCGCAAAGACATCGCCATGACCGGCGAGATTACCCTGCGCGGGCGGGTCCTGCCGATTGGCGGCCTCAAAGAAAAAGTCCTCGCCGCCCACCGCGCCGGCATTCGAACCATTTTGCTGCCGTCGCAGAACGAGAAAGATTTGGAAGACCTGCCGGAAAACATCAAAGCCGAAATGACCTTTGAGCCGGTCTCTCACGCCGACCAGGTGCTGAAGCTCGCCCTGCTGGAAAAGCCCTAGCCCGTGGTATACTTACCCCAGAGGTGAACCTAATGGAAAGTACACTAACTGCCGACCCGGACGTTGAGCCGTCGCCGGAAGAAATCGCCCGCATGAGAGCAGAGCTGGACGAGATGTACATAGAAGCAGAAAAGACGCTTGCCCGCATGGATGCCCGGCGACCGGAAATGGACCGTGTTCAAGCGGAAATCAAAGCCACCCTTGATTCTATCGAACGAATGCTGAGGCGCTGATACCATTATGCCTTGGTGGCAAGACACTTACAAGTACGCAAAGCTGGTCATGTCGCTTGTGGCGAAGACTGACCGGCACGAGGCTGACATCAAAGCATTACAAGCGGAAGTCAAGAGATTGTCTGACTCGTTGCAGGACGTGATTTTCGAGCGGCAGCGTGACCGAGATAATGCAGAACATGCGCGGCAGATTGCTCAACTACAGCATGAACTTCTTGTTTCTCGTTTGGAGACAAAGCTCCTGAGCTATGAGCGCGGCCTGCCGCCGCCAAGTTCGCAAGATGTTTTGTAGGGTATGGGACTTGCCCCTACCCCTAATTTCTCTGCGCCTCTTGTCCAAACCAGGATAAGACAAACCTTGCCCCTGCAAATCTTTCCCCAGTGCCGCGCAGCGGTAGTTCTCAGCGTCCGCGCTCAATAGCCGTGTTCTTTAGGACATGGTTTTCTTGGAAAACCCACTATGGAATGGAGAAGAGGCGATCTCGTCGTTCTTAATGGCTTGTTGGCAGTCGTGGTAGGCATTGCTGGCGATACCAATGTACCGGAAGATCACATTGCGATTTGGTATGGTGAGCCGCAGGATCAGCGTGTTTCCGAGGAAGGCTCAACTAAGGAACCGCCAAAAGTATATACTGTCCCAGCGGAATACTGTCGCCGAGGCCCAGAACCTATTTACTTACATTAAGCCCGACACATGAAGTGTCGGGCTTGATTGTTTTAGCCTCTCCGCAAAATCTTTCCCGACAGCGCATCGGTTTGGACGCCATTTTGCTGGGCGAAGCGTCCGTTGACAAGCACATGATGGATGCCGGCGGGGAACTGGTGCGGGTCGGCGAAAGTGGCGCAGTCTTCTACGGTGAGTGGGTTGAAGACGGTGATGTCGGCTTTTGCGCCTACTTTGATGACGCCTCGGTCGGTGAGCTTCAAACGCTGCGCGGGGAGGCTGGTCATGCGGCGGACGGCTTCGGCGATGGAGAGGACTTCGCGGCCCCGGACGTAATGCGAAAAAACGCGCGGGAAGGTACCGTAAGTGCGTGGGTGGGTCTTGTCCTGGGCCATGTCGCTTGCGGGATCGTTTGCAACGCCGTCGGAGCCGATCATGGTATGGGGGTCGTTTAAGATGAACTCGACGTCCGTTTCGGACATGGCGAAGTGGACGGCGGCGACAAAGCCGTCTTCGTCGGAAAGCAGGTCAATCGCGGCTTCGGCAGGCGACTTGCCGACGTGTTTGCCAAGTTCGGTCAGAGTCAGGCCCTGGGTGTCCCGGCGGGTGCGGGCGATGCCGATCTGGACGGTGTCCCAGTCCCAGGGTTGAGCGTTAATTTCGGCCAGCATTCTTGTCCGCGCTTCGGGATCGCGCAGGAGCGCAAGCGTGTCTTCGGCGGTGCCGTCGTTGACCCAGCGCGGGAGCAGGATAACGGACAGGCCGGTCATAAACGCAGTGTAGGGGTACTGGTCAGTGAGAACATCCAGCCCGGACGCGCGGGCTTGAGCCATCATCGGGAGAGTGATCTGCGGCTTGCCCCAGTTGGCCCGGCCTTCGGATTTGTGATGGGATAATTGAAGCGGGATGCCGGTAGCCTCCGAGACATTCAAAGCTTCCTGAATGCTCTCCACCAGCGTATCGCCTTCGTTGCGAATATGGGTGGCGTAAAAGCCGCCGGCATCACGGGCGAGGGCGGCGAGAGCGGCGATCTCGTCGTGCTGGGCGTAGCCGCCGGGCAGGTACTCCAGCCCCGTGGACAAGCCGATGGCACCGTCATCCAGCGCACCCGACAGCAGGCGCTGCATTTCGGTCAGCTCATCTGAGGCTGGCGGGCGGTCGTCAAAGCCGAGAACAGACTTGCGGATTGTACCGTGTCCGGCGAGGGTCGCGACATTGCAGGCGGTGCCGCCGTCTTCGACCCGTGCCAGATACTCCGACAGCCGGGTCCAGTTCAGCTCCGTGCCCCCGCGCTCGGCCCACCGGCGCTCCTGAGTGAATACGTCTTTGAGCGTAACGAGGCCGATGGACGTGCCGCAGTTGCCGACAACTTCCGTGGTCACGCCCTGGGCGATGGAGCTTCGCATGGGGCGATTGATCAGCAGCGAAAAATCGGAGTGCGTGTGGATGTCAATGAAGCCCGGTGCGGCGGCAAGGCCCGTGATGTCCAGAATTTGGCTGGCCTGTTCCTGCGATAAGTCCCCCACTGCCGTGATGCTGTCGCCGGTAACGGCGATGTCCGCCGTGATGCCCGGTCCGCCGAGACCGTCATAAACTATGCCGCCGCGCAAAATGAAGTCTGTCATGGCTAAATAGTAGCACCTAGAGGGCGTGGATGTCAACGGAGAAACTACCCGGCACTGGAAGTGCCGGGCTGAAAGTGCGTGAAGTCCCTCCGGGGCTAGAGGCCGAGAGCGGTTAGCTCAGCTTCAGCAGCTTTTCGGCATTGACATGAGCGATTTTGGCTTTGTCGTCGTAGCTCAAAGGTGCTTGCATAATGAACGACTTGCCGAGGCCGTCGGCTTCGTACTCAAACGGATAGTCGGTGGAGTGCATCACGCGGTCGATTCCCATGACTTCGACGGCGCGGGTCAGGTACGGGGTGTGGAAAATGCCGCTTCCCGTGACGTAAAAGTTGGCACGGAAGTAGTCGGCAATAGGGCGCTTCAAGTGCCCGGCGACTTTCGACATTTCGTTGACACGCTCCAAGTAGAACGTCACCATTTCGCCCCAGTGGCCTAAGATGATCTGCAGATTAGGAAGCTCATCAAAGACGCCGGAGAGGATGAGGCGGAGGGCATGGACACCGGTTTCCAGGTGCCAGCCCCAGCCGGAAGTCGCGAACTGGAGAGAGAGCGCTTCATCAAAGCCGTCATAATAGAGTTCCCGGACGGGTTTCGGCGCGATCTGCGGGTGGAGATAAAGGGGGACGCCCAGCGCTGCCGCTTTCGCCAGCAGGGGGCGGTAATTCATGTGGTCGAGGTAGGTGTCGCCGGTGCGGCCATTGAGCATCACTCCAACGAAACCAAGCTCTTGAACACAGCGTTCCAGCTCCGACACAGCGGCGGCAGGGTCAGGAGTGGGCAGAGTGGCAAAGCCGGCGAAGCGGTCGGGATGGGCTTTAACTGCCGCCGCCAGCCTGTCGTTCGCCTGCCGGGCCAGCGGCACGGCTTCGGCGGATGGCAGGATTTGGGTGCCGGGAGTATTGAGTGACAGCACCATCAAGTCCAGCCCAATAATATCCATCTGCCGCAGGCGCTCTTCGCCGAGGTCCAAAAGACGTGAGTTCATCGGCTCACTCTGGTGGACAATATGCGCTTGGAGCTGCGGGATGTTGTCGTCACGCTTGTCGGGCGGCAGGTTTTGCAGCGCCTGGCTGATTTCAGGCGTCCAGAAGTGTTCTTCGAGTCCGATAAAACGCATGATTGTTGCCGCCGCTTCCCGTTGTGCTGACGCGGTCTTTCCCATCCGGCGTGTGCGATGAAACGCCCGGCTCTTGTTTTTCCTCCCCTTCGCCGACAATGACGCCATGAAAACATCACTCACCACAGCGCTTGCACTGATGTCGCTTTTAGGGACACTTGCCGCTGCCGGCGCACAAACGCCGCTTGGTTATGCGACGACGCCGGGCTACGACCGGCCTGCGTCGCGTCCCGTCCATCAGCACGTCGTCTATTGGAACGACAGTTTTGACCATTATGACATGACGATGCAGACGGCCGCCGATGCGTATTCCGTCGGCGATCTGAGAGAGAAAAGGCACGAGAAGCCTGAAACACAGTACCCGCGTAAAACGCCGAAACATATATAAGCAAAAAGCCCCGATGTGATGTGCATCACGTCGGGGCTTTTCGGGAAGCGGCGGGTTAGGCCGCAGACGGGGCCAAGCGCTGGACCGGGGAAGCCGGGGCGCCGGGAACGCGCCTCAGCGTCGTGGACAGCGGAAAGAGTGTCGGCGCGAGCAGGACGCGCCTCGCGGAAGCCGCGCAGGCAAGGCCGCCGGGAACGTACTTGGGCCGTCCGGTGCGGCCGGCCATGCGGGAAGTGTGGATCAAAGCCATGAGGGTTCCCTCCGAACAGCATCAAAAGCCGGGTTGTGGCCGGCGTGTCAGTCGTGGACGGCAACTGCTTAGTTTTCGTCCGGTGGGCATGAGATCGGCGTTCTGGAGTCTCCCAGTGCATAGACCATGCCAAGTCGGCATTTCGCCGAAAAGTTTTTCGCAATCGCTTTCAGCAGATAGCAATCAGTCGGAACCGGCACTGGAAGTGCCGGTTCCGACGCTGGACCGGCAAAATCTTTCGGCTGCCGTCCTGTCCTCGGCGCATTGCAGGTATAATAGGCGGCAATGTCAGTCACTTCCCCTCACGAAACCCTGCCTCTTCCGCCGGTTCCGGTCCTGCAACGGGACTGGCGGCTGTTTTCGGCAGCGGTCTTTTCCTTCGGCTTTGGGTTTGCCGTCTACGGCGCGGTCTTTATCAACTTCATCACCGAAACGCTCGGCATCCATGCGGTGCAGATGGGCGGTCTGGAATCAATGCGGGAAATACCGGGGCTGCTGGCGGTGGCGATTGCGGCGATCTTTGCGCGGTTCGCCGAGGCGCGGATCGCAGCGCTGTGTCTATGCCTGAGCGCCCTCGGTGTGGCGGCGACCGGGTATGTGCATTCTTACGCCGCGCTGGTGCTGGTGACGGTGTTCTGGTCGGTGTTCATGCACCAGTGGTTTACGTCGTCTTCGGCTATTCCTCTCGCGCTGGCGTCGGGGCTGGAGGGCGGGCGTCATTTGGGGCGGATGGGGTCGGTCGGGGCGGGCGCGGCGGTGCTGGCGTTCGTCTTCGTGCGGCTCGGCGTCGGCCATGTCTCCTACCCCCTCTTTTTCGACCTGGCCGCCGGGTTCATCTTCGCAGGCGGCATGTGTTTGCTGCCGATGTCGGGGGCGTCTACCACCCATAACCGGCCCCGGCTGCTGTTTCGGCGAGAATACGGCCTGTTCTATGGCCTGACGTTTCTGGAAGGCTGCCGGCGGCAGATTTTCACGACGTTTGCGCTGTTTGCCTTGATTGAGCATTGGAAAGTGCCGGTCGGGCAGATTGCAGCCCTGATGCTGGTGAACGCC
>CAXSFV010000029.1:0-42282 GCA_964236795.1 uncultured Armatimonadales bacterium | reverse complement strand
TCTCGTACTCGTCGGCGTTCATCTGGGCGCGGGACTCGCCGAAGATGCAGTCAATGGATTTCGCCGTGAGCGCCAAAGTCCGGGCAATGTCGGTCATCGCGTAGTTCTTCGGCTTGCCCAAGTTGGACAGCCCGGCGACGACGGGAGTACGCACGGTCATGCGGACCACGTCCATCGCGACGTTGCCGCCGCCGATGACCACGCACTTTTCGCCGACCGTGTACGGCTTGCCTAAGTTGACCTCCCGCAATAAGTTGATGCCGATATGAACGCCTTTTTTGTCCGAGCCGGGAATGGTCAAAGGCCGCCCCTGCATGTAGCCCGCCGCGATGATGAACGCCTTGTAGCCCTGCTCCCTGAGTTCGGGAATGGTGACATCTTTGCCGACTGAGACGCCGAGCTTGAGATCCACGCCCAGCTCGCAGATCGCCGCGATCTCTAAGTTCATCAGCTCGCGCGACAGCCGGTAGATGGGAACGCCCGTCGCCATCTGCCCGCCGGGGACTTCCAGCTCTTCAAAGACCGTCACTTGGTAGCCGAGACGCGCCAGATCGTGCGCCGCCGTCATGCCCGCGACGCCCGCGCCGACGACCGCGATTTTCTCTTTGTCCGGTGCCGGGTACGCCGATCCTCGCGCGTTGGAATACTCTAAAGACTTGTGCAAGTCTTTCAAGTTCTCCACGCCGTACTGCTCGGTCGCAAACCGCTTCAAGGCCCGGATCGAGACCGGGCCGGACGTATCCGAGCCGATGTTGCCGCGCGTGCATTTGACCTCGCAGGGAGCGCCGCAGATGCGACCGCACATGGACGCAAACGGGTTCGGGGCGCGGGCGATGGCGTAGGCGTCCGTGTAGCGCCCTTCGGCGATGGCGATGACATAGCCCCGTGCGTCGGTCTTGACCGGGCAGCCGGTCTGGCAGCCGATTTTGCCGCGCCAGTAGTCAATGTCCGGGACCTTGACCCGGTACGGTGTCTGCTTCTCGTCTGCCATAGGTGTAGGTGTTCTTTCTGATAGAGAAAGCCGCTCACGATCACAAATCTACTATAATCACTATTGTACCATAAAGAACGGCAGGGTTCAAGGCAAGGCGGGAACGAAGCGGACTTCCACCCGGCGATCCAGCGCGGCGGCAATCCGTTCCAGCGTCGCCAGCGAGTGCCGGTCATAATCGCCGTCTTCCAGCCGCGAGATGACGGATTGGGTTGTTCCCGCGAGGCGGGCAAGCTGGGTTTGGGTCAGCCCGGCAGCCGCGCGGGCGTCATAGATGGCCTGCGCCGCCTGCGACTTGATGCGCTCCTGAGCACGAATCCGCTGGTAGTCTGGATCGCCGCCAAACTCTAAGTCCATGATCTCAACTGCGTTGCTGGTGGTTTGTGGCATGGCGCATTATCGCAAAGAAGCGAGTGGGTTGTCAATGGGGCGTGGGAATAGGAAGCGTGGGATTGAAATCCTACGCTGTGGGGCGAAGACGCCCAGTGACCGCCTTCGCGGGCACGGAATTCAGAAATGATAAGAGAGGAGTGTCATGCCCGTTTTTGTGATCGCGGTTCGGTGTGATAAAGTGGAGATTTGTGATATAATGGCAGTGAAGCAGTCAACCGAGGCTGCGCCGCCGGAGTAAAGCCAAAGACGCTTGAGATGAAAGGGATTTTGATGTATCGAATGATTGATTGTTTGTGTTTGAACAACCGGATGCAAGTTGCCGTATTTAGCCTCTTGACGCTCTTAACACCTCTGTGTGGTGCAACAGCCCAGCGGGCCGGAGGACGAGGCGGTAATCTAGTCGCATCACCTTCATATAATAGCGGGGCTGTTTCGGTACATGGTTACATACGCGCTGACGGAAGCTATGTTCAGCCGCATTACCGCAGCGCCCCAGATGGAAACCCCTACAACAATTGGAGCGCTTCTGGAAACATAAACCCTTACACCGGAAAAGATGGAACTATAGCCGTCCCACCGACAGCTTATGGCCCCAACCGATATACTTATGTTCCTCAAGGTTACCAACCAGCGCAGATATATACGCCGCCCCAACTCAACATACCTTTACTCCCTTCTTACAGAACTAATCCGCCGTTCTTGCCGCATTTTGATATGCCAACTGCTCGCCCGGCAGTTGTTCCTAACCTCCAGCCAAATATATTTCCAAACCAGATTCCTCCTCAGTTGCCCTTCTCAGTTGCCCAACCACGAAACTCTGAATCCTTTGATGAACAACTACGTGTTGATTCAGTCGCACGACTAAAAAACTTAGGATATGATGTGGATTGGCAATCTCATTCAGCATCACAGTTGCTGGATATGGAGTTACGCATTCAGAGTGGCAACCGTCTCAGAAGTTTAGGAGCAAACTGGAACTGGCAGGAGCATAGTGCTTCAGAGATGTTGGATGCTGAGTTGCGTATTCAGGCTGCAAACAGATTAAATCAAAAAGGCTATAATCTGGACTGGCGCAAATATACAGCGTCGCAGTTGTTGGGATTGGAGTTGCATTCCGACAGCAACCACTGACCGAACAAAAAGTAGGCGTCTTACACACTTAATTGACCTTTCCAATTTGCAACCTAACAGTATGCGCCACAGAATGCCGCCCATGTTTTTGCCTATAGCTTGTCGGCAGGCTTGCTTGTGCGGATGTCGCCGATAAGCTTTGGCGTTAGACCGCCTAATGCCTCATGTTTGCTTAGGTTCAAGAATGCAAAATACTAATCCCGAAGATGGCAGTCCGCTAACTTCGGGCATCGAAGATATGTACTTCATGATTGGTATGTTGCCGATTATATTTGGCATCCCACAAAGCTTACTATTTCTACTGTTCTGGAATTGGTTCATAAAACCACTTGGTCTGCCCGGCATCGGATATTGGCAAGCATTTGGACTGATGCTTTTTGTTAGCTTCATCCGATATGAAGAGCGAAAAAGTGATATAAAGAGCAACGGAGGCGATACTAGATGGTTCATACCTATCCGCCGCCAGTATGGCTACTATTTTCTCTTTTTGTTGATGGGTTTCGTAGGCCACTTGTTACTGAGCAGAAGCAGTTGAATGTGGCGGAGTAAATGGTTGCAGTACGCGGCGGTCTAACACTGTGCTACACCCGACACCACCGGCCGGCTTCAGGCTAATGCTGGTCAAGCCACTGCTGTAAATCGGCGACGGTGCGGAAGTCGAGGAGGGCTTCACCGAGGTCATCCGGCATTCGCTTTTCTTGTCGTCTTTCTTGGCATCAGAGCAAGAAGAGACCGGGTATCATGGCAGCATCTTGTCTGTGATGTGAAATTGTGCCGCTTTCCATTAAAGTCGAACAAGAAGAAGATGGCCGCTGGCTGAGTGAGGTTCCCGAATTGCCGGGGGTGCTGGCTTATGGGCAGAGCCGGTCGGAAGCCGTGGTTCGCGCCCAGGTTCTTGCCCTGCGGGTGCTGGCAGACCGGATGGAACAGGGGGACCTGCCGCAGATGAGGCAGTGTGAGGCTTTGAGATGACCCAATTATTAGAACGCGCTTATGCTCAGGTGCAGCAACTGGCGGAACCCGATCAAGATGCGATTGCGGCCTTGATTTTGGAAGAACTGGAAGACGAGCAGCGCTGGCAGCGATCTTTTGCTCAGTCGTCACCGGCTCTGGTCCGGCTTGCGGAGGAAGCGCTCGCGGAGCATCGGGCAGGCTTAACGCTGCCTCTTGACCCGGAGACGTTATGACTTCGCGTACAACGGCGCGGTTTCGGAGCATGCTTGCTGCACTGCCGGCTGAAGTGCGGCAGCAGGCGCGTCGGGCTTACCGGCTGTTCAGCCAGGACCCGCAGCATCCTGGTCTGCGTTTTCGTCAAGTTCATCTGAACCCTCCCCTCTACTCGGCCCGCATCGGCATCCACTACCGGGCAGTGGCAGCACGGGACGGGGAAGCACTGATCTGGTTCTGGATTGGTCCCCACGCGGAGTATGACTACTTGCTGACGCAGTTCTAGGCGCTTGTAGCTTCCAGCGAATGCTGGTCAAGCCACTGCTGTAAATCGGCGACGGTGCGGAAGTCGAGGAGGGCTTCGCCGAGGTCGTCGAGCTGGCTGGCGGTGAGGGTGTCGAGGCGGGCGGTGAGGGTGTCGGGAACGGGGCCGACGCGGCGGCGAAGCTGGCGGACGACCAGGGTTTCTTTGCCCTGGGTAATCCCTTGAGTAATCCCCATTTGTTCCCAGCTTGTTGTAATTTCCATTGTGGCGGCTCTTTCTGTCGGCAGAAACCGATCAATCGTGCGCTCGAACTGTTTTAGTTCTTCCCCGCTGAGCTTCAGGTAGCTGTCTACGAAGCCGCCGATGAGCTTGGTGCGGGCGGGGTCAAGTTTCAGGCTTGCCAAAAGGCGCAGGCATTCGGCTTTGACTTTGGGCCGGTCTTTGGCGCTCATCTTCATCTTTGCCATCAACGCGCTTGCGACTGGGTTTTCCTGGCGGACAAATCTTCGCCACGGGAGGCGGTTGAGCTGGATGACTTGGTAGCGGAATTGTAGCACAGTCTCGCCGGGAAACGCAACGACAAAGCGGCTTGGCTCCGGGCGGCGAGGCGTGTCGTAGGAAAACACGACGACGGGGTAGACGGGCAGGTCGTATTTCTCGGTCAGGCGGGCGAAGTAGCGGAACATGCGCTTCGGGAAGTCGCTTTGGGCGGTGGACTGGTTTTCGACGTGGATCAAGAAGAAGGCATCTTCGCCGCGCAGTCGGGCTTTCATCAGAATGTCTACTTCGTGCTTGTCGCCGGACGTGACATCAGTGAAAGTTTCTTTGTCCATCGGGACCACGGCGACAGCGCGGTCAAGCGCGGCGGCGATGTCCGGCAGGAAGAGGTCTAAGAACTCGGTAAAGAAGGTGGTCAAAAGCTCTTTGAACAGGCGGTCGTGGTCCATGCGACAGAGTGTACCTGAAACCGGGTTGAAGCAGAGGAACGGGCGGCTCGTAAGAGCCGCCCGTTTGTTTGTGTGGGGCTATTTCTGCTGGGCCTTGCGGTACAAGGTGTTGAGCTGGGTGGGGGTGACGGGAACGTAGTCGGGGCCTAAGAGCGTGAGCATTTGTTTGAGGTCGGCAAGGTGGGTGCCCCAGAGGTAGACGAAGGAGTTCAGGAACGCGGGGCGAGTTTGGCCGGCGTGGGCACGGATTTCATCGGCGAGGGTGGCGGCGGCGGGGCCGTCGGACGCGCCTCGGAAGACGGGCTGGCCGGTGGGGAGGGTGTAGGTGTATTCGTGGTAGCCGTTTTCGCTGGCGAGGCCGTAGTCGGGCATGAAGAAGCCGACTTGCGGCAGGTCGCGGCCCGCCGTGGCGATGTCGCGGTTGCTGACGTTCATCAGGCGCAGGGTGTGCATGTCCAGGCGGCTCATGTAGGAGTTCGTTAAGTTGTAGAAGGTCTGTAGCTGGGCGGGGCGGTTCTTCAAAGCTTTGGCCCAGTCGGTGGGGTAGATGTAGCCTGCGCCGGAAACGTCGCAGAGGAACTCGTTGACGGGCGTGGCGTGAGCATAATACCACTGGGCCTGGTCGGGGGCGACATCTATTAAACTTGGACCCATGCCGAAGGCGACAGGGAATGCGCCGAGGAGCGGGTCGGTGAAGAGGGCGCGGAAGACGCCGTTCCAGGGAGCGAAATTGTCGCCGTCGGAGATGGTGATGGCGACGTAGACTTTGGTGCGGTCAAGCGGCGGGGCGGGTGGCTGCGGCTTTTGGGTCAGCTTCGGCACCGCGATGCCGCTGGTGACGGAGAAGTTTGCGACGTAGTCGCTGACGGTGGTGATTTTGCCGTAGCGGGAGCCGAGGGCGACGCCGGGGGTTTCGTCGAGACCGATGCCGTCGCCGTGCCACCAGAAGCCGCGCACGACGGAGTTCATCGGCATCTGGGCGAAGGTGCGGGCGATCTCGGCGCGTTCGGCGGTCTCGTTGGCTCCGGGCCGGTCCTGGGCTTTCGGGCCGGTGATCCAGAAGCAGGTGCCGCGTGCTGAGATGATGTCGTCTACTTGGGAGCCGAGCAGCGGCGGGTCCAAACACAGCGAGACGTAAGGGTTAAGACGCGGCAAAAGGTCGGTGCGGGCGTAGCGCAGAGCGTCGGCGTCGTCTTTGAAGCGGCCACGCAGGTCGGCCCGAATGGGGAGGTGCAGGCTTTGGGCAAGCTGAGGCGTCGCAACGGCGAAGTCGTGCAGGCCGGCGATGTCAACGGCGATGCACGGGGAAACGTAGACCATCGGGTCAGCGACGACCGCGCCTTTGATTTCGGCGCGGAACGTGTCTACCAGAGACAGCGGATCGGCGACGGGGATGGGCGTGTCGGTCGCGCCCGACGCCTGCATCTGGCCGAGCCAGAACTGGTCGTCGCCGCCGGTGACGAGATAGATGCGTGGCTGGCGGCGGTTGACGATGCCCTGCACCGACGCCAGCAGCAGCACCTGGTCATAGGGCAAGCCGCGCACGTCGGCGACGTAGAGATGCCGGGCGGGCGGCGGGGACTTCGGCTGGAGGGTCGGGTAGGGGCGCGGCGGGGCGGGCAGGACTAAGTCAGCGTCTACCTGCGGGCGGGGCAGGGTGTCCAGAGCGGCCAGGGCGCGGCTTTTGGCGGGCGGCGAAAGAAGTCCCTGCGAGGCGAGCGCGGCGACGGTGCCGCGCACCATAAGCTGGGTGTCGGCGTAGGCGATGAGCGCGTCATCGTTGCGGATGGAGCTTGGGGTCCATACGTCGACCGCGCCGTGCCAGTCGGGGCCGTGCGTGAGCAAAAGCGCGAGCGGCTGGCCGCCGGAGGTTAGGATCGGGGTGACGCGGTCGGTCGGGGGCAGGCTCGCGGGGTCCAAAGTCTGGGCATCATGGCCGTCGCCCCAGTCGAGTTTCAGCGCGGATAGGCCAAGCGGGTCACCGGGCGCGACGACCGTTTGGCCCGGCACGGCCCCGCGAAACGCGCCGACTCCGATGCCGCCTTCGCCGAACCGGGCGGGGACATCGACGTTGCCTAAATCTTCCCATTCCCCTTTGGCGTTTTTGCGGATGGGGTGGGTGAATGGAATGCCCGATGTGACTAAGTCGCCGCCCGCCAGATGGAACACGCGCAGGTTCGCAAATGCCGCTTGCGGGAACGCATTGCCGTAGGGCAGGACGACGGCGGCATACTTGCTCGTGCTGAACTGCGCCGGATCACTCAGCGCGTCTACCGAGAGGAGATCCGCCGGAATGCCCGCGCGTTGCAGGTCCGCCGCAACTTCTTTAGGGGAAACGAGGCCGGAAATGTTGTTTGCCGGAAAGCCCGACTCGGAGAACACGGCGACGCGCGGCGTTTGCGCGTCGGCGTGGGCGGGTGTCAGGGCAAGAGCCGAGAGCGAGAAAACAGCGGAGGCGGCAAGGCGTTTCGGCAAAAAAAGCAGCATAGCTTGTAAACTTTCACTGGGTCAAATCGCCCGGCAGGTAGCGCGGACGATCAGCGGGGTCGGCAGCAGGACATGGCGGCGGACGGGCGGCGCGGTGTCTGGGGCGCACAGGCGGGACAGCAGCAGCTCGGCGGCGCGGCGGCCCATCTTGTCGAAGGGCTGGTGCAGCGTGGTCAGCAGGCTGGGGCGAGGCGAGTGCTGCTCTAGGTCATCAAAGCCGACCACGCTGATGTCTTCGGGAACACGGACGCCGCGCCTGCCGCACTCGGCAATGAAGCGGTAAGCCAGCGGGTCGTTCATGGCGAGAACGGCGGTGGGCGGGTCGGCCAGCCCGAAGAAGTAGTCGCAGGCGGGGGCGACATGGGCGGTATCCGTGTGGGAGACGGCGAAGATCAAGTCCGGGTCGGGCGGGGCGCCGGCCAGGGAGAGGGCGCCTCGGTAGGCGTCGCGTCGCTGGAGGACCGCTGTGGACTGTTCATCGGTGGTGAGGTGAGCGATGCGTCGGTGTCCGAGGCCGCGCAGGTAGTCTAGGGCGGTCTCGACCCCGGCCTGGTTGTCGCCGCCGACAAAGTCGCAGGCCATCTCTGGCGGAAAGCGGTCCACGAAGACGACGGGGATGCCGCGTGCTTCCAGCGCCCTGAGCGGCGGCACGGTTTCCGAGCCGCCAAGGTGCCACAAGACAGCCCCGGCGAGGCGCTCCCGCGCGACCGACGCCAGCGCTTCAAGTTCCAGCCGGATTTCGCGGTGGCCCGCGCCGCCGTGGGTGTCCCAGACTTGCAGGCGCAGGGGCGATTCCGCCGAGCGCAGGGCGGCATTGATGCCGTGGAGAATAGCAAGCGACGCCGGGTACTGCGGATGCTGGGGCAGAATGGCGACAATCGAGCGCAGAGCGGCGCGTTCAGGCTGGGCGGAGCGCCTGCTGCTGCCGGCTAGGACGGCAGCGGGCGCCTGCCGCGTCCCCAGGGCTTGAGAGGCGGCGGCCATAGTCCCGCGCACCCAGGGGCGGCGTCCGGGCTCGCGGACAATCAGGCCGGCGTCTTCAAGCCGGCACAGGGCGCGGCGGACGGCGGATCGGTCCAGCCGGAACTCCTCCGCCAGGGCGCGTTCGGCGGGCAGCCACGCACCGGGCAGATAAACGCCGCTTTTAATGCGCTCTTGAAGAATAAAGAAGAGCTGCGGCTGTCCGCTCAGTGCTTCGGCAGCCGGCTCGGCAGGTGGATGAGAAAAAGGCATAATGATTACAAGAAGCCCCCGGCGCTAAGTTTGGGGAGCAAGAGGCCCCCCCCGCCCCAATTCTTGGGAGCCATACAGAAGAAAGGCCGAAGTTAGGAGGTCGACTCTTTTGCGGCACCTAAGATACGCGCCGTTACCGACGCTAAGTTTGTCAGCACTTCCTCGTTTTGGAACCGCAGCACGCGGTAACTATAGGCGCGGAGATGCGTGGTTCGTGCGGCATCTTCCTCGGCTCGGCCTTCGTGGATGCTACCGTCGAGTTCTACAGCCAGCTTGCAGGCGGGGCAGTAAAAGTCCAAGATAAACTGCCCGACGGGATGCTGCGCCCGAAACCGCAGGCCGCCAAGTTTTTTGTCCCGTAGAGCTTCCCACAAAACTTGTTCCGCTGCCGTCATGCGGTCACGCAGCTAATTCGCCACCTGCCGCAGCTCTCCAGCGAAACTCCGCGCACATAGTTCTGCCTGCCTTCCATAGCTCACTCCTACTCCATATGTCCTCATCCGCCTCTTCTTCCAGCTCCCCTCCGTATTGCTCCCCAGAATTGGGGCGGAGGACTATCCCAAACTTGGGGCGCAGAGGCAGGAGGCTTCCTGCAACCAAAGCCAACCAAAGTTGAGACCAGTATAACACAGGCAAGCGTTGCTGTCAATCTTCACAAAGCAGGCAAAATCAAGCCGGGCGACCCTAAAAACAGTGCGTGCGGCCTGTCCCGGCAGTGTTATCTCGCGCATTTCGCCAAAAAATAATTTCGTTTGGAAGTATTGACAGCAGGGTGAAACAGTGTTATACTTGGACGTGTTTGGTTGAAACGGCTTCGCTGTTTGAGGCCGAACGCACTGAATTTGGCCTCATCACAAATCGGGCCGCAGAGGAGAAATCATGTTTATCCCGGAACCGAAGCCGCAAAAACGAGGCTTCACGCTCATCGAGTTGCTCGTCGTCATCGCCATAATCGCCATCTTGGCCGCCATTCTTTTTCCCGTCTTCCAAAAAGTCCGCGAAAACGCACGGGCCGCGTCCTGCGCGTCTAATGAAAAGCAGATTGGGCTTGCTTTCGTCCAGTATGTCCAGGACAGCGACGAGGTGTACCCAATGATCAACCTCCAGGGAGGGCCATACGGCGATGAGGAGAACTGGGAGCAGGCGATCTACCCATATGTGAAGTCTCAAGGCGTCTACATCTGCCCGGACAACATCCCAGGTGCCCAGTTCCAGGC
The DNA here is from genome assembly GCA_964236795.1 of uncultured Armatimonadales bacterium. Taxonomy (GTDB): domain Bacteria; phylum Armatimonadota; class Armatimonadia; order Armatimonadales; family Capsulimonadaceae; genus JANXMY01. Next base: position 32,451 of record CAXSFV010000029.1, on the reverse strand, counting down.
CGATGGCACCGGCAGGAATGCAGATCATATCTGCATTAATAAAACAGTAACGCCGCCGATCTCCTGTGCGATCAACGGTGCCCCGTTTCTGCCGGTGTCCTATGCCCTCAATTATTCGGTTGGGCAAAGTTATGACTCCGCCCTGGAACCCGGCTCGCCCGGCTATACCGGCGGCCGGGGCGCGAACAACTCTGCGAGCTCGATTAAGCTCAGCTTCATTCAGGAGCCGTCCAGCAAAATCCTGGTGACGGATACGGCGGGCGAATATGGCCTCGGCTATTGGGACTGGCTGGGCGGCGGTGCCGGTTCCGGCTTTGCCACCGCGACGCGCGGCTTTATCCCGCACAACGACCGCTGGAACTGCTTGTTCCTGGACGGCCATGTTAAGGCCCTGACGCCGGTGCAAACAGCCGCCCCGATCAACATGTGGGGCAGCTTCGCGACAAACACAGCCGCCGATGGTCCGAACTGCGGGGTCAGCATTAACATCAACTGTGACGCTGCACCCGCCGACGGTTCACTGCAAAAGAACTTGGCGGCTCTCACGCAAATTTCCCAGTAGGGACAACTAAATCTCAGGTCAGCAGGGCTGAAAACGCCCTGCTGACTGCAAATCATTTTCATCATCTCAGTCATCCATCAGAAAGAGGCATTTTATGAAGACCCCTCAGCAGCGCGGCTTTACTTTAATTGAGCTGCTCGTCGTCATCGCCATTATCGCGATTCTCGCCGCTATTTTATTCCCCGTGTTCCAGAAAGTCCGCGAGAACGCCCGCAAGACTGCCTGCTTGTCCAACATGAAGCAGCTTGGCCTGGGCCTGATCCAATATAGCCAGGACAACAATGAGCTTCTGGCGGCGTCCTGGTACGGCAACGGCGGCTATAACGAGTCCGACTCGACGCCCGGCAGTGTCCGATACAAGTGGATGGATGCGATTTATCCCTTCGTGAAAAGCGTGGACGTATACCACTGCCCGGACGACAGCGGCGACACGGGTTCGGGTTCCTACGGCGGCACGGCGGTTCCATCCATCACGGGAACCAACGGGTCCGGTAAAAGCACCGCGACCGGCAAGTATGTCCCTTACTACCTGCTGGGAACGGCCGGCCAGCCGGCGACGCCGAACCAGTGCTACTACGGCAGCTACGCGATGAACGCCTACAACTGGGGCGGCCAGTATCCAGATAAGGGACCCGGCAACAACATCAACCCAGGCGTCGGCTACACGCTCTCCACGCTGAAGGCCCCCGCCAACACAATCTGGCTGACGGAACAGGGCGGCAGCTACCAGGAATCCTGTAATGGCTCGGTCCTCGTGGCCGGGACATTCCAGAGCTACCCGGCGATCTACTGTGGCAACCAGGGTCCGAGCCTGAACGACGGCAACCCGGTCGTGTTCCGGCACGGCGGCGACCTGTCGAACGTCTTGATGTGCGATGGCCATGCGAAGGCCATGCGAGTCAGCGACCTGATGCAGACTTCCATCAGCCCGCTTGACCAGAAGCCGTACCTTTACCACTTCACGATGCGCGGCTCGTAAGCCGCCGTGCCTGCCGCTTCTGCGGCCTTGTCGGGACGCTCCGGCTCCGTCGGGAGCCGGAGTTTTTGTTTGTGGCTGTTGTGAAGCCCCCGCCCTGGTTTGGGGAGCCGGAAGCCCCCCCCCTGGTTTGGGGAGCCGGAAGCCCCCCCGCCCCAATTCTGGGGAGCAATACGGAAGTTGCCGACGCGGGTATTCCTACTCCCCAAAACCAGAGCGGGGGCCTCACAACAGCATGAGAAAGGGTACTCGTTGAGTAATTTATTGAACCAATTTTGCCGCCCGGCGGCGCTCGCCGCTTTCCTGCTGGCGATCACCGGAGCGGGACAAGCCGCGCCGCCATTCCGGCCGCCGTCGGTGCCGCTGGTGGCGAGCGATCCGTACCTCTCGATTTGGTCCCCAGCGGACCATCTGAACGATGCCGGAACGCAGCACTGGACCCACCGCCCGGCGTCTTTGGTCTCGCTGATCCGCATTGACGGCAAAGCGTACCGCTTGATGGGCTACGACCCGGCCGACGTGCCGGCGTTCCCGCAGACGGCGCTCAAGGTGACGCCGACGCGCTCGATTTACGACTTTGAGGACTCGGCGGTTCATGTCACGCTGACGTTTATGACCGCCGACCTGCCGCACGACTTGAATGTCCTGGCCCGGCCTGTGACTTACCTGACGTGGAGCGTCAAGTCGGTGGACGGCAGGCCGCACCAAGTTTCTTTATATGACAGTACCTCGTCGGAGCTTGCGGTCAATACGCCCGACCAGACCGTCACCTGGCAGCGCGAAGCGATGGGGCCGCTGACCGCGCTGCGGGTCGGCACGGACGCCCAGACCCTGCTGCGGCCGGCCGGCGACGACACCCGGATTGACTGGGGCTATGCGTATGCAGTCGCGCCGACGGCGGATGCCAAAGGCGCCGCCGGCGCCGCCGGCGACCTGCTGGCGTCGTATGTCAAAAGCGGTGCCCTGCCCGCAAGCGACGACACGCGCAAGCCGCGTGCCGTGTCCGACGCCCAGCCGGTCTTGGCGTTCACGTTTGACCTCGGCTCAGTCGGGACAACACCGACGACCCGGCACCTGATGGTCGGCTACGATGAGATCTACTCCATCAAGCTGGCCGGCCAAAAGCTGCGCCCGTACTGGCGGCGGAACGGGGTCACGCCGGAAGCCATGTTCCAGACCGCCGAGAAAGAATATCCGAGCCTGGTGACGCGCTGCGCCGAGTTTGACGAGAGCCTCACCGCCGATGCGACGCGCATCGGCGGCGCCCGTTATGCCCAGATCATTGCGCTTGCGTACCGGGAGTGTCTCGCGGCAAACGGCCTCGCTGCCGATGCCAATGGTCAGCCGCTGCTGTTCACGAAAGAAAACACAAGCAACGGCGACATCGCGACAGTAGACGTTATCTTCCCGCAGGACCCGATGATGATTCTGCTGTCCCCGACTCTTGCCAAAGCTTCCATTGTCCCCGTGCTGGCGTATGCGTCGTCGCCCGTGTGGAAGTTCCCAAACTCCCCGCACGACCTCGGCACCTACCCGAATGCGTCGGCGTCCGGCGACCCCGGCGAGGCGATGGTGGTGGAAGAAAGCGGCAACATGCTGATTATCTGCGACGCGATTTCGCAGGAAGACGGCAATGCAAAGTTCGCGGGGGCGTACTGGCCGACGCTGACACGCTGGGCAAGCTTTTTGGCCCAGTATGGACTTGATCCCGGCGACCAGCTCTGCACCGACGACTTCATGGGACACCTGGCGCACAATGCCAATTTGTCGGTGAAAGCGATTGTCGCGCTCGGCGCGTATGCCGACATGTGCAAAATGCGCGGCGACGCAGCGGGCTACGCGAAGTATTCCGCGCTTGCCAAAGAAGACGCGAGCCACTGGATCACGGTCGCCGATGCCAACGGCAGCGGCAAGGCGTCCCTGCTGGCGTTTGACAAGCCGAACACCTGGAGCCAGAAGTACAACTTGGTCTGGGACCAGATCTTAGGGCTGAACCTCTTCCCGGTTTCGGTGCGGGACGGCGAGGTCGCCTACTACAAGACTGTGATGCAGCCTTACGGCGTCCCACTGGACAGCCGGACCCATCAAACTAAAGCCGACTGGTCTATCTGGAGCGCGACGCTCGCGACCAAGCCCGCCGATTTTCAGGCATTAGTGTCGCCGATTTACGATTACCTGAACCAGACCTCCACGCGCGATCCATTAGCCGACTCATACATGACCGACGACATCCGCTCCGGCGGGATGCACGCCCGCCCGGTCGTCGGCGGCCTGTTCGTCAAGATGCTGGACGACCGCGCCGTTTGGAACAAATGGTCGCAGGGCGACAAAGTCGCGGCCGCAAACTGGGCGCCCTTGCCGGCCGCGCCGGCTGCGACCTACCTGCTGGCAAATTCGCAGAAGTCGCCCGTCTCCTGGCGCTATGTCTCGACCGCGAACAAGCCCGCCGACGACTGGGCAAAGCCCGGCTTCGACGACAGCGCGTGGAAAACGGGCCCGGCGCCGTTTGCGAACAACCCGCCCGGCATCATTCCCACCGGAACAAACTGGAACGACACGCCCGGCGACATCTGGATTCGGCGCACAGTCACTCTGCCGCCCGGCGCTTACAAAAACCTGGCGTTCATGGTCTACCATGACGAAGATGTCGAGATCTATGTCAACGGTGTTTTGGCGGCGGAAGACGGCGGCTACAACAGTTCTTACGATGCTTTGGAGGTCACTCCGGCGGCAGCAGCCCTGCTGAAGCCCGGCGCGACCGTGACGCTTGCCGCGCACGTCCATCAAACCACCGGCGGCCAGGGCATTGACATTGGGCTGGCGAGCTTAGGCCAGGCGCTGTAGACAGGCCCCCACCCCCAGCCCCTCTCCCGCAAGCGGGAGAGGGGCTGGGGGTGGGGGCTTTCTTTGTCCCCGAACTTTCCCCGCCCCGCAGGTGTTTCAAAGAGGCCATCGTGGTAAAATAAGCCACAACGCGGTCTTTGAGCAAGCGTATCTTTGAGGGCAAATGGAAAGCAGGGACGATTGGCGATAGACACTGGAGTCAACGCGCGGCGCGAAGGCGAGCTGGATTTAGAAAAATTAGAGACGGGTCAGGACGGGGAAATCGGCTCGCTGCCGATGCTGCCGGAAGTTGAAAAAGAAACGAAGTCCGGGCTGCACCGGGCGGTTTGGACGCTGGCGTGGCCGTCAGTCCTGACCATGCTGCTCCAGACGTTCAACTCGTTTTTGGATCGGTTTTTCGTCGGGCATCTGGGGTCGGACGCACTGGCGGCGGTTGGGGTCGGCGGGCAGTTCATGTTTCTGCTGTTTTCCGTCGGCATGTCCATCGGGGTCGGTACTTCGGCGCTCGTGTCCCGGTTCACCGGCGCAAAAGAGACCGACCAGGCCAAAGTCGCCGCAAACCAGTCTTTATGGCTCGCGCTGATCGCCGCCTTGATTTCGGTTGCCGTGGTCTGGCCGTTGCGCCATGCGGTCATCGGCTGGATGGGTGTCAATTCCCATGCCGCCGGCCTGTGCGTCCGCTACCTCAGCTTGACCCTGCTCGGTGTCCCCGCACTGTTTGTGATGCTGATCCTCAGCAGCGTGTTCCGGGGCATCGGCGATACGAAAACGCCGCTGCTGGTGATGATCGGCGTCAACATCATCCACCTGGGCGGCGACTACCTGCTGATTTTCGGCCATTTCGGCTTTCCGCGTATGGGCCTGATCGGCGGCGCGACGGCGCTGATTACGTCGCAGGTCGTCGGCGCACTGCTGTATTTCGCGTTTTTGCAGCGGTCGGCCCTGCGCGGGTTCGCCGCGCGAATGCGAAAACTGGACTTCGACTGGGCAAGGCGCATTCTTGTCATCGCGATCCCGGCGGCAGGCCAGAACCTGTCGCGCGTGCTTTCGATGATGGTCTTCACTGGCATTTTAGCGCGGTCCCCGCAAGCGACGGCGGCAGTCGCTGCGCTGACCATCGGCATGACCTCGGAGAGTATCGCGTTCATGCCCGGCTTCGCGTTTTCAATGGCCGCCGGAACACTGACGGGGCAGAACCTCGGTGCGAACAACCCGCGCCGGGCGGAGAAAGCAGCGTGGAGCGCGTTGCAGCAGGGGCTGGCGGTTATGATTGTTATGGGCGCGGTCTTCTTTGTCCTAGCCCGCCCGTTCGCGCACATTTTCACGCATGACCCACACGTTGTTCCCTTGACTGTCGCGTATCTCCGCATTGCCGCGCTGTCCGAGCCGTTTCTCGCGCTCGGCATGATCCTGACGGGGGCATTGAACGGGGCTGGGGACACGAAAGCCCCGGCATGGGCGGGGGTCGCGACCATGTGGGGCATCCGCCTGCCGCTGGCCTGGCTGCTCATCTACGGCCTGTCTTTCGGCGCGACCGGCGCGTGGTGGGCGATGACGATCTCGACTGCCTTGAACGGCCTCGTCGCGCTGGTCCTGTTCAAGCGCGGCACTTGGAAGCAGTCGGTGGTGTAGAAGAGCCGGGAGAAAAGGAACAAAGAGATGGACGAAGCTGGGCAGGGCAATTTCGGGCCGCAAGAACAGCGAACGGAACCCAACGCCGTGTGGCCACCGGCGCCGACAAACAGCCTGCCGCCCCCGCAGTACGCGCCCTCACCGCCCGCCGTGTTTACGCCCATTGGGATGCTTTCCCGGGTTGTCATGGCTCTTTTGGGACTGTTTGCTCTGCTTTCCGCAGTCCTGCTCGCTGGTTTTCCGCTGCCGGCGGCGCAGTTCCATCAACTGAGCATTGGGGTGGACATCGCGCAGGCGCTGCTGCTGGCAGTAACGGGCCTTTGCTTTTTGATCTGGACTTACCGCTTGAACCGGAACCTGCGGGCGCTGGGGGTGGCCGGGCTGCGTTTCACGCCGGGCTGGGCGGTCGGTTATTTTTTCATCCCGGTGATCAGCTTGTGGAAGCCGTACCAAGTCTTCCAAGAAATCTGGCAGGCAAGCGATCCTGGCCCCGCACCTCGTTCCGGGCAAGCCTGGCAGAACCTTCCCGTGCCGGCGCTTCTCGGCTTCTGGTGGGTGCTGTGGATGATTACGAACGTTATAGATCGGCTGGCGGCGCAAGCGCCGAATGACCCCGAATCGGAAATCGTAAGCGCAGTATTCGGCCTGGTCAGCGCGATTCTGGCGCTGTGCGTCGTGCGCCTCTTCACTCAGCGTCAGGAGCGCACGGCCCGGCTGCTGGCGCTGCTATCCTGACCTCGTTCCTCCCGCTGCCGCTGCAATTCGCGCCTGCGTTTCGGCGACATCTTCCCAGCCTAAAATCTCGACTTCGTGCTGCTCCAAGACCTGGTAAATCTCAAAAAAGTGCTGAATTTCGAGCAGCGTGTGGTCGGAAAGGTCGCTGAGCGAGTGGATGGCGTCGAAGCGCGGATCGGCGACAGCGACCGACAAAATCTTGGGGTCCTCGCCCCGGTGGTCGTTCATCAGCAGGGCGCCGACCGGGCGGGCGACGACCAAGCACCCGCAGAACGTTGGGTTCGACGACATAACTAAGACGCTTAGGGGACGCTGCCGCCCGTTACCTTTCGTGCCGCAGACCCAGCCGTAGTCGCAGGGATAATGCAGGGGCGAAAAGAGCGTGTGGTCGTAGCGGAAGACGTTCCCCGCTGGGCTGTATTTGTACTTGTTGGACGACCCCTTCGGCACTTCCACGATCGTGTTCACTTCACGCGGCGTCCCCGCCCCCGCCGGAATGTCTTCATGCTGCATAAACGTTCCCCTGCCTCTATTATGCACACAAACCCCGAAATCAGGTATACTAATACGCTTTTTGTGATTAGATGTGTGTGAATTCGGGTCCCGGAGGCCGCATGAACGACGACAAGACAAACAAAGACAAAGAAACAGCAAACGAAAATATAGAAGTGAGCGGAAGCCAAAACGCGCTGGTTCCGGCGGAGACGGTGCATGAGACTGCCGTGAGTGTTGCCCGCATTGATGCGGCCCCGACGCTGGCGGAGAAAAGCCGGTTGCTTTGGGAGATGCCTTCCGATGTCCGGCATCAAACGCTGGGGGCGCTGCCGGCCCCGGTGATTGCCGCGCTGATTGAGGGTGACCCGGAAGGGAACACGGCGCTCCTTGCGAACCTGCCCGCCGCCAAGTACCGGCAGGTGATCAATTTGGGGACGCCCGCGCAGGGGCGGGCGTGGCTGGAGCGGGCGGTCGGGTCGGGGACGCTGGCGGGGTCTATTCTGCCGTCGCTGATGACCGGGAGCGATTTGGCCGACATGCTGGTCACGGACCCCGGTGTCCGCCGCGCTTTGCCGCGCCTCTTAAACTTTGAGCGGGCCGAGCGCTGGCGTCAGCTTTTGACCACGAACGAGTGGCACAAAAATATAGATGAGCTTCTCATGGCGGACACCGACGAGCTGCTGAAGCGCGTGTCCATTCGTAATGAACCCGTCAAGGCCGTCTTGCAGTCGCTGCTGGATTATGTGCCGGAGCTATATTTGGAAGTTGTTAATCTGGCCCGCGACCGGGCGGCACGGATGGACGAGCACGAGGGCGAGCTGGAAGACATCACGACGATGCCGTTCGGCCTGCCCGAATTGCTCAACCCAACCATTGCCGCTGGGGCGGGGACGCGCGACGACGCCTTGCCCGTGTCGCCGCTGGCCGATCTCATCCCCGAAGGCGGCGACCCGGTGTTTGCGCTGGCGACGGCGGGCCTCAGCGCGGCCCGAAAAGCCGTGCTGGAAGACCAGCTCAAGACGCTGCTGCGGGACGAGATTGTTGCGACGGCGTCCTTTGCCGCCGCCGACATGCAGCGGGCGGCGGGCCGGGTCTTGTTTTACCTGCGGGCGGGCCTAGAATCGTTCGGCCCGACGCTGGGCGATGCAACCCAGGCGCTCGAAACGAAGCAGTTGTCTGAAATCAGCGTCCTCGGCACACGGCTGGCCGAAAGCTACCGCCAGAAGGCCCTCAGCTTTGCGGGCCTGCGGGACTGGCTGGACGCCAAACAGAAGTCTCTTTTGGAGGCCATGCGGCTGCCGGAAGCGGGCGTGGACCCGGAAACCCGCGAGCCGGTGCTGTACCTCGCCGCGCGTCCCAAGCAGGACCGGGCCGATTGGACTCCGACCCCGCTGCCGGAAGTCCAAGCGCGTCTCTCCGACATCGGCGCGTGGGGACCGCTGGCCCGCGCGGCGTTCGGCACGGTCGAGCGGATGCACTTGATCTACGGCACGAATCGCACCCGGACGTGGGACGAAGCCGTCCGCCGGACGGTTCTCGCGCTGGTCCTGTACCGCCGCTGGGAACCGGAGCTGATCCGCCCGACCGAAGACTACGCCGCCTTCCGCCGCCAATATGGGCTGGGCAAAAAGAATGGGCTGGACGAAGCCCGCCAGATTGTCCTAGACGCGCTTGATGCGACGCCGAACGCCGCCTGGAAGCCGAGCGACGCCAAAACCCGCGCCCGCGAGCTATTACTCCGCGCCGTCGGCGAGATCGAAACCATGCCGCTGCCGGGGCAAGAGACGCCGAAGCGCCGAGGGAATGCTATATGAGACGCGCATTCACTCGCGCTTACGCAGATACGTCCGTCTACGGCGGCGTTTATGATGAGGAATTTGAGACGGCAAGTCTCGCGTTCTTTGAGGAAGTTCGCGCCGGCAAGCGGCAGCTTGTCGTTTCAGAGATCGTCCGCCGTGAAATTGGTGCGGCTCCCGAAGTGGTTCGCGCCTTGTTTGATGAAAGACTGGCTGACGCCGAAATTGCAGCGGTCACGCCGGAAGCGCTAAAGCTGCGAGAAGCCTATCTCAGCGCGGGCATTCTGACGCCGAAATGGAGTGACGATGCTTTGCATGTCGCTGTGGCGACGGTTGCAAACTGCGATGTGATTGTCTCTTGGAACTTCAAGCACATCGTTCATTACCAGAAGACACCGCTTTTCAATGCGGTGAACGTGCTGGAAGGGTACAACAGCATTTGGATACACTCTCCCCAGGAGGTCATTGAGTATGAAGACGAAGACATTTGACTGCGTGGAAATGAAGCGGCAGGGCGCAGAAAAAGTACAGCAGGAACTCGCGGGAATGACGCTGGAAGAAGAAACAGCCTTCTGGCAAAGCGGGACCGAGGAACTAAAGCAGCGGCAGGCACGCGCCGTCAGCGAGATCGAGACCATGCCGCTGCCGGGGCAGGAAGCGCCGAAGCGGAAGATGCCCCCCAGCCCCCAATAATGGGGGAGCAGGAGAAAGCCAGGCGTTAAAGAACCATGCCGCCGGGTGCAGTTGCTCCATAAATGGCACGGCGATTGGGCGCAAACGCCACGAAACACCGCTTCGCGGGGTTAAGAGCAGACTTTAAGAGCGGATAATCCCAGTTCCGCGAAGCGGCACTTCGTGGCGTCTGCGCCGTGTAGCCGTGTGTTTTAACACATGGTCTATCTTTAGTCTGTCTGCGAAGGCAGGAGGTGCATTGTTGAAAGCTATGGGTATTACCAAAAACCGGATACTGAGTCACTCACCCGGAGATATTTTGGGGCTGCGGTTCACCCGTGCAGAAGGGCAGACGCTTCTGGAGCTCGCCCGAAGCCGAAACGCCGCTTCCCGAAAGCGCTGCGTGGAATGGTTTAGCCCCGGTGCGCTCAATCTGCAAAATCTCCCTGTTCTGCTGGAACTGGCGGATATTCTTCTCCCTGACCCAAATCCTAACATCCGGTGGCGCGTTTTGGTTGACCTGAGCCATTTTTTAGAAGACCAGCCGGAGAAAATCTGGCCACTGATTATCGAGTGGGGTTCTGTCTACAACCCGGACATCCGCGCGGGAGTGGCTCTATGCTTGTTGGAGCATCTTCTTGGATATCACTTTGAAGAGTTCTTCGAACAGTCCAAGCAGGCAATTATGAACGGCAACACGCGCTTCATCTACACGCTGAGACACTGCCGCAAGATGGGACAGGCAGAGTTCCCGGAGAACGCTCGGTGCTTTGACGAGTTTATCGAATCTCTGCACCTGCGGCAGTGGAAGTAGATAGCTTGAGGCTCTTCACACTCCCACCGTCTCGCGCGGCGTCTTGGTCGGCTTGGTCCGGTAACGCGGGGCCACGGGGAGGCGGCTGCGGTTGTTTTTGATCCACTCGTAGGCACGGCGGCCCGCTTGGGGGATGCCGGGGACGTAGAGCAGGGGGGCGAGGAGGGTGGTGGCGGGGAGCTGCCAGGCGACTTGGCGGAAGGCGTCGAAGCCGGCGAACTGCTTGCCATCGGGGCGGACGGCGTAGGCGGCTTCTTCGGCGTCTTCAAAGCGGACGCCGGTGGAGGCCAAAGCGTCAGGGTCGTGGGAGTCTATGAACGTGATTTGCTGGAACACGTCGAAGAAGCGGACGACGAGCAGGGATGACTTGCAGAAGTCGCACTGGCCGTCGTAGACCAGGCGTAGCGGGGTCAGGCCGAGCGGGCGCTTGGCCCAGGCGAGGAAGTTTCGGATGTCGGCGGCGTTTAGAAATGTCAAGTACGACGTGATCATCAGCGCGGAGAAAAGCGGGATGTTCATGGCGTACTCGATGCCGAGGTGCAGGGCGACGCCGCCCGCCAGCACATACAGGCGCAGGCGCGGCACCCAGACAATCGTGCCGAGGGCCATCTCAATCCCGACTGTTCCCCAGGTCAAGAGGTTGACGACGTAAATGTTGTTCATGCCCCAGATTGGGAACCGCAGCGACTCCGGCAGGTGCATCGGGAAATAGACCGCCGTGCCGTCCTGCCAGGCCGACCCTGTCGCTTTGCTCATGGCCGCGCAGAAGTACAGCACGGTGATTTGGATCTGCATCAGCCGCTGCGCCCAGGCGATGACAAGCGGCGGCGTGTCGTCTTCCCGGCCCCGAAAAACCCGTATCAGTCTATCTATCGAGCAGGCCGCGCCGCAGGGACTTAACAGGAGATAAGCCGCCATGACAACCATGACCGTGTCGCCGCTGTGGTGGATTGGTGCGGCGCGGGCGTGCAGGGCGGCGATGCCCAGGTACACCAGCGCGGCGCTGGTCCGGCTCCAAAAACCGAGAGTCAGCGAGATGGAGGCGAGCAGGTACAGGAAAAAGAACGGGGTCAACCAGCGGTCCGCGCCGGGCAGCAGCAGCAGATCGAATTGATGCACATAGGTTTCGACCCCGCCGTTGTACGCCGCCGCTTCCGCTGCGGTCAGGACACCGTGGTTGGAGAACCAGGTATACCGCTCCGGGAACAGCAGGAAGCCGTAGACAAAGGTCCAGAACCCGAACACGATCCGAAAGAGGCCCAGCGGGATGGGGGAAATCGGCCGAAAAAAGAAATCGTTCCACTCGTTTCGCAGTTGCTTCATCACAGGAATACGTTCGCGGTTCGGGACGGAGTTTCCTGCTTTGAAGAGACCTCACCCGGTCGCAGCACTGGCTACTCGGAGGGCAAGCTGCGGGGTGAGGTTTCGCTAAAAACGCAGTATACTTATCGTGTGCCGACACTTGCTGACATCTTGAGACGCTTTAAGTTAAAGCGCTTTAATCTAAAGCGCTTTGACCCGCGCCGGGCCGGATTTGCCTGGGCGGCGGCGGGAATAAGCCTTGCGACCGGCGGGTTCTGGACGCTGCGGCATTTTCTCGACAAAGGGCAGGCGTCGCTCTTGTATCTGCCGGTGGTCATCGCCTGCGCCATTCGGTTCGGCTTTGCGCCGGCGGTTTTTGGGGCAGTGCTGTCTTTTCTGTGCTGGGACTTCTTTTTTCTGCCGCCGTTTGGAAAGCTCGCGATCGCCGACCCGCGCGACTGGCTTTCGCTGGGCGTGTTTTTAGTCGCCGCTGTGTCTACGGCCCAGCTTGCGGCGCGGGCGAGAGCGCAGACAGCCGAGGCAGAGGCACGGGAAGCCGAGATTGTCACATTGTTTGAGGCCAGCGAAGCGCTCAGCCGGGAAGTGCGGGCAGACCGGTTGCTGGCCGCCCTGGCGGCGCAGATGCTGGCGCTGTGCCGGGCGGAGCGGTGCCTTGTGTTCCGGTGCAGCCCGCAGGGAGAGCGTCTGCTGCCCGCACAGCATCAAGACGTTCCCGAAGCCATTCGGCAGATGGCGGCCCATGCCGACCGGCAGGACCAAGCGATTGGATTTGGCGGAGGCAGCGGGCGCCGCTTATGGAACCAGGCCGTGCGCCAGTCCCGGCGGGCGCTCCCGGCGGGGGCGGCGGAAACCCTCGGCGTTTACCTGCCGCTCCATGCCGACGGCAGCCGGGTGGGGGTGCTGTATGTCGGGCCGCGCGAAGACCGCCGGCCGTTTTCCGCCGCCGAGGAACGCCTCATTCGAACCCTCGCAAACCATGCCGCCGTGGTGATCGCCCGTGACGAGCTGGCCGCGCAGGCGGCGCAGGCGGAAGCCTTGCGGGAGGCCGATCTGCTCAAAGACTCGCTGTTGTCTTTGGTGTCCCATGAGCTGCGAACTCCCTTAGCGGCGATTAAGGCGTCCGCGACCGGCCTGCTCCAGCAGGACGCTGTGTGGGACCCGAAAGCGTCGTGGGAAACGCTCAGCCGGGTCAACACCGAGGCCGACCGCCTAAGCGCCCTCGTCACTAATCTGCTGGATTTGTCGCGCCTCGAAGCCGGCGCCTGGCAGCCGCGGAAAGACTGGTGCGACTTGGTCGAAATTGTCGGCACGGCGCTGGACCGCCTGCCGGAGACGGAAGCGGCCCGTGTTTCGGTGGCCGCCGATCCCGCCCTGCCGCTGGTGTCGGCAGACTACACGCAGATTGCGCTTGTCATCACTAATCTTTTAGAGAACGCCGTCAAGTACACGCCATCCGGCACCCCGATTGCGCTGTGTGCCGAGTTCAGTACTGCCGACGTGTTTCTCACGGTGCGCGACTACGGCTCTGGCCTGCTGCCCGGCGAAGAGTCGCGGCTGTTTGAGCGGTTTTACCGGGGGCAGTCGCACCATAACAGCACGGTCCACGGCACGGGCCTCGGCCTCGCGCTCTGCCAAGCGATTGCCGAGGCGCACGGCGGACGGATGCGGGCGGCAAATGCGCCGCCGGGCGAGCCGCCGGGCGCGGTCTTCACGCTGTCGCTGCCGAGCGGCGGGGAAGCGTACAAAGGAGAACAAAGGGCAGATGGCGAATAAAGCGGCAGAAGCTCATTCTCGACAAGGAGACTATTGTGCAGATCACACGCATTAAACCTGGCGGCTGGGTTATCATCATTTTGCTGCTGGCGGCTATTGTCTATGGCGTTCGCTCGTGCGGCAAGCTGCTGCATTCCGGCCAAACGGCGAGCGGCAGCAATGCCGGTACCGGCACGGCCGGCGGCCTCACCACGGCCCAGGCGGCGAATGGAGACATTCTCGTTTCCACCACCGGCACAAAGCAGAAGTGGATGCAGACTGAGATTGACAAGTTCAATTCCCAAAGCCAGGGCGGTAAAGTTTCGCTCCAGCTTGCCGAGTCGCGGGACGCCATGCACGACATCTTAGACGGCAAAATGCAGCCGGTCTTATGGAGTCCGTCCAGCCCCGTTTGGGTCTACCAGCTTGCGAATGTCTGGCCAGCGGCTCACGGCGGGGCGCAGATTGCCGACCTCAACAACTCGCAGTCCTACCGCACGCTCTTCAAAAGCCCGCTGGTTTTTGTCACCACCAAAGAAAAAGCTCCGTTCCTGCGTCCTCTTCTGACCGGCCCGAACCCGTGGGACGCCGTCCGGCAGCTTTCTTTGGGCCAGAAGAAAGCGCCCTGGGGTCCATTTAAATTTGCCTACGCCGACCCGCTGAACGCCTCTTCCGGGATGCTGACGATGGCGCTGATTATCACCGACTACACCCAGTCGCACGGTGTGAGTGACCCGGTCGCGGCGGCGTCCAGCAAGCAGTTTGCCGCGTATTTGTCCCAGATCAACCGCGCTTTTGTCCGGGACCCGTCGGCGACCGGATCGAGCAAGCTGGAACAGGCGTTTGCGGCAAATCCAAGCTCGCGTGACTTCATCACTGCCTACGAGAATGCCGGGCTGGCCGCAGTGGCCCAGAACCCGGACCTCGTGCTGATCTATCCCAGCCCGACGGCGAATGCCGACCAGACCATCTACCAGTTGTCCGGCCCGTGGGTCTCGGACAGCCAGAAGACCACCGCCGCCGCGTTTTTGGACTTCCTCAGCAAGCCGGACGCCCTCGGCGACGGCATCCAGTTCTACTTCCGGCCTTCCCAGAACGGCGCCCAGGCGCTGGCCGCCCACCTCAGCGGCCCCGCCCGCGCCCAGTTCCAGTCGTCCTACACGTCCGTGGACCTGCCTCCTTACGATGCCCTGAACGAAGCCGCGTCCCAGTGGCGTACCGAAGTGAAGTAGAACCCCTCCCGTTCACACGAAGTCATGCCGAAGGCAGAGGAACGAGCGGGAGGGGTTCTAACCATGGTACAATACGGGTGTTATGCCACTTGATCCGATCTTAAAACGCGCGTTGAGAGTGTTCGTCGAAATCAAGGACCCGCCGCCTCCCCCGCCGCCGGAGCCGATCCCGCAGGCGGCGTATGATGAGCTGGACGGGGCGCTGAAAATCCAGGAGCGGCGCGAGTCGCGGCGGCAGCTCAGCCCATCTGTCATTGCGGCCTCGCCTGCTGCTGACCAGTCTAGTCCGGTGGATGCCGATGGCTTGGTAGACTTTGAGCGGCTGTACGCGCAGGCAGGCGTGCCGACAGTGCCGTTTACGGCGGAGCAGGCGCTGGACATGCTGCGTAACATGCCGAGCGGCGTGTCGGAGGAAGCGCGGCAGCAGGTCATCAACGTCACGCTGGCCGCACTCGGCAGGTCGGTCGGCGGAACGCCCGAAGCGATTGTGGCGGATGCAACCCGCAAGCAGGCCGCTTTGCAAAGCTTCCGGCAGACACGGGGCGATCAGCTCGCAGATCTGACATCAGCGGCGCAGGCGCGGGTTGCCGATCTGCAAAAAGAGATCTCGAAAAGTCAGGCGATGATGGAGGCCGCGAAGACGCAGCACGCGCATTTGTCTGAGAACTGCCGGTCGGAAGAAGCGCGGTTAGACACGGTGGTAGACTTTTTCAGCGAGACGCCCGCGCGGTAGAAACCCACCCCGCTGCAAGCAGCGACCCTCCCAAAGCGGGAAGGATAGGAGCGGTCGGCGATTAGCCTGTTCAGAACTCTTCACCCTCTTCAGAACTCTTCACCCTTCCGCTTCGGGAGGGTCGCTGCTTGCAGCGGGGTGGGTTCTCCGAAAGAAAGCAGTGCAATGGAACTCGGCGTCATGGTCAGCATTTACGAGGAGACCGACATCCCGGCGGCGTTCTGGTATGCTACCGAGGCGGGCTTCCATCGGGGGCAGGTGACGTCGTTCATCCACGGCATCACGGCGGAGGAAGTGCGGCAGATGGGAGTCGCAGCCCGAAATGCCGGGTTTCAAGTGGACGCCGTGGGCTGCTATATCAACCCGCTGCGGCTTGACGACCCCAGCCTGCACGGGGTAGATGGCCTGGACTGGCGGACGCTGGCCGAGAACATGGGCATGATGGGCTGCCACCGCATTGTTTCTTGGAGCGGCACCCAGGGCAAAACGCTGACCGCGCCGAACCTGCTGAACGCCGAAGAAGAAACGTTCAACAGCCTGTACATTGCTCTCAGCGGCCTGCACGAGCAGGTGCGCGGCCTGCCGGTGCAGATTTTGCTGGAGCCGTTTATCGCCCATGTCCTGGACCACGCCGCTGCGTGTGTGCGGCTCGCGAGGCGCTTCCCCGGCGGCGACGTGCAGGTGGTTTTAGATGCGCCCAATCTGCTTACTGTGCGCGGCTTTACAGCCCAAAAGGCGCTCATCCCCGATATGATTGCCCGCCTAGCTCCCGCCGTCGGTCTAGTGCATCTAAAAGACTTTGGCCTAGACGCCGCCGGACAGCGCGTTTTCCTGCCGCCGGGTCTGGGCATTTTGGACTTTGGAATGCAGCTCCGCGCGATCTCCCAGTTCCTGCCGGAAGTCCCAGTCGTCCTTGAGAACGTCACGACCATTGACGAGATGCGGGCGGCCCGGATGTTCGTGCAGGGAGTGCTGAATGATTGCGGACTCTAAGCAAACACCATCGCCGTTGCCGAAAATCGGGCGCAAAACGAAAATCGGGCGCAAGAAGCCGAGGCCGGACCACTGCCTGAACTGCGGCGCTCCGGCGACGGGCAAGTTCTGCGCCGAGTGCGGGCAGGAAATTAAAGACCACTCGGTTTCGCTCCTCCCCCTGCTGTCCGAAGGGTTGTCCGAGCTGGCGTCGTGGGATTCCAAGCTGCTTCGTACTCTTGTGCCGCTTCTCATCCGCCCCGGCTTTCTGACTAACCAGTATAACAGCGGCAAGCGTGTCCCGTACCTGTCGCCGCTCAAGCTGTATTTGACAATCAGTGTGCTGTTTTTTCTGCTGCTGTCGTGGAGAAATCCGCTCGGAAACGCGGTTGTCATCAGCTCTGATGGCCTCCATGCTAAGGTTTCTTCAAGCCGTTCGGCGACGGGAACCGTGACTAATACCAACATTCTCATTAAAGGGGCCATGACCCGCCGGCTGCTGCGGGCGAAGCAGAATAAAACGGGATTTGTCAGCGCCTTGCTGAACAGCATTCCAAAGATGATGTTTTTTCTGCTACCGCTGTTCGCCGTGATGCTGAAACTGCTGTACTGGCGTCCTAGACGGCTGTATGTCGAGCATCTGATCTTCCTGCTTCATGTCCATGCGTTTGGATTTTTGCTCCTCGCCCCGCTGCTGCTGGTACATCCCGGCTGGCTGGTCGTCACGGTGTTCCTCGTGCTGCCGGTCTACATTCTCGCCGCTATCCATGTCGTCTACAAGCAAAGCTGGCCGGTGACACTCGGCAAATTTTCACTGCTCGGCTTTGGCTATCTTTTCCTGCTCTCGCTGTGCATGGCCGGCACCATACTCGCCGCCCTGTGGCTGTTGTAACCCTACCGCAGCACAGACAGCAGCAGGGGGATGGTGAGGGCCGACAGCACCGTTCCCGCGAAGACGACGCCGACGGCGAAGTCGCCCTCAAGGTTGTTCTGCCCGGCCAGCACCGACGCCAGCACGGCGGTCGGCATGGCAGTCTCAAGAACAGTGTCTGCCCGCACTTCCCCGCCGACCCCGAACGCCCGGCATATAGCCCAGACCAGCAGCGGGCAGAACAGAAGCTTGCCGGCGCAGGCCAGCGCCAGAGCGCCCGGCTGTTTCAAGGCCGGGCCGGGCCGCAAGGCCACCCCCAGTCCCAATAAAACCAGCGGCGTCGTTCCCTGCCCCAAGTAGCCGAGGCACTGCATCACCACAGCGCCGAGCCGGCCCAAAGCCGGCGAGTGCGCCAGCGCCGGCGGGACCGGAACCGAATGCAGGGCGAGGCCGATGACCGCGCTGAGAAAGATCGGTGAGCGAAAGAAGCGTCCCATCGCCGCCCCATGCCCGCCGCCGTCGCCAAAGCGTCCGCCGATCACCGCCGCCGAAAGGTACATCGGCAGGGTCATGCCGAACTGGTCCAGCAGAATGGTGGTTGGAAACTGCCTGGGGAACAGCGCCAGCGTCAGCGGGTAGCCGATGAAACTGGTGTTGCCGAAGACCCCAACAATGAGAACTGCCCCTAAAAGCCGTCGGGGCAGACGCAGCAAGCGACCCGCCGCGTAAACCGCCCCCAGTGCCGCCATTTCGGTCATAAACATCGCCAGTACCGGCAGCGCCAGGCGCGGCGACAGCGGAGGCGCGTGCAGCAGCCCCGTCACCACCAGCGCCGGCAGGGTCACGTTCAGCACCAGCCCGTTCAGCGTCGGCACATGGACCGGCAACAAGACTTGAAGGCGTTTCAGTCCCGCGCCAAGCAAAATCAGCAGGAACGGCGGCGCAAGGGCGGTGAGGATGGCGGTGTAAAGGAGCATTGTCAGCCGCCGGGCCGGGCGACAAAGCCGGTTTTGTCGCCGCGCCGGAAGCCCGCGTTTTCATAGAACCGCAGCGTCGCCTCGTTTTTGCTGCCCGTCAGCAGCATGACTTTGTAGCAGCCGCGCTTCCAAGCCGCCTCCAAAGCGTGTTTCAGTATAGCAGCCCCGTAGCCGCATCGGCGGTGGTCTGAATGGGTCACGACGTTCTCAATGAGCGCGTAAGGCCGCCCGCCCCGCGTGAGATTAGGAATAACGATCAGCTCACACATCGCGATGAGTTCACCCTCCCCATAAGCGCCGTAAACGCATCGGTTCGGGTCCCGCACCATCGGCGTCCAGATGTCCGCCGCCTCGTCGAGTGGGAGAGGCGGATCGTTTGGGTTGAGATGCGTGTAGAGGTGCAACAGCGCAGGAAGTTCGGCTTCGATGACTTCGCGGACGATAATCGGCGTGGTACTCGGTGTCATGCGGTGTGCTTTCGATGCGGGGTGTGCTTTCGATAGTGAGCCTGATCTGTGTCTGCGGCGGCAGAAGACAGAGAGCAGCAATTAGGACCCGGCAATAAATTGCCGGGCTAGAAGTGCACGAAGCCCCTCCGGGGCTGGATGGCGTAAGTTCGCAGCCCTTCTTGAGCCACGGAGTGGCTTTGTGCCTTGTTAGCCTGGCCTTTCAAGGCCGAGTCTCGATTATCGCTGGGTCTCGATTATCGCTGGGTCTCGATTATCGCTGGGTCTCGATTATCGCTGGGTTCTGCTGATAGCCGGACCCATTCGATCGCGGTGCGCTCCATTTTCTCCGAAAGTGTGCCGTTCCGATGGTGCTTCTGCTGATTTCGGATGTATCCGATAATGGTCTCCAACTCGCGCTGCGCGAATGTCAGCGCTCCGTATCCCGGCTGCCAGGCAAGTGCATGACGCCCTTCGGGAAGGTGGTTGATGAGATGGGCGGTACTCCCCTTGATTTTGTGCATCAAAGTTGCTACAGCAACCGTCGCCGGCAGCGAGCAGGCTAAATGAACATGGTCGGGCAACCCGTTCAAGGCATGGACCGTCACGCCGAGGTCGCGGCAGGACGCATGGAGGCTGCGGTAGAGAAGAAGTTCCATTTTCGGTACAATCATCGGCTCCCGCTTTTTGGTCGTCCACACAAGATGGTAATAGATTTCGGTGTAAGTGTCTGACATGATTCCCTCCCTGGAAATTGACTGAAATTGTGGCGTTCGGGCCAGTGGCGTTCGGAGACCCGGCCATGAAAGGTCGGGCCACAAAAGCACAAAGTGCCTCCGGTACTGGAAAGAAATCACCGCCGTAAATAGGTATTTAGCCCCGAAGGGGCTTCGCGCACTTCTAGCCTGGCAATTTATGGCCGGGTTCCTGATGGCCGGGTTCCTGATGGCCGGGTTTCTTCCCTACGTCGGCATTTCTGATTCGATCTCCTAACTTGCGCCCTCGTCCGCCTTCTTGTCCATCTTGCGTGTGAGCGCGGCAGCGATCAGGCCAGCGAAGAGCGGGTGAGCGCGATTCGGGCGGGACTTGAACTCCGGGTGGAACTGGGTGGCGATGAAGTAGGGATGAACGCTTTGGGGCAGCTCGACGATCTCGACCAAACGGTAATCAGGCGAAACGCCGCTGAAGACCATGCCGGCGGCGGCCATCTGCTCGCGGTACTCGTTGTTGACTTCGTAGCGGTGCCGGTGGCGCTCGGAGATGGTGCCGGTGCCGTAAAGCCGGGCGGCCATCGAGTCTTGCGTGAGGCGGCAGGGGTACGCGCCGAGGCGCATAGACGCGCCTTTGTCGGTGACGTGCTTTTGTTCGGGCAGAATATGGACGACCGGGTAGGGGGTCTCGGCGTCCACTTCTTCCGTGTTGGCGTTCGTCATGCCGCAGGCGTGGCGGGCGAATTCAATCACGGCCATTTGGAGGCCGTAGCAGATGCCGAAGAACGGCAGGCCGGTCTCGCGGGCGTGCTGGATGGCGGCGATTTTGCCTTCGACCCCGCGCCCGCCGAAGCCGGGGGCGACAATGAGGCCGTCGGTGGAGGCGAATCGAGCGGCCATGTCGAGGCCCGGCTCTTCGAGATCGTCGCTTTCGATCCATTCAATATGGACGCGGGCGTCGCTTTGGATGCCGCCGTGCTTGAGTGCTTCGGCAATGGAGATGTAGGCATCGCCGTTGCCGGTATACTTGCCGACCACGGCGATGGAGACTTCGTGTTTGGGCTGCTTGACCCGCCGCACTAAATCATGCCATTCGGCCATGTTCGCGGGGCCGTCGCGCAGGCCAAGACGCTTGACGACTAAATCGGCCAGACCTTCCTGCTCAAAGACCATCGGGATTTCGTAGATGGTTTCGGAGTCTTTGGCTTCAATGACCGCTTCTTTGTCTACGTCGCAGAAAAGGCTGATTTTCTCTTTCATGTCGTCGTCAATATCGAGCTTCGTGCGGCAAATCAAAATATCGGGCTGGATGCCGATCTCGCGCAGCTTGATGACCGAGTGCTGGGTCGGCTTGGTCTTGACTTCGCCCCACGGCCCGACATAGGGGATCAGCGTGACGTGAACATATAGCACGTTCTCATGGCCGACATCTTTGCGTAACTGGCGAATGGCTTCAAGAAACGGCAGCCCTTCAATGTCCCCGACTGTGCCGCCGATCTCGGCAATGACTACGTCCGCTTCGGACTTCCTGCCGAGCGAAATCACGCGCTCTTTGATCTCGTTCGTGATGTGCGGGATCATCTGGACGGTCCCGCCGAGATAGTCCCCGCGCCGCTCTTTGGCGATGACGGTCGAATACACGCCGCCGGTGGTGACGGTCGAGTCGCGGGTTAGATTGATGTCTACAAAGCGCTCGTAATGGCCTAAATCTAAGTCCGTTTCCGCGCCGTCGTCGGTCACAAACACTTCGCCGTGCTGGTACGGGTTCATCGTCCCGGCGTCTACATTGATGTAGGGGTCGAGCTTGGTCATGGTGACGCCGAAGCCCCGGTTCCGCAGCAGGCGGCCTAAACTCGCGGTCGTGATCCCCTTGCCAATGGACGACACGACGCCGCCGGTGACGAAAATATACTTAGTAGACATGAAGCTCCTGATAGGGCGGGCAAAAGATGGCTGAAACTGAAAAGATGGCTGAAACTTTGGGGGCGCGGGGGATGCGGCGCAGGCAGATCTCGCCCACGCGCCCGGCTATTATGGCATATTGCGGGGGGATTTGGCAAGCAAGAACCCCTCCCGCTCGTTCCTCGCTCGCTCCCCTAAGAAGGGAGGGCAAGAAAGAGAGTAGGAAGGAAAATAGCGAACGCCCTCGATTGCCGCTCTTGCCGGATGACCCTCCCTTCTTAGGGGAGCGAGCGAGGAACGAGCGGGAGGGGTCTAGGTGTTGACTCTATTCTCAAAACGTGTTATCATGTCAAAGTTACGATTTGATAAGCTGTGATAACCCGAAAGGAAGGTCAGCCATGTGGCAAAGATTTACCGAAAACGCGCGAAAAGTTGTCTTCTTCGCACAAGAAGAAGCCGGTATGCTCGGCGAGAACTATGTCTCGACGGAGCATCTTCTGCTTGGGATTGTTCGTGTTCCTGAAAGCATCGGCGCACAGATGCTGGAAGGGCTTGGGATCAAACTGGAGGTGGTGCGAGCGAGTGTCAAGGCTTTCGTTCGGCAGGGCAAGGGCAGAACAGGGCAGAATATGCAGCTCACGCCCCGCGCCAAGCGGGTGATTGATCTGGCTTATGACGAAGCGCGGCAACTGCGCCACAACTACATCGGAGCCGAACATCTTCTGCTGGGGCTGCGCCGGGAAGAAGACGGAGTTGCAGCGAGAGTTTTGATTGGTCTTGGTGTGACGCTTGAGGCGTTGCACGAATCGTTGCCACAGTTTCAGAACAAGGATGCAGCTTCGGGAGGCGCGTTGCCGCCTGCCAGTAAGTTCCAGAATCTTGCAAGCTACATGAAAGCTGCGCTCGATACGGATCAAGTCAAGGCATCGAAAGAGCTGCTGAGCTTGGACGAAGCGGTCAAGTTTCTCGGCACCAGCAAGCCGACGCTGTACCGGCTGCTGGGCCAGGGCGAGATCAAGGGTCTGAAAGTGGGCCGCCAGTGGCGCTTTCGCAAGACGGATTTGGTTGCGTACATGGAGCGCGGCCCTGCGCTGGCGACCCCGGCGACTGCGCCGAGTGATGTGCCGCGTGAAGATCTTGAAAAAGCGTTGGCATTCCTGAACCGCGAGCTGGAATGGTTTAATGACGACGTGACGCTGCTTCCCAGCTCGCTCGCCCGCCAAATCCTTGTTAGCGCACTGAAAGCCGAAGCCGGCGATGTGCATTTGGAACTGGACGCCGAGGGTCTGCGCGTTCGATATCGTATCGGAAGCGATCTGCGCGAAGCGCTGCACCTGCCCGTCATTCTGGGTGGGCCGGTCTTGGCCGAATACAAGACGCTGGCCGGGCTGAACGCGGGCGAAACCCAAATGCCGCAGGACGGGCGGATGCTGTTCACCTATGACGGTCGTGGGTTTGACATCCGCGTTTCTACCCTGCCGGCGGTGGGCGGCGAGGCGATGACGCTGCATATTTCAGACGGCAGCACGGCGCGGCTCGGCCTCGGCGATCTGGGACTGACGCCGGAAGATTTTCAGAAGATTTACGGGCTGATCCAGGAAGCGAAAGGAATTGTGCTGGCGACCGGCCCGGCGGGGTCCGGGCGGACGACTCTGCTGTATGCGTGTCTGGCGGAAGTCGCCGGGGCGGACAAAAAGACCCTGACGGTTGAAGACCCGGTGGCGGTCCCGCTGCCGTATGTGACGCAGATGCAGGTCAACCCGTCCGCCGGGCTAACCGTCGCCGCCGCCCTGCGGGCGTTAGGGCGCCAGGATGCCGACGTTGTTTTGGTATCGTCACTCGGCGATTTGGAAACTGTAGGGCTGGCGATGGAACTGACTTTGTCCGGCCAGTTGGTGCTGGCCGCGCAGGGAGCGGACAGCGCGGCGGCGGCGCTTTCGGGCCTGCTGGAACTCGGCGCGAAGCCGCCGCTTGTCGCGGCGACGGTGACGGGCATTGTCGCGGTTCGCCTCGTCCGCAAGCTCTGCAATGCCTGCAAGCTGCCGGCAGACGTGTCAGCCCTGCCCGCACTCAGGGCGCTCTTGACCCAGGCCGCTGAGGGTGGCCATCAAGCCCCTGCCGGGACGACCTTCTTCCAAGCCGTCGGCTGCGAGCAGTGCCGGGGCAAGGGCTATACGGGCGAGATAGGATTGTACGAAGTGCTGACGATGACGGAACCGCTGGCGGAAGCGGTCCTGCGCCGTGCGCCCGTGGGTGAACTCACGGCGATTGCCATTGCCGGCGGGATGCGGTCGCTGCTTGCGGACGGGGTCCGAAAAGCCGCCGCCGGGAAGACGACGCTGGAGGAAGTGCTGCGCGTCGTCTCCTAATTCTGCGGGACTCGCACGGGAAAGGAGAACCGCCCGGAAGTCAGGCCGCCCCGTCTCGGAGCGAGGTGATGTCCCGGCGTGGAGGCATTCCAAACATACGCGAATACTCGCGGCTGAACTGCGAGGAGCTTTCATAGCCGACTTGGAGCGCGGCTGTTTCTACATTGGCTTCATCAGTCACCATCAGCCGCCGGGCTTCAATCAGGCGAAGCTGCTTTTGAAACTGAAGCGGCGTCAGGGACGTAATGGATTTGAACTGGCGATGAAAGGCCGAGGGACTCATCTGTACGGCGGAGGCCAGCTCCTCAATGCGAATCGGCTCCGAGAAACGGTCGCGCAGGGAGTGGATCGCGCTCAGGATGCAGCGTGGATGGCTGTTGGCGATTGTCATTTCGAGGACCTCGCCGCCCTGCGGGCCGGAAAGGAGCCAGTAGCAAATCTCGCGCATAATCGCTGGATACAGTATGGGGATCGCCTGCGGCGTTTCCAGCAGCCGCACCAGGCGAAGCGCACAGTCTGCCAGAGGGCCGTCAAAGTTCGTCACGAAAACTCCCCGGCCCCTCTCGCTGTCTTCTTTGCCACTGTCGTTTTTGCCGGAGCTGAGTTGCGGTAGGCTGCCGGCGACTTCGCGCATCACCGCCAAATCGAACTCAATAATTGCGCCGAGATACGGCTCGGCCCGGCTTGCTTCCGCCACGGCGCTCAGGGCCGGCATTTCCAGGCTGACGACCAGCGCCTGCCCGGCCCGGTAGTCCACCCGCTTGTCCCCGAAAATCGCCCATTTGGCCCCTTGCACCACAATGCACAGCGCGGGCTTGAAGATCAAGTGGCTGGGCCGTTTCGTATGGTCCGAGCGTAGCAGGGTCAGCCCCGGAACTGCCGTCGTAAAGGGGCTTGACCCCGCCTGCGCTTCTGTGCAGCGCCCGACCGCTTCGGCTAAATCGTCCCGCATTGTTTGTTCGCCTTTCGCTTTTCTGCGGACAAGAAGCCGCGCTTCCGGTGCAGGATTAGGCAGGAAACCGGTAAGTTTCGGCATTCTTCCCGAACAGGGAAGCAGGGTATTATACCACAACAGCTTATGGAGAAGGGAACAACATTCGTGGAACAATCTTCGTCTTTAGAAGGAAAAATTGCAATCGTCACCGGCGGAAGCCGAGGGCTTGGCCGGAACACCGTGCTTCATCTCGCCCAGCGCGGCGTGCGCTCGATTTTTACCTACAACTCGAATCAGGCAGAAGCCGAAAAAGTCGTGGCCGAAGTCGGCGATGCGGGCGGCAAGGCGATTGCCTTGCAGCTAAACACCGGAAACGTCGGCGACTTTGATGCGTTTGTGCAGGAAGTCAGCCGCGCTTTAGGAGATATGGGAGCGGAACGCTTCGATTTTCTTGTCAACAATGCCGGCACCTCGCACCATAACAGCATTGAAGCGACGACTGAGGAGGAGCTGGACGGCCTCTACAACGTCCACTTCAAGGGCGTGTTCTTTCTTACGCAGAAGCTTCTGCCGCTCCTCAATGACGGCGGGCGCATTGTGAACGTCTCTTCGGGCTTAACTCGCGTCAGTTTTCCGGGGAGCGCCCCCTATGCGTCCATGAAAGGTGCCGTGGAGGTTCTCACGCGCTACCTCGCGAAAGAGCTGGGGCCGCGCCAAATCGCGGTCAACACCGTCGCGCCGGGGGCCATTCAAACAGATTTCAGCGGCGGCATGGTGCGGGACAATCCTACCGTGAACAAGATGGTGTCGGACGCGACGGCGCTGGGCCGTCCCGGCCTGCCGGACGACATCGGCCCGATGATCGCCTCGCTGCTGTCTGAGGACAACCGCTGGGTCAACGGCCAGCGCATCGAAGTCTCTGGCGGCATGATGCTTTGATCACTTCCTAACCCGGATAAGTGAAAAAATCGTGAAAACCATGCAGGAATCCCTCGGCGCAGCGTCGAAAAGTAGACGGAGAACTCTTGGGGGGGATTACGCGCATGGCATCCTACGATGCAAAAATCAGCGGCTACACGGTCACAATCAACTACCAGCAGGGCGGGACAAACCAGATCGGGGTCAAAAAGCCGGCGAAAGTCAAAGCCTGGGCGATCTGCCCGGTCTCCGAGAAGCGCATTGAAGGCGCGTCCAATTCTATGGGCGAGTCGACGCGCATGGTCGAAAAACTCGTTGCCGAGTGTATCCAGACAACGCTCGATGCCAAAGAAGCCGAAGCCGCCGTTCCTGCCGGCGGCAAATGATAGCCATTATATTCTTCCAAATACGGACGGCAGAATGTTCTGCCGTCCGGTTTTTTGTGTCAGGCAGTGGCCGCTACGGCCCGCCGCCCGTGGAGTTGATGACCTGGCCTGTCACCCACTGAGCGTCGTCAGAGGCCAGCCAGCCGATCAGGCGGGCGGCGTCTTCGGGGTTGCCCCAGCGCCCCTGTGGCTCGGCGGCGATGACTGCCCGGCGCAGCTCCTCGTTTGCATACCCGGTGTCGGTTGCGCCGGGGTTCACCGTGTTGACGGTAATGCCGCGCGGCGCAAGGTGGGCCGCAAGGCTTGCGGTGAGCTGGTGCAGCGCTCCTTTTGAGGCGGCGTAGGCGAGTTCTCCGGGCATTGGGTGTAGGTGCTGGCCGGAGGTCATTAAAATCACCCGCCCGCCGGCGCGTCCATCATGCTGGGCGGCGAAGGCTTGGACCAGCAGCAGGCTCCCGCGCACGTTGACCTGGAAGTGAGCGTCAATCTGCGTGGCAGAAAGTTCTTCCAAGCTTCCCAGTGTCGAATACGCATGGTTCATGACCAGAATATCCACATGACCGAAGGCTTGCACGGCCGCCGCCATCACGGCGCGGGGCGCATCGGGATCGGCAAAGTCGGCCTCGGCATGCTCGACTTTCATTCCCAACTTTCGTAGATCAGCAAGCAGCGGAGCCATGCCCGCGTCATCTGCGCCCCAGGGCTGGTCGGCATCGAACGGGGCAAACGAATGGACCAAAAGATCGGCCCCAAGAGCCGCCAGGCGGGAAGCGGTCGCGAAGCCGATCCCGGCGCGGCGGCTCACGCCGGTCACAAGAGCGACACGTCCCCTTAAGTCCGGCTGGTAGGTGGGATTAGCAGTGATTGAGTTTGGCATTGGAGGCGCTTTGGTATAACCTAGACATGGAAAATACACGTCGTGAATTCTTAAAAACGAGTGCGGCCCTCGCCGGAGCCGCCGGTCTAGCCGCCGCCGCCCCGGTGCTGGCACAGGCCGATAAGCCGGTGGATGTCGTGAACTCTCAGCCCGTGCCGCCTGGCACGCTGCCTACCCCGCCGTCTACCCGTCGAGGCGATATGCCGTACCGCCAATTAGGGTCTACCGGGGAAGAAGTGTCGCTTGTCGGCATGGGGGGCTTCCATATCGGCAAGCCGGACACCGACGCTGAGGGCATCAAGCTGATCCACACGGGCATTGACCGGGGCATCAACTTCATGGACAATAGCTGGGACTACAACAATGGCAACTCGGAACTCCGCATGGGCAAGGCGCTGGCGTCGGGCGGCTACCGCAGCAAAGTCTTTTTGATGACCAAGATTGACGGGCGCAATCGGTCGTCGTTCGATAGCCAGCTCAACCAGTCGCTGACCCGTTTGCAGACAGACCATGTGGACTTGGTGCAGTTCCACGAAATTTTGCGGATGGAAGATCCCGATCGCATCTTTGCCAAAGACGGGGCTTTGGAAGCCGCCATTGCGGCAAAGCAGGCCGGCAAAGTTCGCTTTATCGGCTTCACCGGCCATAAAGACCCGCTGGTTCACCGCCGAATGCTGGAAGTCGCGGACACGCATGGCTTTAAGTTTGATACCGTGCAGATGCCGATTAACGTCATGGACGCTCATTTCCGCAGCTTTACG
The DNA here is from genome assembly GCA_964236795.1 of uncultured Armatimonadales bacterium. GTDB lineage: Bacteria > Armatimonadota > Armatimonadia > Armatimonadales > Capsulimonadaceae > JANXMY01. The sequence goes on along the minus strand of CAXSFV010000029.1, from coordinate 4,762 downwards.
CAGACAGTCGTGCCGCTTCTGGTGCAGAAGCAGATCGGCATTCTCGGCATGAAGACGTTCGGCGATCATTTCATCCTAGATAAAGTGCTAGCCGATAAGCTGTCTACGCCGATTGAGATGATCCACTATTCGATGACCATGCCGGTCTCGGTGGTGGTCTGCGGCATTGACCGCATGGAGATTTTGGAACAGGCACTGACGGCGGCTCGGACTTTCCAGCCTCTCACCGCCAGCCAGATCTCGGCGCTTCTCGGCAGAACGCAGGTCGCGGCGGCGAACGGGTCTACGGAGCTGTTCAAGACGACGCCGCACTTTGACTCTACCGCCATGCACCCGGAGTGGCTAGGGTAAGGGACCTCACCCGGCGCTTCGCTCCACCCTCTCCTTCTGAAAGAAGAGGGTTCAGATAAAGGTCAGTAGCTCTCTTGAAAGCCTACGCCTGCCCTTGCTCTTTCTACCTTCTCCTTTCGGAAGGAGAGGGTGGAGCGAAGCGCCGGGTGAGGTCTCCTCTTTTTCCCTCAAACCTAATCTAATTCGCGCAGGTCGCCGATAATCCGGTCAGGACGCTGTTCCGGCGGCGCAGAGTGCGCTTTTTCCGGGCTGGTCACGCCGGTCAGCACCAGAACCGTCGCGGCCCCGGCGCTCCTGCCGACGGCGATATCCGTATCCAGGCGGTCGCCCACCATGACGCTGTCCGCCGCCGTCGCTTTGGCGTCCACTAAAATGGCTTCGTAGCCGTGCGTTTCCGGCTTGCCGATGTTGACCGGCTCCCGGCCTGCCGCTGTCGCTAGCGCGGCGACAAGCGAGCCGCCGCCGGGGATTTCGCCGGTCTCCATGGGGAATGTCGAGTCGCGGTTGGTCGCAATGAACTGGGCGTGGCCGCGCGTAATCGCCGCATGGCCGAAGCGCAGCTTATCGTAGGTGAACTGCCGGTCAATGCCGACCACCACATAATCTATGTCGTGGAAGTTCACGCTGTCGGGCCGGGTTACAGCGACCATTCCAGCCCCGATCACTTCGGCGGCCAAACCCGGTTCGCCGATGACGAACACGGAACGACCGGCGGCTCCACGTTGTTTCAGGTACAGGGCGGTCGCATAGGCCGACGTGAAGATCGAAGCTTCCGGGATGTTTAGGCCATTAACATCCGCCAATTTTTGCTTGTAGTCGGCGCGGGTCTTGCCGGAGTTGTTGGTCAGGAAATAAACCTGTTTGCCGGCGCTTTGCAGCCGCCGGACCGCTTCGGCGGCGTGGGGAATGGCGGTATCGCCGAGGTACAGGACGCCGTCGAGATCAAACACATACACGGCGCGGGCGGGGACAAAAGGATTCACCCGGCAGTGTAGCACATCGCCCAGCGGGTTGTCAAACCAAAATTAAGCCAAACGTGCGTTGGCTTCCAAACGGTTAGTGCCGGGAACAGCCGGGTAAGACAAAAGCGTAACAGCATTATGGCAGAGACTTTCTGCGGAAACAAATGTACGCCCTGCGGCGTCACAAGACCAAGCAAAACAAGAACAAGCAAGAACAGCACGATAAAATAAAAATAGCTTCTGGACGCACTTGTGGCTTCGGCCTGCGCCCGGCGGGATAAAGAAGGCTGACCAGTGAAAATTAACGACTTGAAACTCGACGAAATCGAGACACCAACTGAAATAGACCCGGCCCAGCGCGTGTTCGCGCTTCAGCATTTGGACTCCGGCGAGTTCATCTGCCTGCTGCAAGAAGGCACCGATTACCTCGCGTGCTTCTCCGACGGCGACAGCGCCCTAGAATTCCGGGCGCTGCTCGGTTTGCAGGAGCATGTGGACCTCGCCACGACCACGCTCGACCGCAGCCCGTTCTCCCACTTCTGGCTTGACGGCGAGAGCGTCACCCTCCCTAAAGAGTCCGAAGTCGCCAATTAAGCAAAATTAAGACAAAGCCGCTCGCTTCCAGTTCGGAGGCGGGCGGCTTTTTTGTGTGGGAACCCAGTTGATCCGTGTTCACGACGAAATGCGCAAGATTGGTCAAGCTATAGACGCGGCGTGTATGCTACGATGGAAACGTGAACAGCAGCAACACCGGCAACGAAAAGACGCAGGCATACTTTAAACGCCGCGCTGAGATGCTTCGACTTTTGGAGCGGCATTTAAAGACAGGTGGGACTTCCTCGCTCGCCGAGCAAGCCTGTGTGAGCCGTTATCACTTCCACCGTGAATTTCGGCGCGTGATGGAAGAAGCGCCGGGGGAGATGGAGAGACGTCTGCGCCTAGAGCGAGCGGCTGCCGCTTTGCGAGCGACCTCAAAGGAAATTATTGAAATCGGCTGGGAAGCAGGATACGGAAGTCTGGAAGGCTTCTCGCGTGCGTTTCGCCGCGCTTACGGATTGCCGCCGGGCCGTTACCGGACGCAGCCTGCGGTTTCGGAGGCTCTTCCAAGCCGCAGCAATGTTCACTACAATGCAAAGACCCAAAATCTTTGGGTCACAACCAGGCAAGGAGACGCGACCATGGACTTGACCGACCGGCTGATTGAAAACGACTACTTCGCGAAAAAGGGATTTCTGGAAGCTGCTCGCGTTCTTACAGACGTTCAGCTTGATGCGCCGTTGGTTTTTCGGCACAATTTAGTTCCGTTTGCCGAACCCGAACGGACGCTGCGCGAGGCTTTGAGCCGCATGACCGGCGACGGGTGGGCGATTGGAATGATGGAGGCTGCCGGCTGGCCCTCTGCCGACGCAAGTTATCGGCAGAGCGCCAACCAGACGATCCCGGAAATGCTTTTTCGGCTGAACGGCTTTCATCAGGACTACGCCGGGTTCGTTCACAAAGTCAAAACCGAAGACCTGTGGGATACGGAGTGGCTCGATAGTGACTGTGAGCCGGCGGAAACATTTACCTACGGGACAACCATTGAGGCGACCCTGACATGGGGCATTGCTCAGCGGATGGTCGTTCAGCGCCTGCTGGAACAGCTTGGGCTGCCCTGGCGTCCCTAACGGAGAGAATAAGAGGACTTGTATCAACAAGTCCTCTTATTCTAAAGCAGGCCGACTAGAAATGGAGGCCGACGGCGAGGACGGCGCCGTCGCCGCGCTGGACGGCTTGGTATTTGGCGCTGACCGTAATCAGCCCGCCGGCGGCGCTGTAGCCCAGCTCGCCGTAGCCGCCGAAGCGGGTGGACGTAGACAATTGATCGGTGAAAGAAGAGTTGCGGTGCTGATTGAGGAAGTAGTAGCCGACGCCGGCCCCCGCATAGACCCCGCCGCCGAGGGCGATTTGGCCGCCGGCGGTCACGGGAACGATGGTGGAATGGCCGCCGGACTTAGAGCCGGTCTCGACGCCGACGCCTAAGACGATCCGCAGGGGGGTCGGGTTTGGGATCGGCAGGCCGTAGTGGAACTCGACGTCAAGCTGGGTCGAGCCGCCCGCCGATTTCGCCGCGCCGCTCGACGGGAGAAAGACGCCCGCTGAGATGGCGTTCGGGCCGCCGAGCAGCGGCAGGGCCGGGCCGGGCGCAGCGTGTACGGCGGGGGCCAGGACGCAAAGGGTAAGCGCGGCAGCCCCGGCGCTGAGTGTGTAATTGATTTTCATGGAGATAATCCTCTCTGATGTGTTACTGCGTGGTGTCAAAGCTGGACTAAAATCTTAAAGCTGGACTAAACGGGCGGTTTCCATGCCATCAATCTGCCGGATGCTGGCGAGAAGCGCGTCGGAGGTCGGCGTGTCGAGCTTCAAGACCATGACGGCTCTGCTACCTTCGCTTTCGCGCCCGACGTGCATTCCGGCGATGTTGATGCCGCTGTCGCCGAGCAGGGTGCCGACGCGGCCGATGACGCCGGGGCGGTCAGTGTGCTGGGTGACGAGCATTGGGCCAGACGGTCGCACGTCCACCCGGTAGCCGTCAATCGTGGCAATCCGCAGGTTGTCTTTACCCAGAACGACGCCGCTGATTTCCCGCTCGGCGCTTCCGCCGCGCTTGCGGACGGTCAGGGTCGCCCCGGCGCTGCCTTCACCCGACGCGGGGGTCCGGCTTTCGGTGATCTTGATGCCGCGCCCTGCCGCAATCGCCGGAGCATTGACATAGTTGACGCTTTCGGCGACCACAGGTTCCAGCAGGCCCTTCAAGACGGCGCGGGTCAGATGCACGGTCGGCAGGCTCTCGAAGTCGCCGGCGTAGACCACTTCCACTTCGCTGATGGGGCTGGACGTGAGCTGGGCGTGAAGGCTGCCGATCTTCTCCGCGAGGGTCAGGTACGGCTGCAAGCGGATCAGCATGTCGGCGGAAACGGACGGCATATTGACCGCCGCGCGGGCGGGCTTGCCGGCCAGGACTTCCACAATCTGCTCGGCAATGTCAATGGCAACATTGACCTGCGCTTCCTCGGTGCTGGCGCCGAGGTGCGGCGTCGTGATGATGTTCGGGATATTCAGAAGCGGGTTGTCGGCGGGCGCCGGCTCAGTCGTATACACGTCAATCGCCGCGCCGCCGATTTTGCCTGCCTTTGCGGCGTCCGCCAGCGCCGCCTCGTCAATGATCCCGCCGCGAGCGCAGTTGATGAGCCGCACGGTCGGCTTCATCAGGGCCAGCTTTTCGGCATTGATCATGCCGGTCGTTTCTTTCGTCTTCGGCGTATGCACCGAGATATAGTCCGACTCTTTGTAGAGCGTGTCCAAATCTACGAGCCTGATGCCCAGCGCATCGGCTTGTTCGGGCTTGAGGTATGGATCATAGCCTAACACGCTCATGCCGAACGCCTGCATCCGGCTGACCACCTCGC
>CAXSFV010000028.1:0-45124 GCA_964236795.1 uncultured Armatimonadales bacterium | reverse complement strand
TCGATGACCGCAAGACGTATGACCTGCTGGGGCGCGGCGAATGCTCCGGCGTCTTTCAGCTTGAAGGCGGGCAGATGCGCCGGTATATCGCCGAGCTGAAGCCCAACAACGTCGGCGAAGTCGCCGCGATGGTCGCGCTGTACCGGCCCGGTCCGATGGCCCAGATTCCGCGCTATATCCGGTGCAAGCTGGGCATGGAAAAGATTGTTTACCCCCACCCTGCGCTCGAACCCATCTTGAAAGAAACCTACGGCGTTATCGTTTACCAGGACCAAGTGCTGAGAATAGTCCAGGCCGTCGCGGGCTTTAGCCTCGGCCAGGCCGACATTCTGCGAAAAGCAATGGGCAAGAAAAGCATCAAGGAGCTTGTCCAGCAGCGCGAGAACTTCATGGCGGGGACAAAAGAAAAGGGCATTCTTGACGAGACCACGGCGGCGTATATCTTTGACCTGATTGAGCCGTTCGCGGGCTATGCGTTCAACAAAGCCCATGCGTTCTGCTACGCGCTTGTGGCGTATCAGACGGCCTATCTCAAAGCCAATTATCCGGTAGACTACTTTGCCGCTCTGATGGCGGTCCAGGCAGACGACACGGATAAGCTGGTGGCGTTTATTGAGGACGCCAAGCGGACCCATTTAGAAGAATACGGCCAGCGCATCGAAATCCTGCCGCCGGACGTGAACGACAGCGACGCCGACTTTGTCGGCGTCGGCGCTTCCATCCGCTTCGGCCTCTTGGCGATTAAGAACGTCGGCAAGGCCCCGATTGAAGCGGTTCTCGCCGCTCGCAAAAAGAACGGTGGCCGGTTTACCAGCCTGCACGACTTCTGCGCCGGGGTCCATGAGTTCGGGCTGACTTCGAAAGGCGCAATAGAGACCCTGATCAAAGCGGGCGCGTTGGCAAGTCTTGAAAAGAACCGCGCCCGGCTGCTGGCGGGCCTCGACGGCGCGATGTCGAGCGCCGCGACTATCGCCCGTGACCGCAAAAGCGGCCAAGTCTCGATGTTCGGCGACGACAGCGACTCGGAAAGCTTGGCCCATGTCGCCCCGCCCCTGCCGGACGCCGAGCCGCTGAAGCCGAACGAGATCACGGCGATGGAAAAAGAGCTTTTGGGCCTGTATCTCAGCGACCATCCGCTGGACCAGTACGCCCAGTCCGTCCGCGCCCATGTCACGCACACGATTGACGACTGTCGGGGTCTCGGCGACAAAGAAGAGATTGTGGTGGCCGGGGTGCTGACCAACGTCCGCCCGTACTATACCAAAGGCAAGAATGAGCTGATGTACTTTCTGACCCTGGAAGACAAGTCCGGCACAATCAGCGTCTCGGTCTTCCCGCGCTCCGCCGCTACGCTGTCCGAAGTCCCGCAGAAAGACAGCGTTGTGCTGGTCAGAGGCAAAACGTCCCACCGGGACCGTATCAACAAGGGCGGCGAGGACGACGCCGGGACCGCCGCCAGCGTCGAAATCTCCGCCGACAGCATTATGCCGGTCGCCACCGCCGAGACGCTGTTAGGAGCCGGGGCCAACATCGTCCGCGAGGCCCGCCCGGCGTTCGCGTGCCTGAACATCCGATTGGACGAAACCATGTCCAGTAAGATGCGTCCGCTCCAGCGCAAGTTGGTGGAACACAAGATCCAAAACGGCAGCCGCCTCCTGCTCCACGTCGCCGACGGCCCGCGCACCCGCCGCATTCAGCCCAATTTGACCGTCACGCCCGACGAACATATGGTAGACTACCTGCGCTCGCTTCTCGGCAGCTCGCAGGCGGTTTGGACGGAGTGACAGTTCCCCGTGGATGAATCCAGGGACTTCTACGCCGCTAAAGCGGCGAGGCTGTGCTGTCCCACAGCGGCTTTTATTTTATCTTTTATGTTGACGGCGGCGTTGGTGTCTCGGTCCATGACAAGATCACAGACTTGACACTTATGCACCCGCTCTTTCAGGGACTTCTTGGCAATGTTCCCGCAACCAGAACACATTTGGGAGGTATAGGCTGCGGGAACAGCAACAACCAGACGACCAGCATTTTCGGCTTTCGTCGTCAGGACATTGCGGAACATTGACCAGGAAGCATCGGCAATAGACTTGTTCAGGCCAGCCTTCGCGCTGGCTCCGTTCGGAAGGAACTGCCCTAGATTTTCAGGGTCAGGTTTGGCCTTCGGAGAGGCCATCATGTTCTCGACGCTCAGGGCTTCCACCCCAATAACGCCGAAGCGGTTGACCAGCCTTCGGGTGGTTTGATGCACGAAATCATGGCGTCGGGTAGCGATACGCTCATGGATACGGGAGACGACTTTCTTGGCTTTACGCCGCGCCTTCGTCCGATGCTTGTTCTTCACTTTGTCGAACTTGCGCTGTGCCTTTGCCAGAGCCTTTTCGTCACGGCGGAAGAATCTGGGGTTCGCGATGAACTCTCCGTTAGACAGAGCCGCAAAGACTTTCAGGCCAACGTCAATGCCGATTTCCTCAGCAGAAGGTTCAAGCGTTTCGGGCTGAACCTTGCAGGAGAAACAGACGAACCACTTACCCGTAGCCGTCCTTCGGATGGTGCAGGTTTTGATGTTGCCTTCAACCCTACGGTGAAGATGGGTGGCGAGGTCGCCTATCTTGGACAGACGCAGACGGCCTTGCACGACGCCGAAGCCGCTCTGCGGATAGGTGATGCTGTCGTACTGGCCCTTGCCCTTCAAGCGCGGGTATCCAGGCTCATCGCCGTTCTTGACCCTTCGGAAAAAGGCTTGAAAGGCAAGGTCAACGCGACGGGTGACGTTCTGCAAAACCTGCGAGTATACGTCGGAGAGTTCGGGATGCGCGGCTTTCCAGGTTGTGATTTCTCGGCATTGGTCTACGCGGCTGGGAGCCTTGCCCGTCGTCTCGTACAAAACCGTTCGCTCATGGACGAGGCTGTTGTAGACATCGCGGCAGACGCCAAGTGTCCTTTCCAGGATGGAGACTTGCGCCTTCGTCGGGTAGAGCCTGTACCGATGCGTAGTTGTTACTAAACCGCGGTGCGGGGACTTATTTTTAACCATTGCTAGTTGTCGACGGACAATATCGAGTCGTCGCTCGGCGAATGAATATGCCAACTGTCGTAAATGTAATGACTATTTCGGTCAGTGGCCTCGAAACGCACCAGAACTTTTGCTTGCGGGTCTCCGAAACCGTGTTGAGCATCCGATGTGTATTCCCAGGAGAAATAAACACCGCCGCCGTTCACCAGGCTCCAACCATAAGTTGGAGAAACCTGCGTTGCCGTTTTATCTCCAATTAAATCGGCAACTTCTTGAACAGACATCCCGTCATGAAGTTGATGCAATATCTCTAAAGGCAAGCCGCGACGGTTAGGTACACTGCTTTTCGTCATGCTTGCACCGCTGAAAGATTGCTTATTCTCTCCAACCTTGAAAGCAAGTAGAGCCAATAAAAAAACGAAAAAAAGGGAAAAGCCGATGATGCAGCAAAGTGTTTTGATCGGAGAACTGGTTGTCAATGGTCACACTCCAGGCATTTAATGTCAAAAAAGTATTACTGCGGCACGGAAACCTTAGTTTGTTTTGGACGTGGCTCAGAACGCTGTTGAGATTCGATGTATTGCTTCACGACGGACAGGGGCGCACCGCCGACAGTGGACAAGAATGTCGAGTTTGTCCAGAGCGTCGGGAGCCGTGATTTTAAAGCAGGGAACTCCTGGCGCAGAAGGCGGGAGGAACGGCCCTTGCAGAGACGGACGAACTTCATGGCCCCGAACGACGGGTCAACCTCGGCAAGCAGGTGAACGTGGTCGGGCATGACCTCCAGTTCCAGGATTTCGCTTCCAGTCTCGGCAGCGACTTCAGCAATAATGACCTTAAGACGTTCGGCAATCTCGCCCGTCAGTACCTTCCTGCGGTACTTCGGCGTCCAGACGATGTGGTACTTGCAGGAATAGGTCACATTATTGCTGGCCTTGAACTTTTGCGTCATACTGCATTATACCACATCTCATAGGATAATGTAATCACTCACGAGACACCAACAAAATCAATGGAAAGAATATCGTGCCTTCGGAAAGGCACGGAGCCTTACATCCCCGTGGCTAAAGCCAGGGGCCTTTCGGCTCTTTTATGGTAAACAAGATGCTTATGTTGAGGGAGGCCGTGCCGAGCGATCTTGATTTTCTTGTCGCCGTTGACCTGAAAGACGAAGGCGTCACCTCCCCTCACTTGGCTCAGGCGGGGTCGGAAGAATTGGCGGAACATCAAAGCAAAATCGCTGCCTTTATTTCAGACAATGACAAAGCCGTTTGGGTTTATGAAGACACAGAAACTAAATGCTTAATCGGAACTACTCTTTGGCGCTATCGCAATCGCCTGAGCGAAAACTTTGAGGCATGGAGCATCTTCCCTCAGTTGTCCGTGAATTTGTTCCCGGCTGACGGCGGCTTCTGCGAAATCTTCCAATTGTGGGTCACGCCTGCCTACCGGCGTCAGGGTCTCGCGACTTGTCTGAAACAGCAGGCGGAAGCGGAGGCGCTACGGCGTGGCATCGTGCTGATCTATACGCATACGGAAGAATGTAATAGTCATGTCATTGAAATGAACCTGAAACTTGGCTATCGTGAAGTGCGGCGTGGGCCGATGTGGGATGAGGCGGTCCGGGTGAGTTTAATTAAGCACTTGGGCTAAGAGCCGGCCGTCCTGCGGACGGAAGAGCAGAATGACAAGGCCAAGACTGTTCTTTTGTCCGTAGGACAATCAGCCGAAGGCTTGTTAGAGGGTACTTTAGTTCCCGGACGCAGTGTGCAGGCGATCTTGAAGAGAAAGTGATCTTTATGCGGCTTTTGATGTGTGCGCCGGAGCATTTTACGGTCTCGTATGAGATCAATGACTGGATGCGGGTGGCGAATGGGCCGGACCCGGAGAAGGCGCATTCGCAGTGGGCGGCGCTGTATACGCTGCTGCGGGAGGAAGTCGGGGCGGATGTGCATTTGATCGCCCCCCAGCCCGGACTGCCGGACATGGTGTTTACGGCGAACGCGGGGCTGACGAAAGGGGAGTGGTTTGTGCCGTCGCGCTTCCGGCCCGTGGAGCGGCAGGGGGAAGTGGTATTTTTTGTGCAGTGGATGCTGGAAAATGGGTTCAAGCTGAGGCCGCTGACGGAGGAAGTCGCTGGGGCGTTTGAAGGGGAAGGCGATGCGCTCTTTTACGGCGGCACTTTACTGGCGGGATACGGACAGCGGTCGGATGCGCCCGCGTGCCTGGGGGTCGGCAAGCTGCTGGGCGTTCCGGTTCTGCCGCTGAGGCTGGTGGATGGGCGCTGGTACCATGTAGATACCTGCCTCATCCCCGTGTCGCCGGAACTGCTGGCCTATTATCCGCCGGCGTTTGATGCCGAAGCAAATGCGGCTTTGGAAGCCCTGCCGGGCGAAAAGATTTTGATCTCGGAACACGACGCCCTGCGGTTCGGCGGCAACGCAGTCGTGGCGGGGGACCAAATTGTTCTGAATAGCGGGTGCGACGACTTAGCCGAGGCGCTGGCGTCACGCGGGTACACGGTCCATGCAACAGATTTGTCGGAGTTCTTGAAGTCCGGCGGCTCGGCGAAATGCCTGGTGCTGGCTTTGGATCATTAGGAACCCCTCCCGTCTCGTTCCTCGCCACCCTCCCCGCCCTCCGGGTAGCCAGTGCTGAAGCGGAGAGGGGAAAAATCAGGAGCTGTGGCATCATTTGAAACTCCTCGCCTTCCCGTTTATGCTCCGCATTACTGCGTATCGGGAGGGCCGGTGAGGAACGAACTGGGGTGGGTTCCTACTCCCGGAACCTTCCTCGCCTTTGCTGCGTTTTTAATATATGCTTAAGCGACGCACGTTTACCCGCAAAGCTTTCACTTTAATCGAACTGCTTGTCGTCATCGCCATTATCGCCATCCTAGCAGCCATATTGTTCCCCGTGTTCCAAAAAGTGCGCGAGAACGCCCGGCGGGCAGCTTGTCAGTCGAACCTCAAGCAGATTGGGCTGGCGATGATCCAGTACGAAGGGGACAATGACGAGCGGCTGCCGGACCGGCGCGACCTGAAATACCCCTATACCCTGCCTCTGCCGACGGCTCCGCAGACCCCGCCGTGGCCGGGATTTCCCTTCTCTGATCCGCGCTCCTCCTGGGCAGCTTTTGTGCTGAATCCTTACGTCAAAGGCGACGCGATTTGGTCGTGTCCGAGCATGGTGGGAACGACGCTGGGGGAAAATCCGCGTGTGAAAGAAACGCGGGGCGGCTTGACGACGCGCTACTGGATGTGGCGCTTTGACCGCCATGAAGACCCGTTCAAGAAGACGGACTGCTGGGGCAAGACGACGGCCGAGTGCATTGCGGATATTGACGCGCAGAACACCGGGCCGATGCCGGAAACGACGATTGATCCGCTCGTGCCGCAAGGCGAGGCAGATTTGGAGCTGGCAGTAGACCCGTATGTGCCGGTCTGCGCGACCCTTCCTTGTTCGACCCCGACGGTATTGCAGGGGCTGGCGGTGCATTTCGGCGGGCGCAACCGGGTCTTTTTCGACGGCCACGTCAAGTATCTGCGCGATGTCCGGGAGCGGACGTAAGCAGTCAAGCAAAAGCAGCCGGTTCTCCCTGAGAACCGGCTGCTTTCTTTTTCCATACTTACCTGCCGAAGGGGGGACTCGAACCCCCACGAGGTTGCCCCCAAAGGTTTTTGAGACCTCCGCGTCTGCCATTCCGCCACTTCGGCTTAGGGTGCGGCATTATTATACCCGGCCGTGGGCAGTATTTGTCAATGGGAGAGCGCGGAGAGAAAGCGCGAGGACGAAGCGGACGATCCGCCTGCGCCGGCCCACATCTGCGCGGGCCGTGGAGTGTCAGGCGGAAATGCGGCGGGCCGGTCTGCGCCCGCCGGGGCCGCTTCGCAAGGCGCAGGCTCGGCTGTCGCAAAGCCTGCATAGGGGCTACCGCCCGGCTGCAACATTGAAGCCAGGCGGCGGCGCACATAAATTAAACGACAGCCAAGCCCTTTTTGTTCCCCGAACGCCTGTTTCCTTTTGGATTATTTTGTCAGCTTTTTCGCTTCAATTTGTCGTAGACTTCATCGTCATTGCGCTTGCCGATGAGGATGACATAAACGTTTTCAGCATCAAATCGGTAGACAATACGGTATTCACCACTATCCACGCGGTAATACGGAAACCCCTTTAGTTGGCGATAGTCATTGGGAGTGGCATCAGCCATTGAAGACAGCATCTTGGACACAACTTGCTTGTATTGTTTGGAGTCTAAATCTTGAAGGTACTTAGCCGCATTCCGATCTATATCGAACTTTCGCACAGATTGTCACTCCGAGTAGCGTGTCAGCAGTTTCATGGCTTCTTCCGTTCCAACAAATCCACTTTTTTCTGCTTCGGCGGCAGCCATCCCCCACTGCTGGTCTTCAATTGCTTGTAAACGCTCGTATTCCTCGTGGCTCACTATAACAACATATTTCCGCCCGGTCTTTTCCACCGTAACCGGCTGATGTCGGGCTTTTTCAAGATACTCGCCGAAGCGGTTTTTGACTTCTGTTGCTGTTGCCATTTTGCACCATTTATCGTCTGTTTTGTCTATTATAGGCGAAATAGTCAAGCAGAAAAACAAGCCTGCTCCAAAAAGAGGCAGGCTTGAATGTATCAATCTTGCAGAGCGAGACTAGGCGGGCTTGATTTCGACCGTCGCGCCTTCGGCTTCGATCTTGGCCTTGAGGGCGGCGGCGTCCTCGGCGTTCAAGCCTTCTTTGACGGCCTTCGGGGCGCTGTCTACCAGGTCTTTAGCTTCTTTGAGGCCAAGCGCGGTGATCTCGCGGACGACTTTGATGACGTTGATCTTCTTGTCGCCGGCAGCCATCAGCATAACGTTGAACGAAGTCGGGGCCTCCTCCACGGGTGCAGCGGGAGCAGCCGCGCCGCCACCGCCCTGCTGGACGGGCGCGGCGGCGGAAACGCCGAATTCTTCCTGAAGCTGCTTGACGAAATCGCTGAGTTCGAGAACGGTCATGCCTTTGATGGTTTCCATCATTGCGGCGGTATCGGCCATAGTGTTATTTCTCCTAAAGTGTGTTGTTGCGAAAAGTTAAGCGGCGGGGGCGGCTTCGGCGCCGCCGTCCTGCTTGTCTGCAATCGCTTGCAGCGTAAAGACGAAGTTCGAAATAATACCGCCAAGTGTGCCGACAAATCCGGCGATGGGCGACTGCAAAGAGCCGAGCATCTGGGACAGCAGCACTTCGCGCGGCGGGGTTTTGGACAGCGCCTCGACCTGATCGGTCGTTAGGATGCGGCCATCCATGACGCCGGCCTTGACCGACATGGCTTTATGGCCCTGGGCGTATTCCAGCAGGATTTTCGCGACGGCGACCGGGTCGCCTTTGGCAAACCCAATGGCTGTCGGACCCGTGAGCAGATCAGCCATGTCGGAAACCGGCATCGAGTCCCCGGCAGCCAGCTTAAACAGAGTGTTCTTGACGACTCGGTACTCGCCGTCCACCTCCCGCAGCTTCTTGCGAAGCTCGGTCAGCTCGGCGACAGACAGGCCACGGTAATCGGTTAAAATAGCCGCTTTGGTCAGCCCGACCAGCTCGCGCAGCTCGGCGACGACTTCGACTTTCGCGCCGGCAGGTTCTGTGACATAGTCAGTTGCGATGATATTCACCTCCTCTTAAATGGTGTATGGGTTAAAACAAAAACGCCCTGCGACTGCCGCAGATAAGAGGCAGGTCGCAGGGCGCATCGGTCGCGATACAGCGCTTGGGGCGCTGGGTCGCGGGCGTTCCTGTTACCTCGGCAGGCGGACTGATGAGTCCATTACTCCATGTATGTTCATGGAACCGGCTGTCTGCGGCGTAAACTTATTCGGTTGTCGGTTGCGGTCTGACGAGTAGTTGAAAACCACTCGCTAGGTCAAGCGTCTTTCAGACGAAGGGTAAAGACGCGGGTCTTGCTTTTCTTACGTCCGCAGGACACCTCCCTTAGCGAGTATTTTTCAACTACTCGTCCTTTCATTTAGCCCTTACCGGCGGCAATGGCGACGGCGCGGAGCGGGTCAATGCGAACACTCGGTCCCATCGTGGACGAGATCGCAATCTTCTTGAAGTAGCGGCCTTTGGACGCCGTCGGCTTCGCTTTTTGGAGCGCATCCATCAAGGCATTGAAGTTCTCCAACAGCTGCTCATTGGTGAATGATGCTTTGCCGAGCGGGGCATGGACAATGCCGGCTTTCTCAACGCGGTACTCGACGCGGGTGGCCTTCTTGATGTCGTTGACGGCCTGGCCGATGTTCGGCGAGACGGTTCCAGCCTTCGGGTTCGGCATCTTCTGCTTGAAGGTCGCGCCGAGCCGTCCGACCTGGCCCATCATGTCCGGGGTGGCAAGAATGAGGTCGTAGCTTTTCCAGTCCAGCGTGCCTTTCTGAACCTGCTCAATTAAATCTTCTGCGCCGACGAGGTCCGCACCGGCGGCTTCGGCATCGGCGGCCTTCGGACCTTTGGCGAAGACCAGCACCTTGCGGCTCTTGCCGGTGCCGTTCGGCAGGGTCGTGACGCCGCGCACCATCTGGTCGCCGTGGCGGGGGTCAACACCGAGGTTGAACGCGACGCCGACGGTCTCATCGAATTTGGCGTTCGCCAGGCTCTTGACCAGCTCCAGTGCGGGGGCCGGGTCCAGCAGGGTGTCCACATCGGTTTTCTTTGCGATCTCTTGGTAGCGCTTGCCGATGGTCTTCACACGGTCTTGCTTTCGCATTTTTGTCTCCTTGTGGTGCTGACGGGTTTTCGAGGCCCTCCCACAGCCGTTATTGTTTAGAACAGCGGCTTATATTTGTTTTTGCCCGGAGGCATATCGGGCGTATGCAAATCCTGCCAGTATTCCCGCGTCCACCAAGCCCCGATCATGCCCAGCAAAAGCACAACAATGGCAATTTTGATCCAGACGGGTATTTCCGACGAGAACAGCAGTTCAACAATCTTCATTAGCCAATTGCTTTAGCCGATGTCAATGCCCATCGAACGAGCGGTTCCGGCGATAATCTTCATGGCTGCGTCGGTATCATTCGCGTTTAAGTCCGGGGCCTTCATTTCGGCGATGGAGCGAAGCTGCTCCTCGCTGATCTTGGCGACTTTGGTCTTGTTCGGCGTTCCCGACCCGCTCGGAATGCCGGCGGCCTTTTTCAAAAGGTCAGCGGCGGGCGGGGTCTTGGTGACGAATGTGAACGACCGATCTTCGTAGATGGTGATCTCGACGGGAACGATGGAGCCGATCTGCGACGCCGTCCGCTCGTTGTAGCCCTTGATGAACTCCATCATGTTGATGCCGTAGCCGCCGAGCGCGGGGCCGACGGGCGGGGCGGGGGTCGCTTTGCCCGCGTTGATTTGGAGCTTGACAACTCCGGTGATTTTCTTTGCCATGTGTCTCTCTGTGTATCCTCTGCGATAGCCGACAAATAAGTGTTACGAGATCTTTTCCACCTGGCCGAATTCCAGCTCAACCGGCGTATCGCGGCCAAAGATGGAGATCAAAACTTTGACCTTGTCTTTCGGCACGTTGATCTCTTGGATGGTTCCGGTGAAGTCCGCGAACGGGCCGGCGGTGACGCGGACAGACTGGCCGACTTCCCAGCGCGGGCGGATGATCGGCTTGTTTTCCGACTCTTCCAGCGCCTTTTTGATGTCCCGGACTTCGGCGTCTTTGACCACCGTAGGCTTCGCGTCGCCGACAAAGCCGATCACGCCGGTCGTGCTTTTGACCAGGTACCAGGTGTTGTCGTCCAGCACCATTTCAATAAAAACGTAGCCGGGGAAGACTTTGCGGTCAATCTCGCTTTTCTTGCCCTGCCGGACACGCGACTCTTTCTCGGTCGGGACCAGAATGTCAAAGACTTTGTTTTTGAGGCCCATCGTATCGGCGCGGCGCTCGATGTTCGTTTTGACTTTTTTCTCGTGGCCCGAATAGGTATGGACTGCGTACCAGTGCTTAAGCATAATTTCTATCTCCCAGGCTTAGCGGCCGAGGAACACCTTCGCAGTGATGATGTCGAAGATGTAATTCAGGCCGCCGACCCAGATGGCAACCGTCGCCACCAGCGCCAGCACGACCGACGTAGATTTGGTCAGAACGTCCCGGTTCGGCCAGGTAGTTTTCTTCAGCTCGACCCAAGCTTCCTGAAAGAACTGCGTCGGCGAGACCTGCGGCTTATTCGCCATCTGCTGGGCGCGGCGTTGAACGTCCGACAGCCGGCCGGGTCCCGGAGCGGCGGGCTTTGCGGGCGCGGGCTTCGCCGGAGCCGCTTTTTTCGCGCCAGGGCTGGGCGTCTCGGTATTGTTGTCGTAGCTTTTTGCCATAATCAAAAGTGCCTCTGCCGGTGGGAACAGGCAAAAAAATGAACAGGGGGCGCGCCCCTGTCCGGTGTCTTGGAGGATAATATAGCACATCACGCAAAAAATGTCAAGCCGAATGAGTCCAGACGCCGGAATCGGGTATATTAACAGCAGGCAGACGAACGCTCTAGAAAGCACGCTTCATGGCCTCGGAAGAAAATCCCTACGCCTACCTCGGCCTCCTGCCGGGCAGTCCGGCCTCTGAAGTGAAGCGCCGGTACCGGCAGCTTGCCAAGCAGTACCATCCCGACGCAAACCATGAGGCTTCGGCGGAAGATCGGCTGCGGGCGCTGAACGCCGCCTATGCGTTTTTGTCTGACCCGCACCGAAAATCCGCGTATGATGCGGCGTTTGAGGCCCGCTCCGCCGTTTTCAACCCAGCGCGAGTGCCGCAGCCGGTTCGCTCCCATCGCCGCCGAGGGCTGTTCACTCCCGCAATGCTCGGTTTAGTTTTGCTGTTCCTGTTTTCCGCAGGGATCGGGTTTTTGTTCAGCGCGGAAAACACCGTCCCGGCTCTCTCCAGCTTATATGCGCGGCTTTCGGGCAAAACTGCCGGGCCGGATCGCCCGCCGCCGCCTTACACATTCCTGCCGTCCCACGGCGCGTTCGACAGCACTTCGGGCGCGAATACGCTTCCGCCCGGCTCCGATATTCCCGGCGCAGACGCTTCGGCGCCGAGTCCCAATCAAGCCGGTTTGCCTTAATTTACGTCTCGTGCTGCTGCCGCTGGTGCCGAGCCTCGTCCTCATCCGGCTCAATATGAATGATCGGGTGCAGGTTCGGCAGGACCGACCGAAGCCGGTCTTCCAGTTCTTCGGTCAGTCGGTGCGCCTCGACAAAAGAGTGCGTGTCGGCGATCTGGACATGAACGTCTATATGCCGGTGCGCCCCTGACTTTCTCGTTCGCAGCTTGTGGAAGCCGCGTACTTCCGGGTGCGCGGTGAGGATAGCCGTGAGCGCCGCTTCTTCGTCCGGCGGCAGCGCGGCATCGGAAAGCGTCAAGACCGCTTCCCGCGCAAGCCCAAAGCCGACCCGCAGAATGAGCAGTGAAACAACCAGCGCCGCCACCGAGTCCCACCACAGCTTTCCCGTCAAAGACACCAGGGTCAGCCCCAGCAGAACGCCGATCGAAGTCAGGACATCGGTCTGCAAATGATGGCCGTCGGCGGCAAGCGCCGGCGAACCCGTCTCGCGCCCGACCCGGAGCAGCCGCCGCGATACGAGGAAGTTGACCACAGACGACGCGCCCATGACCCCGATGCCCCATCCTACGCCCGGCAGCGGGTCCGGGTGCAGCAGATGCCGCACGGCTTCCCCGATGGCAAATACCCCGCCGACAAGGATCAAAGCCGCCGTCGCCGCGCCCGACAAGTTCTCGATTTTTCCGTGGCCATAAGCGTGCGACTCGTCGGGCGGCTCATCGGAGGCCCGCACGGACAGCATCGCCAGCGACGAGCCGACGAGGTCCGCCGCCGAGTTGACCGCTTCGGCGAGAATGCCCGCGCTGCCGGTAACTGCCCCGACGATGATTTTCAGGCCGAGCAGCGTCGCGGATGCGGCCACGGACCAGCGGGCGGCGCCGCGCTTGCGGCGGACGGTTTGGAGTTCGGTTGGAGATAGCATTGGGAAGTAGAGTGCGAGGAAGTGAACTTCTCTCGCTGAATAGCATCCTTCGGATGTAGGATTAGCACATACTCGGTCTCTTCTCATCCGAAGGACGCCATTCAGCGAGAGGAATTTATTCCCTCGCTCATGTCTCAGCATTCTTCGTCGGCCTCTTCCAGCGTTGCCCAAACTTTGCCGCTGGGGTGATGCCGCGCCTGATTTTGCACATAATCAATCACTTTCGGCAAATCCGTCCGGCTCAAGCTGAATACGCCGTAGCCTTCCTGCCAGCAAAACAGGCCGTCTTCGGGACTTTGATGCTGACGGCTCAGATCGGCAACCAGTTTAGAAGACGCGCCTTTGACCTGCTGTGCCAACAGGTAAATTGCCCTCTTCGGCGGCAGCATGACGACCAGATGCACATGATCCGGCATTCCGCCGAGCGCCAGCACCGTACAGTCGAGACGCCGTGCCACGGTTTCGATGCAGCCGTAGACCGGCAAAGCCAGTTCCGGCGTCAGCCAGGGATGCCGGTTGTGCGTGGCCCAGACAAGGTGCAGATAAACTTCCGCTTTCGAGCGTCGCATTTTGTGTTCCTCCGTGAATACGCGAGAGAATCGAGGGAATGAATTCCTCTCGCTGAATGGCATCCTTCGGATGAGAAGGATGCCGTCATTTGCAAGTCTGTCGTCCGAAGGACGTTATTCAGCGAGCGGAATTCATTCCCTCGCTCTTCCTCACTTCTACTTCCTCACCCTACCCGCTTACTTCCCCATCCCCGCCACCTTCGCCTTCACCGCCGGGCTGCCGTACCCCACCAGCTCCATATACGCTACGCCATGCTTTTGCAGCGAGGCTCCATACTTCTGGGCCTGAGCGAAAGAATAGGAGCTAGGCAGAGTGAAACGGTAAACATTTGCCTTGACATCACACAGCCCTTCCCAAATTCCCGCGCCTGGTCCCAAGATCGGCATCTCCTGATTCTGGACCTCTGCCGTGATATGCAGACTGAGATTTTTGTCGGGAAAGACAACTGTCCAGCCCAGCGGATAGGTCACGCCGCTTGTCGGACTTTTCCATAGCGACTTCGGATCAGGCGCGAAGACGATGTTCTTGGTGACGCTTTGATGCCCGTCTTTGTCCATGAACGTCGCCAGCGGGTAGAAGATGCGGCCTGTTTTCAGATCGCGCTGCCGGAAAAACAAAATATCCGTGCCGTCGTCAAGCTGGACGCCCCACCAGTCCCAGCCGTCGTTTGACGCCACCCAGGAATTGCCCCACTGATGGTCGAACCAGCCCTGCCCGCCGGTAATCCTCTCCGGGCCGGTGCCGGTGTCAATCGTCCCGCCGACCGCGCACCGGGTCAGCGAGAAGTAGTACATATCGGTCACGGTTTTGAGGCCCGTCTCGCCTTTGCCGCCCACCGCCATCGCCGGCTTCTGGGCCGACAGCGTCAGATGAATTTTGTCCGGGCCGCCTGCGTTCAGATGGAGGTCGAACGACGTGTTCGTGCTGTTCGTCGCCGCCAAAGTATTGTCTGTGCCGTAAGCTAGGTGAAACGGAGAGTTGACAACCGTAGACGCTCCGGCGAGCTTTTGGCTCGGCGGCGGCAGCTTGCCCTGGTTGAGATCCGCCAAAAACGCCCGCATACTCTTGTCGCCAGGGTTCTGGGCGGCCAGCAGCGGCCCGAACTGGCGCAGCAAAGAAATCATCGTGCCGTCAGCCAGCGAATAAGGCCGCTGGGTTTTGGCATCTAAGTCGGTGACGGCATAAATTAGGTAGTGGGCGCGGGGCATCGGCGAGCCGTCCAAAGGGCTGACGCCGGAGCCGAACCGGAAGAACGAGCCGATGAGGGCCAAATGCCGGTTCTTTTCGGTCGTGACATGGGCGTTGACATACCACCATTCAATGTTGACATCGCTGTGGGCCGCCACGCCGAAGGTTCCCGCCGGGGCTGTCGGCAGCGGGGCGGCGGTCAAGGTGACAGGCAAAATGAGTAAAAGCAGAGCGCACAAAAAGCGGCGCATGGGGAGTTTTCTTTCTAAAGGCTGCGGCGCGGTTTACGAGCCGCGTCGCATTGATCCGAACAGCGTCTTATTGCACGTCTCCGGGTGCTAAAGTGTCGTCGTCCACCCCGCTTCGCCGGAACTCGCCGCCTTCTTTGGTCCGCAGGATGGCAATGCGCCGCTGCTCATCGGCAATCTGCTGGAACTCGGCGGCGGTCAATGTTTGGGGAGAGCGCGAGGTTAGGTCCACGCCGATGCCCGGCAGCATCGGCGTTAAGACTTCTTCCCGCAGGCTGAGTTCGGCGGCGGCTTCGGCAAGCGTGTACGAGTGATTCGGCATGGTAGTCTCCAAAGACAGAATAGCCCAAGTATACCCGGAAGCCGTCGGCGCGCGTGATGCCTTGACTTCTTGCCTTGACTTCCCGGCGCGTTTCGGGCTATGATTTACCCAATGCGTATTTTAGTGACGAATGACGACGGTGTCCAATCCGACGGCTTGTTTGCGCTGGTGTCGGCTCTGCGGGAAGTCGGCAATGTCTCGGTGGTGGCCCCGGAGCGGCAGCAAAGCGCGACCGGCCACGCGATTACCCTCCACAAGCCGCTGCGGCTGTCGGAAGTCAGCCTGCGCGACGGCTCGCCGGCGTTTGCGACAAACGGCACACCGTCGGACTGCGCGGCATTAGGCATTCTGGAAGTGATGGGCGGGGATGTAGACCTGGTCGTGTCCGGCATCAACCACGGCCCGAACTTGGGCTGGGACGTGCATTATTCGGGGACAGTCTCGGCGGCGATTGAAGCCGCAATGATCGGGAAGCCGTCGGTGGCGGTTTCAGTGGCGACGTGGGACAAAGACGTTCACTGGGAGCCTGCCGCGAAGTTTGCCGCTCAAATTGCCAAGCGTCTCTTGAGTCAGCCCTTGCCGCCGCATACAGTCCTGAACATCAACGCCCCCAACCTGCCGCAGTCGCAGATTGCCGGGGTTGCCGTCACGACGCAAGGGCGGCGGCAGTATGTGGACCGCTTGGAAAAGCGTCTTGATCCTATCGGACGCCCTTACTACTGGCTCGGCGGGTCGCTCGCCGAAGAAGCGCGGGGCGCCGAAGCCGGCTCCGATGTCCGCGCCGTCGCTGACGGCAAGATTTCGCTCACGCCGCTGCACTTAGATTTGACATCGTATTCTTTGCTGCCGACGCTGAACGAGTGGGACAGCGACAGTGGGTAAGCGAACCGACCGCGCCCAGTCTCTAGTTACGCGAGGAAACGCCGTGCTGATGGTCGAGACAGCAGACAGTGACCGGACCTAGCCGAAGTTCGCAGAAGAAGCGCTGTTTTGGACAGATACAGTTTCGCAAGGAGACGCAGAGAAGCGCGAGGGAGTAAACTCCTCTATGCCTTCGGCATTACTTCGTATCCGCTAGTGAGGGTCGTCTTTCGGAAAGATAGGTGATATTCACTTTCTTTTCCGGCTGCATTGATACGCCTATGACAGATTTAGCTAATCCACCCCAGCCCAACCTCTCTTACCTGCGTCCGATTGTGGCGAAGTTCGGCGGGTCGTCGGTCGCGGATGCCGACCAGATCCGCAAAATTGCAGCGATTGTCCAAGCCGACCCCAGGCGGCGGTTTGTGGTTGTATCTGCGCCGGGCAAGCGCACGGACAAAGACAAAAAGATCACGGACCTGCTGTACCTGTGCCACTCGCTCGGCGAGCAGGGCCTCGATGCGTCTGCACCGTTCGCGATCATCAAGGAGCGCTATCTCGGTATCGCGTCGGAGCTTGGCGTTGCGGGCGCGTGGGAATGGCTACGGGACATCGGGCAGCAGATCGCGGCGGGGGCGGCAAAGGACTGGGTGGCGTCGCGCGGCGAGTACCTGAGCGCCCGGATCATTGCCGAGTTTTTAGGGGCGGAGTTTCTCGACGCCGCCGACAGCGGCATCCGGTTCGGGAGCGACGGACGGTTTCATCCGGGCGAGACTTACGGGCGGCTGGGGGCGCAGCTTGCGGCGGTTCCCGAAGGCAGAGTTGCCGTCATTCCGGGCTTCTACGGGCAGGACACGCACGGCAAGATCAAGTGCTTTAGCCGGGGCGGCTCGGATGTCACCGGCGCGATTGTGGCTCGCGCAGTCCACGCGGTAATCTACGAGAACTGGACCGATGTGTCGGGCCTGCTGATGGCCGACCCGCGTCTGGTCCAGAACCCCTGCCCGATTGAGGAGATTACCTACCGGGAGCAGCGCGAATTGTCGTACATGGGCGCGACCGTGCTGCACGACGAGGCCGTGTTTCCCGTGCGCGAGGCCGGCATTCCAATTCACATCAAGAACACCAATGCCCCCAGCGACACCGGAACGCATATTGTCACCGAGCGGGACTCGCACGCGACCACTGTGGTCGGGATCGCCGGGCGCAAGGGGTTTGCAACCTTGTTCACCGAAAAAGCGATGATGAACCAGGAGCGCGGCTACGGGCGCAAAGTGCTGGAGATTTTGGAGTCGCACGGCATCTCCTATGAACATTCGCCGACTTCGATTGACACGCTTTCGGTCATTTTGACTGATGAAGAGCTGAACGGCAAGGAAGCCGAAGTCGTCGCCGACATCCGGCGCATCGTCCAGCCGGACCGCATCGAAGTTCAGCGCGACATGGCGATGCTGGCCGTGGTCGGACAGGGCATGGTCCACCGGGTTGGCATCGCTGCCCAGGTCTTCGCCGCATTGGCCGGGGCCGGCGTCAACATCCGCATGATCAACCAGGGTTCCAGCGAACTGAACATCATCGTCGGCGTCCCCACCGAGCAGTACGAGAAGGCCATTCAGGCTATCTACGAAGCGTTTGCAGAGACAAGTGGGCAGTGAGCGGACTTAGGGTACAATACAGCATTGCTACGGACAGCCGGGACGCAGTTAGGAGGACGCATGACAGTTATTGACACTCAAATGCTGGAACGGATTGAAGAGACGGATAGGCGGCTGACGGAGCGTTACAAAGACCTGCTTGTCGTCAACCCGCTTCTTGACCGGAAGATGGTCAGCTTCCAAACCAGCAAAGTGGAGGCGGACAGCCGGTGGTTTCGTTACAAAGAGGGCTTTTCCGTCTCATTGATGCGCTACATTTTTGAGCGCACCGGCCTTGTCTCCGGCACGGTTCTTGATCCCTTTGCCGGGTCGGGGACAACATTGTTCGCCGCGAGTGAAGCCGGAATGAACTCAGTCGGCATTGAGCTTTTGCCGAGCAGCCTTCAAAGCATCTCCGTTCGGCAGAGACTTCTTCGCGCAGATCGGGCGGCTCTTGCCTTGGCCCTTCGCAAGTTCAGCCAGGACCGTGTTTGGGAAGAACCCGGCGAACAAGAGCCGTTCACGCACGCGGCCATTACCGCAGGCGCGTTTCCCGCCGACACGGAGGCGTTTCTCGGACGCTACCTTTATGAAGCAAACGCCGTGCGCGATGCCGACCTTCAAAGCGTCCTCGTATTTGCCGCGCTTTGCGTCCTTGAGTCCATCAGCTATACCCGCAAGGACGGCCAGTATTTGCGCTGGGACTACCGCTCCGGACGCCGTCAGGGCGCGAAGCCCTTCCACAAAGGCCGCATTTTGGGTTTCACCGAGGCAATCAGGCAGAAGCTGGAAGAAATCGCAACGGACTTGTGTGCTTCCGATTCCGGTCCTTCCCCGCTTGCCCACTTGTTTGATTTTCCGCCGGATGAGGCCGCCCCTAAGACGTGTCCCGGTCAAATGACTCTCTTGTCAGGCTCCTGTTTAGAAATCCTGCCAACATTTCCGCCGGCGTCCTTCGAGGGACTGATCACTTCACCCCCTTACTGCAACCGCTACGACTACACGCGCACCTATGCCCTTGAGCTGGCAATGATGGGAACAAGCGAAGCCGGAATTCGCGCTTTGCGCCAGACCATGCTTTCCTGCACGGTTGAAAATAAAGAAAAAGCCGGCCTGGAAAATTTCTATTCAGAAGATGTTCGGGAGCGAGTTTCAGAAGCAGTACGCTCACAAGAAATGCTCTGCGTCGTTTTAGCCTATTTGGAGGAGTGCCGCCGGAACAAAACGCTGAACAACAGCGGCATCCCGCGCATGGTCAAGAATTATTTTGTCGAAATGGCGCTGGTCATCTTCGAGAGTGCGCGTCTTCTCAAGCCGGGTGCGCCTTTCGTCATGGTCAACGACAACGTCCGCTATACGGGCGCTCATATTCCGGTAGACCTCATTTTGTCCGACTTCGCCTGGATGGCCGGGTTTGAAGTCGAAGTCATCTGGGTGCTGCCGCGCGGCAAAGGCAACAGCAGTCAGCAGATGGGCCTGCATGGGCGGGAAGAAGTGCGAAAGTGCGTGTATGTCTGGCGGCGACTTTAACTTAAAGAGAAACAAGCCAATCCGCAAGAGCAGTGACTTGCTGCGGCTTTGTCAGATTAGCGGCATACTCCAAGCGCCCGTCTTGAAGCTGCTGGAATATCTCAGCCGCCATTGCCGCTTCAATCGCGGCGGCGACAAAAAACAAGTGCGGCGGATTGGGTTCAAACACAGTGCGAATGCGCGTGAAGGCAGTACCGGCGGTTTTCCAGTGTTCGTCTGCGCCGCCGGGGTCAATGCCGCCTTTAAGTTCGCCGCAGGCGACATACGCGCCGCGCTGTTCCAGGCTGACTGTTCCCGCTGGCGTCATCTTGCCCTTGTCCAGCAAGATCGCGTCAATGTTCTTGTCAATAAACTTCGGTTTTTTATCGAACACCAGAAGTTGGTCCGTCCACTCTAAAGACACAATCTTTGCGGAAGTCTTTGCCGTGACAATGGTGGGGGCGATGTTTCGGCTCGCCAATGCAGAAACGACAGCGCCGACAAGCTGAACGCCGCCTAAAGCGCCGATGTAGTTTCTCATGCTGCCGCCGAGCGTGTCCCCGCGCGTGAGCAAAAAGCGGTAAACAATCTCCGCCCGCCAGCCGTTCGGATTGCTGTCATAGATTGTCTTTAGTACTTCTGTGACGGCAGCCTTAAGGCCATCTGCGGTGAAGTATTTTCTCGCTTTGTCGGAAATACCGGCAGCGGCGACAAGTTGCGTTTGGATTGCAGGCAGGTTTATCAAATCTTCCACAGAAACTGCCTGTTGTAACGCTACGTCTAATTTTTGGGCTTCTTGGACATAGGCTTGCGCTCTTTTCGTCTTCTGGATTGCCTGCGCTAGAAACCCGTCGCAGATGGTTTGATGCGGCGTTTGTAAATCCGCCGGGGTGCTGACATGAAGAGGGAGCATAACTCTATGCTTCTATTATACACCAAAAACTGAACATCATTGTCGGCGTCCCCACCGAGCAGTACGAGAAGGCCATTCAGGCCATTTACAAAGCGTTTGCGGGCAAGGAGTAACACGACATGGTTCTCAAGTGGGAAGAAATCAAGTGCGAATCACTGACGAGAAGTTTTCTTGGCGTCGGCATGACGCCGCTGTTTCGCGCCAAAGTTCCTGGCGGATGGCTTATTCAGATCAGCAAAAATCTGGAAGTCAGCGCGTTCTTCTACCCTGACCCGCAGCATCTTTGGGACGGTTCTTCGCTGCTGTGAGGGTACAATCGGAAGCAGAGGGCAAGCATTATGGAGACTGCGATTGCATTGCCGCCTGGCTGGGAAACCGGGCCGCTGGCGGAAGAACTCAAAACTTTTTATGCACACAAAGCGGAACTGCTTGAAACGGCAAGGGGCAAGTACGCCCTGATTAAAGGCAGTGATGTCGTTGGACTATTTGACCGTCAGGACGATGCATTTTCCGAAGCTTACCAACGTTTCCGGCTTTCCGGTTTTATGATCAAGCAAGTGCAGGAACACGACGAGGTAGTCACGATCGGCGGGTCATCATTCGTGTTCCTTGATGAGGGCGGAAATGCCGCGTCTTAAACAAGCTGCTCCTAAGCTGAGACGCGACGGTCCTATCATAGAAGTACGAGTAGAGCCTGTGCTGGCCGCACAAAAAGTCATGCGAGCTGATGGAGACGAGATCATTTCCGTTCCCATCAGAGCATTGATTGACACTGGAGCTTCCGGCACATTAATTGAGACTTCTACGATTGAACGTCTTGGCCTTGACCGGATTGGGACAGTTCTGCTCACAACGCCCGTGACGACAAAGCCGCTCGTTCGCTATCAATACCGTGTGCGGGTCATTTTGTCCAAAACAATTGCGTTTGAGACAAATGTCGTCGAGGGTGCCCTAGTAGGTCAAGATATTGAGTGTCTTATTGGGCGCGATATTTTAGACGAAGTTGTCTTCACCTACGATGGTCCGAACAGCCGGTTCAGTAGCAACCTCCAATGACACAGCCACTTTCTACCCATATCGTTGTCGGCGCGTCCAGCGGGATTGGGCGGTCGGTGGCGCTGGCGCTGGCGCGGGAGCGGCGGCATGTGACGCTGGTGGGGCGGCATGAGGAACGCTTGACACGGGTGGCGGACGAGGTGGCGATGTTCGGCGGGGAGCCACTAGTGGCGATCTCGGACGTGCGCGAGCCGGTATCCATTCAAGCGGCATTGGCGCAGGTTGTTCTGCGAAATCTGCGAATTGAGCTGGCGGTGCTGTCGTCCGGCGTCGGGCTGACGACGAACGCGGGAGAGTTTACGACCAAGACTTTACAGACGGTGCTGGAGGTGAACGTGCTGGGCGTCGCGCACTGGCTGGAAGCCTTGCAGCCGCTGTTAAAGGCGCAGGCGGGCGGGGCGGACGTAGCGGTGCTGTCGAGTCTGGCCGCCGACCGGGCTTACCCCGGTGCAAGCGCGGGCTACTCGGCGAGCAAAGCCGCGCTGTCGCATCTGTGCGACGGTTTGCGGGCGCCGTGGGCAGCGCAGAACATTCGGCTGATCACGGTTGAGCCGGGCTTTATTCGGACGCCGATGACGACGGAGCAGTCGTGGCTGCCGTTTTTAATGGAACCCGAAGACGCGGCGCAGGTCATCTTGGACGGCGTTCGAGCCGAAAAGCGCGTTGTGCGGTTTCCGCGAATGGCCGCACTGACCACAACCGCCATTCGGCTGCTGCCGCCGACTTTGCTGGACCGGCTGTACGAAATGAAGCCGCCGGGCGGGGTTCGGGTTGGGAACGTGCGGGAATAATCTTTCGTAAATTCGCTAGGAGAAATGAAATTTCATGCAGAAGAAGTTTTTGATGGCCGCTGCGCTTCTCAGCGTGTGCGGCGCGGCCCATGCGGATCTCAAAGTCGTGCAGACGACCCAGATTGATAACCCGCAGCTTAAAGCCTACGAAGAGACCATGACCCCGCAGCAAAAAGCGCAAATGGCGCATTCCGGCAACCCGCTGTTTCAGGGCGGCCCGCAGCTCACCTCACTGTACACGCATGGCTCACGCACACGCCTGGACGTCGGGACAACGACCTACTTGCTGGACAGCGCGGCCCGCACCAGCGAGGTAATCAACCGGCGCACCCATGCTTACACTGTTCAGCCGTACCGGACGCCGTCCGCAGGTCAGACAACAGTGACCGTGAAAGACGCGAAGCAGACCAAAGTGATTGCGGGCCATTTGTGCCGGCACTATTTTGCGACGGCGACTCTAGCTTCTCAGCCCGGCACACTGATCCAGGCGGATATTTGGGCCGCACCCGACATTCCTCGGCCTGCTGTGCTGTCGGCGGGATCGGGACCGTTTGCTGTGCTGCAAAGCCTGTTCCAAAAGATTCAAGGCTTTCCGCTACGCTCATCACTGACTGTCACTGGCAGCCCGCTCGGCAATACGACCGTGCAGACTTCGGTGGTGTCGGTCTCGAAAGCCTCCCTGCCGGCATCTACGTTTACGGTCCCGGCGGGGTACGCGAAGGCAGCGGCGCAGGGCGCGGGGTAGGTCTCTTATAGCTTCTCCGCAAAGAACTTCTGCATAGCGGGATAAACGACTTCGGGCGGCGGGACATGGCCGTACTGCGGGTACCAGACGATTTGCTTGGGCTGCTTGGCGGCATCAAACAGTTCCGTCTGGGCCTGCGGCACGATGGTCGTGTCCTTCCGCCCGCCGAGCATGAGAATGGGGCGCGGCGCGATGTGCGGCGCAAAGGTCAGCGGGTCTTCCGGGGCGAGCAGGACATTCAGCGCGGCGAAATCAATTTTCTTGAACGCCGACGTGTCCCGCCCTCCCACAGTAGCATTGCGCGAAGACAGCGTCTTCAAAATCAATCCCCAATCGCCGCCGCCGGAGATCAGCACGGCGGCTTTGATGCGCGGCTCGACGCCCGACGCGACTGTGCCGATGATCGCGCCGAGCGAGACGCCTGCAAGGCCAATGCGCCTCGCGCTGATGTCGGGCCGGGTTGCTAGATAGTCAATCCCCCGCCGGACATCCACAGCCGTTTGCGCCACGGTTGTCGCAAGCTGCTGAGCCTGGCTGCCCTCCGCAGTCTTCAGCGGCCCGCGCTCCCCCTGTCCATATTCATCAATCACCAGGGACGCATACCCGAACTTCGCCGCCGCCAGAGCCATGCCGGACATGATCTCTTTCGAGCCGCCGAGGCCATGCAGGATGACGAGGCACGGCACGGGATGCGCCGCCGAGGCGCCCGGCGGAGTGAACAGCAGGGCGGGGACGCGCTGGGCGTTCGTGCTAAGGTACGAGAACCGCAGGAAGTGGACTGCGCCGATGTTTTGGGTCACGCCAAGCTTGACCGCCAGCGGCTTAGACGCATCGTACTGGTACAGCGGCAGCGCTTTCTGGTAGACGGCTTCGCGGTCAATGGGCAGAGACTGAGCATGAGTAAGAGAGGGCAAAAACGCAAGAAATGCAGCGAGGCAATAAAGAACGCGGCAATAAATTGTGACGCTGTGGGGCGAAGCGCCGAATGTCCGCCTTCGCGGACAAAGAGTAAGACCAGATTGGCGATCTGTTCCCTGTCCGCGAAGGCGGACATTGGGCGTCTGCGCCCCGCAGCGCAGGATTTCAATCCCACGCCCTGTCTTCGGCATTGCTGTCATATCACATTCCTTAATATCGCCTGCAAGCGCTCGTAATCGGTCGCGAGAAGCGTCGCCAAAGTCCGGCCTGCCTTGAGAAGAAACGCCTGATCGTCCGGGTGCGCCTCCCGCGCCATCCGCAGGCAAGCCGCCGCCAGCTCGTCCGACGGCACTCCCGAAAGCGCCCCACCCGACGGCAGCAAGAGACCGCGCAGGAACGACAAGTCTTCGGTCAGCAGCCGGGTCTCTTCAGGCGTACAAGGGTACACCCGGCTGTGGATGCGCGGCGGCAGGGGCGGCAAATGGCGGCGCAAGGGCTTGTCGCCGCCTTCCGCGTAGGCGATGAGAATGCCTGAAAACTCCGTTCGCAGAAGCTCAAAAATCTGCGGCTGCTGGTTCCGCATTTCGTCCTCATCGGCGAAGCCCAGCGCCGACGGGCGGCGGCTCGGCTCCAGCGATGCCGTATTTGCGCCGTAGACCAGGGCATAGACGGCGGGCGGCAGGCCCACTCCCGCACTGATTTGGCTCGGCGGCGGGTCGAATGCCAGCGCAAACGGGTCGTCTTCCTCCGCGCTTTCCCCGGCGAGGCCAAGCGGCGGCGGGATTTCGGCAGCCGCCGCCGACGGCTTGCCGATTTTCACAAATGAGCCGAACGGCGGCGGGTCGTAGAGGCGCGGCACGATCTCGCGCGGCACTTCCAAACACTGCGCGACAAACGCCGTTGTTCCCGCTTCAATAATCTCCCCAATGGGTTTGCTAGTCATTAACTATCCTTTGTGCGGTACTGTGAAGATGCACCAAAGCACATAAAGAAAGGGAGCGGCGATTAGCCCAACTAACAGGCTCAAAATTATGACTTTGGCTAAAGCAGCAGCAAATCTTATCGCCACCGGCTGAACTTGTTTGCTCGCCTCCTGCGGATTAGGCGCAAGCTGGTTAAAATCTGCATAAGAGTAGCCCGGAAGCCCGGCGTCCTCCCAAATTCCCGGTTTAACTTCTACCCACTGAGAACGCGGCACGAGTTGTCCCGGCTTTTGATGCTGCCGTAGCGCGGCCCGCTGACGCCGAACTTCGGCCAGCTTGCGCTCTTCTTCGGCCAGCCGAACTTCCGACAGTTCCCGCTCGGTGGCAAGGGCACATTCTTCTTCCAGCCGCCGCGCCCGAACTTCCGTTAAAAGCCGCTGGACATCTTCCACCGTGATATCAAGGCCCTCGGCGACATCCGGCACGGCGGGGCGGTCGGTGAGGCCAGTCTGCTCAGTCCGCTCCTGCTGCCACAAGTCAATGACGGCGCGGGACTCCGCCGCCGTCATCCGCTGGGTGCGGGGCGAAGTTGTGCTGCCTACAGGTTGCTGCTGCTGTTCCTGTGCCATGCGTCTATTTTAGCACATTTGCACTGCTTGAAAGCGGCACGGGTAGATAGCGGAACAAAGACTCTTGAGGCGGCGTTTTCTCGCCCGGCTTGCCGCCGTCGAAGGTGCTGTCAGGACCGGCGCTGTAGACGACGAAGCCGTCTGCGCCCTCTAAGTGGTAGCCCAGCGGCTTGCCGGTGTACGGGTCGGTGAACCAGCCCGGAAGCGCCGCCGGGAATGCGCCGGTCTGCGCTTTGGCGGCGAGGACCGCCGTGCCTGCCGCTGTGACGATCCGCCGGGCCGGCACAAAAGCGTTGTCGCTGATTTTGCTGATTTCCCCAACAAAGGCGCTTGTGAAGGCGTCAACCGGGTTGTTCGGGTTTGCCTGAGCGGAGGCGGTCATCTGCGCCAGCAGCGCCTGACGGGTGGGGCGCGGCGCATCGGCGACGGGCGCGAATAGGCGGAGATCATGCAGGTAGTCGGCCTCCGCCGCGTCCAGCAGTAAGCCAAGCTGCGTTTGCTCTTGCGGGGTGAACTGCGCGGAAGCCGAAGGGGGATGACCCGCAAGCGGCAGGAAGCTGTCGGAACCGGCCTGGTACAGTTCTGCCGGGGTCGCATGGCGCAAACGAGAGAAATTGGCGTCGGTCAGTGCGGCTTCACCGCTCAGGGCATGGCGCAGGGACAGCGGCGGCAGGGCGACAATGTCTGCGGAAATGCGGCGGTCCAAAGCGGCATTCGGCCCGGCTTTTTTGAGGATTGTCTGCATCCCGGAGAGTGTGAGGGAGTCAATCGCGGTACCGACGAGGTAGCTGATGAGGTCAGGCTCGGAGGCAATCTGGGAAGCGATCCGAAACCCGCGCTCTTGATTGGCGGCGGCTTGCGGGAAGTCGCCTTGGTAAGCCAGCAGGATACTTTCGGTGTTGATCTCCCTGGCGTTCTCGCGCAAGGCTTGGTAATTCGTAAATGCGTTGCCATTGAGACTGCCGGAGTAATCACGAGCAAAAACGCACTGCGGCTTGTCGGCGGCCTGATGCAGCAGAGTAAACAGGTCTTGGTGCGCGTCCACTTCTTTCTGAACGATGGCAATTTGACCCGGCGTGTAGGCGTCGCTGCCGAGCGGCTGGGCGTAGAGGGGCAGGTGCAGAGGATTTCGACGCCGCAGGGCGTCAAGCTGGACGTACAGCGGCGCGGCATTTTGGCCGGCAGGCGGCAGCGGCGGCTGCATCTGGACCGGACGTGTCCGCAGGCCCACTTTCTCGGCAAGCTCGCGTTCACGGACAAGGTCAGCAGGACCGGCGGCAATCTGAGCGCGGATGGCCGCCGCTGCCGGGTCGGCGGATTGGTTCAAGGCTCGAAAATAACCGGGTAAGTCCGCGAAATTGGGTGGAGGCGGCGCGGCCTGGGCGCAGGGAGCCGGCAAAAGCAGGGCCAGCGTCAGCGGCAGCAGGCGCGGAATGTGCAGCGTTGAGTGTTTCATAAAAGCAGTAACGCGGCGGAGACGGAAAACGGTTCGGTTGACACTCTTCCGCGCGTCGGCTATAATAGGACATTAAGCCCTATAAGAACCATGCCATAAATGGCACGGCTATTGGGCGCGGACGCCACGAAGTACCGCTTCGCGGCACTGGAAACAGAATTTACTAAGTTTTAACCCCGCGAATCGGCGTTTTGTGGCGTCCGCGCCCAATAGCCGTGCCATTTATGGCATGGTTCCTACGCCTCCTGCCGACGGCATCTTTACCGAGAACTCCCTTGACCAAAACATACCCACCGCCCATGACGAACGCTCCGGCCAAACGACCTTCTTTGCTGCTTTTTCTCCCGGCGATCTTGATTGCTCTCGGCCTGCTCGGCGGGCTGGTGTCGGCGGCGCACCGCTGGTCGACGGAGGCACGGAACCGGCGGGTGGAGCTTGTCGTAGACTACGGCGACGCGCAGGCATTAGCCAACACGACTTCGCGGCAGATAGACGACGTGCTGACGCAGCTTCGGGCCGCCGGGATTACAACGGTCGCCGTGACGGAAGACACGCCCGCATCGCTGGACGCGAACGGGATTGTGACCTACACGCGCGACGGGAACACGACGCATCTGCGATTCTCGCCGGGCTTTCCGGGGCAGCGGGCGCGGGTCGTGGAGATGCTGGCGCACAAAGCGCCGGGGCTGACGGTGACGTCGGAGGGGCCGAGCGGGCTGCTGGTCGGAGCGCCGTGGCCGCAGTTTTCGTCGGTCCCGATTGGGCTGGACGGCGATACAGTGAATACGATCAAGCGCAACAAACTTCTTGTTGCGCCCCGGCTGGTCAACTTTACCGGCGTCACGGCGCAGAATATTGCCTGGGAGCTGGCGCAGACCAAGCGGCAATGCGCCGAACCGGCGGGGATTGGGCCGGTCATCTTCGCGGGAACGTCGGTGCTGGGAAACCGGGCCTTGATCGGGGCGACGGCAGACGCGCTGAGAGCAAACCATCTGGCTTACGGCTCGGTGGAGCTAGGCAAGACGCTTGGGGACGATGATTTGTCGCGGCTGGCGGACGCCGAGACGATCCGGGTGCATTCCATCGGCACAGACGAGATGGGGACGATGGACGAGCCGACCGCTGTGGAGCGATTTGTCCGGGCCGCAAAAGAGCGCAACATCCGGGTGTGCTATGTGCGCTTGTTTTTGTCCGGCCTGACCCACGACCCGGATGTGCTGGCGGCAAACACGGCGTTCATCGGCAAGATCGTCAAGGGGATGAAGGAGGCGCGGCTGACGGTCGGCGACGGCCCGGCGCACCCTTATGCCGATGACCCGAAGCCGGGCCTCATTTTGCGGGCATTGATGGCGCTCGGCGTGGGGGGCGGGACACTGCTGCTGCTGCGGGTCTTCCTGGGCATTTCGGGCCGGGCGTTCGTCATTGCCTCGGCTATCAGTTTGGTTCTGGCGCTGGGCCTCGCCGCGCCGGGAACGACACCGAAGGGCCGGGAAGTGCTGGCGCTGGTATCCGCCTGCGTCTTTCCGACGCTTGGTTTATGCGCCGTCGCCCTGCCCCGTTTCCATCCGAATTCCGCCAACGGCCAAATTCTGCGGCAGGCGTTCACGGCGTATGTGCAGATGACGCTGGTGACGGTCATCGGCATACTCTTAACCGTCGGCCTGCTCGCCGGGCGGCTGTTTTTGATCAAAGTGGATGCGTTTCTCGGCGTCAAGCTGGTGCTGGTGACGCCGGTGGCATTAGTCGCGGCGTATTACGGCCTCGGCCTCGCCGCGCTTCCTCGCCGGGCCGGGTGTGCGGAGCGGCGGGACACGGTCTGGTGCAGCATCAAAGCTTTGGCGGATAGGCCGCTGCTGGCGGGGCAGCTTGTAATTGGGCTGATCGGGCTGGTGGCGCTGGCGTTCTTTGTCGCGCGGAGCGGCAATGACCCCGGCGTGGGCGTGTCGGCAACGGAGCTGAAGACGCGGGCGCTTTTGGATCATTACTTGTATGTCCGGCCCCGGACCAAAGAATTTCTGCTCGGCCATCCCGCGCTGTTTCTCGGCCTTGCGGCGGCGGCCTCCCGGCGTTTCCCGGCGTGGGTGCTGCCTCTCTTAGTCGTCGGCGCGATCGGGCAATCGTCACTGATGGACACGTTCTGCCACCTGCACACGCCGCTGCTGGTATCCGCCCTGCGCGGCCTCATCGGCTGGGCGCTTGGCGGGATCATCGGGGCATTGGTTTGGACGGCAATTTCCCGTCCTGCGCCTTCGCCGCTGGAACTGTCCGAGTGAAGCGTCTGCTGCTGTCGGGCTATTACGGCTACGGTAATGCTGGGGACGAGGCGGTTTTGGCGGGTTTAGTCACCGGCTTCCGGTTCCTCTCTGCTGAACTGGAATTGACCGCGCTGTCGGGCACTCCTGCCGAGACCCGCAGAACGCACGGCATCAGCGCCGTGGACCGCTACCGACCAGCGGCGCTTTTGCCGGCGATTGCCCGGTGCGACTTGTTTTTGTCCGGCGGCGGCAGCCTGCTTCAAGATGTGACCTCGGCGCACGGCATCTTCTATTACTTAGGCGTCGTCCGGCTGGCGCAGATGCTCGGCAAAAAGACAATGTTCATCGCGCAGGGCATCGGGCCGCTGAAGCGCGAGCGCTCTCGTAAGCTGGTCGCCGCTGCCGCGAACAGGCTTGATGCCGTGACGGTGCGCGACCCTGATTCCGCCCAGCTTTTGCGCGAGATCGGCGTTTCGCGTCCCTCCATAGAAGTCACCGCCGACCCGGCGCTTCTGCTTTCGCTCTCCCCTATCCCCAGTTCTGGGGGAGCCGGAAGGGGCTTTGGGGTCGCGCTGCGGCCCTGGCACGGGCAGGAGCAACTCGGCACGCAGGCTGCCGCCGTGTGTTTCCTGACGCTGGCCGGGCAGACGCCGTATCTGCTGCCGATGCAGCCGGGCAGCGATACTGCTGTCGCGGAGCAGTTTGCGGGGGAGTGGGCGCGGCTTCACCAAGCGCCCGCTTCTGTTCCGATCTCCTCTTTACCCAATGGCTTAGACGCGCTCTTGTCAATCATCGCCGAGTGTGATATGATGGTAGGGATGCGGCTTCATGCGCTGATACTCGCCGCCGCCGCCGGGGTGCCGTCGGTCGCGCTGGCGTATGACCCAAAAGTGGCGGCGTTCATGCAGGCGTCGGGGCAGGGCGACGCCGTATATGATTTGACTGCGCCAAATACCGATGCGCTTTCGGCCTTGATCGGGCGTGTTTGGTCTGAGCGGGACGCGCGGGCGTCGGCGCTTGGGGCGGCGCTGCCGGGACTGCGCGCGAAGGCGCGGCGGAATTGCGAGGCGGCGCTGGCGCTTTAGGACGACCTCACCCAGAAGAGACCTCACCCCGGCCATGATACCCTTCCACACGAAAGAAACACTTATGAACAAAAAAATAAACCACATAACCACCTTGCGGAGCGCACTGCGGCTGCTCGCGGCGGGAAGTGCGGCGCTGCTGTCCGCGTCTCTGCTGGCCGGCTGCGGCGGCGGAGGCAGCAACGGCAACTCCGGCGGCGGGACGACAACGACCGGCACGTCCAGCACCGGCACGAGTACGACGGGAACAAATACAGGCGCGGGCAACACGGCGCAGATTGCCGGCAAAGTGACGGACACCAACGGGCGCGGCATCCCCGGCGTCTCAATTGCGGTGGACACCGGCGGGCAGATCACGAACACGATCAGCACCGGCGGCTACCGCTTAACCAATCTCAGCGGCGAAGTCGTCCACCGAATCACGGCGTCGGCGACGCTGAACGGCGCGGCGTATTCGGGCAGCACGGAAGTGGTCACGTCCAGCGGCAACTTGGTGTCCAATGCGAACATCCTGCTGTCGCAGACGAGCCAGCAGGCAACGGTGGAAGGGTATGTGCGGGATACGAGCGGCAAGGCTCTTGTCGGAGCGAGCGTGTATCTGGCTGTGCCGAATGTCGCGATAGCCGGCACCAGCGGGAACTACTCATCGCTGGCAGCGTTCACGGACAGCACCGGCTTTTACCAGATTCGGAATGTCCCCGCCGCCCTCCCGACCGGCAGCCTTTTGATGACGGCGGCGACGCCGACGACAGCCAACGCGAACGCAACGATTTCCCAGAACAGCATCACGCTGGGCAGTCATTTCACGCAGAACTTCACGCTGACGGCGTCCGCGAACACCACGGCGGACACGCCGGTCCTCGGCGCGGCGATGGCGTTCACCCAGCCGCTCGATGGCCTGACCACCAGCGCCCTCAAAGCGCGTCTGGCCTCCGGCCCGCTGTCGTCGGGGACCGTCTACGAGACCCTGCGCCGGACCCTGTCGCCGCCCTATGCCACCCTGTCGTCCCGCCGCCGCACCCTGGGCAGCCGTTTGGCGTCCCGCGCCGTGGCCGGCAGCTACGCGGTAGAAACCGACCTCCTGTTCAGCCCGCCCGCCGCCACCGATACCAGCCTGCTGGGGTATTATGTGTACCGGACCATAGGAACGCCGGCAGCGAACCCGGTTACGGAAGTCCCTACCCCTTATGACGCGCTGGTTGATCCGCTGGCGAACTACTACGCCGACATCACCTCAAGCACCGACACGATCACCGCGCCTTACAAGTCGGATACGACGTATAACTTCGCGATCAGCGCGATTTATCCCGTGACGACGGCTTCCGGGCCGACCGGCGAAACGGGGCTGTCCGGCACGGTTTCCATTACGCCGCTTCCCGTGCTGACCTTGAATGCACCGGCGGCAGGCGCGACCGTCCTCAGCCCGGTGACAATCTCCTGGAACCCAGTCGCAGGCGCCGCTCGGTATTACGTCTTCGTCTACGCCCAGTACCCCGGCATTAACACGGCGACGCAGTTCACTTCCGGGGCGCTGCCGGCAACCACTAACAGCGTCGCCTTCACGCAGGGCGGCACCGGCACTTACTATGTCGTCGTTGTCGCGGGCGCTGACCAAACGGAGACTGCCGGCGCCACTGCGCCGGTGACGAACGCCGTCCAGAGCTACAGCGAGATTACCGAGTTCACGGTGCAGTAGGACCTCACCCGGCCGCTCCGCGTCCACCCTCTCCTTCCGATTGGAACAAACCGGAACGGTATACGCAGTAATGCCGCAGGCATACCCCTACCCCCGCAAGCGGGAGAGGGGTAAGAGCAGACAACAGAAGTCAACGCGGTCGTTGATTCATCGAAGAAACACAGGCAAAAGCAGAAGGATGATGATGCATATTATCTACAAACCGCTGACACGACTTTTGCTGCTGGGACCGTTTTGCTTAGCGCTGCTGGCGGGCTGCCAGAATAACGACCGAGGAACGACTGTGGCAACGTATTCCGGCTCAATCGAGAGGGCCTACGAGTCGGTTTCTCTGGCTTCCGATCAGAAGTATCAACAAAAACTGACTTATCATATTCGCGGAACTGTTGGCGAAGTTTTGCTTGGAGGGGCGCCTATAGACTTGCCCGTTACTCTCTATGCACGCGGCACATGGCGTCTGATTGACACCAAAACCGGCTCTGTCATAGACATTTCCAAGTTCAGCCAAGCAGATATAGAGAATGCCGACGTAGAACTGAAAGGGGCTGTTGGCCCTGCACCTTTACAGGAGACCTCGGTAAACTATTCCTGCCTTGACCGGAGCATTCCAGCAAGCAAGTTCAAGCTGACAAGTCATAACGCAGCAAGCCGGGATACTTTTACTTCTTCTGCTGAATGAGAAGCACTCCGGCCATGAGCAGGACGGCCCCCACTATGCGCCAGACGTTCAGGGGCGCACGGGGGACGCCGAGCCAGCCGAACGAGTCTAGCACGAGGGCAGCGGCGATTTGGCCGAAGACGGCGCAGGCGACGACGACCGCGCTGCCGACTTTCGGCACGGCCACCACAGCCATCACCACATAGAACGCCCCAAACAGGCCGCCGATCCACATCCACCACGGGTTTTCCTGTAAGAGTGACAGCGACAGACGCCCCCGGCCCAGCACGCCGAATGCTAGCAGCAGGCCCAGCGCGGCGAGCCCGACCCCAAACGAGACGATGGCGCTCAGGACCGGCGCTCCAACCGCTGTTTTGAGCCGGGCATTCACGGCGGACTGCACGGTTAGGCCGATGCCGCCTAAAATCAGCAGCGCGATTATTCCGAATTGCATACGCGCATTGTGACGGGCGAACAGGGCAAAGTCAAGGCCGGGAATAAGAAAAGGCCATGTGTTAAAACACACGACTACACGGCGCGGACGCTACGAAGTACCGCTTCGCGGCACTGGGAAAAGCCTTAAGATTATCTCAACCCCGCGCCCTCTGGGTCTGCCCTCCGGGTAGCCAGTGCTGCCAGCGCAGAAGCGGTGGGTTTGCGGCGTCTGCGCTCAATAGCCGTGTCCTTTAGGACATGGTTCTTCAACAGATCACGCCCATCCTCCTCAGCCGCCAAGCTCATTCAGCCGCGCCTGCGCCCGGGGAGCGTCCAAGCTGTCAATGCCCGGCAGCGCAGCCAGCGGTAAGGGGCCGGGTCGGAAACGGTAGTGTGACACATCTGGTGGTTGTCGCCGTGTTGCTGCCCTCGAAGACGCCGCCAACCATCCGAGATTCACAGGCTGTCGTCAAATGGCGTTCCATTGAACGGAAAAGTTACTGGAAAGTCATGTAGTTGAAATTGGCGTAAGAGCTATCCATCACAAGCTTGATCGTCTGAACGCCAGCCGGCAGGGTTGCCGTGGCATTGACGGTCTGCCAGCTCTGATTTCCCCCTGTGTTCGGACTGGTGACCGCACCAGTCAAGTTTGTACCGGCGCTATTTTCCAGATGAAATGTTTGCCCGGAGTACGAACTAGCGACGCGGAACCCAACGGTATAAGTTTTGGCGGTGGCGACATTAACCGTGTATTTTAGCCACTCCCCTGAACGGTTCCAGCCGGTGTTATAACCACCGCCGGTGTCAGCGCAGTCTTCAATGTCTACATCATCATTGCGGTAAGTAATACCGTTGTTGCCGAGGTCGGTGTCGTGATAAGCAACGCCTTCACCGCCATAATCATAGTTTTCCGCCTGAACGGTGCCGGGAATGGCGGCGGCGATCCCGCCAAAGGGCGACGACGTGACGCAGTTAGCGGCGAACATGCCGGACACGCCCGACTCGCTGTCGGTGGCGGTGAGAGAGGCGCTGCCGATGGCAAGCCCGGAGACAAGGCCGGCGCTGCTGATGGAGGCGACGGAGGTATTGGAAGAAGTCCAGGAGATGCTGCCGCCGGTCAGCACGACGTTTCCCGATGTATCGTAGGCGGTTGCCAGCAGGGCCAGTGTCCCGCCAAGCGGCAGGCTCTGGGAGGCACTGGTAACGCGGATTGAACTAATTGCGTCTGCCAACGTGAGCGTCAAAGGCGTCGCCTGGCCGCTCGTGATGACGAGCGACGCGGACGCCGACGCCTGCACCGCGCCGGTTCCGATTGAGGAAGGATACGCCGCCGCCGAAACGGTCAGGGTCCCGACTGGCAGGTTGGGAAGCGTGAGCGTCACGGTGGGCCGGGCCAAGGTTTGGCTGGCGACCACCGTGCCGCCGCGTTTGACAATCAAGACGATGCTGTTGGAGGCTGCCGGAATCAGGCGGCTGAGACGGAGGGAGGCCGAGCGGTCCGGCCATTTGACTGTGAAAGCCGCCGCCCCGGCGGCAGGGGCAAGCGGCCTGGCCGGCGGCGTGGGCACGGCAGGAAGCAGGCTCCCGCCGCCGCCGCACCCGGCGAGCAGGGCGGCGGACAGAAACAGCGGCAGAAGGACAACACGGCTCAGAGGCACGAGCATGGCAGAAGTTTCCACTGATAGCGGGTTTCTACTGAACGGTCACGGTGCCGCTGCCGGACTGGACGGTGATGGCGGCGCTGATCTGGCGCTTCGGATCGAAGTGGCTAATCCCGTTGATCGTGTAAGTGCCTGCGGTCGCGGGAGCGGTGTAAGTTCCATCCGGCGCAATCGAGCCGCTGGTCGCCGTACCGTTGACGCTCCATTCGACCGCCGTATCGGTAGGGCCGGCGACGGTTCCGGTGACAAGCTGATGGTCCCCGACCGACATGGAAGCCGTGGCGGGCGTGACAGTGAAGGTCATACCCAGCACGGGGATGACCAGATTTTTTCCCGACTCCGTATCGGTGACGGTGATGTTGGCTGGTCCGGCTCCCGCTTCGGCAATGACACCGGTGGTCGAAACGGTCACTTTGGACGCGGCTGAGGAGACCCAGGTAAGCTGGCCGGGCGTCAGCGGAATGATGTCACCCAGAGCATCGTACCCGGCGATGCCGAGGGTCACGTTGCCGTCGGAGGCCATGATGTCCAGGGCACTGTAGGTGGTAGTCAGATGGTCTACGAGCGAGCCGAGCGAGACGGTCAGGCTCGCGGTTGTACCGGCGATGACGGTGAGTGTCCCGGTGGCGGCGGCGAGGACGGTTCCGGTTCCGGTCGTGTTCGCATAAGCAGTGACATTGACCGTGAGCGCACGCACGGGCAGGTTATTGAATGTCGCGGCGACGGTGGGCCGAGCTATTACCTGCGTGTTGATCGGCCCAAGTGGGTTTGAGGGATCAACAATCGCAATCTTGATGCTGTTGGAAGCAGTCGGGATCAGATGCGGCATCAAAGAGTGCCCGGCGAGCAGGGAAGGAGTCGGCAGGGCCGGCCAGATAATGCTGACGCGAGCCTGACCGGACGCCGGCGTTGGGGTCGGAAGCGCCGGCAGAAGGCTAGGTGTGCTGGGGCCGCCGGACCCGCCACAACCGGCCAGCAGAGCAGGCAGCAGGCAAAGAATGAAAAGAAAAACTGTTTTAGACATGGTGTTCTTTCTAACGGATACGCGATTCTGGCGAAACAAAAGTTGGTAAGAGTACCGGGATGTACTGCTTGTTTTCGGCAGCCAGCATCAAAATCTTTAGAGCAAACAAAGTAGAAGCGCGGCGGGAACTATCCTTTGTCCTTCGGCGTTCTGTCTATTGAGTGTGCTGAACTCAAGTAACTTCCGAAAAATTGTTCGGCTGAAGAAACAGAGTTGAAAAGACAGAGGAGACGCAAGGCTATGGCGTTTAATGATTACCGCGACATCATCCGGCAGATGGAGCGTGAAATGCAGCAGGTGTCGGATGAGATGTTTCGCGGGTTCTTTGCGA
Source organism: uncultured Armatimonadales bacterium (assembly GCA_964236795.1). Lineage (GTDB taxonomy): Bacteria > Armatimonadota > Armatimonadia > Armatimonadales > Capsulimonadaceae > JANXMY01. The sequence goes on along the minus strand of CAXSFV010000028.1, from coordinate 9,202 downwards.
TCCCGGCGGGCGGGGCAGGGCGATTCTGGCAGCCGCCGATTGACATTCACGAGACGGAAGATGCCGTGCTGGTGAAGGTGGAGCTAGCGGGGGTCAAGGCCGATGATTTGCAGGTCTCGCTGTCGCCCGACGACCGGCTGCTCCATGTCAGCGGGTCGCGCTCGGAAAGCGCAAAGGACCGGGACGGGCGGACGCGGTGCCATCAAATGGAGATTTACTTCGGGCCGTTTGAGCGGGCGGTCGCCCTGCCGGGCGGTATCCGCTTGGACCGCGACGCGATCAAAGCGACATACAAAGAAGGCTTTTTGCTGGTGACGCTGCCGAAGAAGCGCAGCGTTGGACAGACTGGGCCGCAGATCATTCCAATCAGTACAGAAGACACTAGAGAGAACGAGGACAACAGTTAATCATGTCCGATACCAATAACACTAACGAAGAAATACAGGCGCATGTGGACGCCATTGCCGAAGATATGCCGATTGAAGGCGAGGTCGCCGAGCAGATTGTGTCGCAGATCAACTCCGAAGGCGACGGCCATCCGCCGATCCCGGAGGAATTGTCCCTGCTGCCTTTGCGCGACACGGTGATTTTCCCGGTTCTAGTCGCCCCAATTGCCGTGGGCCGCGAGAACTCTATCAAGCTGGTGGACGAAGCCGTCTCCGGCGGGGACCGGATTATCGGGGTGGTCGCGCTGAAGGACTCATCGGTTGAGAACCCGACGGCGGGCGACATTTACCCGATGGGCGTGGCCGTGATTGTCCGCATGATGGCGAAGGTGCCGGACGGCATCCGCATGATTGTCCAGGGCGTCGCCCGTATCCAGATCCAGCAGATCACGAGCGAGGAGCCGTATCTGAAGGCACGGGTGAAAGTTTTGGACGCCAAGACCGAGATTGCGGACGAAGACAAGGTCGAGATTGAGGCGCTGAAGCGCTCTATCGGCGAGCTGTTCCGCAAGACCGTCGCGCTGTCCCAGAACATGCCCGATGAGCTGGCGGGGCTGTCCACATCCATTGACGACCCGGCGGTGATGACCGATCTTATCGCCGCGCATTCGCCGATTTCAGCGGAAGACAAGCAGCGCATTTTGGAGACCGTGAACCTCAAAGAGCGGATGAACCTGCTTTTGACCCTGATGACCGCCGAGGTGCAGGTTTTAGAGCTTGGCTCAAAATTGCAGTCCCAGGTGTCATCGGAGATCAACAAGACTCAGCGCGATTACTACCTGCGCGAGCAGCTCAAGGCCATTCAGAAGGAGCTGGGCGAAGGCGACGAGCGCGGCGAGGAGATGGACGAGCTGCGGGCGAAGATTGAAGAAGCGCACATGCCGGAAGATGCCTTGAAAGAGGCGAACCGTGAGCTGGATAGGCTCCAGCGCATGTCGCCGGGAGCGCCCGATTACACGACGACCCGGACCTATTTGGACTGGCTTGTTGCCATGCCGTGGGACCACGCCACGCCGGACAATTTGGACATTCCGAGCGTCAAGAAGACGCTGGACGAGGACCACTTCGGCCTGGAGAAGATCAAGGACCGGATTTTGGAGTACCTGTCGGTCCGCAAGTTCAAGCCGGAAGGCGACGTGCGCCAGCCGATCCTGTGCTTTGTCGGCCCTCCCGGCGTCGGCAAGACGAGTCTCGCGAAGTCCATTGCAAACGCGATGGGCAAGAAGTTCGTGCGGATTTCGCTCGGCGGCACGCACGACGAGTCGGAGATCCGGGGGCATCGCCGGACGTATATCGGCGCTTTGCCGGGCCAGATCATTCAGGGCATCAAGCGGGCGGAGACCAACAACCCGCTGTTCGTGCTGGACGAGATTGACAAGATCGGGGCCGACTACCGGGGCGATCCGTCGGCGGCGCTGCTGGAAGCGCTGGACCCGGAGCAGAACGCGACGTTCCGCGACAACTATTTGGACGTGAACTTCGACCTGTCCAAAGTGCTGTTCGTGACCACGGCCAATCAGCTTGATACCATTCAGCCCGCACTGCGGGACCGGATGGAGATCATCGAGCTGTCGGGTTACACGGAAGAAGAAAAGGTCCAGATTGCGGTCCGCCATCTGGTGCCAAAGCAGCTTGAAGAGCATGGCCTCACGAGCGTGAAGTTCACCGAGGACGGCGTCAAGGCGCTGGTCCGGGGCTACACCCGCGAGGCGGGCGTTCGGTCTTTGGAGCGTCAAATCGCGGCGGTCTGCCGCAAGGCGACCCGCGAGTTCGCCGACGGGCGCAAGTCGCCGATGACGATTAACGCGAAGCAGGTGGAGAAGTATCTCGGCTCGCCGCGCTTTGAGTACGAGGAGGTGGCCGAGCGCACGGAGCAGCCGGGCGTGGTCACGGGCCTGGTCTGGACCCCGGTGGGCGGCGACGTTGTCTTTATTGAGGCGTCCCAGATGACCGGCGGCAAGGGGTTGCAGCTCACGGGGCAGCTCGGCGACGTGATGAAGGAATCGGCGCAGACGGCATTGTCGTATGTCCGCGCCCACGCTGATGCGCTCCACATCGCGCCGGACTTTTACGAGAAGTCCGACCTGCACATTCATGTCCCGGCGGGCGCGGTGCCGAAGGACGGGCCGAGCGCGGGTGTCACGATGACGTCGGCGATTGCGTCCCTGCTGTCGGGCCGCCCGATCAAGCCGGCTTTAGCGATGACCGGCGAAGTCACGCTGTCGGGGAAAGTGCTTCCCGTCGGCGGCATCAAAGAAAAGGTGCTGGCGGCGAAGCGGGCGGGGATCAAGACGATCATCCTGCCGGAGCGAAACCGCAAGGACCTGACCGAAGACATTCCGGCCGAGCTTCGCAAGGGCATGTCGTTCATCTTTGCCAAGAACGTGCAGGAAGTCATTGACGCCGCCTTGCAGCCGGTGGACGCACCGAAGGCGGAGAAGCCGAAAAGCGGTGCTCGCCTAAAGACGATGGAGACGGCCCCACCGCCGCTGGACATCACGGCCCATGTGCCAAGCATCGCTTGATGCGGACAGAAAAAGCCCCGGTCTTACCTCTTCATTGATGGGGTGAGACCGGGGCTTTTTCGTGCAGCGACTTTCTCATCGTAAGCCGCAATCTCGGCGTAGGGTTCGTGGCGGCGCTGTAGCTCTTCCAGATCATAGGCCCGCTGAAGGTTTAGCCAGAGCTGCGGGGTCGTGCGAAGATAGCGGCCCAGGCGCAGAGCAATTTCTAAACTGATAGGTGATTGTCCCTGAATAATTTCTGAGACTTGACCGGCACTGATCCCTGTGTCTTGTGCAAGGCGGCTGATCGAAAGATTGAGCGGCTCCAAAAAGTCAAGCTTTAGGATTTCGCCCGGATGAATGTTATCTAGCTGTTCCATAATTAGTGATAGTCCACGATCTCGACTTCTTCGGCATCGGTCCCAGTCCAGACAAAGCAGATACGCTATTGGTCGTTGATGCGAATGCTGTGCTGACCGAGCCGGTTCCGTTTCAGCGCTTCCAGATGGTTGCCAAGCGGCGAGCGCAAATCTTTCAGTGCAGCGGCGTTGTCCAAATATCGAAGTTTGCGTCGGGCGGTGCTTTGGATGTTCGGCGGCAGCGCCGCAGAAACGGTTCCGGCAAAAACTTTTTCAGTATTTTTATCCTTGAAACTGGTAATCATAATGGAGGCGAAAAATAGTCTACCATAAATGGCATGATTTCTGCCAGGCGGTAAGCAGGTATTACTTCAACTATGATGCGGCGAATTGTCATTGTCGGCTCAGGCGGTTCCGGGAAATCTACGCTGGCAGAGCAGCTAGGTCGTATGCTTGATTTAGAAGTTGTGCATTTAGATGGCCTGTTTTGGAAGCCGGGCTGGATCCGGATTTCGGCAATGGAGCAGGAAGCGATTATACGAGAAGTGGTTAGCCGCGCCAAGTGGATTATAGACGGAGACCATTTGCGGACGCAGGCAATTCGGTTTGCGGCGGCGGATACGATTGCCTTTCTGGATTTTCCGCGTGGGATTTGTTTGTGGCGCACGATTACGCGGTTTTTCCAGTATCGGGGGCGGAGCCGCGTCGGCATGGCGGCAGGCTGCCCGGAGCGACTGAACTGGCTGCTCTTGAAGTGGGTTTGGCGATATCCGCGAGACAACCGCGTACAAGTTTTGAAAAACATCAGGCGCTATGGGATGGGCAGTCGGGTGGTGACGCTTCGCAGTCCGAAAGAAGTGCGGCGGTTTCTCGGCACTGTGCCGAGCCGGGAAAACTAGGGCTTTTTGGCGGGCGACGGGGTACAATCGCGCTTGTATGCTGACTTATTGGATTTCGATTTTTCGGCTGCGGCGGGTCGGGCGCTGGGCGAGGCGGACAGTGTGGCTGCTGGGGCAGATGCGGGCGGATTTCGGCCTCGGCGGGACGACGAAGCCTGTGTGGCTGCGGGATAATCCGTTTCTGCTGAAGGCGGGGCGGGCGGAGGCGCGGCGTCCGGGTCTGAGCCTGCGGCTGGCAGTCACAATTGCCGTGCTGGGCGGGCTGCTTTTGGGCGGGCTGTCTCTGGAAGAACAGCACGGCTTTGGGCTGCGCTCTTTTTTGCTCTTCTTTTTTGGGCCGTCGCTGCCAAGCGCCCTTTTTGCGCTGCTGGCGTTTGTGCATGTGCTGCTGATCGTGAACGCGCGGACGGCAGGGGCGGTCGTGCTGGCGGACGAGGCACGGCGAGCGACTTTGCCGGATCTCTTGATGACCCCGCTACGGCGGGCGGAGATGCTGCTGGCGATGGGGGTAGGGCCGGCCCGGTCGGCGTTTTTCGTCGCGCTGGCGGGGCTGCCGGTGTACGGGCTGCTGGGGCAGTTCGGCGGGCTGACGCTCTCGGAAGCGCTTTGTCTGTACCTGCTGTTTGCCTTGCTATGCTATCAGCCGCCGGTGTACGGGGTTCCGGCATTGTCGGGGCTGGGGCAGACGCCGGAGGCGGCACCGGGACAGTTTGCGCCGGTGCAGGGTCGCCGGGCGGCGCGTCGCACCGGCACACTGGGGCCGGGGTTTCCGGCGGCATTAAGCTTTTTGTTTTTGGCGCAGGCGCTCGGCGCCATCGGCGGCGGGTGGCTGGCACATTTCTTTTCGGCGCTGCATTTGCCGATTTCGTCCGGGTTTCCGTTTCTGCTGTTTTTGACCTGGCCGTACTACGCGGCGCTGCTGCTTTCCGGGCGTCTGCCGTTTTTTGGTGCCGAAGTTTCGCCCTTGTGGTATGTCCTGCCGGTGATTATGATGCAGTGGGCGGGGTCGGCCTTGTCATCGGCGTCCGCACTGTCGGCGGGAAGCCTGGACGAGATGCGGCGTTCTGCGCTCTGGACGCGGGCGCAGACGCTTTTGCGGTGGACGGCGCGGCTGACGGCGTTCTGCGGTCTGGCCGTGGTTTGGCGGGCGTGGGTGGAGTCGGGGGATACGGCGGGGCTGGCCGGATTGTTTGCGTCCGGGCGGGGATGGAACGCGGCGGGGCTTTTGACGCTTCTCGGCGGCGTGTCGCTGCCGAATGTCTGCCATCGGGCGCTGGCTGCGGACCCGCGCACGAAAATGTTGGAACTCCGGCCGTCGGGGCTTGTGCTGCGGCGGGCCTTGAAGCGGTCGGTGCGCCCGCTCGGCGTCGCGCTTCCGATGTTTCTGCTGGTCTGCGCCTGCGGCAGGTTGTCGCCGTTCGCTCCGCCGGTGTATGAAGTCGCGGGGAAGATCGCGGGAGCGGGGTTATGCTCCGTATTCTGGGCGGTCGGCGTCCGGCGTGCCTTGCCGAAGATCAACATTATAGGCGCAGGGATACTGCTGTACGGGCTGCCGATTGCCGCGCTGTCATCCTCAACGGGTTTGGGCGGCAGTGTTTTCGCCGCGCTTTCTCCGGCGTCTGCCTGGGTCCGGCTGTTTGCCGGCGGGCCGGGACTGGTCAGCCGGTTTCCGTGGTGGCCTCTGGCGACGCTGCCGCCGTTCTGGGTCTGTGCCGCCGGGCCGTTCATTGTCGGCACACTTTTGATGCTGCTGTGTGGCCGGCAGACGCGGCAGGTTGAGGAGTCTGCTGTCCCGGTTCCGGCACGAGCGCCGGCCCGGAATGCAGTGCAGACGGCGGCGCTGATGGCCTGGGTTACGCGCCGCACGGACAATCCCCTCTTTACCTATGAGATGCGGACGCGAACACGGTCGGGTCAGTGGTTTAACGCGCTGGCGCTGGCTCCGCTCATCTTTGTCGGGCTGGTCGTTGCGGCGCTGACATACCCGTCGTTTGTGGACGGCTTTTCGGATATGTCCCCGTTTAAGTTTTTCCCGGACAGCGTCAACTTAGGGAACGCGATGGGAGTCAAAACGGGAGTCCTGCTGGCGGTGGCGTCCATCCTGCTCTCCGTGCAGTGTGTGATGGTGGGGCTGCGCGGGCAGATCATCGGCGAGCGACTGATCGCCAAAGACCGGGAGCAGGGAACATGGGGGTTTTTGTTAATCTCGCCGCTGCCGATGAGTCAGATCTTTTGGGGCAAAATGCTTGGGCAGACGGCGGCGGTCGGCGCGGCCTGGGCCGGCGCGAGTCTGGCGTGCTTTTTGCTGTACGCCGTGTCTGCGCCGCTGGTCGGAATCGGCCCGGCGCTTGGAGTTTGGGCGAGCGGACAGCTCTTTGTCGCGGCGCTGTTTGTGCTGGGGGCTGCCCTCGGCGCGTCGCTGGCGTCATTTCCGGTGATGCAGAAGACACTCAGGGGACTGTCTACAGTGCTGTTTGTGGTTTTTTTAGGCGCGAGTGGATTTGCCGAGTATATACGGTTCGGACTGCCGTCGGGCTGGCGGGCATGGTCGGGGCTGCTCGGCGTGAGCGGCCTGTCTGCGCTGGCGCTGGCGGCGGGGCTGTTCTGGGTGGCCGAGCGGCGGCTGGCGATTTTGCGCGGGCGCGATGTGGCGACGGGGGATGGGACGGGGTAGGAACCCGGTTCTTCAGAACCCCTCCCGCTCTTCAGAACCCCTCCCGTTCGTTCCTCACTCCCTCCCCTGCTAGGGAAGGGCTATTTTTTTGCCGGCGGTGGGGACTGAAACTGGCTTGCCGGCAGGGTTCGAGTTCCGTGAAACTGGAACGGGGGCTGCCGTTCCCAGGTAACGCCGAACGGCATGGCTCCTTTGACTTCAATTACGGTGTCTTTAGGCAGGGCAGTAAGCGTCTTGAAGACAAGGGGCTGCCCGCCTTCTTTGTCCAGAACACGCCAAGCGCCGCTTCGTTTGAGAGTCCCAAAGATGCTGGGAGCCGTTTCACCGGGAAGAGGAATGGATACGGAGTGCCGCCCGTAGAGGCTGGTTTTCTTTTCTGTCTCCACCTGCTGGTAGCTGCCGTCAGCGTAAAGCGTGATCGTTTCGGCGAACTGCGCGTCCTCTTCGGAAAAAACGGCAACAATGGATCTGGGCGGGGCGGCTTGGGCAGGCAGGCAAGCGCTGCCGGAAAGCAACAGCGCTGCAAAGGAAACGACCTGAATTCGAGTCATCGGCTTCTCCTAATGCCCCAAGAGCGATGGGGCGGTGCCTTCGGGGGCGATGACGAAGGGCTTAGGGACGCCGTAGTGGGTGCAGAGGTCGGACAGGGCAGTGTCTGCCGCCGTGCCGTCGGTGTTGACCTGGGCCTGGACCTGAGACACGGCGCTGAGGTCTGGCAGGCCGGACGAGTCGTGGTTCAGGACCGCAACCTGCATTTTGGTGATCAAAGTGGTGTAGTCGCCCAGAAACGTAAAGTAGTGGTTGGCAAGAAGCGTACAGGACGGCGGCGGGGGCGTTGCCCGGAACTCGCGCGATAGCGCCTGCCATTTGACCGCGTAGTCGCTGTAGCCCTGAGACAGCTTTTGGGTGCTTTCTTTGGCGGCATCCTGCTGCTTACTTGCCCCATTTTCCGCCTCGCTGGGGTCGCCGGTCGGCATCCCCTGCCCCTGCATTCCCTGAGCGATCCCCAGCATGGCGGTCGCGCCGGACGTGTCGTTGTTCATGGCGACGCGCTTTTGCTCTATTCCCTGTAAAAAGTTCAAATAAGCGGCGACATCGGACGGCAGGGAAGGCGCGGGCTTGTCGGGGGCATTGGTGACGGCGGGGCCGGTGATTGGCACCTGGGCTGGGGCGTTGGTCAGGGGCGGCGCAGTGACCGGCGCTTGGGCCGGGGCATTGGTAACAGCGGGCGCGGTAATAACGGTGGGCGGCGGGCTGACGAGCAGCGACGCCTGGCGGTGGGAATTGGCAAGCACGGCGAGGGCGAGAACGACAACGGCGGCAATCGCGGCGGGAAGTAAGAGCGAGCGGGATTTGCTGGCGGCCATGTCAAGCGGGTGGGTGGTAACGCTCGGCGCTGTCCCAATGGCTGTCAAGGGAGCGGCGCAGTTGGGGCAGAACTTCGCCGTAGACGAAACTTCCTGGCCGCATTGCGAGCAAAATCGGGCTGCCATGTGTGCGTGTTCCCTTCCGCGCTTACCCTGTTATGATACCGTGAATTTGGGGGCCTGTCAAGCATCGGATTCGGAACAAAACGTAGACGAAAAGAGTCTTATTCGGGTATAATAGGACATCTGTTCGGTAAACGAAAACACCCAAAATGAACACACAACTCACGAATAAAGAAATGGCGCAGACGCTGTGGAAGATCGCGACGCTGCTGCGCGATAAGCAGGACAATCCCTACCGGGTGCGGGCGTATGAGCAGGGCGCACGGGCGCTGATGGGCCGGCGCGAAGACGCGGTTTCAGTGCTGCGGGATGGGACAGAGCGCCTGCGGCGGCGCAAAGGCGTCCTCGGCGACCGCTTGCAGCGGAAGCTCTCGGAGCTTGCGCGAACGGGCCGGATGGAGTATTTTCAAGAGCTGTGCGCGGACCTGCCGCCGTACATCGGGGCGCTGATGGTCACGCCGGGGGTCGGGCCGCGCTTGGCCCAGCGGCTGCATGACGCGCTCGGCGTCGAGACGACGGAAGAATTGGCGGAGGCGGCGCGGTCGGGCCGGGCGGCGGGCGTGTACGGGGTCGGTCCGAAGCGGCTGGCCGACTGGGGGCGGTTGTCGCTGTTTGAATAAGCATTTTGAGAGCGTGGGAGTGAACTCCTACGCTGTGGGGCGCAGACGCCCAGTAGCCGCCTTCGCGGGTACAGGAAAGAGCACATGATATCCTGCTCTTTGTCCGCGCAGGCGGACATTAGGCGCTTCGCCCCACAGCGTAGGAGTTCACTCCCACGCCTTTCACACGGGAACCAACTAGATTATGCCGGAATTGACTGAAATCGAATT
>CAXSFV010000027.1:0-48086 GCA_964236795.1 uncultured Armatimonadales bacterium | reverse complement strand
TGCCCGCCGCGATGTTCACCGCCGAGCTGAAATACGTGCTGCGTGCCTTTGTGCGGGAACATGAGCAGCCGGCGCGAATTTTGGAACAGATGAACAATTATTTGTGCGAAGGCCACCGGCTTTACGGGGAAGGGCTGAATGCCGAAGGAGACGACGCCCCGGTCTGCCTCTGCGTCATCATCCTTGACACGGCGACGGGGGCAGGTGTGGTCGCCGCCGGGGGAATGGAGCCGCCGCTGCTGGTCCGCCGCAGCGGTTTGATGGAAGAAATAAAGGTCAACGGCCTGCTGCTTGGGTTCCAGTCGGGGACGGACTATGATCAAACGTCGTTTCAGCTTGGCCGGGGCGACTTGGTGATTCTGACAACCGATGGCGTGACGGAAGCACGGCACGGCAGGGATTTTTTGGGGTACGATGGCCTGATGCGGCTGGTGCAGGAAGCACAGCCGTCGGGAACACTGGAAAAAGTGGGACGGACCATCCTTGACGGAGCGCGGGACTTTGCCCAGGGAATACTCAAAGATGACGCCTGCGTTCTTCTCGCCCGCCGTCAGTAGCGCTTCGTCCTCAGCGCAAGCAAGCTGGACGCGGCCCCGTAATCGCCCGCCAGAAAAAGCCCCGGTCCGTTGACCGGGGCTTTTTTGTCACTGCGGCTTTCTCCTGAGCGTTACTGTTGTTTGGTAACGGACATGGTTGAACTCGGCGTCACACAAGTGCGCTCGCAGGCCGATCTGGCCGTGCGAAAGGTAGCTGTCGGAGACTTTCATCTTGGGGGTCTTCATGTCGCCGACGTAGACCGTCATGGCCGGGCCGCGCAGGACGATCTTGACGTGATACCAAGTGTTCAGCGCTACCGGCATCGGAACGCGGGCAAGCTGGGTGTAGTCATTGACGGAGCGGCTCAAAAAGATGCTGCCGGTGGAGTCTATCCCGGCATAATAGCCGAACTGGGCGTCAGGGCCGGAGAAGTCGGCGTTGGTGGTGCGAAGCAGGACGCCCGCATTGCCCGCTGAGGTCAGCATGACATCGGCCTGCACCGTGCCGTCGCTCCACGCCGGGTTGCCGGTCAAGGTTTTGCCGGTTGTCCCGGCGTTAGGCAAGAGGTACGCGCCATCCGCAAACGCATACTGCCCGCCGTAGCGTGTCCAGCCGTTGTCGTTCCCCGCAGCAAAGTCACACGCGAAATCGGCAGGCCAAGTGGGTCTTGGCGAAAGGGTACCGCGCCGGAGCTGAACCCCGTGGAAGCTTGTCATCAGCGCGATCTCGTCCGGGCCGGTCTGGTAGATCGCGGGCCAGGAGAAGACAGGACCGAACGAGTTTGGCGGCGGAGCCGCCAGCAGCCAGGTCGCGCCGTAGTCGTCGCTGTAGGAGATTTGATTCTCACATGACGACACTAGGAGCCGCCCGGAACTCAGCGCCGTGATCCAGGGTCCCGCGTGCTGGCACGGAACAAGGGTCCCAGTGCCGGGCGGCCAGACAATGCCGTCGCGCGAAGTCTTGAAGTAAACATCGGCATCGCCGATGCCGACCACTTCGTAGACTGCCGCGAACTGGCCGTTCTTCATGCGCGTCACGACCGGCATTCCGGGCCGCTGGCCTCCGCCCCCGATTTGGGCCGCAAGGACCAGGACCGGCCCCCACGTCCTGCCGCCATCCCGCGAGACTTTTTCGGAGACAATCTGGCTGTAGGCGGGCGACTGGGCCGAGCGGCTTTCGTCGGCATACGCACACGCCAGCGACCCCTCTCGCGTCAAGAAAAAGTGCGGCTCCCACAACCCCTGCGACGGGACGCCCGGCGCGAACATCACTTCGTTTGCCGCCACTTGGCTCAGAAACATCCACGTTTTGCCGCCGTCTGTGCTGGCGTACACCGGCAGATGGTAAGACTCCGGGGCGCCCGGCGTCCGGCTCGTGATGACGGACCGCCCCGTCAGCAGCAGCGTCTTGTTCGGGAGCTGAGTAATCTCGCCATTGTCTAAGTTGCGCCCCGGCTCGGCAACAGTCGTGATCGGTGTCCAGGTGCGGGCGTTGTCATAGCTGATTTCAAGCTGCCAGACACTATTGGGCTTCGGGTAAAGATTGTCCACGCACAGCCAGTCGGCCCCGCCCAGCGGGATCATCCGCCCCCAACCCGCCTCTGCCACGGGCGTCGTCTCGCCCCAGACGAACGGCGGCAAGGCAGCGGCGGAAGTCCTCAAGGCCAAAGCGATCCCAAACAAAGCCAGCGCCGCGAAGCCGATTGCTGTTTTACCCAAAATCTTCTGAGCCGCCTTTTGTTTGATGTTCCCCGCCGTGGAAGTCCCCGCCGTAAACGGCAGGTTTCAGGGCCTTCGGCCAACCGCCCTGCGGGCGGAAGAGTCAGAGCATCATAGTTATCAGCATTTTCGGTCGCAGACCGATTGGCGTCTGCGCCCATAGACCTGCCGTTTACGGCGGGGACTTCCACGGCAGGTCCGCGTCAGCCCTTGAACGGCACAGGCAGCGGCCCATTCGCGCATTCAATCTCGCCCGCTTCTTCCGGCGTCAGCCACTTGACATGGCCGTCTACATACGAGTAATTACCCGCGCCGGAGTGCAGCGTACTTCCAAGATAATTCTGACCACAAGAAGTGGAAGCCATACGCCAGAACTGGTTTCCATACTGATCGGTTAGACTTCCATCTATGGTCTGCCAGGTTGCATCCATATTAAGGAATAAAGTCGCAGGAGTGGCAAGCTCCGATTCCTGTTTTCCGTGTCTATGCCCGTGGAAAAGTCTTCGAACGTTGTAGGTATAATCTACAGGATAGTATGGGGAACTCAGTGTCCGAGCCGGGTTGTCAACCGACGCAACAGATGCATCAGTCGTGAAGGTGTATGTGAGATCTGTTGCGTCGGGACAGCGGAACACGTTCACATTTTTTAGATATGAATAGGTCGCGTAAGCCCAATCGCCACTCGGATATACCCCATCGTTGTCCTGAACATACTGCTGCATGGCAATCGCGATCTGCTTCAAGTTGCTCCCGCAGACCGTCCGCCGCCCCCGCTCACGCACCGCCCCGAAGACCGGAAACAAAATCGCAGCGATGACCGCGACAATGGCGATAGCGACGAGCAGCTCAATCAGCGTAAAGCCGATCCACGCCCTGTTCTTAATGTTCATGCCGCACCCCCGATCTGTGATAGCGATAGCAAAACCAAAGACACTGTGAAGCGGCCGATGCTTACGCCTTGTAGTATGCTTTCAGAGCAGCGGCTACGCTGTCTTCTACTTCCAGTACGCTGGCGTGGCGCAGGCCGTCTGGGAGAGCCGGAAGGGCAGGCAGGCTGCCCCAGGTGTGTCCGTCGGCGCTTTGCAGGCCACCGAAATAGCCCTCCAGGAAGTGGTCGAACAGCATGGTCAGCATTTCCTCCCGGCGGAACAAGACCGGCCCTTCGGTGGGCGGCGGAGAAAGCAGCGCTGAAATCTCGGCATACGGCCCTTCCGCCTGCGGTGACCAAGCGACGCGGATGGCTTTGAAGTCGGTGCCCGGACGGTTCTGCCCGCGCTCATCTTTGAAGGCCATCAGCCAGCGCCCGCTGAAACGAACTACGGTCGCATCAATGACGCTGTAACCGGGGTCAAAAAACAGGCGAGACGGAGAGCAGGTATGAAAGTCCTTGGTGGCTGCTCCCCAGATCCGATGATCCCAATCCTCATTCGCTGCGCTTTGTGCGACCGATGATGACCACAGAATGCGGTAAATTCCCTTTTCAGGATCATAAAAACCTTCCGGCGCCCAGCAGTTGCGAACCCCCGGCACCTCCGCCATGACCGGCAGTACGGTCTGTTCCTGCCAGTGGATCAAATCGGCGGACTGCGTGTGGAGAATACCGGAGCTATTCCATCCGTTTGTTGCTAGCAGGTGAAAGAGGCCGTCCTCGCTCCGCAGAAGGAACGGGTCCCGCATACTGCCGCCAGGGAGTGTTCCTTCCAGCACCGGGTTGTTGCCGTTCAGCGCTTTCCAGTTCAGCCCGTCACTGCTGACGGCAAGGTGCAGCGCTTCTGATTCTGTCCGAAAATAGGGCATCAAAAGCATACAAAATGCGCTTCCTGTGACGGCTGTTTATCACGGCTGCTAGAGATTAACACCGTTGATTTTGAGGTGGAACTTGCAGCCGAGAAAATCGGCGGCGCGGCGGCAGAGGACCATTCTTAAAACGAAGATCTCGAAGTATTCGGTGACGCTGGCGTGGGTGGTGTCAATTTCCAGCTCTAAAATGATGGATTTGGACTCGGCGTTGACGTGCAGGTAGGACTTCTGGACGGCGGAGTTGACGCGGTCGTGGATGTCCCACTTGACCGGGTCTTTTTCCTGCACTCTTGAGAAGTGGACATCGGACTTGTCGGCGATGATGACGGCGGCGGAAACGGGGGAAATCGGCAGGCCGTTCGGCTCCTCATGGTTGCCGACTGCACCAATAATGGTAGCGATCTCGCCGGGGGCCATGCCCCGGTCAGTCAGGATGGTGTAGGACATCAAAGCCCCGGCCTCGACATGGCCGATGCGGTTGATGACGCAGCCGATGTCGTGCAGGTAGCCGGCAACGGCGGCAAGCTCGGCCTCGCGCTCTGGGCGAGCGAGATGGGTCAGGATGGTCCGGGCGATGGTCGAGACAATCCCGGCGTGCCGGTGTCCATGCTCGGTGTAGCCGATGGCCTGCATCTGCTCGTTGGCGCGGGTGATGTAGATGCGGACGCGGGCGTCATGCCGGACATCTTTGAGCGTCAGAAGCGCCGGGTCAACAGGAAGTTTCGGCGCGGCGGCCGGTTCGATAAAAAGTTCTTGTGTCATAGTCGTGTCAAAGTTTGAGGCGTCAATGCCCCGGAAGTGATGCGAGCCGAGCCGCCGGTCTCGGCATTCCAAGTGATGCCGACGGTCGCGCTGCCGTCGCGGTCGGTCTGCACGGTCGTTCGGTCGGCAGTCCCTAGCGTCACGTCAACATGAACGAGGGCGGAGGCCGGCGGTTTGCCGTTCTGGTCGCTCACGCGAACAACGAGCTGGCTGCGATTGGGTAGACCGCTAGGGTCAGGCGTAAAGCGGCATTGCAGGGTGTAGGCCGAGGCCGGCGCAGTCTTGCCGATAACAATAACCGGGGCAGTCAGCAGATGACCTCCATAGAGCGCGGAGACCGTGCCGGTTCCGGGCGCACTGGTGATAAGATACCCTTTTTGGTTGACAAACCCGATGCCGCCGGTGGCCGGCCCCTGCCAGACAATGCCGGGCGCAATGCCGGGCAGCAGGCGCGAGCCGTCCTGGACCCGGAGCGGAACCGCCGTGCCGACACGCACCGGCGTTTTGGGCGGCAGGATCTGAGCAGGCGGCGCGTCGTCCTGACCGGCTTCGGCCTCGCGGGTGACAGCGGGCAGCAGGGGCGCAGGAGACTGGAACGGGCGATCACTGTAGACGAGCAGCATGTCGGCGACGGGACGCTCAGTGCCGTCGCCGCCGGGAGAGCTGACAGTCAGCCCATCGGCGGCCAGCGTTGTCGAGCCGCCGCCGTCCAGGTTAATCGCATTCCATGCCCCATAGCGTTTGAGTATCTGGGCCATGCCGGGCAGCGAAACACCTTTGGAAATTGCCTGCCGTCCGTCTACCGTCACCAAGAACAAATGCCGTCCATCGCGGCTGGTCCCGACCGCCGTGCGGGGGTTGAGGCTGCCGGCAAACCCGGCGTCAAACCCCTCCGCCGCCCAGTCTACGGCAATCTGGCCGTCCACCAAGAGGCGCGGCCCGCCGCCGACCGCCGATATGACGCCCGCCCAGACATAGGCCAAGCGGCTGAGGCCTGCCCCTGATCGCGACGGCAAATCGCCCCGCGTGCGCGGAAGCGACGCCACTTGCAGCGCCCCACCCGTCTGCCCGACCGGGGCGACCGCCAGCACAAAGCTCATCGGGTCGCCCGGATGCAGGTGCCGGGCCAAGAAGTCCGCACCCGCACCCGGCCCGCCCGAAATTACTAGCCCGTCCGGCGGGATCGTCTCAGTTGTCCCGCCCGCTACCACTTCTACGCGGCTGACATGGCCCGTCATCAGCTTGTTCGCGCGGACTGGCAGGTTGACCCCTGCGATGACCGCTTCCACGCCGCCGGGCTTATTGGAAGTCGTCTGCCCATAGACCGGGCTGTAGACGACAACTTCATTGGGGGCCGTCGAGCGGTCAATCCCGCTGACGTAGCTTCTTGCGCCATCGGCAGCCTGCAAGTCGCCGAGAAATCCGAGCGTATCGAACCGCACCGTCCCGTCCGCCGCGACGCCGAGCGTCACGCGCGGCCCGCTGCCGCGTATCCCCAAGAACGGCTCCGAGAACAGCTCGCCGTTCCGAATGCCGACGCCTAATGGGTCGCCGGTGTACGGGAAAAAGTCGGCGTTGACCGCCGCGACCGCCCCCCAGCGCCGGGCCAGCCGCGAGACATCCTCGCGCCCGTGGGTCGCGTCCGGCGCATTGACTTTGTCCTGCCCGATCCCGACCCCGATCCGCACGCCCGGCGCATCCAAATCCACCGACACGACATTGATAATCAGCGGCGTTGTCCGGTCAATCTCCTGCGTCAGCGTCACTCCTGGCGCGAGGCGCTTGACGGTCGTATCGGCATGAGCCGTACCTGCGAGAGTTAGCAGGGCTAGAAGTGAGAACAGAGTTCGTTTCGGCAAAATTCGTTGTCGCAAAAGAGTTCGTTTCGGCAAAAATGGCATCGTTGTTATAGAAAGAAAACCATGTCCTAAAGGACACGTCTATTGGGCGCAGACGCCGCAAACTCACCGCTTCGCGGGGCTGGGAACAAGAACAGCAGAACGAGGGCGACTTCTAGTGCGCCGAAGGCGTAGTTTACGGCGTCTGCGCCCAATAGCCGTGTGTTTCAACACATGGTTCTCGGACAGGTTATATCTTCGCCCCGATGCTCACAAGCAAAGCCCGCGTTTCATCGCGAATGACTTTTGTTTCGGCTTTCAGCCGCTCATTCCCAACGCAGTCTTGCGCCATCGGTTCATTTAGCCGTGCCGCTTTCTGCATCAGCAGCTCGAACTCGGCTTCATATTCTGCGGTTGTCGGCGGCTCGGTTTGCGCCGAAAGTGTGTTCGCCATATTTTGTTACCCGTGTTGCCGTTCTAAAGTTACCGAATGTGCGCTGCGAGGAAGGGATACAAAGGAATTAACAACGCTGTGACTACAGAAAGAGCACCCATCCAGTAGGCGGTTCTGAAGTTCTTTTTTCCAAGTTCTGCATCCTTAAGAGCAACGCGGAAGATCAGGGCCATACAGCAAGAGAAAGAGGCGAAAAAGAATACTTCATATTCTATCCCGAAACGAATTATATGTTCAGCATGTGGAGCCATGATATGTTTCCTTTGTCTGCTATCCTTCGCCGTGATTATATCGGTATTATACCGCCTGCACTCACACTTCCGGCAAAAGGTCTTCGGTCGCGCCGGTGTCGCTCCAAATCAGCTTGGCGTCTACTAATCCCGGTGCGGCGGCGAGGCGCAGGGACTGCACGCCGGTCAGCTCGCTGCTCGTGCCGTCGGCGCGGAGGCCGAGGCCGAGCCAGAGGCCGTCGAAGGAGCCGTCCTGCTCGCAGGTGACGACGATGCGGCGGCCTCGCGCGATCAGCTCGACCGTGCCGGGGAACAGCGATGTGGCCTGCTGGTCGCGGCTGCCGGTGAGACTGGTTTTGTAGCGGGACAAGACGGCGGCGACGGAGCCGTTCTGGCCGCTGTCGCCCGGCGCGATGATTTCGACGGTGAAGCTTTCGACTTCGCCGGTCGGGACGGGCTGACCGTTCAGAAAGACGAACAGGTCGGCGGACGAGGGGCCGCTGACGATGATCTGGGTCAGGCTGCTTCCGAGCCGCGCGACTTCCGCCGCTGCGGGCAGGCTGGAAGCGGCAGCGGGCGTGTTATTAGTATGGCCGAACATGGTTAATCTCCTAATAAACCTCACCCCGGAGCAAGCTTGATACGCAGTAATGTGTAGCATACCCTCTCCTTAGCAAGGAGAGGGTGGCGGCTTGCCGCCGGGTGAGGTCTTTCTACGCTACTATCGCATAAGTAATCACTTCGTCGGTTGCGATGAAGTGCGGCTTGTAAAGCGAAACGAAGGCTTTGACGGTATCGGCGTCGGCATTCACGTCCATATAGACATCTACGACGCGATTGGTCACGTCCTGCCCGTTGTACCAGACGCGAGTGGCTTCGGGGTCCACCATTGGGTGGTAGTTCTCCAGCACGACCTCGTGGCCGGGGAACGTCAGCGTCAGCTTGCCGGGCAGAATGTCTAAAGCGTCATCGGGGTTATCCTGGGGACGGACAATCGCCGTCAAGTCCGTGCCGTCGTAGATGCCGCCTTTGATGGGATTATCGTACTCGTCGCGGCCTGCGCGAAGCTCGATGAAGAGCTGAGCGGCGGGGACTTCGACGCCGTTGTTATAAAGCGTCGTGCTGTTCCAGTCACCGCCGGTTTGAAAGGTCATGTCATTCATGGTGTTGTCTCCTCCACTGCGAATTAACGACGGCGTCCGCCGAAGCCGCCTCCAAAAGAGCGTCCGCCGCCGAACGAGCCGCTCCCGCCGAATGATCTGCCGCCTCCAAACGAACCCCCACCGCCGAACGCAGGGCGACTGCCGCCGAAGCCGCCCGACGGGGCTGGAGGCGCGGATACGGGGAACGAGCGGCTGCCCGTGCCGAACGAGCCGCCGTAGCCGGACGGGCCGCGATTAAACGACCCGCCGCTGCCGAAGGCCGGGCGCGGCGTGCTGCTGCCAAACGACCGATTGCCGCTGCCGAAGGAGCCGCCGCCGAACGCAGGACGGCTGCTCCCAAATGAGCGGTTGCCTCCGATGGTTGAGCCGGCGCTGCCGAAGGTGCGCCGTCCGCCGAAGCCGCCGGAATTAAACGAGGTCCGGGCGGCTTGATTGTAGACGGTCCGGTTGACCACGCGCATTGGGGCGTAGCCGTTGGGGTGGCCGGCATAATATGAGTGGTACGAGTTCCAGCCGTAGTAGGGCGAGCCGCCGATGAGAAAATGCAGGCCGATCATCGGGCCGATAACCGAATACGGGCTGTAGCCGTAGTAGCCGCCGTAGCACGCCATGCCGGGGTACCAGCCCATGCCGCTGAACGCTCCCCAGCTCGGCGCAAGGCCGACATACACCGGCTGGCTGTAGGCGTAGTTCTGTGGGAACGGATACCAGTGCGCTCCCGGCTGGGCGGCGTTGTCCAAATACCCGCCTTGCGGGATATAAAGCGTCGGAAATTGGCCGGAGTTGACAAAGTACATACCGCCGTTCTGGGACTGCCCGAACTTCATCACATACATGTTTTGATTGGCGAACGGAACGACAATTGTTCCCTGCGGCGAATACAATTGGTAGCCGCCCCGGTCAAAGATTGCTCGCGTGATTTGCACCTGCTGGTTTATCGGAACTTCGGTCCAGTTGTACGCTCCGCTCTGCCCGCCGCCGTTTTGACCTGCGTACTGGCCGGTCTGGTCCATCGGCTGGGAGATCGTGACCGGATTTGCCGGCGGGGCCATTATCACCGGCGGCGAGTTGTGCGAGCAGCCGGACAGCAGCGCGGCAGCAGACAGACCGGCGGATAAAGATGAAAACAGAGCAAATTTCACAGGGTTTCTCCTCAAGGACGATTGCTACACTCTTCTATGACACAGCAGGGCAAAAAAAGTTGCACACCCGGCAGTGCTTTGTACCCAAACCCGGCACTTTTCGGGTATAAAATGCGTATAAGAAGCAGACAAACGGGCGCCTTGAATCCGCAGTCAAGTCGAGCCGCCCCGGACAAATCTAGAACTGAAGAAAAGAATTGAAAGAAACCAAAGAGGTTGAGCCGCTGGCCGGAGAAGTCTGCCCGCAATTTATCCGGTGCGGCAAGCCCGGCTGCCGCTGCCAGAACGGCCAGCCGCACGGCCCGTACCATTACCGAATCTGGCGGGAGGGACCACGGGTCCGTAAGGTCTATGTGAAGGCGACCGAAGTGAAAGAAGTGAAAGACGCCTGCGTGCTGCACCGGGCCATGTCCCGCAGCCTGCAAGATGTCAAACAAGCCAAGCTGAATCTGATCCAGAGTATGAACAAGGAATGGCGGCGCACCCAGCGCCTGATGGACAGCCTGTAACAGAGGCGGCAAGTAACAGAGGCGGCAAGAAAAAGCGGGAGCAGTATTACTGCTCCCGCTTTTTGCCGCCTTGTTCGACAGGTACTACCAGCCGACACGGACAATCAGGGCCTTCGGGCCGCCGACGGTGATGTACGCGGCCTGCTGGTTCACATCATCGTAGCAGAAGCCGTAGGCAAGCTGATTGATGGCGTGGCTGTGCCAGAACTGCGCGTAGTAGTTGGCGGGCGGAGCGTTGTAGTAGGACAGCACGTTGCCCCAAGTGGACTGCGGTTGGGTGTAAACATGGCGGTTAATGGCCGCGCACGTTGCCGGGTCCGCTGCGCCGCCGGTTCCCAGCAGGATGTCCTGCGTGGAAAAGCCGGAGTAGCCGGCAAAGTAGTTGGCGTTCGGCTGCCCGGCGGCAAAGGAGCCGTGGATCGGCGCGACAATGCGGTACGGCGCTTGCACTGAGCCGAGGCTTTGGAACGCATTGTTTTCCTCGTTTTGGTACTCGGAGAAAATCCCCGCCCGCGACTCCGACTCGCGCTCGCCGACTGTTTGGTCGAAGGTGCCGTCGAGCGTGACGACCCGGTGCTGGATCGGGAAGCCGAACATGTCCACGCGGGTCGTGTTGCCGTGGTAGCCGGTGCCGTCGAGCGTGAACTCGACGAAGTCGAACGTAACGTTCGCATTGGGGTCAGCCGGGTTGTTGATGTTGGGTCCGGCGAAGCCGGTATCGTAGGTTGTGATGAAGCATGGGCTGCCGACGCTCAGGTACATGCGGGCGGCAGAAAGCTTCGGCAGGTTGATCCACTGCTTTTGGCTGACGGTGGAATAAATATTGGCGTAGTTGACGCCGTTTTTTGTGAGGTGGCCCGCTGCATTGTTCAGGGCCGCTGAGATGGGCTGGAGATTGCCGTTGATGTCCAGATACGACCAGCGGTTGCCGTTGGCCGGGTCCTGCCCTAGAATGCCCCAGTAAACCTGGGAATCAGGGAACGCGCCGCCCGTGCCATTGAGAATACGCAAGGAGACCGCCCCGGAGCCGGCGGGGTTCGGGATAGTATCGGCGGACACGATCTCAATCGGGTTGGACAGGCCGCCGGCCGCGTTGTCGCGCTCCAAGGTGAACTCCTGCCAGGAATTGCCGTTGTCCGGGTACTGCTGCAAAGGCGTATTGTCGGTGATTGCGCCGCCGGGAATGTCCCAGCTCATGCCGTCGTGCGCGAAGTAAAGCTTGATGTTGCCGTCCAGTCTCGGCACAACCCGCACCTTCTGGTCGCCGATATTGCTGGGGTTGTAGTCGTACAGGTGGCAGCCGGCGGCGGCAGTCGTGGACGCATTGTTAACGCACAGCACCCGCGTGGGAGCATTTACGCTGAACAGGCCGCAGTAGCCGCCGCCTTCGCTGGTGAACGTCCAGTCGAACCACGGATTGTTCTGCCAGTCGTACAGGATAATGGCGGCTCCGTTCTGGTTCGAGCTGCCCTGGACGCAGACATAGCGCCCCCCGGCGGCGCGGAGAAAGTAGTTGCCCCACGGCTTAAGACACCAGAGCTGATTGGCACCGTTGTTGTCGGTCCACTGCTCGGTCTTGGTGTTGTTGGCCGTGCCGTTGGCGGTGTCGTCCAGGATTAAGCCGCTGCGAACATTGCGGATTTTGAAGTAGCCGTTGCCCTGGTCCAGTAGGTCCCACTGCTGGCTGGAGTCGTTGCCGGTGTAGGTGTAGTCGGTGATCTGGGCACCGGTGCCAAGAGAGTCGCCGGACACGGACATCGCTTTGCCGCTGACCCAGGAAATCAGCTTGAAGTGGTCCGCGTGTTCTGTCGGGACAATGGCCCAGCGCTGATTGGGGCCGTTCGGGTCAGGCGTCCATTGATTGACAACCGCGCCGTTCGCGGTGTTCCCCCCAATCAGATCAAGCGCCAAACCGCTGTACTTGTTGATGATCTGATAGTAGGGCTGGCTGGCGGCCAGCGGAGCTTGTGCGCGGGCCTGCGGCGGCCCCAGAACGAGTGCGGCAAACAGTAGCAGCGCCATTGCGACGAATCCGATACATTTCATGTCACGCCCTTTCATCCAGTGAAACATTGCCGGCGGCAGACGATCGCCGGGCCGGCTGATAACTGCCGAGGAGAGCAAGTCTCGGCAGCCCAATCATGCCTGATATAGCTATAATTGCGATGGTACTAATACAAGAACGAGAACAAAACAGTCATTCTAGAAAATGTACCACTTACATTATACAGCAACAATACGTTTTGCACAATCGTATACGCAGGTCAAAAAATTGCATTTTCGACCTTATGACGATATTCTAGCCTTGTTGGAGATTTGCCGCCGGAGGCGCAGCCAGATCAGCTCGTTTCAATCAGATCAGCTCGTTTCAATGATCTCGACGTTTGCTCGCGGCACGGTGACGACCGAGCCGTCGGCGAGCTTTGCTTCCAAAACACGCACCGACGCGCCGGAGCCGATCACGGTGAGCTGCGGCGGCAGGCCGGCGACTGACGCCAGTTTGCCGAAGTACGGCTCCCGGATAATCCGAATGGGTGTCCCGACCGCCAGAGTGCCTTCGTCGCCAGCGCTTGCGGCAGCCCCAGTGCTTGACGCGGCTCCAAGCGGTACGATGACTTCGGGGCGGATAACGCCTGCTCGAATTTGCGTTGCGCCGTTAATGGACGCTGATTTTCCTGCCAGCGAGCGCAGCAGCTCGAACGTCCGGCGGGCCATTGCAATCGTGCCGAAGCCTTCGGTAATCACGAGAGTCAGGCTGATGTTTTCGTGACCGGTGATGGCGACGCCAATATCATATCCCAGAAACTCAATTAAGTCCTTGTCAATGATGCCGCCGACGACGATCCCCGTTACGCCCATTCCGGCGGCTTTGCGAAGAGCCGCGCCGGAGATGTTCGCCCCGCCGACAATGATTTTCCCCACCTGCGCTTCGGTGATCTCGGCTTCGGTCAAATCGCTTTCCGGCGACTCCGAGACCATGAGAATCTCCCCCACCCGCTCGCCGCCGATGCCGAAGATGCCTTGAATGAGAGCGCCTTCGGTCTGAACGATCACGCCTTCGCCGGGCATGGTTTCGGCGACTGTCCCCGATAAATACGCCGTGAGATTGATCGGCAGAGGCGCCTGCCGGACGCCGACATTGCCGGACACGCCACTGATGGTCTCGACCGTGCCGCTGACCGGGGACTTGGCTTCGGATTTGAACATGCCGAAGAAAGCTTTGGTCGCGCCGATCACCTGCCCTTTTTCCACCGTATCGCCTTCTCGGACCGACAAAATGCCCGGCATCTCGTCGGCGTCGATGCCAAGAAGGGCAGCGACTTTCACTGACTGCATCAAGCCCGGCAGCGACGCGCGGGCGACAATCGTGCCCGGCGTAACGGCCTGGCCGGTCTCGACCAGGACATCGCCCTTCAAAGGCAGGCGGCGCGTGCGCTGGATGATTGTGTGGGGACTAACTTTCAGCCCCGGCGTGTAAGCGGTTCCCAAATAAGCTCCTTGTAAGACCCCTCCCGCTCGTTCCTCGCTCCCTCCCCTAAGAAGGGAGGGTAAGAGAACAGCGAGGCAGACACGGGGCTGCTCTTGACTCACTCCAGCCCTCTCCTCTTAGGGGAGGGAGCGAGAAACGAGCAGGAGGGGTTCTTAATGTCCCTGTCCCGGCGTGAGCCGGAACTTTTCAATGACGGCATGGGCCGTGCCGACATCCTGCCAGCCCAGCACCGTGGTTTCCTTGTCTTCCAGGTCTTTGTAGATGTCAAAAAAATGGACGATTTCTTTCAAGATGTGCGCGGGCAGGTCCGACAAATGCTCAATGCCCTCAAAGCGCGGGTCGGCGGCGGCGACCGACAAAATCTTCTCGTCGGGGCCTTTTTCGTCGCGCATCATCAGGACGCCGAGCGGGCGGGCGGCAATCAGGCATCCGGGAAACGTCGGCTGGGTCGTGATGACGAGAATGTCTAACGGGTCACCGTCTTCGGCCAGCGTGTCGCAGATCCAGCCGTAGTCAAAGGGGTAATACAGCGGGGAATACAGCGTCCGGTCCAATTTGAAGACGCCCAGATCGTGGTCGAACTCGTATTTGTTGGACGACCCCTGCGGGATTTCGACAATCATATTGACGATAATCGGGGCCTGGTCGCCGAGCGGCAGATCCAAATAAGACATAGGATTTTCTCGCGGGCGGAATTATGGACGGAGCAGATGAGCAAGGAGTTTTCAACTCCTCGTAACAAACTGCTCAAGACACTCTTTCACCAATCACCCGCCGTATTCCTGCTTACTGCAACGCCGCCGTAAGTGTTGCCGGCGTTCCATCGGCGTAAAGCTGCACCAAATCGCTTTCAAGCAGGCCCACAAATGCCGGGAACCGGCCTAAATCGCCGAAAATATCCGTCAGCGCCAGCAGCGGGCGCGGATTCGTGCCGGACTGCTTCACCAATGCAGTCAGCTCGGCGGCGCGGGGGTCGTCTATGAGGTACGGCTGTCCCTGCTCGTCTTCAGCGGAGAGGTAGCGCAGCCAGCCCGCCAGCGCGAGAGTCAGGAGACGGTGAGAGCGGCCCGCTTGCAGGGCCTTCTGGAGGGACGGCCGCAGGTACTGCGGGAACTTCGGCGACCCGTGGAGGCAGAGGCGCGTGATCTGGTCTTTGATCGCCGGGTTGTCGAACCGATGGATAAGGGTCGCCTTGTAGTCGCTCAGGTCAATGCCCGGTACGGCAGGCAGCAAAGGCGAGACTTCGTCGTCCATGAAGCGCCGGATAAAAAGCCGGAAGTCAGGGTCGGCCATGACGGCGGGGACTGTCGTAAACCCGGCGAGAAAGCCTAAATAGGCCATTGCGAAATGGCTGCCGTTCAGGAGACTCAGCTTCATGGTCTCATACGGCGCGACATCCGGGACAAACTGCGCTCCGGATCGCTCCCACGGCGGGCGGCCATCGGCAAAGTGGTCTTCCACGATCCACTGCTTGAACGGCTCGCAAACGACCGGCCAAGCGTCTTCAATGCCGAACTCGTCCAGCACTAACGCGCGGTCGGCGTCGGTCGTCTGCGGCGTAATCCGGTCCACCATCGAATTGGGGAACGCGGCGTTCTGGTCGATCCACTGCGCCAGATCGGGGTCAGGCACAGCCGCCAGCAGGGCGTGTTTGGCGGCGTTGCCGTTGTGCGGCAGGTTGTCGCAGGACAGCACCGTAAAGGCCGGCAGGCCGCGTTCTCGCCGCTGACGCAATGCTTCGGCGAGCAGGGCAAACACGCTGCCCGGCTGTCCGGCTTCGCCCAGGCCGTAGCCGCCTTCGGTGATGGTCAGCGAGACAATGCGTGTTTGCGGCGACGCCAGCGCGTCCCGCACGGCCTGCTCTTCGTCCGGCGCGAAGAGATAGCGGACAAGAGAGCCGATGACCCGCGCCTCGTCGCCGTCTGCCGAGCGCGTCATCACCGTATACAGTCCATCTTGGGGAACGAGCGCGTCGCGCATCGCACGGTCTTCCGGGCGCAGGCCAACCCCGCAGATGCCCCACTCGATGGCGCGGCCCTGCATCAACAGGTCATCAGTGTAGACGGCCTCGTGCGCCCGGTGGAACCCGCCGACGCCGATATGGACAATGCCGGGCGTGACATTTTTTCGGTCGTAGGCCGGCAGGGCGACTTTAGAAGAGAGCGTGTGCAGTGTTTCCTGGCGTAATTGTGTCATTGCAGTGCTGTTATACCCGGAATGGCTTCAACGTGAGACCACGCGCGGCGAAGTTCCGCCTGCCGGGGTGAGAGACGCGCGTTATGGGTATCAAATATTGGTATGCAGAATGTTACCTAAGATTAGATACTATGCCCTAGCGACAAATAATGCTAGAAAATGCTCTTGTGGCAGAGAAGCTTTTTAAGGAATGGCCCCGCTCATGTTTGCCTCAAATCCATACCCGCTTGGCGTCAAACGAATCACAATCAATCAGCCCCAAGTTAAGCGAACTCAAGTCAATCAGCCGGGAAGCGTCCGGCCCGGCAGGAAACGGCCGCAAGGCTGGCGGACAGCCTGTAAAGCGCTGCTCTGCCTTGCTGTCCCGGTGCTGCTGACGTCCCCTCTCCTGTCTCCGAGGTCAGCCGCCGCTCCTCACCGCGCATCCGGCTCTCTCCACAAAGCGTCGCACTCTTTTCACCGTTCGCGTCCGGCTACCGCCACATTCTACCGGCGCGGCGAAAGCGACCCGCACCTTGCAAACGGCGACTACTACGCAAACGACGGCCCGTGGTTCTGCGCGGTAGATGAGTCGCGGCGCGGCCTGCTCAATCACCGCATCCGCGTCGTGAACACGCGCAACGGACGCAGCCATGTTTTTTTAGTTTCGGACTTAGGGCGGTTTGCACGCGGCAATGTTGACATCTCCCGTGGCGGCTCTTCCCGGATGACGGGACGCGGCGGGCCGGATAGCTTCCCCGTGGAGTGGCACGACTTGGGGCTTGCTCCCGGCAGCCGGCACTACCATCAGCATCAACACGACAAGCACCATTCGTAGCGCCGAGAGTCAAACGCGAAAAAGAGCGGCCGGCTATCTGTTTGCTAGCCACTCCTTCTCCTACTCTTTCGCTGCTAAAACACAGAGCTATCTTCCCAGTTTCCCATTTTTCTTCGTCGGCTTGGGCGCAGAAACGGGTATAGTCTTGTTGCTATGCGTCCTCTTATCAGTGAAGTCCGTTTCAATCGCCTGCTTTCCCGCGCTGCCCTGCTGCCGCTGCTGCTGATGGCCGCATTGTCCGGGCTTTTGATCTGGCAGATCGTCAATCTGCTGCATGTGTTCGAGTGGGTCGGCCACACCGACGAAGTGATTTCTCAAGCGAACGCGACCCAAAAACTGCTGCTGGACATGGAGACCGGAAAGCGCGGGTACCTGCTGACGGGGAAGCCGGAGTATCTTCAGCCGTACCAAAGTGCCGACGTCGAAGTCCCGGCGGCGTTTCGCCGACTTGCCGCCGGCGTTGCGTCGGATCCGGCGCAGTCAAAGCATGTGGATTCGATCCAGCGGATTTACAAGCCGTGGGCCGCTTATTCCGCAGCGCAAATTCAGGGGTTCAAGCCGGGCCTGGCATTCCAGCAGAGGTATGACGGCCGGGGCAAGCTCCGCATGGATCAGATGCGCGGCGAGTTCACCGTACTGATCGCAGCGGAGGAGCATCTGCGCGGGGAGCGGGCGGCGGCAGCCCGGCGCACGGCCTTCGAGGTCATCTGGACGGCGCTGCTGGCAGCCCTGCTCGGCGGCGCGTTTCTCGCGCTGTCGTCTCGGCGTCAGCTCCAAAGTCTAGCCGGGGAGTATGCCGAAGCGACGGCGATGACCCGGCGGCAGGCGCAGGCCATTCAGGAAAGCGAGGAGCGGCTGCGCCTGACAATTGACACGGCGCTGGATGCCGTCATCGGCGCAGACTCACAGGGCGTGATCACGGACTGGAACACGCAGGCCCAAACCATCTTTGGGCGAACCCGCGCGGAAGCCGTCGGGCTGCGGCTGGATCAGACACTTATTCCCGAACGCTACCGGAATCCGCATCGGCAGGGTCTCGCGCATTACTTGCAGACCGGCGAAGGTCCCGTACTGAACCAGCGCATTGAGATCGCAGCCCTGCGGCGGGACGGGACGGAGTTTCCGGTTGAGCTTGCCATTGTTCCCCTTCAGTCCGAAGGCGGCGTCACCTTCAGCGCCTTTGTGCGCGATTTGACCGAGGCAAAACAGGCCGAAGAAGAGCGCGAACGGCTGTCCCGCTACAATCAGCTTCTGCTGGACTCCACCGGCGAAGGCATGTACGGGCTGGACATGGAAGGAAACTGTACGTTTCTGAACCGCATGGGCGCTCAAATGCTCGGTCTCACGGCGGACGAAGCGCTAGGGAAGAACATGC
Organism: uncultured Armatimonadales bacterium; assembly: GCA_964236795.1. Classification (GTDB taxonomy): domain Bacteria; phylum Armatimonadota; class Armatimonadia; order Armatimonadales; family Capsulimonadaceae; genus JANXMY01. The sequence goes on along the minus strand of CAXSFV010000027.1, from coordinate 30,055 downwards.
ACCGGCTGACTCATTATCGCCGCGCCGACGGCACGGAGTACCACGCCGACGACTGCCCCATTTACCGGGCGCTCCGAGGCGGGCAAAGCTGCCGGGTGGAAGACGACGTTTTCTGGAAGGCCGATGGGGCATTTTTCCCGGTGGAATACACGTCATCGCCAATCGAGAGCGAAGGCCGCCTGCAAGGAGCCGTCGTGACATTTGCCGACATCACCGAGCGCAAACACGCGGAAAAAGAGCTGCGGGACGCCAAAGACGCCGCTGAAGCGTCTTCCCGGACCAAATCGCAGTTTCTTGCCAACATGAGCCACGAGCTGCGGACCCCGATGAATGCCATCCTCGGCTACTCCGAGATGCTGCAAGAAGAAGCCGAGGACGAGGGCTTAGACAACTTCACGCCCGATTTGCAGAAAATTCAGAGCGCAGGAAGGCACCTGCTGGCGCTTATCAACGACATTTTAGACTTGTCCAAGATTGAAGCCGGCAAAATGGAGCTATATTTAGAAGATTTTTCTGTTCCTGAGATGCTCTCCGATGTCGCGGCGACAGTGGGAACGCTGGTCGAAAAAAAGAGCAACGTCCTCGTGCAGGAGATCGCCCCGGACGTCGGCATGATGCGGGCCGATCTGACCAAAGTGCGGCAGTCGCTTTTCAATTTACTGTCCAATGCCGCCAAGTTCACCGAGAACGGCACCGTTTCTTTGTCTGTCCGCCGCGACGGCGACTGGTATGTGTTTGACATCCGGGACACTGGCATCGGCATGACCGCCGAGCAGATGGCGGGGCTGTTTGAGGCATTTTCTCAGGCCGATGCGTCCACGACCCGCAAGTACGGCGGGACAGGGCTGGGACTTGCTATTACCCGCCGCTTCTGCCGGATGATGGGCGGCGAGACCACGGTACAGAGCGAGCCGGGGACAGGCTCAGTCTTCACCATGCGCCTGCCGCTGCGCGTGGCGTCGCCCGGCGCAGCGGAGGAGGCCGTGCCTCAAGACACCTTCGCGATCGCGGACGGGCATACAGGCGACGTGGTGCTGGTCATTGACGACGATCCGGCGGCGCGGGACCTGATGCGCCGGTTTTTGACCCGCGAAGGCTTTCACCCTGAAACGGCGTCAAACGGCGAGGACGGACTGCGCTTGGCTCGGGAACTGAGGCCCGCCGCAATCACGCTGGATGTGATGATGCCCGGTCTGGACGGCTGGACGGTCTTGCAGCGCTTGAAAGCCGACCCGGACACGCAGGACATTCCGGTCGTCATGCTGACAATGGTAGACGACAAAAACATTGGCTTTGCACTCGGCGCCGCCGATTACATGACAAAGCCGATTGACCGCGCCCGGCTGAGCGCTATTCTCAGCCGCCACCGCTGCACCGACGGCGGCTGCCGGGTGCTGCTGGTAGAAGATGACGACGCGACACGCGGGATGATGCGGCACTTGCTTGAGCGTGAAGAGTGGCACGTGGAAGAAGCCGAAAACGGCCGGCTCGCGCTGGAGTGTTTGCAGGCGGCCACGCCGGACCTCATCCTGCTGGATCTGATGATGCCGGAGATGGACGGCTTTGAGTTCGCCCGCCGCCTGCGCGAGCGCCCGGAATGGCGGCGAATTCCAATCGTGGTTTTGACCGCACGGGACATCACGGCGGAAGACCGGCAGCGGTTAAGCGGCAACGTGGAAAAAATTGTCCAAAAAGGCGCGTGGGACCATGACTCCCTTCTCCACGAGTTGCGCCACCTGGCTGACGCCGCTAAATCCGAAAAGAACACCTGAAAGAATAGTTGATCGCGAGAAATCCGATGCCGCAGATTTTACTGGTCGAAGACAACGAAGACAACCGTGATATGCTTTCGCGGCGTCTCATCCGCAAAGGCTACGAGGTCGCGCTGGCAGTGGATGGCGGCGCGGGGGTCGCGCAGGCCGCCGCGCTCTGCCCAGACCTGATTTTGATGGATATGAGCCTGCCGGTGCTGGACGGCTGGGAAGCGACTCGGCAGATCAAAGCCACGCCGGAAACAAGTATGATCCCAATCATCGCCCTGACAGCTCATGCTATGTCGGGCGACCGGGAAAAAGCCATTGCTGCCGGCTGCGACGATTACGACACCAAGCCGGTCGAGCTGCCGCGCCTGCTCGGCAAAATCGAAGCGCTGCTGGCACAGAAAGAGTGATTTCTTGGATGAGAAGGCCCTGGCGGACTTACGGCACGACTTGCGGACCCCAATCGGGCTGGTGCTGGGCTACGGCGAAATGGTGGCCGACGAGCTGGCGGACGCCGGACGCGCCGACCTGCTGGCGGATGTCGACAAAATCCGTGCGGCAGGCCATCGCCTGCTGGCGCTGGTAGACGAGCGCCTGCAAGCCGAGGCACTGGGAGACACACGGCCCCCGGCGCAGATACTCCCGGCCCGGCTTCCGGCGGAAAGCAGCCCGGTGGAAGCCGCGCCGGGCGAGGACAGCGGCCTGCTGCTGATTGTGGACGACAACGAAGACAACCGGGACGTGCTGGCCCGGCGTCTTCAAAAGCAGGGCCACTGGGCGGTTGCGGCGGCAAGCGGCGCGGAAGCGCTGAGCATACTGGCTGAGCAGCCGTTTGACCTCGTGCTTCTGGACGTGATGATGCCGGAGATGGACGGCTACGAGGTGCTGTTTCGGATCAAGTCGGAGCCGCAGACGAGGCACTTGCCGGTCATTATGATCTCGGCCCTGGATGAGCTGGAAAGCGTCGTGCGGTGCATTGACATGGGCGCGGCGGATTACCTGCCGAAGCCGTTCAACCCCACCCTCCTCCGGGCGCGGGTCGGGGCCAGCCTGCGGGAGAAACGCGCCCATGACCGGGAACAGCGCTACACCGCCGAGCTGGCGGAAAGCTACCGGCGACTGCGCGAGCTGGAGCGGCTGCGAGACGATTTGACGTACATGATCGTCCACGACCTGCGGACGCCGCTCACCTCGCTGCTGTCGGGCCTGCAAACCGTGCCGCTGGTCGGCGATCTCAACCCAACCCAGTCCGAAATGCTGGAAATTGCGACCGACGGCGGCGAAACACTGCTCGGCATGATCAACGATTTGCTGGACGTCGAGAAGATGGAGCAGGAGTCCGTGCCGCTCTCGCTCGCGCCGCTTTCCGCCGCTGCGCTCGTCGCGCAGGCAAGTGCACAGGTGACGCTGCTGGCGGCTGCCGAGGGTCTGACGCTGGCCTCCGAAGTTTCTTCCGGCCTGCCGGACTTCCAGGGCGATGAGGACAAGCTGAGACGCACGCTGGTCAATCTCATGGGCAATGCCATCAAGTTCACTCCGCGCGGCGGAGCCGTTACGGTTGGGGCGTCTTGCGGCAGCGCCAACAACCTTTTGTTCTTCGTCCGAGACACCGGCGAGGGCATTCCGGCGAACGCTCTGGAGCGTATTTTTGAGAAGTTCGGCCAGGTAGAAAGTCGCCAGGCCGGGCGCAAGATGTCTACGGGCCTGGGGCTGACCTTCTGCAAGCTTGCGGTGGAAGCGCACGGCGGGCGCATCTGGGCGGAAAGCGCACCGGGCGTCGGCAGTGTCTTTTTTTTCACGCTTCCCCTCGCCTAGTCCGGCTGGCGACGGCGGCGCATTTCTTCACGCTTCATTTCTTCACGCTTCATTTCTTCACGCTTCATTTCTTCCCGGCGCATCGGCATCCGGTCAATCTGCTCCGTGAGTGACTGAAGGCTGATTGGTGTCGGGCCGCCGGACGCGACATAGCCGTCTTTTCTGATGAGCAGTACCCGAAACTGGCCGGGCTTCACGCCGTACCGCGTCCGTATCGCCGCACCTTCATTCCCGCCGTGTTCCAGATAATCAAAGCGCAGCAAGTCGCGGTCTTGGAAGGCGGCGGCGCTCCCCGCCAGCAGAGCGTTCTGCGTCCGCCAGCGCGGGTCGGACTTGCTCGGCGCGAACACCAGCAGCAGGCGGCTTTTGTTCCGGTAGTGCGATAGGTTGCTTTGTGCCAGTGTAAGCAGCGGCAGTGAAAAGGCGACAAGCGCGAGGAAGGGAAAGAAAAGGAGTTTGTTCATGGGAGACTTCACCCAGCAGCTTGCTGCCGGGTGAAGTCTCCTACGAAAACCCAAGCACCGGATGCGGGACATACGGCTCTTCGAGAGACGCGATTTCTTCCGCCGACAGCGTCACCGACAGCGCCTCCACGGCGTCTTCCAAATGGTGCGGCTTAGTTGCGCCGATAATCGGCGACGTAACCACCGATTTGTGGAGCATCCAGGCCAGCGCAATCTGGGCGCGGGGGACACCTCGCGCTTCAGCGAGTGCGGCGACCGCTTCGACGACTTTTTTGTCGGCCGCTTCCGTCGTCTTGTACAAAGTCTTACCGAACTGATCCGTTTCCGCTCGCTCCGTGCTTTCGTCCCAAGGCCGGGTCAGCTTGCCCCGTGCCAGCGGACTCCAGGGGATGACCCCGATGCCCTGGTCGGCGCAGAGGCCGAGCATCTCGCGCTCTTCTTCCCGGTACAGCAAATTATAATGATTCTGCATGGAGACAAACCGGGGCCAGCCGCGAGCATCGGCAAGATAAAGCGCCTGGGCGAACTGCCAAGAGTACATAGAAGACGCGCCGATGTACCTTACCCTGCCGCTTTTGACGACATCATGCAGGGCTTCTAAAGTCTCTTCAATGGGAGTATCGTAGTCCCAGCGGTGGGTCTGGTACAGGTCTACATAATCGGTGCCGAGGCGCCTGAGGCTGGCGTCAATTTCTTGAAAAATGGCTTTGCGGGACAGCCCCGCACCGTTGGCATCCGGGTGCATCCGGCCATGCACTTTGGTGGCGATGACCACCTCGTCGCGCCTAGCAAAATCTTGGAGCGCTCGCCCAGTGATTTCTTCCGAAGTGCCGTCAGAGTAAACGTTAGCGGTGTCAAAGAAGTTGATGCCAAGCTCTAAGGCCCGCTGGATAAACGGCCTGCTTTGCTCTTCATCTAAGGACCACGGGTGCGCCCCACGCTCTGGGATGCCGTAGCTCATGCAGCCGAGGCAGATGCGCGAGACTTGAAGGCCGGTTTTGCCGAGTTTTCTGTATTCCATAAGTTTCTGCTGCAAAAGACCCGGCACTGAAAGTGCCAGGTTCCTGCCACCTTTACTTCTTGCCCGAACCCGGCTCGGACATCTTGCGGTGGACTTCGGCAGAGAGCGTCGGCGGCGTCAGCTCTGTCGCCAAACCCATTGCTTTTGTCTTCAGCGACCCAGCGATGACCTTGTCCTTGCCTGCCATTAGTGCGTTGAAGCCGTCCCGCGCGACATCGGCGGGATCGTCTTTCTTGCTCGCGCCCGCCGCCGTATCGTCCATGCCGGCCCGGTGGAAGAAGTCGGTCTCGGTGACGCCCGGCAGCAGCGCGGTAACGGAAACGCCGGTGTCTTTCAGCTCGTTGCGGAGGGCTTCGGCAAACGAAAACACAAAGGCTTTAGTTGCGCCGTAGACCGCCTCAAACGGCGCAGGCATGAGGCTGGCAATGCTGGCCGTGAACAGCATCCGTCCGCTGCCCCATGCGCTCATGTCCTGTGCCATATGCTTGGCGAGATGCACCGTCGAGGTGCAGTTCAAGTTGATCATCTTAATTTCCGTGTCCAAATCCGTTTGCCGGAAATCTCCGCCCAGCCCAAAACCCGCGTTGATGGCAACGGCGTCTACGGGCCGCCCGCCGGCCTTAATCGCGTCGTAGAGCTTTTCAACGCCGTCGGTTTCCGCAAGATCCGTCCCGACTGTCGAAACGCCTGCGCCCAGCGCCTGCACGGCCGAAGCGGCTTCAGCGAGCCGCCCGTCCGGCTCGGCAGCCAGCAGGACATCAAAGCCGTTACGGGCAAACTCTTTAGCCAGTTCGAGTCCAATTCCGTTCGAGCCGCCGGTCACGACGGCGAAGGGTTTTGTAGTATCCATTGGGTCTTACCTCAGTTTGTATCTAGCGGCGCGGAGCGCCGTTATTCAATTATTTCCCAATGCTCCAAAAACTAAGCGCAACTCTTAGGATACGTTTTGCCTCAATCTTCCGTCACACTGATGCCCTTCCAGAACGCCACACGTCCGGCGATCTGTTCCGCGCCAGGCTTCGGCTCCGGGTAGTACCAGGCGGCATCCGAGTTTGTTTTCCCGCCTGCCTCAATCGTGTAGCAGCTGGCGGTTCCTTTCCAGGGACAGACCGTGTGGGTCCCGCTCGGCACAAAGTTTTCTTCGGTAATGCTGCCCAGAGGAAAATAGTGGTTGCCTTCCACTACAATCGTCTCATCACTTTGTGCCAGCAAAGTTCCGTCCCAAGTCGCTTTCATCGGTTTCCTCCAAAAACAAGCAAAAATCAGCATTGACATTAAGCGTCCAAGCGTGTATTATAGCGTACTATTACGATGTAGTTCTTTAAGGAGTATCCCATGTCACGAACTGTTTCCGCGCTGCCGCTAATCGTTTGCCTTGCCCTCACCGCCGGGGCGGTCCACGCACAATCCGACGCTTACCTCTATGTCGGGGCCGATGTCAACCAGCAGAACCGGGCGTTCGGCACAGCCACCGTCAGCGCAGCCGGGACAACCGCGTCGGGTCTCTTCGCGCCGATTAATGCCGGCCCCGCCACGACCGACTACAAGGGTCTGTCCGTGTTCGGCGACGGCCAAGACAACAGCCAGATCACGGTGACGGGCGGTACGTTCCAGGAATTGCTCGCGGACGGCCAGGGTACCAGTATCAACTTGGTCGGCTACAACCTAACTGAGAGCAAGAACTTTTATTTTAGCAGTATCGGCGATCCTTATTACGCAGTCAGCGGAACATTGCAGCAGGACCAGACGCCGTTCACCGCCCAGTGGTACGCGCCCAGCACCGGTACGCTGGAGTTCAATGGCGCCCCCGCCGTTCCCGGCGCGGCCCCCGTTCCTGAAGCCTCTACCGTCGTTTCGCTCGGCTTGCTGCTTTTTGGAGCTGCCTGGATCGCTGTCAAGCGCCGAAAAGCGACCGCCTGACGCTCATAAGCCGCTGAACATAGCCGCGACTTCCCGCCAGTTGTTGACGCGCGGGTAACGAGTCTCCGCGACATTATGCGGGCCGGTGAAGAGAATGCCCTGGCCGACAAAATGCTCGAAATGGCGCGGCCGATCATCAATTAAATAATCCGCGCTGATAATGCTTTTGTCGCCGCAGAAAACGATGCGGCTGTCGGGAATGAACGGAAAATGTTCCCGCAGCCATTCGTATTTAGCCGTGAAGGAGTTCGGGAATTCCATCGCGGCGGTCGTTACGAACACCTCAAACCTCTTGCTTAACCCGGCAAGGACTTCCCGGCTGTCCGGCATGACAGCGAGGTTACGAAAGAATCCGTCCGCTTGCAGGTAGGCATCAATGGAGGAGCGGCGCTCCGGGTGCAGCGCATCCCGAATTTCCTGCCCTTGAAAGTCACGGACCGTCAGCGTCTCATTAAACTCCGTGTTATAGGAGGTAAGCAGAGACGCTACGGCATCTGCAATGACTTCGTCCATGTCTACTGCAATTCTCTTCATTGTCAATTCAGTCTCCTGAGTTCCAGCAATCCGGTGAGGTCAGTAAATCCAGTGTCGCGGACTGGACATCGGAAGTCTGCGCCGTCGTCGTATAGAAGATAGACTCGCGCAGCAAACGCTGAGCGGGCGAGGACAGCAGGTGCGCTCCGCCGCCGGTGGCGGTGACGACGGCGTGGGCGGCGCGGGTGGCAAGCGTGATGGCCTCAGCGCGGGTGTGGAGGGCGCGGTCTTTGTAATCGGGCATCTCAGCGCAGTGTCCGCTCCACTGCAAGGCGTCGGCCCGGCAGGCGTCCACTTCAATTTGAAACTCGGCGGCGGCGTGGGCAAATGCTTCGTTATGGCGCTGCTCTGCCAGCGACCGGAGGGCGAAAATGCTGCCTCTCGCACAGCCGAGCGGCAGGAAGACATGGCCGGTGATGCCGCAAAAGTCGCCGCGCTTGAGGGCTTCAGCGGGACGCTCGTACAGGACATAATCGTCGGGCAGGAACAGGCCGCTAAACGTGATCTCGACCGTGTCGGAGGCGTTCATCACGACCAGCGGGATCGTCGGGCCGGGTAAAAGCGAGGCTCCGTTGCCGGACTTCGGGACGTAAAAGTAGATGTGGTCGTTTTCCGGCAGCCGCACGGCACCCAGAATGAACGAGTCCAGCAGGCTCCAGCCCGTGACCCAGGGCGCTTTGCCGAAGACTTGATAGCCACCGTCCGCACGCTCCGCCGTGACCATCGGCGGGCCGGGACGGCGCAGGTGCGAAAACGCGACTCCGCAGAGTTCTTCCCCCGATGCAAAGCGCGGCAGCTTCTCGGCTTTCAGTGCTCCGCTGCGTCCGCCGCCGACAAAGCCGCCCCCGGCGTGAAGCTGCTGCTGGACAAAGGCCGTGACGCCGCAGGCCGACGCCATGACCTCGGTATACTCGCGCCGTGTCGTTTCGTCTGCACCGAAGCCGCCGTAGTCTGGGCTGATGCCGAGGCCGAAGTAGCCGTTTCCGCCGAGCAGCCGCACGTTTGCCGCCACCTGCCCGTGGATGTCACCCTGGTCAGCGGTTTGGGCATTGGGCCGAAATACGTCGTCGGCGAGCCGCCGCGCAGTGGATAAAATCTGTTCGTTCATGGTGCAATAAGTATACCCAAGTTCGGGAAAGAGTTGGAGACCGGCCTGGATTAAGACCCGGCATTGAGGTACCGGGCTATTGTTGAGTGAAAGTCCCTTCGGGACTAAATGCTGGTAATTACTTTGCTTTTCAGCGTCGCAGACACTTTCCCCGAATAGCCCGACGATCCACCGCCGGGTTCGCTTTGCCTCGCCTCCGTCGGGTACACTGCTACTTCATGGCTAAGATACTTATCCACACCCTCGGCTCGTCCGGTGATCTCAACCCGTTTCTTGCGCTGGCATTGGAACTGAAAACGCGCGGGCACGAAATCCAGTTCGCGCTGTCCCCGCGCTTTGCCGAAAAAGCGCGGGCGCTCGGCTTTGCGGCAACGGTCGCGGGGGAAGACCCGGACTGGGACTCGGACCTCATGCACCGGATGCTGGCGATGCACCGAACCGAGCCGATCAAGATTCTGTTTGCCGAAGGCATGATCCCCGCCATCGGCCCGGCAGCGGCGGCGTTGGAGCCGCTGGTCCGGGACGCCGACTTGTTTGTCTCCCACACCATTCAGCTTGCCGCGCCGGCAGTCGCCCAGAGAACGGGAACGCCCTGGATCAGCGCGTCGGCGGCGACTTTGATTTACGAGACGGTGGCCTACCCGCCGCCAGGCGTTGCGTGGAAAGGCTGCCCGGCGTTTTTGTCGCGTCTGGGCTGGCAAATCGGGAAGGGCTTGTTCAAGGATCTAGACGCACTGGCGGCTGCCGAGTATGCGAAGCTTGGGGTCGGCCCGCGCCCGAACATCATTTCCGGCGGGGCGTACTCCCGGCGTCTGACGCTTGGGTTATGGTCGCCGTCGTTCTTCCCGCGCCCGCCCGACTGGCCTGCCTGGTTCCAGGTCGGCGGCTATGCCCGCTGGGACGGCAGTGGCTCCCCTGCCCCCAATAATGGGGGAGCCGGAGTTGATGGACTTTCCAATCTGGCTTCCCCATTATTGGGGGCAGGGGGGCCTCCCACCGTCCTGTTCACGCTCGGCTCATCGGTCGTCAACCATCCCGGCGAGTTTTGGCGGACGGCTTTGGCGGCGCTGGCGCGGACAAACTGGCGCGGCATCCTGCTTGGCGCTCCTGCTGAACTCCCCGTTCCCGACACGCTGCAAGGCCGTGTGCAGCTTATTCCCTACGCGCCTTACGCTGACATATTTCCGACGGCAGATGCGATTGTTCACCAGGGCGGGGTTGGGACGACGCAGGCGGCGTGCTATTACGGCCTCCCGGCGGTGGTTGTGCCACGCGGGTTTGACCAGTTTGAGAACGCCGCTCACATCCAGCGCGAAGGCTGGGGGCTGCGGCTGATGCCGGAGCAAGGCACGGCGTCCGGCCTGCGGTTTCGCTTGGAGCGTCTGCTGGCGTCAAAAGAAATTCAGCGGCGGGTCCAAGCATTAGGCGTTCAGATGCAGGCCGAGCCGGGGGTTGCCCAAAGTGCGGATTTCGTGGAAGCGGCCCTGCCGCTGTCTCGGAAACCTTGACAGCCGATGGTGCGTAACGTATAATAAGAAGTCGTTTTAGCGAGAATTGCGGGCCATCGAAATCGCCTATCCAAATAATTGCATCACTTGAAGCGTAATCGTCTTCGCGGAGGAAGAATTGAAGCAGGAGAACTATCTGAGGCTGGCAATTGTCGTCCTCATCGCACTCGCGGGCTGGGTCATGCTCGGCACGCACCGGGACCCGCTGAGCCATCGGCAGGTCGCAAACTTCCCGACGCATTACGGGCTGGACATCAAGGGCGGCGTCCGGGCTACGCTCCAGGCGCACCCGGAACAGGCGCCGGGCGTCCCGTATGACCAGACCACCATCCAGCATATCTTGGAGAACCGTATCAACTCCGCCGGGGTCAGCGAGGCGGTTGTCCAGGCGCGTCCCCAGCAGAAGCAGTTTGTGATTGAGCTGCCGGCCGTCAAAAATAAAGACGCCATCATGGCCGAGCTTGGCACAACCGCCCAGATGACGTTCTACTACTTCGCCGATGTACAGGCGGTTGATTCGGATACCGGCGTCGTGACGCCCAAGACCGCGAACAACCCCCTGCGGATCACCGGCACGACCGTGAATGGCCGCGAGCAAAATGCTTTTCTCGTGACCCAGCCCTGGAACGGCTTCACGCCGGGGCAGTCGTTCCGTGACGGCGCTCAGATCAAAGCCGACTGGGTCAACCTGCTCGCGGCGGCGGGCGGGAATACGGCGGGCGGCACGAACACCCTGTATGCCGCGCCGGCGCCGGACCCGGCGCAGTTTAAGCTGCTCGGCAGCAGCTACGACCGGCTTTTGTCCGAAGCTCCGGTTTATCTTTCCCCAGCCCAGCAGCAGCAGGCCGCCGCGCTCAGCAAAGAAATGACCGGCTGGAACATGCTGCTGACCGATTCGGTGAATGCCTACGGCGGCAAGCCGATTTTGACCGGGGCCGATTTGGAGCCAAGCTCCAGCGCCCATCTCGGCCAGGACGGCAGGCCGACCGTTTCGCAGGTCTTCAATCCGCAGGGCGCGAAGGCATTCGGGGACTTCACGACCCAGCACACCGGCGAGATTTTGGGCATTGTGCTGGATGACTCGCTGCTGTCGTCGCCGTTCATCAAGCAGCCGATTTTGGACGGCCAGGGCGAGATCAGCGGCGGATTCGGCACGCTGAACGCCGCCCAGAGCCTGTCCAATCTGCTGAATGCCGGTGCGCTGCCGATCCCTTTGGAGCAGGTGGACACGCACGACATTGAAGCGACGCTGGGCGTCGGCGCGGTCACGAAAAGCCTCATTGCGGGCGGCGTCGGCCTCGCGCTGGTCCTCATCTTCATGGTGGCGTATTACCGCCTGCCGGGCGTTCTCGCGGACATCGCGCTTCTCATCTACGCGCTGTTCACGCTGGCGATTTTCAAGGGTGGCTTGAACTGGCTGTTTCCGGGGCTGATTGTCACCCTGACATTGCCGGGCATTGCAGGCTTTATTCTGTCTATCGGCATGGCCGTGGACGCGAACATTCTGATCTTTGAGCGCCTGAAAGAAGAGTTGCGCGACGGCAAGGCGCTTCGTCCGGCGATTGATGCAGCGTTCAAGCGGGCCTTCACGGCGATTCGTGACTCCAACATCTGCACCTGCATCACCTGCGTTATTCTGCTGTCGCTCGGCACGGCGCAGGTGAAGGGGTTCGCGCTGACGCTTTTGATCGGCGTTCTGGTTTCGCTATTTTCGGCGATCACGGTCACGCGGACGCTTTTGTACCTGCTGGTGGAGCTGTTCCCCGGTTTGGCAAAGAACCCGGCTTTGTTCGGCCTCGGCGTGAACTCGCTGGTCGGGCAGACAACCGGCGACGCGACGCACAAGGGCCTGAACATCATTGGGCGCCGCAAGCTGTTCTACGGTGTAAGTTTGGCGATCATCGTGCCAGGCTTGATTTTCCTTGCGCTCGGCGGCCTCAAGCCGGGCATTGACTTCACGGGCGGCACGGAAATCCAGGTGCATTACCAGCAGCCCGTCACCCAGGCAGGCGTAGAGCGTGCGGTCGCCGCCGCCGGCTTCAAGGACAAAGTGGTGCAGATCGCCGACGGCGGCTTGACTGCGCTTGTGAGCGTGCGGGACGTGTCTTCCGTTTCCGGGACGCAGCAGAACCCGGTCCGGCAGCGGCTGGCGGCGGCGCTCAGTCCGCTGGCGCCGCATGTGCCGGATCAGCCCGGCCTAGCGCAAGCGCCCCAGTTCGTCCAGGAGTTCGACAACACGGGGCCGATTATCTCCAAAGAACTGACGTCGAACGCCATTCAAGCGGTCGTCATCGCGTCTTTGCTGATTGTTCTGTACCTTGCGCTTGTCTTCGGCATCGGCGGCTTTGTCGCGGGCCTGCGGCTCGGCACATCGGCGGTCTTTGCGCTGCTGCATGACATTTTGGTCCTGCTCGGCGCGTTTGCGATCCTCGGCTACTTTTTGGGCTGGGAGATTGACAGCCTGTTCATTACCGCCATGCTGACTGTCATCGGCTTCTCGGTGCATGACACAGTGGTCATCTTCGACCGCGTCCGGGAGAACCTGCGGCATAAGTCGCGCGGCGAGAACTTCGAGTCGCTGGTCAACCGCTCCATCGGGCAGACTTTGGCGCGTTCCATCAACACGTCGCTGACGGTTGTGATGACGCTCGTAGCACTGGTCGTCTTGGGCGGCCAGACGACGCGCCTCTTGAACGTCGCGCTTTTGATCGGCATTCTGAGCGGAACTTACTCGTCCATCTTCAACGCCGCATCCATTCTAGTAGACTGGGAAAACTGGCTGGCGAAGCACCGCGCCAATGCACCGGCCCCGGCGCTGGTCGCCGAGACGCCAAGCACCGGTGGCGCGGCTATCTACCCATCGAACGGCGGCAGCACCAACGGCGGCAGCACCCGTCCCTCTGCGCCGCGTCCCGCCTCGCCGCCGGCTGCTCCCCGCCCGGCGGCGCCCGGCGAGGTCCAGATTTCGGCGATCAAGGCGAAGAAGAAGGGGCCGGTCAAGCGGTTCTAAAGTTGCGGTTCACCAGCTTCCGATTATAGCGAACGGCTCGGAGTCTAGGGATGAAGAAGGAGCTAGGATGGCCTCAAAATTGAAGTTTTCGGTTGTCCGCGTGCTGGTTTTACGGAGCGCATTAAGGAGGGAACGACGTTATGGACAAAATCTTGATCCGTTGGGACACTGAAGGCGATACCCTTAATGTTTGGTTTGACGATCCTAAGCTAGAGCATAGCTGCGAGGAAACCGGGGACGAAGTCGTTCTGTCTAAAGACGCGACTGGGCGCGTCATCGGCTTCGAGAAGCTGAACTACCGTGTCTCGCAGGCACAAAGGGATAGCGGCAAGCTGCCGATTGAGGTTCGTGTTGCCTAAAGCAGTGACCCAAGCCCAGGCGCAGTGGACGGAGCCGGAGCGTAACCTTGATGCAGAACAGAAGCTTGTCCGCGAGCTTTACATCCACCCGCTGACAGCCCGGCTGCTGTGCAACCGAGGCTTGACCGATCCGGGTGAAGCAGGCCGTTTTTTAGTGCCGTCACTGGGTCATCTTTTGGACCCGTTCGGCCTGCCGGACATGGACAAGGCCGCGCACCGAATCAAAGACGCTTTAGATAACAAGGAAACGATCTTTGTTTACGGCGATTATGATGTGGACGGCGTGACTTCCACAGCAGTGTATGTGCGGGCGCTGACGGCGCTGGGCGCGAAGCTGGAATACCGGGTGCCGCACCGGAAGCGCGACGGGTATGATTTGAAGCCGAGCGCGATTGAGTACGCGCATGAAAAAGGCGCAACGCTGGTCATCACAAGCGACTGCGGCATTCAGGCGCGAGAGGCGGTCGAGTACGCGAACAGCCTGGGCATGACCGTGATCGTCACGGACCACCATGAGCCGGGCGAGACGCTGCCCCCCGCGTATGCCGTGGTTAATCCCCACCGGCACGACTCGATGTACAAGTTTCCCAATTTAGCGGGCGTCGGCGTGGCGTTTAAGACGATGCAGGCGGTCGTGCGGCTGGTGCATCCAACCCACGAAAGCGCATTTATCCAGAAGTTCTTAGACTTGGTCGCCTGCGGCACAGTTGCTGATGTCATGCCGCTGCTTGGCGAGAACCGCGTGTTTGCGTCGTTTGGGCTGAAGCAACTCGCCGTGACGCGCAAAGTCGGGCTGCGGGCGCTACTCGACGGCGCGGGCATCAACACCGACAAGCCGCTGTCGGCGGAGACGGTCGGCTTCGGGATCGGGCCGCGCATCAACGCCGTCGGGCGCCTCGACGACGCCGCGACGGCGCTGGATTTGCTGCTGACAGGTGACCCGGAAGAAGCGCGGGCATTAGTGGAGAAAATGAATGCATTTAATGTGGAACGCCAGGTCGCCCAGAAGCGTATTTTAGAAGAAGCCAAGCGCATTGTCGAGAGCCGGGACTTGGACAAAATCAAAGTGCTGGTCGTGGCGTCGCCGGGCTGGAACGCCGGAGTGGTCGGCATTGTCGCGGGGAAGCTGGTGGAAGCTTATGGGCGGCCTGCGATAGTCATCGGGGTCAACGACGAGGAAACGCACGGCAAAGGCTCGGCGCGTTCTATTAAAGGCTTTGATATGTTTGCGGGCATTCAGCTTTGCCGGGCGCTTCTCCAAAGCTGCGGCGGGCATGAAATGGCGGCGGGCCTGTCGCTGACGATGGAGAACTTGGACGAATTCGAGCAGACCATCAATGCTCATGCGGCGGCAACGATGACCGACGAAGACTTTATCCCAAAGCTCGCCCACGACGGCCTAATTGATCCGTCTGCGCTGTCGCTCAACCTGCTGGAAGAATGGGAACAGTTGGCGCCGTTCGGCCATGCAAACCCGGAGCCGAGATTTGCGTCCGCTGATCTGCTGATCTGCGAAGCCAAGCGCATCGGCAAAGACGCCAGTCATCTCAAGATGAAGGTCCGGGCCGAAGCAATGGACCCGACCGACTGCATTGCCTGGGGGCAGGGCGACTGGGCGGACACGTCGAAGCCCGGTGATTATTTGGAAGCGGTCTTCACGCCGCAGATCAACGAATGGAACGGACGCCGCCTGCTTCAGTTCAACATCAAGGATTTAAGAAGCGGCTAGGAGTGAGACCTCACCCGGCAGCAAGCTGCTACCCTCTCCTTAAGTAAGGTGAGGGTCGGCAGATACGCAGTAATGCCGCAGGCATAGGAACGGGCCGGGGTGAGGTTCTGCCTTTAGAAAGAAAAATGACCTGCAATGCCGACTTCCCGCTGGCAGCGATTGCTTCCAGTCGCATTGATCCTCGTTGGCGCGGCTTCCGCGCAGGCCCGCTCGTCAAACAGGCTGCACTGGGAGCGCATTCACACTCATAATGCCGCGCCTTCAGTCGTCTTTGCGAAGCTGGGATTGACCCACAGCACGAAAAACGGCTACACGCGCGACGGCAAACAGGGTGTGCCGGACCCGACCTTTCCGCCGGGCCTCACGGACGTGGTGCCGTATGACGCCGACAAACTGCTTCTGGTGCGCGGCACGTCCGGCGGCCTTCAGTTGTTCCGGGCGCGGGTCTCCGCCGCCGACCGGCTGAACCCGCCGGTGCATCTGCACGCGGAACTCAGAGAGCCGGGAGCAGGGGAGGCGGCGCTTGGAGCGCAGGACGTAGGCGGCGTCGGCGACGGCGTCCGCACCGAGGTCAGCCTTGGCGATGGCGACAGTGCGCGGGTGTATCAAATCACGGAACGCGCCAATCCCGACGGCACAATTTGGATCGCCTGCCGGGTCAGCCTGCCCCTGCCGGACCAGTCGGGTCATGCGCCGACCGGGCCGGTGTTCATCCCGGAGCGCATCTGGACCGACCCGATGAGCCGCAAAGTACATCTCGGCGAGACTGTGCAATTTGATGATCTCGCTTCAGTGCGGCAGGCCGCCGCCCGCCGGCTCGGCGCGACCGGCACTGATGCCGGTGAAGATTACACACTGCGTGTGACGCTGACAGCGGAGTAGAGACGACCATACAGACCTGCCCTTCAGGGCGGGGACACAATCAGGAACCCTATGCTTCCATCTTTGCTGCCCCTCTTAGCTTCCCCGGAAACAGGCAGTCCCCTCACACTCACCGTGCGCCAAAGAAACGGCGAAGAGATCACCGACGGCAGCTTGACTGATGACGATGGGAACGTCTATCCCGTTCAGGACGGCATTCCCCGCCTTCTGCCGCTGGCCCTTTTAGACGCCCAGAAGTCCGAGATCGCCGCGCGGGATGCCCAGGTCGGCGACTACGACGCGATGACGTTCCTGAACCACTTCGGCCGCGTCGAAATTCCCCTCACGTTTCGTGCCCTGCGCCCGCTCCCGACCGACTGCCTGCTCGAAGCCGGCTGCGGCACGGGCCGCATGACCCGCATTCTGTCTCCAACTGTTCGCGAACTTGTCGCTGTTGACTTCTCATTTGAGTCCCTGCGCGTCAACCGCCGCAAGCTGCTCGCCGCCGGGGTCACGAACGTCCATCTCGTCCAGGCCGACTTGTGCCGCTTGCCGTTCGCCGAGTGCGTTTTTGACCGCATTGTCTCCTGTCAGGTTCTAGAACACGTTCCCGGCCCCGATGCCCGCGCCGCCGCAGTCACCAGCCTTTATGCTGTGCTGAAGCCCGGCGGGACGCTCGCGCTGTCCGCGTACAAGCACTCGCTTTTGACCCGCGCGTTCAGCCAAAAAGAAGGCAGCCACGACGGCGGCATTCCGTTCTTCCGGTTCACCCACTCTGAGCTGCGCGACACGCTCAGCGCGAAGTTTCAGGTCCACTCCATCACCGGCGCATTAGTTTATTTGTACTTGGCGAAGTGCAGCAAGCCCTGAGTTTTTGGACCATGCGTTAAAACACGCGGCTACACGGCGCGGACGCCACAAAACACCGCTTCGCGGGGTTCAGAGAAAGACGAATTGATCTGCTCCTAGTGCCGCGCCTTCCAGGTCTGCCCTCCGGGTAGCCAGTGCTGCCATTGCAGAGCGGTACTTCGTAGCGTCTTCGCTGTGTAGCCGTGCAATTTATTGCATGGTCTGTTGCATATGGCGGTGCAGATCCGGTAGCGTCAAACGGTTGGTACATTCGGGGCAACATCCATGTCCCGAAGGCCGCCGGGGCGAAAAATCAGCACGAGCGTGGTCACGAGCGAGATAGCAGCGCACAGCACGATGGTCGGCGGGGCGCCGATGTATTTTGCCAGCCAGCCCGCAAAGAGCGAGCCGAACGGGATGGTGCCGATGAACATCAGCGTATAAATGCTCATGACGCGCCCGCGCAGGAAGTTTGGGACGTGAAGCTGCATGAGCGTATTAGAAGTTGCAAAGCACAGAACGAAGCCGTAGGACACGACCGTCATGGTCGCATACGCCAGCCAGAGCGTCCGCGACAGGCCGAAGACGATCAAGATGATGGTTGCCATCAGGCTGCCGATGAGCAGCATATTCCGCTGACGCTTTGGGTTGCCGAGAAGCGCGACTGTCAAAGCCCCGCCGAGTGCCCCCACCCCACGCACGGTTTCCATGAAGCCGAACGACGCCACCTGCACTTTGTCGGAGGCATGAGGCAGCAGCGTGTAGCGGACGAAGACGGGGATCAGGACGTTGAACGAGAACGCGAAAGTGCCGAACGAGCCGACCAAAATCACCAAGTTGCGAACGGTCGGGGTTTGGCGGACATAGCGGAAGCCCTCGCGGGTTGAGTTCCAGACCCCGCGCAGGGTATTGTCGGCTTTTGCGCCGTCGGCAGCAGGCTTTGGCGGCAGCCGCATCAGCAGCAGCCCGACAATGACGGCGCACGATAGAAACGCATTGCCGAGAAATGCGACGCCGATTTTGACCCTAGCCGCCAGCAGCAGGCCTGCGACGGCGGGGCCGAGGGCGCGGGCGGCGTTGAAGATGCTGGAATTAAGGGCAATCGCGCTCGGCACGTCTTCTTTTTTCACGATCTCCGCGACGAACGACTGCCGGGTCGGCATATCAAACGCCGCGAAGAGGCCCGACAAGCCTGCGAAGAACAAGACGTGCCAGATCTCTACTTTACCTTCAGATGCCAGAATGCCGAGGCCCAGGGCGCAGAGAATCAGGCCGCTTTGAGTGACGAGCAGCATTTTGCGCTTGTCTACCCGGTCGGCGACGACACCCGCGAGAAGCGTAAACAAAAAGATCGGCAGGCCGCCGGCGAAGTTCACCCAGCCGGAGTAGAAGTTTGCGGCGGCTTCAATCGTCGCCGACGGGTGGCTCGGCCCGGAGCCTGCCGCCGCGCCGGTCGTATGCAGCAGGGTCCGTGTGACGGGGTCTACCAGCAGCACGATCAGCCAGCCCTGGGCCAAGTTTTGCGCCCAAGTGCCGATGAGTGAAATGAGCTGCCCGATCCAGAAGATGCGGAAGTTACGATTTTTGAGCGCCCGGAACGCGCCGGGCTTCGGCGCCGCAGTTTGAGCAGGAATGCGGGGTGTGGGCGGCTCCTGCCGCTCAGGGTCAATTTGTGTGCTTGCCATAAGAGTTGAAAAGGTTCGTTCAGGAAGATGATACCCAATTCGGCAGCGGCGCGGCAGCGAGGCCGCGCTCCGCGAGGCCGCGCAGCAGGGAAGGCAGCGCTAATGCCGTCGCAGAATTGCTTGGCCCGTCATGCAGCAGGATAATCGCTCCCGCTTTTGCTTTCAATACACGCGCCGTAATCTGCGCCGGGTCGTGCTGCTGATAGTCGCGGCTGTTGGCGCTCCATGCCGCCAGGCCGGCGCCTGCGCGGCGCAGGGTCCAAACCAGCGAGAGCGACTTGAAGCCGTGCGGCGGGCGGACCCACGGCAGGATTCCGGCTTCCGGGCAGGCACGCTGGATGGCGGCTCTCGTGCGGCGAATTTCTTCCCAAACCGCCCGCTGGTTTTGCAGCACGAACGGCCGGTGATGATACGCATGGATGCCGACGGCGTGGCCTTCGGCGATGATGCGGCGCAGAAGGTCGGGGTGACGGTCTACGGCTTCGCCCAGCACAAAGAACGTCGCGCGGGCGTTGCAGGAGCGCAGAGCGTCCAAGATCAGCGGCGTCGTCTCGGCGGAGGGGCCGTCGTCGAAAGTCAGCGCGACGGCGCTGCTGCCCGGCAGGCGCGTCAAAATCGGCAGCCCCCAAGTCCATGTCCCAGCAAAGACAAAGACAAAATAGACGCAAAGTGCAGGTGAGAGAAAAAAGCCCAGCGCAAACGGGCCGGTGAAAGGCCAGTGCAGCAGAAAATGGGCGAGAATGCCAAGCGCCGACATCTGTGCAGTCCGCACGGCAACGGTCGTGTAGACAGGGTTCAACGCTCCACAATCCGCGCTTTCATCGCCGATGCGACGAGACGCCGGGAAAGCGGGCGGGGGCGCAGGTACTCGCCGATGCCGTGGCCGGTCTCGGTCTGTCCGTTCTCTGTCAGTGCGGCGTCGCACAAGGCGCGGACGTAGAACGGCGAGCTGTCCAGGCGCCTGCCGAACCGGAAGACGACGTGCAGGCCCGCGCCGCCGACGATCAGCCGGGACTGATAGCGCGTACCGAAGCCGTTCCAGACCGGCTTGTCTAACCGTACCTGTGCCTGCGCGTCGTGATGCACTAAACGCCCGGCATCAAACAGCAGCAGATGGCTGACCGGCAGGCCGCGATGGGGGTGGACATGGTACAAGATCACGCTGCGCTGACGCGGCAGCGCCGCCCGCGCCCAGGACCAGTCGCGAATGGCGGCGTCAAACGGCAGCCGCCCCCAGTTGTGGTCATGGTAGCCGGTTCCCGAAAACGAAATGGTTTCCGCGGCGGGATTATGCGCTTCGCGCAGCGTGATCTGCCCAGCGACGCGGCAGAACGGGGCAATCGGCAGCCAGGAATGGTCCCCATCCGGCAGCGCGTCTTCCTTCCTCCCGCCGGAGAGCGGCGGGCCGGTAAACAGGAGCGACGCTGCAAGCGAGCGTCCGTTGCCATTTTCGTCGGTTAAAGTGAGGCACCACTTGCCGGGTGTCGGCATTGAAACCGTGTTTGGCCCAAATTCTAAACAAAGCGGGACGGTTTCGGCGGCGGAGACCTGGGGCAATGGAAAGCGCGTGAAGTGGTAAGCGTGCAGATGGCCGTGCCGGTACAACGCAAAGAAAAGCGCATTGTGTGCGTAGGGGTCCGCCAAAACACCCCGCGCCGACTGGCGGTAATAGGGCGAAAACGGGTTGCCGAGAAACCAGATGCAGCATAAAGACCACTCGCCGCAGTCGGAAACAGCATCAAAGTACCACCACTCGTAAGCCCCCGGCGTCCCGCGCAGCCAGGCCCCGTGCGTGGCTTCTTCGGCAGGGTCTAAAACAAGGCGCATGGTCTAAGTATACCCGCCCCTGGCCTCTGGTTTGCTTCTTCTGGCCGGTTCTTCTGGTATACTAACGCCGCAATGCGGCTTTTTGTGTCCTCAATTTTGTCTCCGATTTTCCTATATCAGATCGCCGTGGCGCTGACGGCGCTGGGGCTGATGGGAACGGCGGCCTTAAACTTCTGCTTTTTCCGCAAGCCGCGAGCCTACGCCGCCGACGCCAGTGGAGACGCTCTGCCGCGCATCTCCGTGCTGGTTCCGGCCCGCGACGAGGCCGAAAACATTGAAGCGTGTGTCCGGTCCCTGCTGGCACTGAACTATTCGAACTTTGAGGTGATCGTGCTGGACGACCACTCAAGCGACGACACTTATGCGATTTTATGCCGCCTGCGGGACCGGGACCATCGCCTGCGGGTGCTGATCGGGGCGGACCTGCCCCCCGACTGGTACGGCAAGCCGTTTGCCTGCTGGCAGCTCGCAAATGCTGCGTCGGGCGAGTTGTTGTTGATGACTGACGCCGACTGCGTGTTCGCCCCAGACGCGCTTTTGCTGGCGCTCGGCGCACGGCAGGAGCATCGAGCGGACGTGGTTTCGCTCGTGCCTGACCTGCGCTGCGAGGGTTTTTGGGAGCGGCTGCTCATCCCGATTCAATACTTTGTGATATTTGCGTTTTTGCCGACGCCGTTTATTCGCGCGACCCCCTACCCCTGGTTTGCGGCGGCAAACGGCGCGTTTTTGTTTTTGTCTCGCGAAACCTACTTTGCCGTGGACGGACACCGAGCTGTGCGGCAGCAGCTTGCGGAAGATGTTAAGTTTGCCCAGCATGTCAAGCGGGAGGGCCACTCGCTGTGGTATGGGGACGGCTCGCGCACCTATTGGGTGCGGATGTACCACGGCCTTCCTGAGCTGTGGGCGGGCTTTGCCAAGAACTTATTCCCGGCATTCTCGCACAACTTGCCGCTGCTGCTCTGGGTCGTCTTTTTGATCCTGACCGTCTTTGTCCTGCCGCCGTTATGGACGCTGGGGGGATGGCTGACCGGCGCGGCCTGGACAGGGCTGCCGCTTGGCGCGTATTTAGGGCTGGCTGCCGTGCGCCTGGGGCTGACCCTGCGCTTTGGGCGGGACTCCGGCGGCTATGCCCTGCTGAACCCGCTGGCCTGGTCGGTGGTAGTGGGGATTGCGCTGTCGTCCGCCTACCGGAGCTTGTCGGGCCGGGGCAATGCCTGGAAAGGCCGGATTTACGGTCGCCAGTAGCGGTTTGGATTAAAGAAACGGTAGTGCGGGTAAAAATCGGCAGAACCGCACAAGCGGCATTTTATCAAGGAGAATTACCCACATGGCCGAAGATACGAAAGCACAGCTTTTGCGCTACCTGAACGATTCGTATGCCGCTGAAGTCGGTGGCGTCGCTTCCCTGCGCGACCTCGCCGCCGAAACTACCGACGCCGAGCTGAAGCAAGTGGTGGAAGACCACATTGTCGTCACCCAGTCCCAGGCGGACCGGATTACGGCCCGCATTCTCGCCCTCGGCGGCGACAAGTCCGAGCCGAAGGGCATTTTGAACTCCTTCCTGGCAAAGACCAGCAGCGTCCTGAACATCTTCCACTCCAAAGAAGACAAGCAGACCCAGGACACGATCAAAGTGTATGCGTTCGAGCATTTCGAGATCGGCGCGTACACGTCGCTCCACGCTTATGCTCACGCCATCGGCGACACGGAGACGGCCCAGCTTGCCGAGACGATTATCGGCGAAGAAAAGCTCGCCGCCGACAAGTTTCAGCGGCTCATCCCGCAGCTTGCCGTGGCTTCGGTCGGCAATGCGACCAACGTTTAGGGTCCTTTTCAGACACTAAGACGCAGAGAAGACGGGAACTAAATCCCTTTTCTCTGCGTCTTCATTTGAGTAACGACTTGCATGCCCCGGAAGGACACGATCCCGTTGACAGTTTTGACCCGCGCCGCTTTGATCCTGCCTGCTGCCGCTGCTTTGGCAGGCGCCGCTCTTTTCCAGACGCCGACGCTGGCTCAGGCCGCCCCGTCCGGCCAGACGACCCCAATCGGGCTTGGCCTGAACGCTGCCCAGCAGGCAAAGGCCAACACGCGGCAGGCCCAGTTCCAGAAAGACGTGGAGGCACTGAAAGATGATTCCAGAATGAGCCTGGCACAGAAGCAGGCAAAGTATACGACTTTGCTGCAAGCGATGGACCAGGATATGCTGGCAATTTTAACCCCAGCCCAGCGTTTCCAATTCACAAAGCAGCGGGCGATTAATGCCCAGTTTAAGACAGATGTTCTCGCGCTTCAGTCAAACCGCAAGCTGACCGACGCGCAGAAAAAAACGCGGTACTTGCAGCTTGTCCAGAATGCCCGCAATGCGTCGCTGGCGCTGATGTCCCCCGCCCAGCGGGCTGAAGCGCTGAAGCGCAGTGCGGCGATGGAGCAGGCGCAGAAGGAACAGGCTCCAAAAATCGCTGAAGCGAAACGGCTTTCGCAGCAGCTTGTGAAATCGGAAAAACCCATTCAGTCGGACAAACTGCATGCCATCGGGCTGTCTACCGGGGCGGCTATCCAGTCGGTCATTGCCGACAAGACTTTGTCCGCTCAAGCTCAGAGCGCCAAAATCGTCGCTTTGCGTCAGGATGCTTTGAAGCGGGACATGGCGCTCTTGACCCCGGCCCAGCGTGCGCTTTACGGCCGCATCCAAGCGCTGATCACCGCGCCCGCGCGTTAAGAAGTTCCAGCAAAAATCGCAGACTGAGGAACCTCACTCGGCAGCCCCCAATAAAACCCTAAGCTGTCGTCCTCTCCTTAACATGGAGCGGGTGGCATCTTGCTGCCGGGTGAGGTCTCTTAAGTTTCTCCCGCGCCCCGCTCACTTCGCCAGCGCCTGCTGAATGGCCGTTTCCAGCGCCGGGCCGCGCACGTCTACAGCAGCAATTTTGCCGTCGCGCCCGACCAGCAGGCCGAACGGAATAGACTGGACCCCGTATTCGCGCGGAACGGTGCTGCTCCAATACTTGCCGTCGAAGACCTGGCGCCACGGCATTTTGTTTTCGGCGATAAAACTCGTCAGCGCCGGACGGCTCTGGTCCAGCGACACGCCGACGATGTCAAACCCCTGCGTGTGGTACTTTTTGTACGCGGCAACGACATTCGGCATCTCCCCAACGCACGGCCCGCACCAGGTCGCCCAAAAATCCATCAGCACCACTTTTCCCTGATACTGCGCCAGCGTCAAAGGCCTGCCGCTGAGGTCTTTGGCCGCCACCGGGAACGGCCTTGCGCCCGGCACCAGGCGCGGGTCGTGCATCGGCGGATTTTCGCTTGCTTTCGGCGCGACAATTTTTCTCACCCCCAGCGACGGCGTAAACACAAAATCCGCAGCCGTCAAGGCCGGATTTACTGACAGTGCCGTTACAGTTTCGGTCAGCAGCACCTTCTGAGACTGGCTCGGCGCTGTTTGGCTCCCGCTTAACGTGATCTGCCGCAGCAGGTGGTCAGCCTTGCCGATGTCGAGTGTTGCCACCTTGCTGCCGCCCGGCTGCGGCATGGTAGCGACGACGGTATCCACGTCAGCGAACGCATAAGGGCTTGAAGCGCCGACTTTCACCGTAACGCCGTGCTGTGTCAGCAGCGTATTGAGCGCTTCCGGGTGGCTCATCAGAAAAACCAGGAGCGAGGGCGCCTGGCGGAGAGCAAGGAGGACCGGGTCGGCGCCGGGCGGGACGGGCTGCACTCGGTAAGTCCGATTTTTGACATCATAAAGCGTGATTGTTTTTGGGCCGGCGTAGATCTGAACCAGCAGCCCGGATGAGTTGGAAACCGTGGTTTTGACCCGGTTCGGCTTTTGGTAAGCCAGCGTCACCGTCTGGTTTACCGTTGGCCCTGTGTCTGTGGATGACATGGCGACGGTCGCCGACAGCGCCTTCAAGGCTTGGTGCGCGGCGATAGCTTGCCCGAACAGGACCGTCACCTGCGGGTCTACGGCAGGTGCAGACGGGGTGCCAAATACGTGTAGCCGGGGTGGAGGATAGGTAACATGAGGATAGGTAACATGAGGATAGGTAACATGAGGATAGGTAACAGGCGGCCCTTGCGCTGCGGCAGGTCCGGCCAGCAGAAGCAGCCCGACAATGATGGCACGGCGCGGAGGGATTTGGAGTGGCATGACGAGGTTCCTTCAATGAAATCGCCCGGCACAGAATGCGCCGGGCGTGAGATAACAAGTTATTTATGTCCGGTGCGGGGGAAGCGAACTTGCCCGGCATGGCCGGAAGTCGGCTTGCTCGGCCCGCGTCCGCCGGGAGCGCTGGAGTTCGGCCCGGCGATCCCGCCGGTCTTTTTGCCTTTGGCCTGCGCCCGGCGGTCGGCCCGGTTCAGGGCCGGGGTTTCGGTTCCATTGGCGGGCGCGGCTTCGGGCTGCGCTTGGGTTTCTTCCGTGATGTCCGGCTCTCCGGTGCCGCTGCCCCCTGTTAGCTGCTGTTCCATATATTTGTGTTCCTTTCACGCCTCAAGAATCGAAGAATTGTTTTCAGTATACCCGGCTTGGGCTTGCAGGCGGGGGACCGCGTAGCGCAGCAGCGCTTCCATGTTGACCGTGTCTTCTTTGTTGTACGCGAGCAAAAGCCGCTTTGCGTCGTCCGCCTCGCGTCCGCCCCGGCGGAACGCCCGCCACAGCCGCACGGCGTCCATGCCGCTGAGGCCGTCGGCTTCGGGCACGCGGGCAATATGAAGCTGCTGCTCAATCTTTTTGAGGCCGCCGGTGTGGCCGAGCCGCTTGAGGAGCGGGCAGAGGTCCACATGAAAACGGTCGGCGAACACCGACTCCAGCACGGGAAAGCGGCGCTTCAGGAACGGCAGATCAAAGCCGGTCCCGAAGAACGTCACAAAGCCGTCGTAGTCCTGGCTCTCGTAGGCGAACTGGGCCAAGTTTTCGCCTTTGACGTATTGGTGCATCTCAAAGCCGTCATACAGCCCGATCAGCGTGATCGAGTCAGGACTCATGCCGCCGTTCGTTTCAATGTCCAAGTAACCGATCTTCGGAAACTGGGACACCGCCCGCCAGTGTTCCTTCTTCGGCAGGTGATGGGCAAAAAAGTCCGTCCGTCCGTCTTCCAGCGCCAGAACACTCTCGTCAATTGTCCGTGCCAGCGCAATCTTATGGCGCGGCGGCAGACGCAGCGACGACGCCCGCTCCAAGTATTCGTTCCAAGATGATACCCCTTGCGCCCAAAGCCCCTGCTCCGTCGCCGGCCCCACCCCCGGCGCGTGAATAAAAGTCGCGGTCAGCATAAACCAAAGTATACCCGATGAACTCCTTCGATAAATGAGCAATATCGGTCAAGCGGCAGGCACGGAGTCTTGGTACAATAACAGCGTATGAACCCAAAGCAAACAGCGGGGCAATCCGAGCGGCGTCAGCGAGAAATGCTGTCGGCAGTGGAAAGCACACTCCAGGAAAGCGGGAGTTCAATGGCCGGGAATGCCTGCCTCAGCCGCTACCACTTCCAGCGTATGTTTGAGCGCACGGTCGGCGAGTCGCCGGGGGCGCTGCGGCGACGCTTGCTTTTAGAGCGTGCCGCGTATGAGCTTCGCACGACGGAAACGGCGATCACGCACGTCGCCTTTGACGCGGATTATCAAACGCCGGAAGGGTTCTCCCGCGCTTTCAAGAAGGCGTTTGGACTATCGCCGCAAGCCTACCGGCGGGCGGCGCAGCAGATCCGCCTGCTGCCTGGCCCCAGCGGGGTTCATTACCATCACGAAACCGAGTCGCTTGTGACGACACTACCCGGAGGAAAACGAAACATGGACCTGACAGACCGCCTGCTGGAGAAAGATTACATCGTCAAACGCCGCATTTTGGAGTGTGCGCGGCTACTCAGCGATGGGCAGCTTGACGCCCCGCTCGCCTTTCGGAACGCGGTGGTACGCTTTGTGGAACCGCCCCGGACACTGCGCGAAACGCTGATTCATCTTTTTGGAGATCACTCCGAAGTTAGTGAAGATCACACCGAGGCAAATGAAGAGGGATGGGTCGGAGGCATGTATGAGGCCATCGGCTGGCAGCCCAAAGACATTCCGCCCCGTACCCTCTCTGGCAACTCTCCGGCGGCGATGCTGGAAGGCTTAGAAGTTTCCTCCAAGGTGTTCCGCGAATTCGTGCATTATGTGCAGACGGAGAACCTTTGGGATCAAGAATGGGTGGACGCGGCCTGCGAGCCGCCTGAGACGTTCGCGGTGGGGCGCGTTATTGAAGAGTCGCTGTCGTCCGGCATCGCCCAGCGCCGAGTGCTGGAAATTATGATGGAGCAGATGGGCTTTCAACTGTAAACCGCGCGTTCTCGTCGTTATTCCACAATCTCTACTATCAGCCCTAGCGTAGGAGCGGGGTACAAAATCGCCTCGGCTCCGGCGGACTTTAGCGCAGCGACGGTGCGGTCCGGGTCAAGCGTCAGGGCGAGGATGGTTCCGCCGCCGCCGGCTCCGGCGAGCTTGGCGGCGGACGCGCCGCCCTCTAACGCAGCGGCGACAAGAGACTCGTTGGCGTCGCCGCTGCCGCCGAGACCCTGGACAATCGTGTGGTTGCGGGTCATCAGGACAGCCAGCGTATCGCAGTCGCCGGACAGGAGGGCGCGTTTGGCGGTGCGGGACAGCGTGGCGATCTCGGCGTAGCCGTCCACGGCGGCGGGGTCGCCGGCCAGCCAGCGCTCGCGGGGCGTTGCGTGGACGGAGCCGGAATGGTGCTTGACGCCGGTGTGGGCCAGGACGAACGGCAGGTTGCGGACATAAGGCGCCAGCGGCTCGACGGCGCCGAACGGGGTGGCGAGCTCCAGCGCTTCCGTGCTGCTGCGGCCGGTGAAGTCCATGAAGTTCAGGCCGCCGAAGATGGTCATGTAGGCATCCTGGAAGCCGCAGACGATGCCGAGAACATCATACTCAATTTTTCGGATCAGTTCGGCGGTCTCGTAAGGATTGAGGCGCAGGCCGAGATGCGCCAGCAGCGCTCCCGTCAGGCAGGCCAGAATAGCGGTTGACCCGGCCAGTCCCGCCTGCATCGGAATTTCGGTCATCGCCGACAGGTGGAACGGCGCGTCCGTCGCCGGGTTGATTTCCAAAGCCGCCAGCGCGGCGCGGGCGACGTTCAAATAATCGCCGGGCCGAAGGGTCAAGTCGTCGGCGGAGTGCAGGGTCTGGGACTGGCCCGACACCGTGATCTGCATCTCGGCGGCCTCAGTTAGCGTGCAGGAGGCCCGCTGCCGGGTAGATAGGGACAGGACGGAGCCGCCGTACATATCGGTCGGGTTGCCGACGATCCCGCAGCGTCCGGGGGCGGTGGCTTTAATCATCTGTTCTGCTCCAAGACCCAGTCGGCAAGCGCCGTCAAGTCAGTGAGTACTAAATCAGGCGCAGGCGAAAAGTCGTCGGGCGCATACGCCGTGATCCCGCCCGACAGCAGCAGCGCGGTCCGCCCCACCCCAGCGGCGTGTCCGGCCTCTACATCCGTTGGCGAGTCCCCGGCAAAGACAGTGTTCGCGAGAGTTAGCCCATAGTCGTAGGCCGCTTCCAGCAGCATCCCCGGGCCCGGCTTGCGGCGCGGCGAGTTTTCGGCGGCAAGCTCCGTGCTGTAGTAGCAGCGGTCGAGATGCGCCTCGGCCTCCTGCATCAGCATCTCCGCCATGCGCTGCTGAATGGCGGCAAGATTGCTCATCGTCATCAACCCCTTGCCGACTCCCTGCTGATTGGAGATGACAATCACTCGCAGCCCGGCATCGTTGAGCCGCCGGACGGCGTGCGCGACGCCGGGCAGGAGCGCTACGTCGCTCGCCGACAGCAGATAGCCGCCGGGGATGTGCGGGTTCAGCACCCCGTCCCGGTCTAAAAAAACGGCTTCGATGGTCATAGAAGTTAGGAGAGGCGTGGGATTGAAATCCTACGCTGTGGGGCGAAGCGCCTAATGTCCGCCTTCGCGGATAGGGAACAGATTAAGAAGCAGAGTGTCACGCGGGTCTTACTCTTTGTCCGCGCAGGCGGACATTAGGCGCTTCGCCCCACAGCGTCGCAATTTATTGCCGCGTTCTTTTGCCGGGTTCTGAACGCTTCCCCGTTTACTGACGCTTTAGCTTCTACCCCGACGAGTCACCCAAAAGAGCGGCTCCGTTTTCAGCGCCGGACCAATCCAATGCGACGTTTTTCTCGATGCGCCGAACGGCTTCTTCCAGCTTTTCGCCGTTTTGGTCGCCGCTGACGGTTAGGGACATGCGGACGTAGCCGTCGCCGTGGGGGCCGTAGCCGAGGCCGGGAATGGCAAGAACGTCGGCTTTTTCGAGCAGCTCGCGGGAGAAGGTCGCCGACGTGTAGCCGGGGGGGACGGGCGTCCAGACGTAGAACGTCGCTTTCGGCTTCTCTAAGCTCCATCCAAGCCGGTTTAGGCCGTCTACCAGCACGTCCCGGCGGCGCTGAAGCAGCGCCAGCGCGTCGTCGTTTCGGGCATGGTTCAGCGCCCAGCCTGCCGTCAGCGCAACGGCGGCGAACTGCTTGGAGTCGACGTTGCCTTTGATTGTGTTCAATGCCCGGAGGGCGTCCGGGCTGCCGACGGCGAAACCGATGCGCCAGCCGGTCATGTTGAAGGTTTTCGAGAGCGAATGGGTCTCTATTGCGACTTCCTTGGCTCCGTCAATCTGCATAATGCTCGGCGCTTGGTAGCCGTCAAACCCAGCTTCGGAGTAGGCGCAGTCGTGGAGAATGAGCGTGTCGGTCTCGCGGGCGAAGTTCACAGCGTCCTGAAAGAACTCTTTCGTCGCGACAGCCCCGGTCGGGTTGTTCGGGTAGTTTAGATAAATCAGCTTAGCCTTCTTTACCACGTCGCCGGGGATCGCCGTGAAGTCCGGCAGGAAACCGTTTTCAGCCAGCAGCGGGAACTCGTAAGGCGTCCCGCCGGCCAGCAATGTGTTGACTTTGACGACCGTGTACGCGGGATCCGGCACAAGAGCGACATCGCCGGGGTCAATAAACGCCCACGCGGCATGGGCCAGCCCTTCTTTGCTGCCGATCAGCTCTAAAATCTCATTGGATGGGTCGAGGGTGACACCAAAGCGGTTTTGGAACCATGTTGCTACATCTTCTAAAAACTCGGCCCGTCCCATGTTCGACTCATCGTAACGGTGGGTCGTCGGGTCGTGCGAATACGCAGCGAGATGGTCAATAATCTCCGGCGGGGTCGGCTGGTCGGGATCGCCGATGCCGAGGTCAATCAAGTCGCGCCCTTCGGCAATGGCCTGGGCTTTTAATTTTGCTATCTCGCCGAATAAATACGGCGGGATCAGGGACAATCGTTTGGCTCGCTGCACGTTTCCTCTACTCCTAGCATTTCAGTGAAAGATACTTGTCTGGGCCTAAAGTTCGCCACACAGCGGCGGTTTCCCTGCGTGGATTTGGGCGGCAAGCCGCAGAACCCGGCCTTAAAAGGCCGGGCTAAAAGTGCGCGAAGCCCCTTCGGGGCTGAATACCGTCACCCTGGGTTTATCTTCAGTCCCGAAGGGGCTTCGCGCACTTTTAGCCCGGCCTTTTAAGGCCGGGTTCTGCAGCCTAGTAACCCTGTTCAATATCCACCG
>CAXSFV010000026.1:0-48416 GCA_964236795.1 uncultured Armatimonadales bacterium | reverse complement strand
ATATTGATGTAGTCCTGGACTTTAGACACTTCAATCAGCTTATGAAGCTGCTTGGTGATCTGCTCCACTTCCTGCTCGTCGCCGTTGACCACGAGCGTCATGCGGGACAGCTCCGGGTTCTCGGTAATCGAGACCGCAAGTGACTCAATGTTATAGCCCCGGCGCGAGAACAGCCCCGAAACGCGCGAAAGCACACCCGGCTTGTTGTCCACGAGAACAGTAATCGTATGTTGATTTGTCGTCATCTGCTGCAAAGCGTCTTCGCTCCTTAAAATCCCATAATCGTTTTGATTGCCTGTTCCACATCC
This sequence comes from uncultured Armatimonadales bacterium, assembly GCA_964236795.1. Lineage (GTDB taxonomy): Bacteria > Armatimonadota > Armatimonadia > Armatimonadales > Capsulimonadaceae > JANXMY01. The sequence goes on along the minus strand of CAXSFV010000026.1, from coordinate 48,108 downwards.
GAGAAATCCTGCGCCGACATCACCCCAAGTGGCCGGACTACTTCATTCTGGTCAATCGTAATTATAATGCCGCGCATTGCAGACGGTTTGAGGAGACCCGCGCTGGACCAATCGTTAATGGCTGTGTGGCCGGGCCGAAATGGCGGCAAGATATTGCTTGTCAGTGTTGCAACAATCAGCTTGGAGCCTGCTTGGTGAAACGCATTGATGCTGAGAACAACGACAGGCCGACTCTTTCGACCGATACTGCCGCTGAATACAATTTCAGCAAGAAGAACATCGCTGCGCTGGTAAGTTGCCGTTCTCATAAAGTATCATAGATCGCATCATGCTCATTGATCCAAAGTTCTTCCAGCGTTGGCAGCGAAAGCGCCCGCGCTGCTTGAAACGCTTCTTCTTCCGTTTCCGGCATCGTCAGGCTTAACCAGATTTGGAACGACTCACGGATATAGTCGTCCGTGGCCTGTCCATGTTCCTGCGCGGCAATTTCCAGCCGGACCTGTGCTTCCAGAGGTATTTCAAGAGTGAGCGTCATGGATTGTTTACCTCAAAGGCTATTGTAGACAGCGTCTTTGTCTTTATCCCAAACCTCTTGCGGCGTTCGCGCAGACGCACCTTTCCACTTGGCGTCTGCCCGTTCCGCTTCTTCTTCGCGTCGTGTTCGCGTCACCCAAGCCTGAGCATCTTCACCAACAAGGGGATGCTCAAACATTCCTGCCGCTGCGCCCCAGGACAGCCGGTTCGCCGGTTCGGGGCCGAGAAGGCTCTTCAATGCCGCCCGGAGAAGGTCGTCTTCAGTCTGACCCCGCCGCGCCGCTTCCTCTTTAAGCTGCGCTTCTTCCTGCGGCGAAATGTCAATCGTCATTGTCATCAGAGTTTTACCTTATTGATTTCGTCCCGCGTCAGAACTACCATAGCCGCATCACCTTCTTCATCCGTGTAGCCAGCCATGTCAAAGATGGAAGGTGTGCTGACGCCAAGAAAGTCTATCAACTCACTTGGCGTCAAGTTAGCTCGATCACCACGCTTATAATACCGGCAAAGAACCAGCCTTTGCTCGACGGCATCGCCTTTGGCCTGTCGCAGTTGTTCCGCCGTCCGCTCCGAGAGCCATTCGACATACGCAGAGTATTCCTCGTCGCTTGTTTCGGGGTCGTCGTTGTCGAACTTCTCATAGTCCACGGCAGCTACCCCAGGGCTTCCTGGCCGGCGTAGGCGGGAATGCGCTCGGTTTTCTCGTCTTCGTGGGCGGGGCGCGTGTCTTCGTCGTCCATGTAGACTTCGCTCGCCATGTAGCTGTCCAAAGGAACCATGCCTTCGGGGCGGGAAACGACCATTTGGGAAATCGTGCCGCCGCTGGGGATCATCGGGTAGACGTTTTCTTCCTTGGCGATCCGAAAATCAATCACGGTCGGGCGGTCGGTGATGGTCATGGCTTCTTCGAGCGTCGCTTTGACTGCCGACGGCGTGGAGCAGCGCATTCCGTGGGCGCCGTAGGCTTCGGCGAGCTTCAGGAAGTCGGGCGACGCTTCCAGGTCAACGCTGGAATAACGCGATTCCCAGAACAATTCCTGCCACTGGCGGACCATGCCGAGGTAGGTATTGTTTAAAATGCAGATCTTGATCGGCAGCTTGTAGACGGTCGCGACCATCAGCTCCTGGATGCACATCTGGATCGAGCCGTCGCCGGAGACGCAGAAGACGGGCGTGTCGGGGGAGCCGAACTGGGCGCCGATGGACGCGGGCAGGCCGAAGCCCATGGTGCCGAGGCCGCCGGAAGTGACGAACTGGCGCGGGCGGCGGCACTTGTAGAACTGGGCGGCCCACATCTGGTGCTGGCCGACATCGGTGACGACAATGCCGTTGTGGTCGGCGATTTCCCCGATCTGCTCAATGACATACTGGCCGTGCAGAATGCCGTCCTGGGGGTAGTGCAGCGGGAAGTCGGCCTTCCACTGCTGGGTCCGCGCGTGCCATTCGGGGTGCGTCGCGGGTGTGACGGCTTTCAGCAGCTCGGTCAAAACGCTCTTGACATCGCCGACAATCGGCACATCGGCGGGCAGAACTTTGCCGATCTCGGCGGGGTCCACGTCAATATGGATGATCTTCGCCTGCGGCACCCACGAGTCCACTTTGCCGGTGACGCGGTCATCAAAGCGGGCGCCGACGGCAATGAGCAGGTCACACTCGCTGACGGCGTAGTTTGAATACGCCGTGCCGTGCATCCCCAGCATCCCCAGCGACAGGGCATGGGTTTCCGGGAATGCGCCCAGCCCTTTGAGCGTCGTGGCAACGGGAATGTCGGCCATCTCTGCCAGCGCACGGACTTCCTCATAAGCGCCCGAATAAATTGCGCCGCCGCCGACATACAGTAGGGGCCGCTGGCTTTCGCCGATCAGCTCTGCCGCCCGCCCGATTTGGCGCGAGTGGCCTTTGATGGTGGGCTTGAAGCTGGGGATGGACACTTCTTCGACCGGCGTGTAGTCGAACTCAGCCCGAAGAATGTCCTGCGGGATGTCTACCAGCACCGGGCCGGGGCGTCCCGACCGGGCGATATGGAACGCTTCGGCGATGATGCCGGGCAGCTTTTCGACATCTTTGATCAGCCAGTTGTGCTTGGTGATCGGCATGGTGATACCTGTAATATCCGCCTCTTGAAACGCATCGGTGCCGATCAGATTAGTCTTGACCTGGCCCGTAATCGCAACAATCGGCACCGAGTCCATCATGGCATCGGCAATGGCCGTGACAAGGTTCGTCGCGCCCGGCCCCGAAGTGGCTAAACACACACCGACTTTGCCGGTGGCAAGCGCATAGCCCTCAGCCATGTGGCCCGCGCCCTGTTCATGGCGCACCAGGATATGCTGGATGTCCGGGAACTGGTACAGCGTATCGTACAGCGGGATGACGGCCCCGCCGGGGTATCCGAAGATCGTATCCACGCCTTCGCGCTTCAGGCATTCTAAAAGTGCGCGGCTGCCGGTCATTTTCATCAGTTACAGTCCTTCTATGTTGCCAAAACTATCAGGCCAAAAAAAGCCTCTCGTCCACACGATTGCCGAGAGGCAAGGGACGAGAGGCTAATTAACAGCTTCACGCGGTACCACCCTTGTTCGGCCCAAGACTTCTTTCGTAGAAGCGATAGGCCGCACTTGGAGCGCGATGACGGGCGCGAACCGGACATTCTTAGTTTCGATAGGAGTTCGGAATGCCTGCTCGGAGGGGAGAGACCGAAGGGCTTGCTGCCGTCTCGCACCAGGCGACGGCTCTCTGAAAACAAGCAGGCTCGGACATGGTCCTCGTCAATGCAGTTCGTAAGTGTATTCGGTTGTGCCGCGAATTATACCCGGTTGATTTTCGGGTGTCAAGGCTTTCGTAGGTGAAATTGCCGGACGTAGGTAAAATTGCCGGGAACGGCCATTTCACCGAGCCAGCACGGAAAATAAAGAGCGCAACCTTGTATTCGCCCTCCGGCTCCTTTTTAGCTCCCCAGAATTGGCCTTCGCAGGAGCAGATCGGGCTTAAGGGCGAGGAGGCTTCCCTTCTTTGATCACCCGCTTCTTCACAGCCTGCGCCGGGTTGCCGGCATAAATCGTGTACGGCTCGGTCGGCTTCGACAGCACCGCGCCGCCGGCCACGACCACATGGTTTGCGACTACCGCACCGGGCAAGACTTTTGCGCCCGCCCCAATCCAGGCACCGTCTTCAATCAGCAGCGGGCGCTCCAGCAGCCCAAACGCCGGATCGGTCCAGTCGTGGTTGCCGGTGCAAAGGTACACGCCCTGCGACACGCAAACATGGGACCCTAGCGTCATCGGGGCGAACGTGTTATCTATCCAGGCCCGCTCGCCGATCCAGGTGTCGTCGCCCAGCGTGAGAAACCAGGGATGCTTGATGTTGACGCCGGGCTTGACAATAACGCGCCGCCCGACTTTTGCGCCGAACAGCTTGAGGAGCGCGACTTTGAGGCCCGATGACGGGTTCAGCGAAGACTCAAAAAACAGGGCATTGACGAAGTGCCAGGCGACCCGGACCGCAATGCCCCGGCCCTTGTCGTGGTGGGGCGGGTTGCGGTAGCTGGACAGGTCAACAGTCGCAGAAGTCACAGTCGCGGAGTTATCGGGAAGCGGTGTCTCGCTCATGGCTTCCTTTCCTGCGGCCTGCGCTTTTGCTTTGGGCGATGAGCTGCTGGTAGAACTCATCAGCTTTCTGCATGGACACGCCGTAGTCGGCCCGGTTTGCGATCAGCTTCTGATTGAGCGGGACGGCGCGGCTTCGCAGGGCATTGTTTTCCAGCGCCTCACTGAGCGCCGAGGCCAGCGCGTCCGGGTCGGACTGGTCGAACAGCAGGCCGTTCTCACCGCTGGTGATCCACTCGCGCACGGACTCGATATTGCCCGCGACGGGGAATGTCCCGCAGGACATGGCTTCGAGCAGCGTGTTCGGCGTCCCGTCATGGTCCGCCGGCGAGACCGTCACGGTCGCCAGCCGAAACAACTGGGCCATCTCGTCGTGCGTTACGAACGGCAGGCAGCGCACGGAGCTTTCGATCCCTAAGCGGCTCACCCACCCTTCGGCGACGCTGTTCCCCTCCATCATCCCGCCTAAGAAGAAGACGTTCGGGTGCGCGGCCAGCACCTTTGGGATGGCCTGAAAGAACGTGTCGGTGCGGATGTACGGCTTGACCCCGCGCGGGTTCAGGATGACGGGGACATCGGGCGGGATGTTCCAGCGGCGGCGCAGGTCCGCGTCCACCGGGCCGGGCTGAAAGACATCGGTGCGGACCCCGCCGTTGCCGGGCAGGACCGCGAATGGCTTTTGGGCGCCGAGGCCGTACTCGCGGGCCAGATGCAGGTCGCGCACGCAGTCCGGGTGCAGAGCGTCGGCCCGGCGCAGGGCGCGGCGGGTCAGGCGGGCGATCTCCGGCGATCCGGCAGCAAACAGCGTGAAGTCGTTGCCCCAGACCGACACTAGCAGCGGGAACGGCTCGCCTTCCAAAGCGCGGGCCGCGAGAATGCCCTCAAATGGAATCCGCATGGCATGGACTAAATCGGGCTGAAGCTGCCGGATGATCCCTCGGACTTTGCGCTGCTGCACGGCGACCGCCAGCGGGTTCAGCAGATCGCGCAGCTTCGCCAGCGTCTTCCACAGCAGGCTGCCGCGCAGGCGGGCGAAGAACGGGTTCCCGTGGGTGGTCAGCCCGCCGGCAGACCCGCCGAGGGGCGCGGCCCGCGCACGGGCGGAAAAGTCCAGCGGCGCGACATGGAGCGACGCCACCGGCGGGTCTTTCGGGTCACAGGGAAACGTCGAAATGAGATGCACGTCATGGCCCCGGTCCACAAACCAGCGAATCCAGTTTTTGGCGATGACGCTGCGGCCGTCGGCCACAAAGCAGATTTTCAATGGACGCTCCCCAGCACAGCCGTTTGTGCGGCTTCCCATGGCGGCAGGGGCCGCGCGGCATGCGCTTTGGGTGTATAGTCAATCACGTCCCGCAGGTACGCGGCGACGGCAGGCCCTTCGATGCAGCGGGACCAGTCGCGAATGCGCTGCGCGGCTTCCGGCGACTGTCTGCCCGCCGTGATCCGGCGGCGCAGGACTGACGCGAGACTTGACGCGGAGCCGGTCTCAAACGTCTCCCCGCGCCAGACATCTTGGACGAGATCCGACGCGCCGCAGTGGTCACTGCACACAACCGGAACCCCGCGCAGCAAGGCTTCGTTGACCACAACGCCCCAGCCGTCGTGCCGGCTCGGCAGGACGAACAGGTCACTCGCCGCGACTTTCTGCATCGCCAGCGCGTTCTCCATCGAAGATTGAAACGTCACGCGCCCGCCAATCCCAAGCGCGTTGGCCTGCGCCGCCAGCGCGTCTTTTTGGTCCCCGCCGCCGAGCAGCGTCACTGCCCAGTCCAGGTCTTGCAGTGTGCCGAGAGCGTCCAATAAAATATCTACGCCTTTGCGCTCGACAAGCTGCCCCAGATACAAGATTTGCACCGGGCCATCTTGCACGGGCTTGCCGGGCGTGTCTACGGGTGCCGGAGGGAAGTAGCCGTAGGGGAAGACGGCGTTCTTGGAGTAGCCGACGGATCGGTAGAAATCCACCGCCATGTGGCCGATGGCAAGCACAAAATCAATGTGCCGGCCATACAGCAGGCGATGGACTCGGTGGAACACCGGCGAAAGGAGATCGCGCAGGCGGCCCGGAAACGGCGTCTCGTTCAGCAGGCCGATCTGCGCCGGGGTCTTGACGCACAAATAAAACGCTTTTCGGGCGATCGGTTCTTGATGGATGCCGGAAAAGATATGAACGCTCTCGTTTGGGCGCTCAGCCACTAAGCGCTCCACGGCGGCGTCATCCGGCGTGACCACAACTTCGACGCCGGGAACGTCCGGCACTTTCCAGCCCTGCGCCACCCGGTCGGGCGTGATGGTCTGCTGCACCACCCAGACGACTTCGGTACCCGGCTGCGCCGCAAGCGCCGTGATGTGCGGCACCTGATAGAACGACAAAATGTTCTGCCAAAAGACTACGCGCATAGGGTTTATTTCTTTGCCGAGACCGCTTCCGCCATCCGCCGCGCCTTGAAGCCCGCGCGGACCAGCTTCATCACGGGCTGTTGCGCCAGCAGGCGGCGAACGACGGCGTAGCGGCTTAGATAGAAGAACGTGCAGGGCGTTCGAACCAAATACATCCGAAATTCTGGGTCCCAGTGCCGCCGGAACTCGGCCAGACCGGCCTTGAAGTGGTCGCTGCCGACATTGCCGCCGCTGAGGTGCGTGAAGTAAAAGTCCATCACATAACAGGAGAAGCCAAGCTGCGCCGCGTGTAGGCACAAGTCAGTTGCATACAGGTGAAACCCGGACAGCTCCGCCGAGCAGCGGACGCCCGACGCCCGGCGGATTACTAAGAAATTCTCGTCCAGCGTCTGCACCTGCTGCGGCAGAGGCGAAGCATGGTGGAAGCCGTTTGGGTCGTGCAGATGATAAATTTCGGCGAGATTGCTTTTGCCGCCGCAGTTGCCCGCAACCGCCCAATCGGGATGCTTTTGGTTTAAGAGTTCGATCTGCGTGACAAGCTGGTCAAATGCCGGGCCTTGATCCAGCAGAATGTCCTGATGGCAGGCGATCAGGTACGGCTCCGTGGCCTGATCGAGTGCCCGGTTGATGGCGCTGTACGGCTCATAGGCGTTCCCGGCGCTGTTGTCAAACAGCACGAAGCGGCAGCGATCTTCGATAAAGCCGGCCTCGGCGAGCGACCGGCGCATCTCGGCGTACTGCGTTAAGTTGTTAGCAACAGTCGCGATGCAGAAAGCTTTGGCGGGTTCTTCGGAGGGCAAGACACGGAACTCCTTACAGTAACTCATCGCGCGGCGGCTTTGGCCTGCGCGGCGAAGTAGCGCCGCGCACGCACTCGGTTGGCAAAGTAGCGCACCGTGTCACGGGCGCCGAGGGCAAGGTGCTTTAGGCCCTGCTGCGTTTCCCCTTTTCGCAGGTGGTGCAGACCGAACCCAAAGTGGGCGATGCAGTCGTAGAAATAGCCGGTGCGGGCAGTCCGGCGCTGGGCCGGGGTCATGTCCGGAAAGGTCAAAAGGCGCCAGCGGAAGGCTTTTGCGCCGGTCCGAACAGCGGTTTTGTTGCTGTTGGACAAGCTGTAAGCATGATGCCGGTAGAGCAGAACCGGCTCCGGGGTCACCGGGATCGGGCCAATTTGCATGGTGAGCCGCCACCACAGATCGTAGTCTTCGACATAGACGAGAGACGGGTCAAAAGCGCCGATAGCATGAATCGCAGTTTTGCGGATCAGCACCTGCCCCGGCGTCACGATATGGTTGCGGAAGCAGAGGTCGCCGAAGACCACCGGCGCATTCGGCTTGCGGCACGCAAGGCGCAGGCCGTTCACGCCGCGCCGGGCGGTCAGCGGCTCCAAGCGGTCGTGGCCGGTGATGACGGCATCCTCGCCGTCAATGTCCCGCAGGAAGCCGCAGGCGGCGGGAGCATGGGGATTAAGCTCCAGCAGAGTTTTGAGCGCTGCGAGTGCGCCGGGCAGCAGCAGGTCATCGCTGTCCAGACACAGCACGTAAGGGTAGTCCGGGTTAGACTTCTCGATGCCGTGGTTCCGCGCCGCCGACGCGCCGGCGTTGGCCTGCCGGTAGGAGGAAATGCGGCTGTCTTCCCGGCACAATTCTTCTGCCAGTTGAAGAGAGCTGTCTTTGGAGCCGTCGTCTACCAGCACGATCTCCCAATTTGGGAACGTTTGGGCCTGAACACTGGCAACAGTCCGCCGGAGATACTTTTTGGCGTTATAAACGGGAATGATGACTGAAATCAAATCAAACGGCTCCTCGGCCCGGAAACTTGCCAAGAAGCCAGGCTAAGAAGCCAGGCGCTTCCGGCGCTGCATCACTTTGTCGCCGATCCGCCACAGGACGGTGTCGAATACATCCCGCGACTTTTTGACGAGGCTGCTTCTCGGAATGCCCATGTAGCCGGCGATGTAGCGGGCGAACTCACGCCCCAGCGGAACGGTCCAAAAGCGGGAGTCCGGGTGGATGACCTGCGAGAACAGCCGCTTGATGCCATGCTTCTTTTCGGCGGGAAGGTGCCAAAGGATCAGATCGAAGTCTTTGGGCGACGTGTTCCGAAACTTCAGGCCGGTCCAGATCCGCCCGACATGGGAGTTTGCAGTCGCCCCGCCGTAGCCGAGCTTGGCGTAGAGGAAGCTCAAAAAGTGCGCTTCCTCGTTGAACTTCGGCTTGCCGGCGGTGAACCGGGCAAGACACGTTTCCCACAGCGGGTTGATTTCATGGGCAAGCTGATGGATAACTTCGGCGGTGGCCGCAAAAAACTCGCCGCCGTAATACTTGGCGGCTTCGGCAGGGCAGGGCTGGCCGATCTCCTCAAAGATCTGTTTCATATCCCGCTGGGTCAGGCCGTTGATGTCGGCATCGAGCGGCAGGTCCAGATCCAGCACCAGCAGGCCGCTTTGGCTGAGCTGCCGGCTGAGAGGATCTACTGAGCCGGTAAACACGCAGTCGGAGTCCAAAATGACATACTGCTCATCGTCCGCGCCGTGTGTGTTCAAGTGCTGAATGATGTCCAAAATATAGAACTGATTGCGCCACGACCCGTAATAGCCGGGCGGCGGCAGGTAGGTAAACGGAACTTGGACCACCTCGACGCCCAGGCGCTTCAGGAACCCGCTGGTCGAAAACTCGCCGACATCCGGCACATGGGCCACGGTCGTCCAAAGCTTGTGCGCCGCCTGCGGGTTGTGGCGGACGCTCGACGCAAAGAACAGCGTCACGCAGCGCCAGTAAACGTCCTGGAACGCGGGCGACGAAGACGCGCCGCCGACCTGCGGATAAAGGCTTTCCGTGCCCTTCGTCTCGGCATGCAGCCAGGTTCCAATGACAGTTTTTGGTGTTGAATGGCTCATAAGTGTTTCAGGCAAGCGTTTCAAGTAAGTGTTTGGAAAACTACGGCTTTGAGAAAGTGCGGTTTTCCGGACTGAGCCGCGCGAATTTTGGGTAGCGGGGCCGCGAGGGTACCGACCGGATCGGCAGGATCAGATGCAGCAGCACAATGATGTACATCGGCATCATGCAGACTAGGTTGAAGATAAAGAACGAAAACATGCCGTCGCGGTACGGCTGGAACAGGATGCACGCCATGACTAAATAAGTAAAACGCCCGACCGAGTAATGGCTGCACCGGAACGCCTGAAAATAGGCCCAGCCGAGGAACAGCGAAAACAGGAACGGGATCAAGACGACGCCGGCATAACCGAAATCCACATATGCCGCGCCCATCAGCGATGCCGTCATGCCGTAAGTAGCCATCGGCCGGTCTTTCGTCGAGATGTCGATCTCCCACTGGTTGGACACCGGCTTGTCGGGCCAAATCGCACGCGGGACATAGTTAAACAGGGCCGGCCACATCGTGTCCCCGTAGTAGAACTTGCCTTTCTCATCCACAAGGGTGACCGTCATGGCCGCCATGTCCAGAAACTGGGTGTCGGGATGGTTAGCCTGCGTCGCCGAACCCGTCCAAACCGAAGCTACGGTCTGCGCGATGTCCGCAACGCCGCCGCCGCGTGCCACCACACCGCTGATTTCCTTGCCGGGGAGCCACAAAATACCCATGGCGACAAGCACCAGCGCGACTTTTCGCGACGGCCACCAAAGGCCGCTGCGGGACAGGTAAGCGTAGCAGAAAAAGACCGTCGGAAGCAGAATCAGCCACCGGGTCGATCCCATCCGGGTCTCGCACAGCCAGAACACGACCAGCGCCGCGCCGACCAGCCACCGACGCGGGCCGTACCAGTAGAACAGGGGCATGAGGCTCAGCGGCAGCCATAAGTTCACCACTCCCATTATGGTGGACGCGACGCCTCCTGCGCCCGTCTTCTCATCGCCGTGGACGCCCAGCATGCCGAGAAGACCCAGCGGGACCATGATCCGCGCAAAGCCGACCAAGTAAGTTTTGGAAAGGTTCGGCGCTTTCTCTCGGCCCGGCGCCGGCAGCGGCCCGTTTTTCTTGAAGTCCGCCGCCGACGTGATGATCCAGCCGGCAGTCATGACAAACAAAACCACATCGAACATCAGGGCAGCCCGCGTCAGCTCCGACAGGGTGATCGGCTGGTGCGGGAACTCCACCGCCAGCGGGGCGCCCAGGTTCAGCTCCACCAGGCGCTTGGTGACGACCCACAGGTGGAAAAACAGATAGGTTGTCGCCGGGTGCATTGCAGAGAGGCGGCCTAATTTCAGCAGAAAGAATGTGCAGACGCAAAATGTGGTCAGGTCAATCACGAGTGCAGAATTAATGAGGCTCATACTTAGGTTAAAGCTCCTGCTGCTGGCTTCCACCACCGACTTTCGCTGCCGCTTTCGGCAGGACCGCCGGACAGGCTTGTTACTGAAAAAACACGTCACAAAGAAGCGCGTTTCAACACAGCGGCACGTCAATAAAGAGGAAGGTTCTGCCAGCGGCGATACTGGTCGGCGGTCATCGAGCGGCGGTAGCGGCGGTAGCGCTTGATGTCTCTGAGGCCCGCTAAACTGCCCCGCACATGCCCGAAGCGCCGGGAAGCCGCGAACAGATAAAGGCGCATCGCAAGGGCCCGGCCCTGCTTCACCACTTTCTGAACCGGCGGCAAATACCAGTCGTTCCACAGCAGCGTGTTGCGGGAACCGTAGAAATCCATTCGGTCAAAACTGCGCCCGACGCTTGTGGTCATGTGGACAATCAGCAGGCCGGGAAAGCGGCGGCAGGCCAGACCCTGCTGAAACGCCCGCACGGCGATTTCCATTTCTTCGACTTGATGAATCAGTTCTTCCCGGTAGCCGCCCAAGTCCAGCAGCCGCTGCCGGTCCAGCATATGGGCGCAGCCGATGAACGACCGTATCTGTGCCGGCGCCTCCGTAGACATTGCCGGTTCCTCGCCGCTGCCGTCGGGGATGTAGTACGGGAAGGACAAACAGAAATTGTCGGTCAGCGACTCGGCATAAGCGACCGCCGCTTCTAAAGACCCCATGCAGGGAAACGAGTCATCGTCCAGGCTGAAATAATACTTCGCATCCATTGCTGCCGCGATTTCGTTGCGGCGGACAATCAGACCGCGCGAGATGCTGAACCGCTTGATTTCGGCGCCGGGGCAGACTGCGCTGACCGAATAAGGACAGGGAACATCCGAGCAGTCGTCAAAAATGATGATGCGAAGGTCTCCCAGCCCGAAATCTCTGATTTTCTCCAGCGTCGCTTTCAAATCGTCCCAGCGATTTTTCGTTGTGATCCCAATCTGGACAAGCGATAACATGTTCTGCACGCCTAATTATACCTCTTTCACTCGTGCCTGTCACCGGCCGATTTTTGCCGGCGCGGACCGGCGGCGCTTCGGCGCCGGATCGCCCGCTCGTAGCCGGCTTCCTGAAAGGCCCCGACCCGGCTCAAGTTGTAGTGTTCCACAACCCGCTTTCGCCCCGCCGCGCCGTATTCCATTCGCTGGGCGGGGTTTTGCAGCAGTGCGATCACTGCTGAAGCAATCTTCTCCGGCGACTGCGGCGGGACCAGCCGGCCATACTCCCGTTCGTCGTCCCGCAGCATTTCGGCCATGCCGCTTGGGTCAGTGGCGACCACACCCCGCCCCGCCGCCAGGGATTCTAGGCAGGTGTAGCCGAAGCTCTCCCACACGCTTGGAAATGCACAGACATCGGTCTCGGCCAGCAGCGCAGGGATGGCGGCGGGCGCAACCGGCTCCCAGAACTCGACCGCCCGGCTTTCGCGGGCGAGCTTCCGGGTGAGGAACACTCTCATGTCCACTCCCATCTTCGGCGACGGCAGCGGGCGTCCGACAAACCGGAACTTTGCCTGCGGGCAGGCATCCAAAATGAGCGGGATTGCGCCGGCAAGATCTACGACGCCTTTTCGCACTTCTAAACGCCCGTAGTAGGTCACGCGGTGTGTTTCGGTAGACAGCGGCACTTGCAGCAGGGCCTCGGCGGGAACAAACGGGAGTGGGTAATACGCCAGCTTCTCCGGGTCCAGCCCCCACTCCTGCCGGACTTTCTCGCCGATAGCCCGCGACGGCGAGGCGACCTCGTCGGCGTCCAGGCAGTGCGCTCGCTCCGGGTCTTCTTCGGGCCGGTAGTCGTAAAACGGGCGCTCCCGCCGCAGCAGCGACTTTGCCGCCGACAGGGTCCGCCGGACCGGGCTGTAAAGCGCGGTGTTTAAAGAGCGCAGCACAAAGGAGGGCGTGTGCAGCTTAACCACCAGCGGAATGTCCGGCACGAGTGTCACAGCATCCCGCGCTTCGGCCCGGTATTCCGGCCCTTCCAGCACGTCAAAGGCAGCGGCTTTGTGCTGCGCGGCGAACACCGGCGCAATCCGCGCCGAGAAGTCTCCGGTTCCGTCGCCCGGTGCATCGGGGTCTTGAAGGCGATGCACCAGAACGCCGTCTTCGCGCACCGCACCGCCGCGCCCCCGGCCTGCGGTGAATACTTCAACGTCATGCCCGCGGTTTGCGAGCATGGACGCAGCCTGCTTGACATAAGTGGCGATGCCGCCGGCGGCAGTGTCGGGCGGGTACTCGTAACTGATAAAGGCAATGTGCATAAGAAATGTGCGTCAGAGAAAACGGTTCAGGGCGCACGCCTTTAGAAACTGTTTGGAAACGGTTTAGGCGGGGCTGAACCTCCGTGCTTTGAAGGGCAGGGGTACTTTCTACGCAGCCTCTTGGCATTGCTTCCATGCAAAAACTATGCCAAGTCACGAACAGGGCGGCAAAAACGCAAACTATCGCCAAAACAATGGCCGAAAATGCGGCAGTGTGACCTTTGGGTGACACTGCCGCATTTTCGGCTGTCTTCTCGCGCGTCCTAGTTGGATGACGCGGCGACCGTGTAGTAATTGAAGTTCAACTGGGCAGGCACGGCGATGATCGGCTCGCCGATCTGGGAAATCACCGTCTGGCTGCCCCGGCGGATTTGGAACGCCTGTGCGCCGACCTTGAACGGCACGCGGGTGTTTTGCAGGCCGGCGCCCACGGGCAGGGTAACGGTCTGCGAGCCGGTTGTGACGACAAGCGTGGCCGGCGCGGTCAGGATGGTTGTGACATAAATGTCGTCTTCGCAGTCCCCGATGAACCAGTAGATGGGTCCGAGCGGATCATTGGTGGCAACGGCATTTTTCGGATGGGTCCGGTAAAAGCAGTACATGCTGTCGTTCGTCACCGCCGGCTTGACCCCGCTCTTGTACCAGTTGATGAAATACTGGTTGAGCTTCAGCGCCCCGGCGTGCGACTTGTAGTAGCCGAGTGCCGGGTGGACCGTGTAAGGCCAGTATTTGTTGACGTCGTCAATGGGCGAGAAGTAGGTGGATTCATCAAAATCGTTCCAGGTGAAGCATTCGACCCAGTCCGGCTTTTGGACATTAATGATGGAGGTCCACTGAGCGGTCAAGCCTTCGCCGCCGAAGTACTCCATGTAGCGGCGTCCGATCGAGGTCTGCTTGCTGCCCCAGTACTGCGGGGAAACGCTGCCCATGGTGCCCAGGCCGGCAGATTTCAGGCCCGCAGCGTAGGCTTCCGCGCCGGCGAACACGTTGCCCTGCGCCGGGTCAATCGGACACCCAACGCTTGACGCATAGAAAAACCCGTCGGTGAGACCGGAAAGCAGACCGCTGACTTCCGCCGAAACGGTGCCGGGATTGGAACCGGCATACTGCGTGCCGCTCGCGGTCGTCATAAAAAAGAACGGCATGAAGTAGGTGTTGATGCCGGCGGCCTTCAGCGGGCTGAGCACCAGGCTCTGCCAGCGGGTCTTGACGCTCGTCGTCGTCGGCCCGTTCCAAGAGCCGCCTTCGCCGCCCCAGGTCGTCAGCACCGGGCGGCTGACGGTGGTTCCGCCGGTCGTCTGCGTGATGCACCAGTAGTTCGGGTGGAATGCATAGGCGGTCATCATTTGGACGACCTCCGAGTAAGACAGGCCGGTCATGTCCGCCGAGAAGAACAGCTTGAAGCTGCCGTCGGGCGAGACGGCTTTCGCCGCTTGGAACAGCGAGCCGACATCCCCCTTGTAGTTGCCGCCGTTCCAAGAGCCGCAGTTCAGGGCAAAGCCGTTGATGCCGGCTGCTTCGGCGTCCTGAATGTCGCGCTCGTATCCGGCGACGGAGCCGCCGTAGTCCCGGTTGCAGACCATGTAATGCGCGAACACAAACTTGGGGGCCGTTTTCCCAACCGGGTGGCCTTTGATGACCACCGTGCTGCCCTTGCCGAAGACAATGGCCGGCGCGACGTGCGATGCGGGAGCGGCGGCTTTCGCTGCGCCGGACGCTCTGGATTTCGCTGCAGCAAGCGCTTTGCTCTTCGCGGCGTTCGCGCTTTTCGTCCCGCCGGACTTGCCGGCGGCGGCATCAATGCGCTGGCCGGCATCAACGAACTGGCCGGCCTCAAAAACGACTTCGACCGCAGCGCCGGGGCGGTCCGTGAGGAATGCCGCCACCGCTTCCTGAGCGCGGTCCAGGGTGCGGAACGGCCCGTTGCCTGCGTCCTCAGCGGGGACCACGCCGCGCCAAGCGTCGCTGCCGTCCGGCGAGACATAGAAGCGTGTGACCGGGCTTTCGGCGGCATGGGCATAGTCTTCCGCCGCCAGCGCGTTAATCTGCTGCGGCAGGGACGGCGTGTAGATGAGAACGGTCCGCGTGGCATCGGCATGCCAAATCACGGGAGTGTTCGGCGCGGTGGAAAACCAGCGGCCGAGAAACTCTTGGGCGGGGCAGACGGCGGGGTCAACCGCGATCTCGACCGGGCGGGACAGGCCGGAAAGGGACAAAGCGGCGAGTGTTTCCTGGGCATGAGCCAGGGTCTGGAAGGGGCCGCTGCCGTCGCCGGCGGGAATGGGAGCCTGCCCGGACCAGGCATCGCTGCCCAAAGGCGAGACGTACAAGTAATCAACCGCATTTGCGGCTTGGACTGAGTCAGCGGTTTGGGCCGGGTCTGCGGCCTGGGCATGAGCCGGAATTCCGCTGGACAGCAGAAGTGCGGTGCCGGAAAAAGCGCAGGAGGCCGCGAGGAACCGGGAAAGGCCAAATTGGCTCAAAAACATAGAGGTTGTCTCCGTGAGTTCTTATTTTTCAGACTTCGGAGCCGCCGCAAGGGGCAGGCCGAGAGTCTGGCAGTGTCGGTCGTTTGTGACCGCCGTTAAGGGGCGGTACACCCACTGTCGGCACATTTTTGCCGCGCGTGTAGACAGGTTTTGGCGAAAACAACCTGAAATCCGGCGCTGGGGCAATAGTCTGGTAAAAGTGCAGAGGAGACAAAAAAGAAAAAAGAGGAATGAGCCGAAACGAGTCTCAGAAAACCAAGCAAAGCAAGAATAAACACGGGACAAAAAAAGCATAAAAGAGTAAGGCCGAAAACAGAAACTAGGTTATCTTACCATAGGTTTTTGCGGAAACCCGGTATTCAGACAAGAATAATTTGCCTGTTTTTTCCTCTAATTTCATGCAAAAAATGCCTGAAGAGCTTGGCGGCCCCATCCAAAACTCTTTGAAATGGACAAGCTTTGAGAGGGTTTTACGGAACCCGCACTTCTGAAAAGCCGTATTGCAGTTGCACAAACCTCAAAGATAGGTTACACTAAGGCAGAGATTGAAAGGCAGAGATTGAAAGGCAGGGCTTGCGGCGGGAAACTTCGCTCCGGCTTTGTCTTGGCACGGTTTTTGCACAAAGGAACCAGCAGAATGGGCCTTTCCAAGAAATTGGGTTCGCCCGAAGTATTTATGAAATGTTTATCTCGCTTGAAGTAAAGGATTTCCATGAACGACATTCACTCCGCGAACTACCAGACTGAGACCGGCCTGGGCGACGTGGTCAGGGCGCTTTGGCGGCGTAAATGGATCATTCTGCTCGTGGTTCCCCTGTTCATTGTCGCTGCGTATTACTACACCCAGCATTTGCCGAAGCAGTGGCAGGCCGACGCCCAGCTTCTCGTGGTTGAGCGGGCCGACGCCGGCGGTGCGGGAACGGTCAGCGGGTATATCCCCCCGGCATCGGAGTCCATCACCACCCAGATCGGCCTGCTCCACACAGCGGCTATGGCGGACCGGGCGCTGAGCTATTTGAAGAACCAGGAACTTGTCACGGGACAAACCTACGACACCGGCGGCGCAAGCCCCGGCAGCCTGCAAGGCTCGCTTTCCGCTTCCAGCCCGTCTGATTCGCAGCTGATCAACTTGTCGGTGCTTGGCTCCAGCCACGATCAAGCTGTTCTGCTGACCAATGCCGTCGCGCAGTCATTCGTGCAGTGGAAAAAAGAAGAAGCCGGCAAAGATGTCCAGCTCACCGAAGCCCGGCTCCGCAAAGAAGTCGCCGCTGCCCGCATTCAAATGGAAGCCGCCCAGAGAAAGCAGCTTGCGTTCCAAAAAGGCCATGGAATCCTTGATTCCAGCTCGCAGGCACGGATCGGGCTGAGCCGGCTGAATTCTCTTGAGGATGAAGTTTCCACCATCAAACAGGAAGCCGTCGGCCAGCAGTCCCTGGTGGATCAATTAAACGCCCAGCTTCAAGCCAATAACCACAGCATACAAACGCTGGGACCGCGTGACGATGCGCTGACCACCAACCTCAGCGACCAGCTCAGCACCCTGCGGCTCCAGCGGGCGGCGCTCGCCCGAAAAGTGACCCCGGCGTTCCCCGGACAGCTTCCGGTGCTGGACGCCCAGATCAAAGACCTGGAAGATCGGTATACAAAAGCGGTCGCCGCGACGAAAGACCCCAACAACCCAACCCTGTCCGCCCAGGTGGGCCTGCAAAACAATTATCAAAATGCGCTCACCCAGCTCAACACGACCAAAGTTCGCTTGGCGCAGGCGGAAGCGATGAAAAACGAGGCGCAGGCCAGCATTGCGCCGCTGGTCCAGACCGGATCGGCTTACGACCAACTCGCCGGGCAGGCCCAGTCGGCGGCCGCCTATTACAACGGCTTACAGCACGACTTGATCACAGCCCGGCTGCGCGAAAACCAGATCAACGCCGATGTCCAGATCACGCAGTCGGCTGTCGCCCCCGAAGGTCCCTCCAAGCCGGTCTTGCAGATCAACCTGGTGATGGGCGCCCTGCTCGGCCTGCTGGCATCGCTCGCAGCGATCTTTATCATTGAGCAGATGGACCGGCGCATCCGCACGGAATACCAGGTGGAGCGGCTGGGCAGCGGCCCGATTTTGGGCGCATTGCCGCGCCTGTCGCGGGCGTCGCTGTCTCTTCTGAACCGCCGCCAGCTTCCGGTCCCGGTCGCCGAATCCTACAGCCTCACCGGCGCGAACCTGCTGCGGGTGCTGGGAACGTCCCTGCCGGGCCGCGGACGCCTGGTGATGGTGACGAGTGCCCAGCCGGGCGAAGGCAAGTCGCTCACCGCCGCCGAGCTGGCCCGGTCGCTGGCCCGGTCCGGCAAGCGGGTCATTTTGGTGGACGCCGACATGCGCGATCCGGTCCAAAACATGCTCTTCGACGATGCGCCAGGCACCGGCCTGATCGAAGTGCTTTCAGGGAAAGTGCTGCTCGACGACGCCCTGGCGGCGACGGAAACGCCGAACCTATCGGTGCTGTTCAACAATGCCCCGCGCTCAAACTCGGCGGACATCATTGTCTCGCCGCACATGACGAACTTCCTGCAAATGATCCGAAGCCGGGCCGATGTCGTCGTTCTGGATACGCCGTCCTGCACGTTCGTTGACCCGCTGCTGCTTGCGCCGTCGGTGGATTACGTCCTGCAAGTCATTGACCTGGGGCGGGCCAATGAAGATGCGGTCAACAGCACGTCCAGCGTCCTGTCGGGGCTTGCCCCGCTCGGCCTGTTTATCAACCGAACGTCCAAAAAGAACGCGCCGGCCTACGAAGTCGCCCGGTCGTTTGCCGCGACCCTGGCCCCGCCGTCGTTGTCCGGCGGCATGACCAAGCCGCCGTCGCTTTCCGCAGACCAAACCCTGCTGATGTTTCGCGGCACGTCGGGCTACACCCCGGAGCCGCTGAACGGCTCCGATCCGCTGGCGGACGCGGCCGACAGAACGCATGACCGGGCCATCCCGCTTCAGCGTGAGGATCACTAAGATGGTCGCTCAAACGAGGTCCGGCTCCAGACCCCTCGCCTGGCCGGCTGCGATGTGGCTGTTTTTGGCGGGCGCCGCGCTTGTTTATGCGCCGATCATTCTGGACGCCGCCAAGCAGTGGATCGCAAACGACAACTACGCGCACGGGTTTTTTATTTTTCCGGTCTCCCTCGGCCTGCTGTGGATGCGCCGTGACCGGATCATGGACGCAGAGCGCAGGCCGCAAGTGTGGGGCCTGCTGCTTGTGGTAATCGGGCTGCTGGGGGCGATGGGCAGTTACCTGCTGCAAATCAAGTACATCGGCATGTGGTCTCTTGTTCCAACTCTGGCCGGCGGCATTTTTGCCCTGCACGGGCGAAATCTTTGGAAGGAAACTCAGTTTTCGGTCTGGTTCCTGCTGTTCGCCGCCCCGATCCCGAACTCGTTCCTCGGCCCCCTGACCGGCCAGATTCAGGGTCTAAGCTGCACCGGCGCAGCCCAGATCATGTCCACGCTCGGCTTTCCGGTCATCCAGCATGCAAACGTCTTGGATGTCCCCGGTGCGAGCCTAGAAGTCGCGACCGCGTGCAGCGGGTTTCACAAGCTGATCAGCCTGCTGGCCTTTGCGGCGATCTACGGCCATCTCTTCCTCAGCACGCTGGGCAAGCGTGTCCTGCTCCTTCTGCTGGCGGTCCCGATTGCACTGCTGGTCAATGTTCTGCGGATCTGCGGCCTAGTCGCCGCCACGATCTATGGCGGCTTGCCGACGCTGCACCTGCTGCACGACCCGGCGGAGATTGTTTCCATCTGCCTGTCGTTTGTCTTGTTTGTGCTGGCCGGCCGAGCGCTCGGCGGGACTAACATGCTGGACAGCGGCCCGGCCCCAAGCGCACTGCCTGCACTCGCGGCGGCCCCCGCCGGGCCACCGTCAGCCCTGGGAACAGGGCAGGCCGCGCTCTCGCTGGGCTGCTGCGCCCTGGTGATTGGCGTCGCCGCACTGGACTTTGCCTCCGGGCCGATCCCAGTTCCCCATTCCCGAAAACTTGCGGTAGAAACATTCCCGGCCCGGCTCGGCACCTGGCAGGGAGGCGCGATTGCGCCGGTGGACCCGGACATTCAGGCCCGCCTGCGGACTTCTTCCATCATGGACCGGGAGTACACCAACAGCGCGGGCCGATCCGCGGATGTGATGCTGGTCACGGCGTCCGACAACCTGGACATCCACAATCCGAAAGATTGTTTCCCATCGCAGGGATGGAAGCTGACAAACAGCCGCGACAAAGTGATCGGCGGCCAGCCGGTGACTCTCATGGACGCACAGCTTGACGACCAGAAAATGACGGTTCTCTACTGGACGACCGGGGTTTATACGCCTTCGGCGCCGCGCTCTCTTTTGGCCCGCCAGGCCCTTGTCCTGCGGAATACGATCGTGCCGCGCCATGAAGCAGTCTCGCTGTTTGTCCGTCTGATGGTCCCCCAAAGCCCCGACGCGGACCCGGAGATCACGGCGCTGGCCGCGCGGGTACTGTTTCCCGTACAAGCATTAGTGGAAGAAAAACGAAAGCCGGGCGAGCAAGTTTCGGCGCGTCCCGTCACTGAACTTCCCGGCAACGCCCCAGTTCTGCTGCGGCAGTGCCGTTTCCCTACGGCTTAAATCAGTTGATTTCACTTTGAGAGGAACACAAACGCAGTTATGCAAGACCTATCTGCCGCCGACGGCGGCACCCCAGTAACAAGCGGCGACGACGCCGCGCCGGCAAGCGCGGATTTGACCCTGCCGGACAAGCGAGCCGACACGCGCATTTCGCCGATAGACACCCTGCCGCCGTTTCCGCAGCCCCGCACCCCGGAGCCGCCCCGGCCCAAGCTGCGGCTCAAGCTGCCGATTTGGCTGGTCGCCGGCGCCATGTTCCTGCTCGGCCTAGCGATCGGCGTCGTCGTGGTGCGCCAGCGGATCAAAAGCCAGCAGATTATCGTTTCCGTCAACGGCGCGACGATCACGCGCGACGACCTGTTCAACCACATGCAGGACTCCTACGGCATGCAAACCGTCCATACCCTGGCCCAGAACCTGCTCCAGCTTCAATTTGCCCAAAAGAAAGGGCTGGCGCCGACTCAGGCCCAGGTAGATGCTGAGTATGCAAAGCTGAGCAGCCGCCCGAACTTCGCGCAGGTGCTGGCCCAGAGCGGCATGCTGGAAGGCGACTTCAAGGAAAATTTGCGAGTCCAGCTCGCCGAAACTAACGTAATTACGCAGGGCGTCACCGTGACCGAAGCCGACACGCAGGCGTACTACAAGGCTCAGTCCAGCCCGGCCAATCCGGCCGCCCAGTTTTACCGGCCCGCCGAGGTCAGCCTGCGAGCCATCGCAACACAAACCGAGCCGCAGGCACAGAAGGCTCTGGCCGAGCTTGCTTCCGGCACGCCGTTTGAGCTGGCCGCAAGCACTTACAGCGCGGACACCAGCCGGGCCAATGGCGGCCTCCTGGCCCCGCTGTCGCTTGGCCGCTCTCCGCTGCATCAAATCCCGGCGCTGGAACAGCGGGTCTTTGCGATGAAAATAGGGGACCAGATCGGGCCGGTCTTGTTTTCGGGCAAGTGGTGGATTTTCCGCTGTCAGGACAAAGCGCCTGCCGCGACTGTCCCCTACTCCCAGGTGCGGGACCAGTGCCTGACCGGCGCAAAGCTTGCCAAAGGCACGGCGCTGAACTCCCGGCGCATTCAGCAGGAGTTTTCGGACTTCCAGCGCACATCGAACTTGCAGGCGTTCTGGCCGCAGTACCAGCGGGCCATTGCCAGTCACTAAGATCGTCAATTACTGAGATTTCTAATCATTCAGCCTGCATTTGCGTCGGCTTTGCAAGCGAGGGCCGTTCGGCGCAATTCACCGAGTTATTTTCCGTATGAACACCAAGAAATCGCGGACTTGGCATGGAATTTGCAGTATATAACAACGAAACCGCAGATGTTCTGCCCGTAAAACTCTCTGGGGCAGGAATCGCTTTTCAGCCGAAGATGGGGTACAACAAAGCGTGCCGGCTTTCAACAACCACATCTCAGACCGCTCGTAGAGAGCGGCATCGTTGTTACAGGAAAAGACACAGGAAACACGCATGAACAAACTCACGACAACTCTTGCCGGCCTCGCCATCGCGGCGACCGCCAGCATCGCTCCCGCCTTCGCGCAGACGGGGTCTCAGGGCAACTTCTTCACCCCCGGACCGTTCCAGTTCTCGTTCATCGGGACACCGGGAACCGCTGGCAGCTCCTTCCTCGTCAGCGGCATCAAGGTTACCGAGAATACCCTGGACACCACCGGCGTCAAGACCGGCCTGCTGACCCTAAGCGGCGGCAAGGAAATTGACGGCGGCCCCCTTTACAGCGGAGTGAACCTGTCTTTCACCCCGGATAACGGCAACTCGGTAGTCACCGACACGTTCAACTTCGTTGTACTGGCGAACACCACCAGCCAGGGCTACGGCATCGCGAACTTCGGCGTCGGCAACAACGGGAGCACGTTAAACCTGATCCAGGGAACGCCCACCCCCGCTGTACCGGAAGCCAGCACGGTGATCTCGTTCGGCGCCCTGCTCGCTCTGGGCGGCCTAGCCGTCCTGCGCCGCAAGTCGGCAGCCAAGATCTCTGCCTAGTTGATGTTCCGCCTCACGCGCTTCTGCTTCGGCAGAAGCGTCTGACGCACGAAAAAGCCGCTCCTCGTTTCCGAGGAGCGGCTTTTTTAATGAATTCTTACTTGTCGGAAGAGGTCTCAGCAGCAGACAAAGGCTCGGCGGGAGACAAACGCCCCGTAGCCGCAAGACACTCGGCTGCCGGCAGAGGAGGGACAGGCGCGGCTGCCTGCGGGCGGCAGGCGGCCATCAAGACTGCGTGGTAGCGCCGGGCGACTTCCCGCATCGAATATTGGTCTTCCAGGACGCGCCGTGCATTGCGGCCCATTCGTTCGGCTTCCGCCGGATGCTCCGACAGCCGGACGACGGCAGCGGCGAGAGCATTCACAGCGGACTGCTCCATGTGAACCCCCGCCTGCGCCTCGTCAATTACCCGTGCCACTTCCGACAGCGGCGAGACCGTCGCCAGCACGGGCCGGCCTGATGCGAGAATACTGTAGAACTTAGAAGGAACGCAAAGCCCTTCCATGCCCGGCTCCAAAGTCACAAACGACAAATCGGCGGATGCCAGAAGGTCGGCGTAATCTTCTTTCGCGACAAACTCGAACAGCCGCACGTTGGTCAGCTCTTCTTCGGCGACACGCCGCACGATGTGCGATTTTTGTGCGCCATCGCCGACCAATGCGAAAGAAATCTGCGGATGCGTCTCTTTAAGCCGCCCGGCGGCGTCGAGAACCGTATCAAAGTTGTGGTAGCGCCCGAAGTTGCCCGAATACAGCACCAGAAAGCCGGAAATGCCATGCACGGCGCGGAAGCGGCTGGTTTTAGGGCCGGGAACAATCTCGTCGGGGTCGGAACCGACACAGATGGCTTCGATGTTTTCTGGCGGCACGCCGTAGGTGCGGGTCAAATGCTCGCCCATGTACTCGCCCAAGACAATCACTTTCGCGGCGGCGTTCAGCCAGCGGCGCTGGGCCGACCCAAACGCTCGGACGAACGGGTGCGTCGGCGGCAGCATTTTCATGGTGACCGAGCGGTCCGGCTCTAAATCGTACACGATGTAAACGAAGGGGGTTTTGCGCTGCCGCAGCAGCGCCTGCGCGGTGAGAGCCGCCATGGGGGGGGCAGTTCCGACAAGAACCAAGTCATACGGGCGCAGCGCCAGAAGCTTGGCGAAGGCGGACACGCAGAACAGCAGATTTGCGCCAAGCCGCAGCGCCATTGGAAGACTGTTGGGGTGCGGGGTGGGCAGTCGGTAGATATGGACGCCGTTCCAATCCTCAAATGCCGGCAGCTTGGCCTCTGCACGGCGATACAGGTTGGTGGAGGTGACGACATCAATTTCTAGGTCCGGGTCAATTTCCCGTAGGGACCGGACGAGGTCGGACAGGACCGTCCCGGTCCCGCCGGTGTTGTCCGGGTAAAAAAATTCGTTGATGATACAAATACGCATTGCGGCTTTTCTTGGGACAGAAGGACGTGTCTCATGCCATTCTCATCAGTGAGGCTCGATCAGGGATGCTCAAATCTAAGGATGCTCAGATCTAAGGTACAAAAACCATGCCAAGTTTAGCTTGGGGCTGGTATCCGGCGCAAAAAACATAAATATTTTCCCCCGAAGAACACAGCCGCGCCTGCGTTTGGCATAGTTTTTGCATAAGAGTATGGTATGATGAATTTGCCTCCACGCTGCCTTTGTCTAGTGTACCGCAAATTCAAGCTGATGTGCAAGGTTCATTCTCCCCTGTTCGTCTGACGCGCCGCAAACTTCCGACGCAAACCGATATTCTCCCACCAGGAAAGGCTACGCATGAAAAAAGCGCTTATCACTGGGATCACCGGCCAGGACGGGTCCTATCTCGCGGAGCTGCTGCTCGCCAAAGGTTATGAAGTTCACGGGATCATCCGCCGCGCTTCCACCTTTAACACAAGCCGTATTAATTCCCTCTACGAAGACCCGCACATCAACGGGGTCCACCTGTTCCTGCACTACGGCGACATTTCCGACTCGACGAATCTCATCAAGCTGCTGTACCGCATCCAGCCGGACGAAGTATACCATCTGGCCGCCCAGAGCCATGTCCGCGTCTCGTTCGACATCCCTGAATACACCGGCGATGTGACCGGCCTCGGCACCGTGCGTATTCTGGAAGCCATTCGAGAAGTCGGCCTGAAGACCCGCTACTACCAGGCCGGGTCGTCCGAAATGTACGGCCTGGTCCAGGAAGTGCCGCAGCGCGAAACGACGCCGTTTTATCCGCGCTCGCCCTATGGCGCGGCGAAGATGTATGCTCACTGGATCACGGTCAATTACCGCGAAAGCTACGGCCTGTTCGCCTGCAACGGCATTCTCTTTAACCATGAGTCGCCCCGGCGCGGCGAAACGTTTGTCACCCGCAAGATCACGCGGGCCGTCGCCCAAATCAAAGCGGGCATGCAAGACAAGCTGTATCTCGGCAACCTGGACGCCAAGCGCGACTGGGGCTACGCCAAAGAATATGTCGAAGCCATGTGGCTGATGCTTCAGCAGGAAGAACCCGACGACTACGTTGTCGCGACCGGCGAAACCCACACCGTCCGCGAGTTCCTAGAAGAAGCCTTCTCGCACGCCGGCATGAACTGGAAAGACTATGTCGAGTTCGACGCCCGCTACGAGCGGCCCGCCGAAGTGGACCTTCTCATCGGCGACGCCAGCAAGGCGAAAGCCAAACTCGGCTGGGAGCCGCGCACGACGTTCCACGACCTGGTCCGGCTGATGGTGGACGAGGAGATCGCGTCCCTGGGCCAGACTCAGACCCGCCCAAACGTTCTAGTAGGAAGCCGTTAATGGAAACTATGAGTGAAGTCTCCTGGCCGGAAACCCGCGTCGTCGTCACCGGCGGCGCCGGCTTCCTCGGCTCGTTTGTGGTAGACAAACTTCGGGAGCGCGGCTGCAAGACCGTGATTGTCCCGCGCTCGTCGGACTACGACCTGCGCGACCGCGACGACATTGTCCGTTTGTACGAAGAAGCCCGGCCGGATGTCGTCCTGCACCTCGCGGCGGTGGTCGGCGGCATCGGGGCAAACCAGGGCAATCCCGGCCGGTTCTTCTACGACAACGCAATCATGGGCATCCAGCTTATTGAATACGCCCGCCAGATGGGGGTCCAAAAGTTTGTCGCCACCGGGACGATCTGCGCCTATCCGAAGTTCACGCCGATCCCGTTTCACGAGGACGAGCTTTGGAGCGGCTACCCGGAAGAAACCAACGCGCCCTACGGGCTGGCAAAGAAGATGATGCTGGTCCAGACCCAGGCGTACCGGCAGCAGTACGGGTTCAACGGCATCTTTTTGCTGCCGGTCAACTTGTACGGCCCGCGCGACAACTTTGATCTGAACACGTCGCACGTCATCCCCGCGCTGATCCGCAAATGCGCCGAAGCCAAAGCCGCCGGACGCACCGAGATTGTCCTGTGGGGCGACGGCACCCCCACCCGCGAGTTTTTGTATGTGGAGGACGCCGCCGAGGGCCTGCTTCGGGCAGCGGAAAGCTACAACGGCGACCAGCCGGTCAATCTCGGCACGGGCGAAGAGATCCACATCCGCGACCTTGCCACGGTGATCGCGGCGGAAGTCGGGTTCGCCGGCGAGATCGTCTGGGACACCGCCAAGCCGAACGGCCAGCCGCGCCGGTGTTTGGACGTTTCGCGGGCGAAAGAGCTGTTCGGCTTCGAGGCGCAGAACACGCTTCAGCAGGGCATCGCCAAGACCGTCGCGTGGTTTAACCAGCACGACACGGAGCTGCGCGAAGTCGTATTTACGTAGCTCAAGCAAGCCGCACCCCAGCCCTCTGCTTGCTTAAGGAGAGGGTGGCCGCGAAGCGGCCGGGCGAGGTTCTTCCAGCTTCACCAGCCCGAACTTCTCGTACTTGCGCGGCACTTGGCGCTCAGCGAGAGCGCAGCAGGCCGTGTGCCAGGTTTCCAGCAGCCGCAGCTCCCAAGCGGGAACCGTCGGAGAAGTCATCCATTCGGGAAAGTAAAGCAGCCGCCGCGCCCAGAGAGCCGCAAAAGCACGCAGCAGGATCAGCGCAGGCAGGCGCGGCTCGGAATGGGTCCAGTGCCGCGCAAGGTAAGCGTTAAATTCTCCGTGTTTGCGGGCAACGGCCGCATAAGATTTACGCATTAGCCGGTCCTCCGACAAATGGTGAACGACCGCAGTGTCCAGCGCCATTGCGATCCGATAACCAGCCTTTTCTAGCTGATAGGAATACAGTGTGTCGTCCGCATGGCCTTTTGCACCAGGACCCAGCTCGACATCAAATCGCGGCACCCGTTCCAGAACGCGCCGGGAGAACGCCATGTTCGCGCCAATCAGCGTCGTCTGAAGTCCCAGCGGCAGAAACGCCGTCGAAGCCAGCCACTCGGCATGCTCCTTCTTGATCCAGGGCCGTGCAAGATGCGGGGCCAGGATTACCCCGCCGGCAACCGCGTCCGCCTCCCCGCACAGGATCGGCCCGCACATCCCGGAAAGCCAGTCCGGCGGCGGGCGCACATCGTCATCGGTGAACAGCAGGATGTCCCCCGTAGACGCCGCGATGCCGGCATTGTAGGCATAGCCCTTGCCCCGCCGAAGCTCCGAAAGATACCGCAGCGGCATGTTCGGCAGGACAAAAGAGCGCACGAAGGCAGCGGTATCGTCGGTAGAAGCGTTGTCCACCACGATTAAGTCGCAGTGGTAGTCTTCCGGCACCGGCAGGCGCCCGATGGATTCCAGCGTCTGCCGCAGGTCGTCCGCCCGGTTGCAGGTGCAGATGATGATGGAAACGTTGGCCGGCATCAGGACAAAATACCCCTTGCCTGGAGGGCGCCGAAGATTTTGTCGGCGATCCTGTCCCAGTTCAGCGTGGTCCTCACTTTCTCCCGCGCGCTGACGGAGAAGCGCTCAAGCCGGGCGGGATCTCCAAGCAGGGAAACGATGGCTTCCGCGAGCGTGTCCGGGGTCGTCTCTTCCAGCACCAAGCCGTTCACGCCGTGATCCACGATTTCCGGCATTCCACCGTGGTTTGAAACAAGGCAGGGAACGCCGTAGTTCATGCCTTCCACGAGAAAGCCGCCATACGGCTCGCACCGCGCTGGAGCCACGAGGAGGTCGGAGTCCAGAAAGAGGGTCTGCATTTCGGCGGGGGACGAGATATAGCCGGGGCAGAGGACGCCCGGCTGGGTAATCGCGGACGGAGCGCCGACAACGACCAGCACGGCGTCGGGCAGGCTCCGGCGCACCTGCTGGAAGGCGGTCAGCAGGAGGTCACCGCCTTTGCGCTCCCATTCCGACCCGTTAAAGATGATTCGGCGTGTTCCAAATGACTTCGGCCCGTCATACGGCGCCCGGAACTGGCCGCTGCTGCCGGTCACGGTGATTTTCTCGGCCGGAACCGCGTAATCCTGCATCAGCGACCGCTTGACCATCTCGCTCCACGGGAACAAATGCGCGGCGCGGGCGTAAGCATCTTTTTCCGCCGTCAGCCAGGCGTCACGCGCAGCGGAGTTTGGAAAAGGCGCCCAGGGCGGCCACTGCTCCGCTGCCAGGGCCATCGTGTAATCCAGCGTCATGGTGAAGGGGATGCGGCTCCCATGCAGGAACGGGGCGTACATGCCGAACAAATGAAAGGCAAGGTCCGGCTGCGGGCTGAGATGCCGGATTTTTTCTTCGGTCTGCCGGGACTTGCGGAGGAACGCCGTTTTTTGCTTGTGCATGTCCCCCAGCCCCAGGGACTTCTTCGGGTCCACGGTCCGCGCGATTTTATAGACGGCTTTGACGGCTTTCCCGGACAGCGTTGCGCTGTAAGTATCGCCGGAAGGCAGGGCGGTTACGGAAGCATATCGGTCCGCCAGCGCTTCGCGGAAAATCCGGTAGCGCTTAATAAACCCGGCATCTCCGGTCATGACAATCGTGTTGATTTTGCTCATAGCGTTCGGTGTTCCGGCCCGCTTAGGGTTTGAGCGCTTGCTTTTGAAGGCCGCGCCGGGAATAAAAGCGCGGCTTTCCCTGTTCCTGGCAGGTCTGCTTGACAAACCAGCAGCGCTGTAAGAGCAGCATTTCCGCTTCGGCGATGCCTTCCGCGCCGCGCCGGCGTCCGGCGTTTTGGAGGCGCCAGAGCAGCAGGCGCAGCGCCGGCCCGGCCTGATGCCGCAGCGTGAGGTGCGGCGTGTCGTGGCTCCAGTGGTAGCAGACATACGCCCAGGAGCGTCCCATCTTCCGCGCTGATTGCAGAAAGCTTTGCCGGGTCAGGCGGTCGGGCTCAAAATGATGCTCGACGCAAACGTCCAGTGCAAGCTGCATCCGGTAGCCGGCTTCGAGGAGCTGCCAGGCAAAAAGCGTGTCATCGTCAAACCCCAGTGCGCCCGGCCCTAAATCTGTGTCGAACCCCGGCACTTCCTCTAAAACCCGGCGCGAGAAGGCCATGTTCGCCCCGACCATGCGCGGCTTATCTTCCTGGGCAATGCTTCCGGTGCTTGCCAGCCAGTTGCGCTGCTCCTGGGTCATCCAGTCCCGTTCCAGATGCGGGGCAAACCGGACGCCGCCGGTGACGGCATCCGCGTCACCGGCGAGGATCGGACGGCACATGCTTTCAATCCAGTCTACCGGGAACCGCAGGTCGTCGTCGGTGAACAGGATAATCTCGCCCTGAGCTGCGGCAAGCCCGGCGTTCCGCGCGTAGCTTTGCCCGCGCCGAGGCTCCCTCACATGGCGCACTTCCATGTTGGGGAGGCCGTGCCGGATGACCTGCTCAGTGCTGTCGGCCGAGCCGTTGTCGGCGACAACAAGCTCCGCCCGCATTCCCGCCGGAACCGCGACAGCCGCAAGCGACTCCAGCGTCCGGCGCAGATGCTCCGCCCGGTTCAGGGTGCAGATAATAATCGAGACTTGGAACGACAAAATCGAACTTACCTTTTCAAAGAGAGCCGGCCGTTCGTGGCCCCAGCCGGCGCCGATGCTCGATCGCGCGGCGGTAGCTTTCTTCCTGAAGCATCCCAATGCGCGGCAGGTTGTACGCAGACTGCACTTTTTCCCGCGCGGCCTGGCCGAGCGCCATCCGGCGGGCGGGGTCGGCCAGCAGGGCGCTGATCGCCTCCGACAAAGCAAAGGCGCGGCGCGGCGGCACGTTCAGGCCGTATTTCCCGTCTTCCAGCATGTCCCGCATTCCGCCGGCGCTGCTGCCAATCACGCCCCGCCCCGCCGACATGGCTTCGAGGCAGACATTCGGAAAGTTCTCCCACACGCTGGGAAACACGCAGATATCTGTTTCCCGCAGCACACCGGGGATGCCGGCCAGCGAAACAGCGCCGTAAAACTCAACCGAGGCCGCGTGCCGGGCCAGCGTCCGCTCCAGAAACTGCTGCATGTCGAGCGAGGGCGACGGAGACGGCATCGGACGGCCCACAAACCGGAACTTCGCCTGGGGGTGCCGGCGCAGGACCAGCGGGATGGCACGCGCAAGATCCAGCACTCCTTTGCGGGTTTCAAGCCGGCCCAAGAATGTCACGCGGTTTGTGGCTGTTTCAACAGGGATCGCCAGCATCGCCTCAGAAGCGGCGTAGGGATTAGGGACATGCGCCACGCGGGCCGGGTCCAGGCGCCATTGTTTCGTCAGGATCTGTCCCAGGGACAGGGAAGGCGTCGCGACCTCATCCGCCGCATGGGCCAGGGCGCTTTCGAGCCGGTCCATGTCCCGGACCTGGCGCTCGTAGTGCGTCATCCAGGGAACCCGGCGGCCGTGGCGCAGAGCGCCGGCAAACACCCGTGTCCGGTTCGAGGCTGTCCGCACACTGTTTCCAATCCCCCACGGCGGCAGGTTGAGCCGCCGCAGCAGGGAAATAGGCGTGTGCAGCTTGACGACCAGGGGAATGTCCGGCACACGGCGCACCGCGTCAAGCCCGTCGGCTTCCCATTCCGGGCATTCCAGCACATCAAACGCGGCCGCTGCATGACGCTCGGCGAAGGCCGCGCCGACGGCGGCGCGAAACCGTTCATCATGCCCGGTGTTGATCCGGTGGACCAGGATGCCGTTTTCAGTGCAAGTTTCGGTGCGCTCCCGGCTGCCGACGAAGACTTCAACCGCGTGGCCGCGTCCGGCCAGCATCCGGGCGGCCTGCCCGACATAGGTTGCGACCCCGCCGTCGGCGGTGTCCGGGGGGTACTCGTAGCTGATCAAGGCAATGTTCATAAAGGCTTATTTGTTAGGGCTTCAGGGCGGAGAGCGTAAAGGCAAGCACAAACCGCTTCAGAACAGAGCGGTTCCTCAGGACGGCAGGGTTGATTTGAACGAGCTGGAGCCACTGCCGCCGCGCTTTTTTCATTTCGCCTGCATCCGTCCACCGACTGACCTGGTCCATATAGTGAATTGACGTGAAGCCGACGATAAACCGGCGGCAGGCCAGCCAAAGGCGCAGGTTCCGGGGGGTCGGCACCCGGCCCAGGTGCTTGTACTGGACCCGGCAGCTATTGTGGTACATCCGCTCCGTGTTCTTGGAGGCGTTGCTGAGGTGGGTGCGATAGTAAAGGGCGAGCCGGTAGCGGTAGACAAACTCACCCTGCCCGGCCAGGCGAATGTACAAATCCCAGTCGTCAGCGCCCCATACCGACGTGTCGCAGCCGCCGATAACACGGAGCGCCGCCGTGCGGATGAGGGTCTGCCCTGGGGACGTGATGCAGTTGTCCTGCAAAAAGGCAGTCCGCACCTGGCCGGAAGGCGCATCTTCTTTCGGCTTGATGTCCCCGGCGTCGGTCCCAAACGTCTCGCGATAGCCATACACTAAAGCCGCCGCCGGATCGGCCCGGAGGCAGGCGACCTGCCATTCCAGCTTGTCCGGCGGCCACAAATCGTCATCGTCGAGAAGCGCGACAAACTCGCCCCGCGCTTCGGCGAGGCCCCGGTTGCGGGCGGCTCCCTGCCCCTGATTTTCCTGCTCAATGTACCGAATGCGCCCGGCTTCCGCCAGCGGCTTTAGGACATCCGCCGTGTCGTCGGGGGAGCCGTCGTTGACCACGATCACCTCGTAGTCGGTGAATGTCTGTGCAAACACGGATTGAAGCGTTTCCTGCACAAAGTCGCGGTGCTTGTAGGTTGGAATAATGACGGAAACGGCAGGCGTAGGTTGCAGCATAATTAGATCTCGTCGCAAGCCGCTAAATCTGCTTGAACTAAATCCGCCTGGACCATGAGCCGGACCAGGGCGGAAAAGCTTGTCTTCGGTGCCCAGCCCAGCGCGGCGCGGATTTTGGAGGCGTCGCCGACAAGCTGGGCTGACTCCGGCGGGCGCACAAACGCTGGGTCCGTCCGCACATGCTCCCGCCAGTCCAGCCCGACGCAGCCGAAGGCTTCGGCGACGAACTCGGCGACCGAATGCGTTTCTCCAGTCGCGATCACATAATCATCGGGATTTTCCTGCTGAAGCATCAGCCACATGGCTTCCACATAATCCCGCGCGTAGCCCCAGTCGCGCCGGGCTTCCAGGCTGCCTAGGTGCAGCTCCCGGTCCAGCCCGCGCTTGATCCGGGCGACGCCGTGTGTAATCTTGCGCGTGACGAACTCCCGGCCGCGCCGCTCGCTTTCATGGTTGTACAGAATGCCGGAGCAGGCGTAGAGACCGTAAAACTCGCGGTAATTGACCGTCATCCAGTACGCATACATTTTGGAGACGCCGTAAGGAGAGCGCGGATGCAGCAGCGTCGTTTCGCACTGCGGGACCTCCTGAGGCATGCCGAACAGCTCAGACGACGATGCTTGAAAGAAGCGGATGCCGGGATGAACCTGCCGGATGGCTTCCAGGAGCCGGGTAACGCCCAGCGCACTGAACTCGCCGGTCTGCACCGGCTCTGTCCAGGAAGCCGGGACAAACGAGTGGGCGGCTAAATTGTAGACTTCGTCCGGCTGGGCTTCTTCCAGCATCCGCACGAGCGAAGGCTGGTCCAGCAAATCGCCGGTGATCAGATGCACCCGGCCCTGAAGATGGCTGATCCGGTCCAGGCCCTCATACAGCAGGGCACGGGTGGTGCCGTAAACCGTGTAGCCTTTGCCGAGAAGCAGCTCCGCAAGCAGACTGCCATCCTGGCCGGCGATGCCGGTGATCAATGCGGTCTTTTGTCTGTTCAAGGCACTTGACCTGGAAGCAGCGACGCCAGCTTCCGGGCGGCTTTCCGGGGTACGAGATCTCGGAACAAACGATACTTCCGCTGAACTTGTCTTTTCGCCCGTGCCGCCCGGCTGTACTCTCTCATGTGCTGTTTAAGCCAGACGAAGACCTTGCCCGATCTCAGAACGCGGCGGATAATCCGGCTGCGGCTGAGAGTGAACTGGGTGCATTGTGTCACGATCACGCAGATTAAGAAGGACTGGTTCCAATAATGCCTAAACTTGTCGAGGCATTGCTCAAAGTCTTCCGTTGCTGCATTGCCGCCGCTCAAATGCGTCACATGAAAATCAATCACATAGCACGATTGCAGGTCCAAAGAAGCTCGGAAGCATAAGTCGGTCGCGTACAGGTGAAACCCCCGCAGGCTGGGCGTACAGCGAACCTGAGAAGCCGTCCTGATCACCAGGAAGTTTTCGTCCAAGCTGCACACCTGCTGCGGCAGATCGCCGGACTGATGAACGCCTCCTGGATCAGTAATTCTCATCACGGACTCAAGCGCGTCGGTATAGCCTGCATTTCCCGCAACAGCCCACTCGGCATCCAGCCGGGTTAAATGGTCCAGCCGAGTGACAAGCTGATCAAATCCATCCCCTTTGTCAAGCAAAAGGTCCTGATGGCAGAAGATGACATACGGCTCCGCCGCTTCGGCCATCACTTCGCTGATCGTCGCGTAGGGATCATAAGCATTCCCCGCCGAATTGTCAAATACTTGGTAGCGGCAGCGCTGCTCATCGAAGCCGGCTTTCAGGAACGAGGCCTTCATCTCTTGGTACTGATGCGGCTTGTTGGAAATGGTACAAATCGAGAAGGTATGCATAAATAACCTGCGCGGATGAAGCGTTGCGGCACTATCGTCCTAAAATTGTACATACCAAAAATCTTCTAATAAGCCAGTAGTAAATAAACTTATCCACCTGCCCGGCGACGCGAAGGATCTGAATATGTTCCCGCCACCGGCCGCTGTCCAGCCGGCGTCCGTGGATATGGCCGAGCCAGACTATTCGCAGGCGGAGGCAGGCGAGGCGGTAAGACTTCATATCAGGCGGGACAAGACGCTTGATGCGATCCACAGCCTTGTAGCTTTCCAAAGGCGCGACGAGGGTGTTCTGATTTTTGCGGATCACCGAGCTGGAATGCCGCCGGAAGAAGTTCAGAGTTTGAGCGACGAAGGCAACGTCAGATTCAGTCAGCATCTCCACCCACAAAAGCCAGTCCGCGCACGTTCGGTAAGCCTCGCTCGCGCCTTGAACGCGGTCGTAAATCTTTTTTCGGAACACAACGGCGCTGGCATTGGGTATTGTATTTTGGACGATTAAATACTTCCGGCATTCTTCGCGTCCGTCGCTGACGAAGTTTTGCTTCCAGCGCACGGCATCCAGTTCCGAGGTTGTGTCTTCCAGGCTGTAAAGCGGCGCTTCCTCCTCATCAACGGCTAACGACTGGCAGTAAGCAATACCGACATTCGGAGTGCGGTCCAGTTCCGCAACCAGGATTTCCAGCAGATGCGGGTCGGCATAGTCATCCGACTCGGCAATCCAGACATATTCCCCTTCCGCCTCACGGACTCCTTTGTTCCACTGCTTAAACGGGTTGCCCGTGTTGATCGCATTGACGAGAATTCTAACACGCGGGTCGTCCGCGTACTTGGCAAATACAGCTAGACTGTCATCCGTGGAAACATCATCCAGCAGCAGCAGCTCGAAGTCCTGATACGTCTGGTTCAGCACACTTTGGATGCGCTTATCCAAGAACCGCGCATGATTGTAGTTTGGGATAATGACGCTGACTTTTGGCATAAGTCTAAGAAGCTTTCTTGGTATGCCTCACATAGCTTTGGATTATGCTAGGCGATGCTTTGAGGAGGGCCGGCCTCCCAAGCCTGACGCTCAAAATTATAGTGGCGCAAGATTCGCGCCGGTGCTCCTGCAACTACACAGAATGCTGGAACATCTTTTGTTACTATGGCATTTGCACCCACAATAACATGCTCTCCAAGGGTGACATCTGAGAAGATGCAGGCACCTTCACCAATATGTGAACCATCCCCAATGCTGACATGTCCTTGTTCAGAAAGAGGCTGTTGATTTACCGGCTTAGTTGGATCATCGTAATTATGCACATGGTCGGAAATATAAACACGGCCAGCAATCATTACATCATTTCCAATCTCAACACTGTAGCATACGCCTATGTGGACACTAAACTCAACAGTACACCTAGCCCCGATACTCAATCTTGGCCGGAATCGCTGACCTGATCCTCCATAGTAGTTTATGGCTTCTATACGAGAGTATGGCTGGATAATAGTATCATCGCCGATTTCGATATATTCCGCTCCAGTCACTCGTACACTTGAGTCCATGTAAATCCGTTCGCCACGATGCTTTAGCTTGCACAGCGTTTCCTCGGTGTTCTTTTGCTCTAGAATTCCTTGAGATTGCATTACTAAGCCAAGCAACTTTTGTTTAACGATTGATTTTTGCTTGGTCAGAGATAATCCAAATCTACGCATTAACAACCCAGACCTTTCCTTGTGAATTTACACCCAGACTCGTCTACAACGATGAAATGCTAACACCAGCTTACTCTAGTTCCCAGTTGTAGTGGGCAACCAGAGGGCCATGAGACTTCTCCGGCATTTTCCCGCTCTGGAAGATGTCCGTTTCATTCACTTCCAGTACCATTGCTTCCTTTAAGAAGTCGTATTGTCCGCTCACATGGCTCAGGGAAACATTTAAAACATAGTTGTCCGGGCGCAAGTTCAAGCCGCCAATATAGCAAATCGCCTTTCCAACCCCTGCTTCAACCCCAAAGGTGCGGTTGTGAAAACCACTAAACAGGGTTGTCAGCCGAATGCCGTCCGCCGTATCCACGTCAACACTGATCTTCACATCTTGAAGCCGCATCTTGCTTTCAAAGGAGACTTCGACATAGAACGGCTCGTTGGTTTCTACTGCTCTCAGACTTTGCTTGACGGCGTTCAGCAGCCGGAGGTCGGTGCACTTGATCTCCCCGGTTCCTGTCCGGTCTGTCCGCGCCGCGATCTTTTGTTCGGTGCCGACTTTGCTCGAAGCGGCATAAGACGCTAAGGCTTCCTGCGTGTTCGCGTAACAAACGACTACGCCGGCCTGCAGAAATAGACATTTCTTACACAGGTTTTGAACAGCGGTCATGTTGTGGCTGACAAACAGGACAGTGCGCCCAGAGTTTGCCACGTCGTGCATTTTGCCGAGGCACTTCTTCTGGAAGTCGGCATCCCCGACGGCTAAGACTTCATCCACAATCAGGATTTCGGGATTGAGGTGTGCAGCGACCGCGAACGCCAGCCGGACGTACATGCCCGACGAGTAGCGCTTGACCGGCGTGTCCAAGAACTGCTCGGTGCCGGAAAAGTCAACGATCGCGTCGAACTGCCGGGCGATCTCTCCTTTGCTCATGCCAAGAATCGCGCCGTTGAGAAAAATGTTCTCCCGGCCCGTCAGCTCCGGGTGGAACCCCGTCCCGACTTCCAGGAGGCTGCCGACACGGCCATACAAATCAATCTTCCCCTTCGTCGGCTCGGTGATGCGCGACAAAATCTTCAGCAGCGTGCTTTTGCCCGCGCCGTTCCGGCCGATGATGCCGACGACATCCCCTTTTTGGATGTCGAAGTTTATGTCGTTCAGCGCCCAGAACGTCTCACGCTCGGCTTTGGCGAAGGGGTTCTTGAGCTTGTGCATCAGCATTTCGCCGAGCGTGGAGTGCTTTTCGGCGTTCCTAGCGATGCTGTAGGACTTCGACAGGCCGCGCACGGACACGGCGACATCGTGAGAAACGGTATCGGAAAAGACTCCGGCGGTGATCTCCGGGGCGCTTAGGACATTAGATGACATCGGCAAACTTCCTTTCCATCTTCTTGAACGAGAACGCGCCGCCGACGAAGACCAGGACGCTCACGACAGCCGCGTAAACCACCGGGCCGACCAAAAGCGACTGATGGCCGATGAGAGACCAGCGGAACGCTTCCAAAAGTCCTGCCAGCGGGTTCAACAAGTAGAAAGAGCGCAGGCCAGACGGGATTTTAGTGAGTGCATAGGAAAGCATATAAGCTACCGGAGACCCATACAAGAGGAACTGAGTGACGACCGGCAGGATGTACGAGACATCTCGGTAAGACACCATCAGCGCCGACGTATACATGCCGATGCCCATTGCCAGCAGAAGAATAAACAGCAGCCAGACCGGCAGAAGCAATACGGCAAGGGTTGGCACGACGTGGTTAATCGCCATCAGCACCGCCATCATCGCCAGCGCAACCCCGAAGTCAATCAACGTGGAAAACATGGTGGACAGCGGCAGGGCCAGCCGGGGAAAATAAACTTTGGACACCAAGTTGGAGTTCGCCAGCAGGCAACCGCTGGTTTTGTTCAGCGTGTTGTTAAACACGTTCCAGGCGAGCAAGCCGGCATAAGAAAACACAAAGTACGGCACACCTTTAGGAGGGGGCAGGTTTGCCATTTTGCCGAATACAAACGAAAAAATGCCGGCGGCAATCAGCGGCTGCAAGATGACCCAGACCACGCCAAGCGCGGTCTGCCGGTAGCGCAGCTTGACATCGCGCTGGGCCAGCGTCGTCAGCAGGTCACGGAACTGCCACAATTCGCGCAGGTTGATCGCCTGCCAGCCGGCAGTCGGCTGGATCGTCAAATGAGGTTTTGGGGAATTTGTAGTCGGGGAAGTCAGAGTGTCCATAAAGCTCCGTTTACGAAAGATCGGCTCATAAATCACGGCGTACAGTATTTTACCATACTCTCACCCTGCATCATGCAAAAATCGTGCCAACTTCCCCGGTCTACACGGCAGAGTTGCCAGACGGCAAAAAGCAGGAAAGCCCCTCTGCCTAAGTTCTGGGGAGCCGGAAAAGGAGAAAAGACCGACAAGGCCGGCTTTCTACTCCGTATGGCTCCCCAGAATTGGGGCAGGGGGGCTTCCTCAGAAACCGTGTGTTAGGCCGACGTTTTGTGCGACCGATACTCTTCAATGTGCTTGTAAACGTCGTCGGGGAAGTTCAAGTCCCGGTAGACGTTGCCGGCATCAGGGTCGTCCGGGTTCGGGATAATCGGGAACTCCTGCTCCGACTGATATTCTAAAATCTTGTCGCGCCGAGGCGGATTATAATTGCGGTCTTTGACCTGCGTGTACAGGGAGCGGGCCTGGTCTTCGCCGAAATCTTTGTCTTTCGCCAGCTCGGCGACCACTTCGTCCTCGGTCAAAAAGTGCCGGGCGACCATGGTGAACACCAAACGCCCATAATGCCCGATGTCTTTTTTGTGGTCCAGCGCGTCCAGCAGATGCGCCATCATCACATCATTTTTCAAGTCTTCCAGTGCCATTCGTGTTCTCCTCAGTCAATGTGCTTGCTACGGGAAATATCTCCAAAAAGGGCCGAAATCAAACATCTGTTTGGACGCAAAGTCCATAGGACCATGCGTTTTCGGACCATGCCATTCATGGTATGGTTCCTCAGCGCATGGTCTCTCTCGCCCGCCGCGCCCACTGGCTATTCGGGTACTTTTCGAGAAACCCCACCAGCACCGCATGGGCCGCCGCCGGGTCGCGCTCCCGCAGCATCTGTCCCAGCTTCAAGCGGGCCATTTCGTCTTCCGGCGCGTCCGGCGTCTCGCGGATCAGCGCCGACAGCAGCCCCGCCGCGTCCTCCACATCGCCCTGGATCTCCAGCGCCCCTGCCAGACGCAGCCGCTCCCGCGCCGACAGCGCCAGCGGCAGACGGAGGGCCGACGCTTCCCGTACGCACCGCGCCGCCAGCACCGGCTGATTTCGCTTCAGAAGCTCCCGCACCGCCCCCAGCATCTCGCGGGCCGCTTCGTCATGGTCCTGCGCCGCCAGCAGCCCCGCAAGCTCCGCCCGGACCAGTCCGTTATTCGGGTCGCGCTCTAAAAACGCCTGGTACTTCCGAATAGCAAGGTCCAGCGTCTCGTAGCCGCGCGACGCCGCCGAGCGGGCGTCCTGCAAGAGATAATCCTGCCGCCCGTCCCGCAGCAGCCCCGTCAGCTCGGCGGCGATCAGTCCGAACACAAAGCCGCCGATATGCGCCCAGTACGCCGTCCCGCCCGGCTGCGGATTGATGAGAAAATAGACCCCGCTGCCGACGCTCTGGGCGATCCAGAGTCCCAGACCCGCCACCGCCGGCACTTGCAGCTTGTCCCACCCCGACTTCAACAGCACTCCAGGCAGCCAGAACAAGCAAATCTGCGCCCGGTGGAAGCGGATCGCAAACGGGGCCAAAATCGCCGAGATCGCTCCCGATGCCCCCACCAGCGGCACGACCACCTTCGGCGCAAACAGCAGCACAATCGCCATGTGCAGCAGCCCCGCCGCAATCCCGCCGCCGAGATACAGCGCGAGAAACGCCTCCCACCCCAGCGCTTCTTCCACATGCGGCCCGAACAGCCACAAAAAGACCATGTTCCCGAACAGGTGCATGAGGCTGACGTGAATAAAGATGCCCGTGAGAAGCGCGATGAAGTGCGGATGGTTCGGCACCAGCCCCCAGCGGGCGTAAGTCAGCGGCCCGGTGAAGCAGAACACGACGACGTTGACGGCAATCAAAATGTACGTCACCCAGGGCGTGCGCCGTCCGCGCCGGTCGGTGCTGTAAGGCAGCGGCAGGAGGAGCGTGAGGAGCAGGAGCCAGTAGGGAGAAAGGGTCATGGAAAGATGCTGAATTGACGGAAAGACCATGCGTTGAAACGCACGGCTATTGGGCGCGGACGCCACGAAGTACCGCTTCGCGGCACTAGGAACAGAATTATTCCGCGTCTTCATCTTAACCCCGCGAAGCGGGTGTTTTGTGGCGTCCGCGCCGTGTAGCCGTGCGTTCTAACGCATGGTCCTTCGGACGCATATCGCTTGACCCTCACACGCTGACCGCCACGCGCCGGCCCGTCGCCGACGATTCAATCGCCGCAAAGACCATCGCCAGGCTTTTGATATTATCGTGGCACTCGCCCATCGGCGTTTCGCCCGTTTGGAGCGCGTTCAAGAAGTCAGCCAAAGACCCGGCGATGCCGCCGGGCGCATCGTGCCGGACTGTGCCTTCAACGATGTCCGCCTCGCGGGTGAAGCCCTCTGTGCCGCGCACGACGCCTGCTGACGGCGGGGCTGACGGCGATCCGTCCCAGACCGCCGTGCCGCGCGGCCCGACGCACCGCCAGTCCGCTTCCCAGCTTGTGTCACGTCCCTCGCTGCTCCACGATCCCCGGTAAGTGTAGCGCAGGCCGCCGGTCATCTCAAACAAGGCCGTCGCGCTCGACGCGCCGCTGTACCAGCTCCACTCCGGGTTGAACTCCTCGCAGTAGACCGACACGGGATCGGCCCCGGAGACGTACCGAGCAGCGTCAAACGTATGGATCGCCATGTCTAAAAGCAGGACACTCGCCATTTCGTCCCGGAAGCCGCCGAAGTGCGCCCCCAGATAAAAATCCGTGTTCAGAATGCCGAGCGGCCCGGTTTGATCCACGACAAGCTGGCGTAAGGCATGAAGAGACGCATCGTACCGGCGGCTCTGGCTGACCATGTAGAGCTTGCCGGACCGCTCGGACGCCGCCACCATTTCCCGCGCTTCGGCTATACTCGACGCCATCGGCTTCTCGCCCAGCACGGGGACGCCCGCCGCCAGCGCCTGAAGCGTCACTCCGTGGTGGGCCTCTGGGATCGTCACGTCTACGACGAAGTCGGGCCGCACTTCCGAAATCGCCCTGCTCAAATCTTCGCCCGTATGCGCCGCTGAGAGTTCCAAAGCGTCCGCCGCCGACGACGCCGCGCCGGGCTTCACATCCACCCAGCCGGCAATTTCAACATCGGGATGCGCTTTAAGGTTGCGCCCCCAGTTCTGCCCCATGCCGCCCGCCCCGACGAGTAATGCTTTCCATGATGCCATGATTGTGATTATACCGTAGATTTGGCCCTAATCACTGAGCTTTTCATGGGCCGCCTGCGCCCCCGCGACGATGCTTTGCGTGTCGGGGACAGAGTCGGGCAGGCTCCCCCATTGCTGGGGACTAGGGGGCATTCTGCCTTTCCTTGAACTC
Source organism: uncultured Armatimonadales bacterium (assembly GCA_964236795.1). Lineage (GTDB taxonomy): Bacteria > Armatimonadota > Armatimonadia > Armatimonadales > Capsulimonadaceae > JANXMY01. The sequence goes on along the minus strand of CAXSFV010000026.1, from coordinate 7,639 downwards.
AGAAAGCCAAACACAGCGGCAAGCAGGCACAGATAAGCGAACCAGTCGCCGAAGCGCGTAAAGAATGTCCCTGTTCCCGTGCCAAGCGGGACATCGGCGACGAGAACATCCGGGGCGTAGAGCGGCGACTGGGCCAGAATGCGCCCATGCGCGTCCACAATCTGCGACAGGCCGTTGGAGTCGGCCCGAACAAACGGGACGCCGTTTTCAATCGCTCGGAACGGCAGCATGGCCCCATGCAGACGGTGCAGCACCCCGCGCGGGGTCGGCGGATCGTAATTCGGCAGGGCAATCAGCCGCGCTCCTGCCGCCACGGTCTCGCGGGTCGTGCCGGTGTAGCAGCTATCGAAGCAGATTTCCAGACCCACCGGCCCAAAGTCTGTGCTGATGACTGTGGCGGCATGGCCCGGCTGATTGGTCTGCTGCTCGGCGAGATACAAATGCACTTTGTGATGCACCGGCGCAAGCACCACGCCATTCGGCGCAATGAACGCCGCGCAGTTAAACGGCTTCGGCCTGGTATCGTCGGAATAGCCGACCACCAGCGCGGTTTGGAGGCTCCGGGCAAGCTGCCGCGTTTCGTCTTTTGGGCTGGCCGGCTCAAACTCCCCGCCGAGCGACTCTTCCGACCAGACCACGAGCTTTGCCCCGCGCCCGACGGCATCGCGCGTCATCTGCGTCCGGTCTACGTCGCTTGCAGGCGCTGCCGCCATGTCCCCGGTCTCTTCGCGCGTCAAGTCCTGGATCGCCGCCACCCGCAGCGTCTGCGTCTTGCTGACGGGCCTTCGCAGAGTGAACGTGCCAAAACCGAGCGATAAAACAACTAGGACTGCACAAACGCCGAGCGGCACAAACTGCCGCCGCCGGACCGCTTCGGCAAGCGCCGCGTTCACCGCCCATAAGAGAAACGACATGCCCCAGATGCCTGTCAGCGATGCGCTCTGGATCAGCGCGATATTGCGGTACTGGCACAGCGCAATGTTCAGCGGCAGCGGCAGAAACGACGTCAGCCATTCCCCGCCGACGCCGACCGATGTCACCCAAAATACCCGCGCCATCGGCCTGCTGATCTTGGGTGCCTGCGACGCTGCCAGGGCAACTAAACCGAACAAAAACGCCAGCCACAAAAACGGGATATATGCCCAGAACAGCCGCACCGTGTCGTGATACCACCCCGCTGACACCACCCCGCAGAATGCCCCCGCGATCATTCCCAGCCCGAATGCTTCCAGCGGCCTGCGCCCCTGCGCCGCCAGCAGCAGCGGCACAAACGCGCCCCACCCCAGCCATTCGGCATTAAACGGCGGCAGACTCAGCGCAAACAGCAGACCCGACGCTAGAGTTAAGAGCAAGATTGCCATGTTAGCCAATTATACCACACTTGACCAAAGCGCGTGATTTGACACGCTCTGCATCCTCCTGTATACTTGCTGTATGTCTTATTTTACCGACTACTTCAAGCAGATTTCTCAGGCATTTGCTGCCGGAAACGCAACCGAGCATACTTACCGCCTCGCTCTCCAAACACTGCTGCAATGTCTCGCACCCGGCATCACCGCGACGAATGAGCCGAAGCGGATTAAGTGTGGCGCTCCCGACTATATTCTCACGCGCGGCGAAACGCCTTTAGGGTATGTGGAAGCTAAAGACATCGGCGAGCCGCTGGACAAGATTGAAAACTCGGAGCAGTTGAAGCGTTACCGCGAAAGTCTCGGCAATCTGATTTTGACGGACTATGTCGAGTTTCGCTGGTATGTCGGCGGGCAGCACCGCCTTTCGGCACGTCTCGGCACCGGCGGCACGAAAATCGGCGGCGTTAAAAAGCCGCTGGTCGCGACTCCGAATGGCGCGGCAGAGGTGGGTCACCTGCTGGAAGCGTTCTTTGAAGCCCAGGTTCCCACGGTCGGCAGTCCCAAAGAACTGGCCGAGCGCATGGCGAAGCTGGCCCGGCGGGTCCGGGAAACCATCGGGCTGGCTCTGCTGGCAGAGGACAAGGGCGGAACGCTGCACCAGCAGTTTGAGGGGTTTCGGAAAGTCCTGCTGCACGACCTGACCCCGGAACTCTTCGCCGACATGTACGCGCAGACCATCGCTTACGGCCTGTTTGCCGCCCGCTGCAATAAAAAGCCGGGCGAGCGGTTTACGCGGGTTCTGGCCCCGCATCAGCTCCCAAAGACCAATCCGTTCCTGCGAAAGACGTTCGGCTACATCGCCGGGCCGGAGCTGGATGAGCGCGTGGACTGGCTGGTGGACGACCTGGCGGAGCTGCTGGAACGCGCCGACATGGAAGCCATCTTGAAGGACTTCGGCCACCGGACCCGGCAGGAAGACCCCGTGGTCCATTTCTATGAGACGTTCCTCGCCGCCTATGACCCCAAGATGCGCGAGGCGCGAGGCGTCTACTACACGCCGGAGCCGGTGGTCTCGTATATTGTCCGCAGTGTGGATCATCTGCTGAAAACTGAGTTCAGTTTGAATGACGGCCTTGCCGACTCGTCCAAAGTCACTATCTCGACTGCCGACGGCCCGCAGGACGTGCATCGGGTCCAAATTCTCGACCCCGCAACCGGAACGGGGACGTTTCTGCACGGCGTCGTGGACCACATCGCCGAGACTTTCGCCGCCAACAAAGGCATGTGGTCGTCTTACGTCTCGCAGCACCTGCTGCCGCGCTTGTTCGGCTTTGAACTGCTGGTCGCGCCGTATGCCGTGGCCCATCTGAAGCTCGGCCTACAGCTTGCCGAGTCCGGCTACGACTTTAAGAGCGATGAGCGGCTTGGGATTTATCTGACGAATACGCTGGAAGAAGGCGACGTAACGGCGGGAACCCTGCCGTTCGCAAATTGGATTGCCGAGGAAGCCAACGCCGCCGGGAAGATTAAATCCGACGCGCCGGTCATGGTTGTCTTGGGCAATCCGCCGTATTCGGTCAGCTCGCAAAATAAAGGCGGCTGGATTTTAGATCTGCTGGAAGATTATAAACGGGATTTGGGCGAGAAGAAGCTGAACTTGGACGACGACTTCATCAAGTTTATCCGCTTCGCCCAGTGGCGCATTGAGCAGACGGGGCATGGCATTGTCGCGTACATCACCAACAACACTTTCCTGGACGGCATCACGCACCGGCGAATGCGCGAAAGCTTGATGGAAACATTTGACGACATTTATATTCTTGACCTGCACGGCAGCACGAAAAAGAAGGAAAAAGAAGGGCCGGACAAACCGCCCTACAACGTCTTTGACATCCAGCAGGGCGTCTCCATCAGCCTGTTCGTCAAGAAGCCGGGCGCACACACCGGCTGTACCGTCCATCATGCGGAGCTTTGGGGCAGCCGCAAGTCAAAATACAAGACGCTGCTGGAAACGGATATCGCCTCAACGCAATGGACGCCGATGGACAACATCGCGCATCAGTCCTGCCTCGGCCAATTCTTTTTCTTCACCCCAAAGGCATTCGATAGTATAGATGAATACTGCGAGGGTTGGAGCATTAAAAACATCTTTCCCGTTGGCGGAAACGGCGTTAAGACTGATCGCGACATTTTGTTTGTTGACAACGACAAAAGTGTGCTATCCGCTCGGATGGAAATGTTTTACACGCCTGACGGCTTACAATCTCCATTCAACGAGCAATACGGCGTAACGAATTCTTCAAGCTATGATTTACTTAAACGGAGAGCCAACACGAAATATGACACCACGAATATTCGAGCGTATCTTTACCGACCGTTTGACAAGCAATGGGTTTACTACAACCCGATATTAACAAGTCGTCCTGCTTGGGAAGCTATGAAGCATTCAGCATATCCAAATAAGTATTTGCTGACAGGCAGACAGGGACAAGTGGTAGGACAGACTGAATGGGATCTTGTTACTGCTGGACAGGGACTAGCCGATACTAATGTTTTTTATCGGGGCGGCAATCTATGTTGCCCGCTCTACCTCTACCCCAGCGCCAAGCAGGCGCATCTTTTTGAGGCCGGGGAGGAACCGCCGAAGCGGAAGGCCAATCTTGCACCGGAGTTCATCGCCGCCTTCGCCGCCAAGCTCGGCCTGACCTACCTGCCCGACGGACGCGGCGACGGGCAGGCGACGTTCGGGCCGGAAGACATCTTCCATTACCTGTACGCCGTCTTCCACTGCCCGACCTACCGCAGCCGCTACGCCGAGTTCCTTAAAATAGACTTCCCGCGCCTGCCGCTGACCGCCCAGCCGAAATTGTTCTGGACACTGTGCGGCCTCGGCAAAGAATTGGTCGGCCTGCACCTCATGGAGCGCAGCAGCGGAACGAAGCCGACTTACCCCGTCGCCCTGCCGAACGGCGATCCGGCCCAAAACACTGTCGGCAAAGTGGAGTATACGGAGCCGCAGGGCAGCCAGACGGGCCGGGTTTATATCAACAGCGCCCAGTACTTTGAAGGCGTTCCGGCGGACGTATGGGCGTTTCAGGTGGGTGGCTACCAGGTCTGCCATAAATGGCTGAAGGACCGCAAAGGCCGGACGCTGTCGTTTGACGACATCAAGCATTATCAAAGCATCGTCGCCGCTCTCAGCGAGACAATCCGGCTGATGAACAGCATTGAGGAGACAATAAACAGCCACGGCGGCTGGCCGCTGACATAGAGCAGGCTCAACAGCCCTTGGCTTCCAGTTGACTGAGGCGGGCGATGTCGCGGCGGACCAGCAGCAGAGGCAGAAGGCCGGCGACGCCGAAGGAGCAGTCTATTAAACGCCAAAAGAAGGGGATGCCGCGCAGGGGGCCGAAGACGAACGCCCACGGCAGGACGCAGACGCAGGCGATGAGGCCGAACGTGATCACCCAGCGGTTTCGGACGGGGTCCAAATAAGGGCCGATGAATGCGACGGCGATCATCAGATGCCCAAACGCTAGCCAGTCCGTGCCGTAGGCGAGGAAGGGAAAGCGAGCGTCGGTCTCGCGCAGGCCGTCCGCGACGCGAAAAATCCAGTCGGACAGCCCGCCGAATCGGTGGCCGACCAGCCGCGTCAGGATGCCGAGTTCCCAGTTCAAGGGAATGGCCGTGATGCCGCTCAGGGCCAGGCCGAGGATGAATGCCGCCAGCCAGAAGCGTATCCGGCGGCGCACTTTGCTTGCTTCGGTCATTCCCCATGATACCAGACGCGGACGAACCAATACCAGTTTATCAGAGAACGCCCCCCGGCCCCCAATAACGGGGGAGTCAGAGTCAAGACGAGCTACTCTAATTAGGATCATGCTCCCCCATTATTGGGAGTTGGGGGAGTCTTACCGGCTTCTAACTCAGCGGCGCGGGGCTGCCGGGGGCGGGGTCGTAGCAGTCAACAGTCCAATCGTCGAATGAGGCGGACGTGTTGCCCTGGGTCCAGAGGCCGACGCTGCCGGTGGTGTCAGCAGGCAGGGCAATGGAGATGCGCTTCTGCATATCTATCCAGCCGCGTGCCTGGCCGTCATGGACGAGCAGACGCAGCGTATGCCAGCCGGGAAGGAGCGGTGCGGGCGCGGAAGCAGGCGCGACAGACGCGGCGACGGGAGCAACTGGGAGGATAATCGGGGTCTGCTGCAAGGTCGTGTGGACCGGCCCGGCGATCTGGATGAGCGCGAGGTCGCCTAACGCCTGGTTGCAGCGCAGAACGGTGTACTGGTTCGGCGCGGTGTAGCCGAAGACGATCCCGACGGCGGGGCTGACTTTCCCTGAATCAATGCGAAACCGGACCCGGACATCCACGTTTTTGCCCCGGTCGGATTTGTCCAGCAGGACAGCAAAGCGGTCGGGCCGGAAGTTCGGGCCGGAAAGGTGGGCGACGAGGCTGTCTGCGCCGGGCGTGTCGGGCTTGATGGCGCAAAGCGGGGACGGGCCGGGCGTGCCGGAGCCGGCCGGCGCGAGACCCGCGAGGCTGCCGGCTTCGAAATTGAAGACGCGAGAAGCCACCGGCGCAGTCGTCCAGACATCCAAGTTATCGGTGCCCCATGGATTGCTCGGACGCTGTCCGTTGCCAGCGTTCGGCTTTGGCGCGAAAGTCGCCAAATAGTCCACAATCTGAGCGGCTTCGTTTGGGGCGATCTCGTCCGAGGCATGGTACTTGGTCAGCATGGTACTAACCGTGCGCTGCCACTCGGCCCGGTTGTAGCCTTTTTCGGCTGGGCTGGGCAGGTTATGGCAGGCAGAGCATTTCTCGGCGTAGAGCGTCTTGACCTGTGCGTTCGTGGCGGCCCTCGGCGTGTCGGCAGCGGCGGGCCGGGTAGGAGTGATCAGCGCCGCCGAGAGGGCAGCGCCGACGGCAAGAAGCGACGACAGCAAGGCAACGGAGATGCACGGGGTCTTTGGCAGCAGCATAATGGTATTGTTCCACAAGAGCGGTTTGAATGGCACGGTTGTCAGTAAAAGACGCCGAAATTATCCGAATTGTTCACCGGCGTTTTCCTTGACACACTCCCCTGTTGGCGGATATAATGGCGCCTTATCCTCCCATCCCCAGTAATTCTACGAGGCTGCCATGACCGGATACTGCGTGCGCTGCCGCGCCAAACAAGAAATGCTGACGCCGACCCGGACCCTGATGAAGAACGGACGCCGGGCGATGATTGGGGTCTGCGCCTGCTGCGGGACCAAAATGTCGGTTGCCGGGAAATGGGACGATGACCCCGCCGCGCTGCCGCAAACGGCTGAAAAAAGTTTGACAGCCGCCCCCGAAAATGGGTAGAATATACGGCGCGGCTTCGCACACGCCGAGGCTGTTAAGAGAGGTTTTTCCCAATGGCTGACGATAAATTTGCAAAAGGGCTGGAAGATGTCATTGCCGGCGAATCGTCCATCTGCGACGTGGACGGGGTCAACGGCAAGCTGATCTACCGGGGCTACGACATTCACGATCTGGCCCAGAACACGACGTTTGAAGAAGTCATTTACTTGCTGTGGAACGGCAGCCTGCCCACCAAAGCCGAGCTGACTGCCCTGAAGTCCGAGCTGTCCGCGAACCGGACGATCCCCGAAGGCGCGATGGCCCTGCTGAAGCAGTTCCCGCGCACGGCGCCGCCGATGGACGCCCTTCGCACGGCCGCTTCCCTGCTGTCTTTGTACGACCCGGACGAAGGCGACGAGTCGATGGACGCCAACAAGCGCAAAGCTTTGCGCGTGACGGCGCAGATGGGAACGCTTGTCGGGGCACTGGATCGTTTGCGAAAAGGCGAGGAACCCGTCGCGCCGATGCCGGGCCTGTCCACCGCCGCGAACTTCTTGCACCAGCTCACGGGCAAAGTTCCTGATGAAACGGCAACCCATGCACTTGACGTTGCGCTTATTCTCCACGCCGACCATGAACTGAATGCATCCACATTTGCCGCCCGCGTCACCGTCGCCACGCTGACCGACATGTACAGCGCCGTGACTTCGGCTATCGGAACGCTCGCCGGCCCGCTCCACGGCGGGGCCAACGTCAACGTGATGAATCTGCTGGAACAGATCGGCACCCCGGACAAAGCGGATGAAATCGTCACCCAGATGCTGACCGACGGCAAAAAGATCCCCGGCATCGGCCACCGCGTCTACCGCGCCCTCGACCCCCGCGCTGTGTCCTTGCGCGAGATGTCCCGCCAGCTTGCCGAGACGACCGGCGAGCCGAAGTGGTACGAGATCAGCGAAAA